>NZ_VAJL01000001.1:2985000-3585000 GCF_006175945.1 Chryseobacterium mulctrae | reverse complement strand
TTAATAGAGCTAAGTAAGCTATTAACTAACTCAAGCTGAGACTCATTTTCAAGCTGTTTTTGACGGCTGCTCATTGCTGTCTCTAAAGATAGTTCAGCTTCAGTCTGTATATCCGCAATATTATTACGAAGTTTAAAATCTTCTTTTTGAGATTCTACCGTTCCTAATTCTTTGCTGATAATATTAATACGCTCATCAATAAAGCTTGCTGTTTTTTGTGCTTCTGAATTTTTATCTAGAATAGCTTCTCTATTGTAATTTACTGCTAATTTATCAAGGATGTCTACTGCTTTATCAGGAACAGGATCCGTAATTGCAATTTTAAGAACTGTAGCTTCTTTTTGAATCAAACTTACATTGAGCTTAGATAAATAATATCTAGTTCTGTCCATTCCGGACATAAATTGCAATCTAAACTCTTCGGCTGGTTTATCTGAAGCTTTAGGTTTGTAATCTGAATTCTTCTGAAACATTACTACGCCAAAAGGCATCGTAATCGTTTTATTGAAATCAGTCTGGATCTCTTTCTTGAAACTTTCAGATTCAATTATAATCTTATTACCTTTTATTTTAGCAATAACGTCTTTTGGGGGATACTTAGCCTTTTTCTTTTCACTGATAATTCTTACAAGAAAGGGAGAGGTTTCTTTATATAGTTCTGTTTCTTTTATTTTTCCTTTAGAATAAATATTGGTTTCCAATGCTAATTCTTTCACTACAGAAAACATTAGTTTCTTAGATCTTAAAATCTCAATTTCATTGTCCACAGAATTGGTTCCCATACCGCCAATTCCCCCCAATTCGGAAATAACAGACATTTCTGACTGACCAGATGTTGATTTTTTAACCTCTTTTATTAATAAAGTTGATTCTGTACTATATACAGGAATGCTATATCTTAAAAAAAACCATGCGACAATGACGGCAACAATTGCACCTATAATAAACCAATGCCAACGATGGATGTAAGGTTTTATGATTTCTCTGATATTTAAAGACTCTTCCTGAGCCTTATCTTGTGTTTGATTATAGTCCACTATAAAGAATAATTCTTATTATTAATTTTTCACCAATGCCAAAATACCAATGGCTAAAGATGCTATAACCGATGCTATAGAAATATACAATCCTGTATTAGGATCTACCCTAGCAGATTTTTCTCTGTTAGCATTAGGCTGTACATAAACCATATCATTTTGTTTTAAATAATAATATGGAGAATTAATGAACTGCGCACTCGTTAAATCTACTCTTTCTTTAGTAATCTGGCCGTCTGTATTTCTAACAATTAAAACATTTGTTCTGATTCCAAAGGGTGTTAAATCACCTGCTAAACCCAGAGCTCCTAATAATGTAGTACTACCATCTGGAATAACGTATGTACCTGGTCTTGTAACTTCTCCTAAAACAGAAACTTTGAAGTTAATCAATTTCATTTCTACCACCGGATTTTTCACATATTCTGAAATAAGATTTGTTAACTTGGTTCTCATTGTTTCCAAATTCTCATTTTTTGCGCTTACAATACCAATTTGCGGAAATATAATATTTCCGTCTGTATCCACAATATAAGTAGGTCCGGAGACCGGTATTTGCTGAGGAAGATTATTTGAACTAGGATTAGAATACTGCGTTATTGTTGAACTAGAAGAATAGCTTTGGTTAAATGGCTTCACTACATCCATATCTTTAGCGGTTACAGTGATAATTAACTGGTCACCTGGTTGCAAGGTACTTCTGCTGTTTTTAATGGAATTATCTAGCGCCAAACTCTCTATGTCTTGCATGTAATTAATTTCTTGTCTTGGTGCACAAGAAAATATAGTTAAACTAAGAACGCCGTAAATAAAATATTTTTTTAAGATCATTTCTGATAATTTTTTCACAAAAATAGGATTATTATTTCTCAAACAAAATTTGTTGAGGATTATATTGAAAATTAGCTGTTAATAATGCTTAACAACAGGTAATTATTTTTACAATTAAATTGATATATCTGTCAGGTCTTTCTTATCTAATACTTCGAACTCTGAATTATTACTTATAAACTCCGGTACAATATCTTTCAAAAGTCTCACCACCTGTAGCTTATCTCTTTTAACCGCAGATCTGATAATTTGTTTACATAAAATTTCAATTTCATCAAAGCTAATCACAGGATCTTTGGATATCATAATCTTCTGATGATGAGTCGGAATTGTAGTTGCATTATTACTTAATAATTCTTCATACAATTTCTCACCTGGTCTTAAACCTATGAATTTAATTTTTATATCTACATCCGGTGTAAAACCAGATAGTTTAATCATTCTTTTCGCTAAATCCAAAATCTTGACAGGCTCACCCATATCAAAAACATAAATTTCACCACCAGCCCCCATGGTTCCTGCTTGAAGAACTAATTCACAAGCTTCAGGAATTGTCATAAAGTATCTGATAATGTCTGGATGTGTAATCGTAACCGGGCCTCCTTTCTCAATTTGTTTTCTAAAATGTGGAATTACCGAACCATTAGAACCTAATACATTTCCAAAACGTGTAGTAATGAATTTTGTTGTGTTCCCTTCTGAATTCTGTAATGACTGTACAAAAAGTTCAGCTGTTCTCTTAGAAGCACCCATTACATTAGTCGGATTTACTGCTTTATCTGTAGAAACCATTACAAAACGGTTTGCATTATATTTCTTGGAAAGCAGGGCTACGTTCTTGGTACCTAGTACATTCACAAAAATGGCCTCATGCGGATTTTCTTCTATTAAAGGAACGTGCTTGTAAGCAGCGGCATGATAAACCATTGAAAACTGATGGAGTTCAAATACTTTTTCAAGTCTGTGAGAGTTGGAAATATCCGCCAAGACAAATTTAAATTTCTGCTCAGGAAACTTTTCAAGCAATTCGAGTTCCAATTCATACAAAGGAGATTCCGCCTGATCAAGAACAACAATCAGCGAAGGACTAAATTGAGCTACCTGACGCACGATTTCGCTACCGATAGAACCCGCACCACCTGTAACTAAAACATTTTTATTAAAATGTCTTTTCTTAACCTCTTCATTTTCAATTTTAATAGGTCTACGGTTTAATAAATCCTCAATTTGAAGCTGACGAATTCCTCCTACTAAGTCAGAATCACGCATCTTACTCAATGTTGGAGCTTTTAAAACTTTCAATTCATGATCCAATGCCAGTGTCATCCATTCTTCGAGCTCGCGTTTTGACATGATTTCTTTGATAATCAAAAGAGCATCAAACTGGTTGATTAGATGTTTATTTTTAAAAAAATAATCAATATTATAAATTTTATGTCCTAATAAAATTGCCTTGTTCGAATCTGATCTCTTTGTAATAAACCCCTCTAAGCGATAAGGATAATTAGGGTTGTGAAGGATTGCTCTTGCCAAAGAAACTGACGCATCACCTACACCAACCACCGCAACTTTAATCTTTGATGATGAACCTTTGAAGTCAATAAGAATATTAAAAAACTGTTTGGTCACCATTCTGAAGAAAAACATAATGGAAACAGAGATAAAAAAATAAAGAAATAGAATAGGATATAGATAAAGTGATTTTCCTAAAAAAAACTCACTGCCTACGTTAATCGTCAGCATAACAATTAAAGTACTTCCTGAAGACAAAACAATTTTAAAAAAATCAAAAAAAGTAGAGTGTCTGATAATACCAGCATATGTTTTAAATACAAACATAAAGAAGATATTAATAGCAATAAGAAGTAATTCCTGCTGAATCAGATAATCAGGAAAATTGATTGTAACCTTGAGTTTTTCTAAGAAGAAGTAAGAAATAAGTATGGATGTTAAGACTATAAAAAAGTCTATAAAAATAACTATCCATCTCGGTATATATCTTAGCTCTGTGAGTTTCACAATATTATCCCCATTATATAAGGCAGTAAAAGCATCAGTAAGCTTTTTCATTCAACATTTTGATATTTCGATTATTCGGCAAATATAATGATATTATTTTTATAAAAAAACAGAAATTTCACTTACTTAATATCCATTAAAACCGAAGAAAAAACAGATTATGATAAAGAAAAACACTCTGCTATTCAAATGAAGTAATTGATTTGATACCTCTAATATGTTTACACAAATTAAGTATAAATTAGAAAACAAAACCATAGAATTGAATCTTAATAAGTTAATTTGACGAAATAAAAATACTTTCTTGGTTTTAATCAAAAATCTTCCGAAATTAATTTCGGAAGATTTAATTTAATGATAAGAATTATTATTACTAAGCCACTTTCTTTTTATTTGCATAAGCAATCACAAAAGCAACTGCAACGATCAAAAGAGCTGGAACATAATCATCAATTGGTGCTTTTCCTGGATTTGCAGGAAAAGTATCTTCTTCTTGCAACTCAGTAGTACCACTATCATATACAAATGGATTATCTGAAGACTCCTGTGCAAAAGTAAATCCCGACAATACCATTACAAACATTATTATAATCTTTTTCATAATTCTTCTTATTTAATTATTTTTTTTGTGTATTCTTTACCCTCTGACAATGCTTTCAAGATATAGACACCTTTAGAAACAAGCTGTACACGGATTAGTTTAGAATTTTCGTTGATTGTCTGAATTTTTCTTCCAGCAGCATCAAATATCTCCACTTGTTCAATATTCTTATTATTTCTCACAACGAAATCTTGACCGTTTCTGTACACTTCAAAACCATCTTTCTGAACTTCAGCAGTTGCCAAAACATTAAGTTTGTAAACAATCTCGAATCTACTTGTACTTTCTCCTGCATTTGCAGTAAATGTATAAGCTCCATTCTGAAGATCTGTATAAGTCCCTGTAACCTTATCATGCAGATAAATTGCCTGCCCGTTATTAAACAATCCTTCTTTCTTTACTAAAGCAATGGTAAAGTTTCCGTTTTGGAAATGCTTTGCTCCTACAGGAACTACATCATCAATATCAAAACTTTCTTTCCCTTGGATGATTAATTTTTGCGCATCAGCTAAAGTATAGAATCCGTCAGAACCCATTCCTATTGCTTTAGAATCATAATTATCAAATGAGTCTGAAGCTCCGTTTGTATAATCTACAGCAAAAATATTATTGGTATTGTATTCAGAGTTTAATTTTAACCAGAATTTACCTTCTGTAGAAGAATTGTTTTTATTAAAGAATGTTCCGCTTGCAGCACCTCTCATATCATTATTAAATGTTAAAGAAGTATCAACAAATGTATTTAATGTCTTAACAATAAATCCTTGACCAATATTCGCAACATCACCTGTAGGAATAACCGCTGTTCCGCCAAGACCATTAGGAGCAGGAACCCAGGTAGGATTCGCACCGTTTGCAGCATTGAAAGTAGCATATCCAAAATTTGTAGTGCTTGCACCATTCTGAAGCGTTACATTCGTGCTTTTATTATCCCAGAAATAGAATGTACTTGAAATTCTTGCCGAGTTAGCTGTATAGAATGCTCCTAAACCTAAACTTGAAGGATATGGGTTACCAATTAAGTTGAATCCATTTCCCGAAGTAGCCAATGTGAAAGTCTGCGTTCCGTTATTTGGGGCTCCTGTGAAAACTAAAGCTGCGTTAGCTACTGGAGTTTCAATAGAATATCCTTTAGCAAATGCAGAAGTTGAGCCTGCATTAACATAAGAATCAGTAGCTGTTTCATATTCTGTAATAGATGTAGGTGTAACTGTATAAATATTAGCTAAAGTCTGACCAACAACCGGAGAAGACCAAAATGCATATTTATTAATTTCACTAGTTCCATTTTTCAATACTTTGAAAGCTCCTGTATAAGATAAAGTAGAACCGTCTTTCTGAATAAGGTTACCGCCGTCTTCTATAGTAACATTCACTGCACCAATCGTATTACCTGAAGTAATTTCTAAAATTCCACCGTTTTTAACTGTAATATTTTTCGCAACGAAAGCCGGAGTCGCAGTAGAAGTTGTATAAGCACCTGTAATAATCGCATCTACTGAAGCCGCAGGAGTGCCATTTGACCATGAGCTTCCGTTCCAAGTGGTGGTTGATGTAACAACTGGTGTATTAATTGAAAGATTACTTACTCTCCACATTGCCCATCCTCCTGCACTTGCGTCTTCGTAAACAAATGCAAAATGTACGTTTCCTGATGCAGGTACAACAAAGTTTGTTAAACTACCTGTAGAAACTGCTGTTCCAGAAGCTTCTGCAATTGTTGTAAGGTTAGTCCAAGTAGCTGTAGTCGGATCCCCATATCCAGCATAATTCGTAGAATATACTACTTTCAAATCATCCCCTTCATATTGAGAAGCATAATTAAAAGATAAAAGCGAATTTGTCTGTACACCTGTAAATTTTGGAGATATTAACCATGCTTTTGCTGCTCCTAGGTTATAACCATTACTTTCTGCACCACTTGCAGCTGTTGTCCAACCAGTATAACCAGCACTACCTGATTCCTTGTAATTTACCCAATCTCCTAAAGTATTATTAAATGTTTGATTATAAGGAATTGTTGCTGTAGCAGGATTTGTAATTGTAATTTGTTTTGTAGTAACGGTACTTACAGTTAATGGTGCAGCTACTGCAATTGCTTTAATTTCTGAAGTAACACTTATTTGAAATGGAGCGCTATATTGTGTAGAAGAAATAGTAGGTGTTGTACCATCTGTTGTATAGTATAATAAAGCACCAGATGAAGCACTTTCTAAAGTAATATTTGCATTCCCCCAATAATTATCCGTTCCACTTCCTGTAGCTGTACCACTCGCTGTAATGGTAGGAGAAGTTGTTTGAGTTGGGCTTGCATATTCTACAGTAATATCTGTGATCCTAGCAGTCCCTGAAGTTGATCCATTAAGAAATATTATTTTAAAGAACGTATTTCCTGCTGTTGGTGTCCATTCAATTTTACCGCTTGAAGCCACTCCAATTACACCAGTTGTTGCCGCAGCTTGAGTTGTTGTTCCTTCAGCAAGCCTAATAGAACCATTATTAAATGTACCACTAAAAGTATTTAAAGTAACTTTAGTAATGTTACCTGGCATTGCAGAAGTATTGTAAAAAACAAAAGCATCAGTTTGGTTCCCTCTTACCTGTAAATTAGTGGGATTCCATTGTTTGATTGCCCAATCAATATTCGCAGCAGTAAAATTTGTTAATGCTGCTACATAAGTATTAGAATTATTCCCAGTTGTCGTTTTATCAGGAATAATCGTCACCGATTGCGCCCATCCCCACACCGAGAATAGAGCCATCAAAAACGCATATATCGTCCTTGACTTACTTTGTAATTTTAAATTCATAAATATTATTTTTTTCGTCTGACAAATCTAAACTTTTTCTAAATAATATTAATGAATGTTAAAATTACATGTATGTTAATTTTCAATTACTTGTAAAATAGAGTCATATTCAAAGCCTCTACCTAGAAGATATTTAATAGTTTTTGATTTTTTTTGATAATTCTGCAATCCTTTCAATTTACTCTCGTAATTTTCGTATATCTTATTTATTATGTTTAAATAATCATTTTCGTCAATTTCATCGAAACAGGTAGAGATTAGTTTTTCAGTAATACCTTTTTGCTTTAAATGCATTTTAATTTTAGTTTTCCCCCAGCTTTTTATATAAAATTTTCCACGAATATAACTTCTTGTAAATCTTTCTTCGTTCAGATAATTTTCTTTCATTAAATACAAAAGAATTTCATCTTTAGCTTCGGGGATCAAAACAAACTCCCGCATTTTTTGCTCAACCTCAGCATGACAACGATCCTGATACACACAATAATTGGCCAGTTTCTGTTTTATTTCTTCAAAGGTGAAAAGTTTTTTTTCGGGTTGCATAGTTTATTTGATAGTTGATAGTTGATAGTTGATAGTTGATAGTTGATAGTTCAAAATTACAATTTGCAAAAAAGAGGCGCAAAATATTTGCACCTCTTTTTATTTTATATTGAAAAGCCAAAAGCAAATGGCTATTAGCTAAAAGCAATTCTTAATAATTAAATAAAGCCTTACCTTCCATTAATTGGTTTACTTTCTTTCTAGTACCTGCAATTACTTCTTCATTTTTAATATTGTCCACTACTTCAGAAATTAATTCTGCAATAGTATTCATATCATTTTCTTTAAGACCTCTTGTCGTGATAGCCGCAGTTCCTAATCTGATACCAGAAGTAGTGAACGGAGATTTATCATCAAACGGAACCATGTTTTTATTACAAGTAATATCTGCTTTTACTAAAGCTTTTTCAGTTTCTTTTCCGTTTACGCCTTTATTTCTAAGGTCAACCAACATCAAGTGATTATCTGTTCCGCCACTTACAATATCAAAACCTAAATCTACCATCGCTTTTGATAAAGCTTGAGCATTAGATTTAACTTGTTTTGCGTACGTCAAGAATTGGTCATCAATAGCTTCTCCGAAAGCAATTGCTTTACCAGCGATTACATGCTCCAATGGTCCACCTTGAATTCCAGGAAAAACAGCTCCGTCAAGAACTTGGCTCATCATTTTGATTTCACCTTTTGGAGTTTTGTGTCCGTAAGTATTTTCAAAATCTTTACCCATCATGATCATTCCTCCTCTTGGACCTCTTAAAGTCTTGTGGGTTGTTGTTGTTACAACATGACAGTGCTCGAATGGAGAATTTAATAATCCTTTTGCGACCAAACCTGCAGGATGCGCAATATCTGCCCAAAGTGTAGCACCAATTTCGTCTGCAACTTCTCTGAATTTTGCATAATCTAAATCTCTTGAATACGCCGAGAAACCAGCAATTAACATTTTTGGTCTTTCTCTCAACGCCACTTCTCTCATTTGATCATAGTCAATCAAACCGGTTTCTTGTTGAACTCCGTAAGAAACTACATCATATTGAATTCCTGAAAAGTTGACTGCAGAACCGTGAGTAAGGTGACCTCCCATAGAAAGATCCATCCCCATAATTTTATCTCCAGGTTTCAAAACTGCCAAATAAATTGCTGCATTTGCCTGAGAACCAGAATGCGGCTGAACGTTTACATAATCAACACCGAAAAGCTGCTTTGCTCTGTCGATTGCCAATGTTTCAACCTCATCTACTACTTCACAACCTCCGTAATATCTTTTTCCCGGATATCCTTCTGCATATTTATTCGTCAATACACTTCCCATTGCTTTCATTACATTTTCAGAAACAAAGTTTTCTGAAGCAATAAGCTCTAATCCGTGGGATTGTCTTTCTCTTTCTTTTTCGATAAGGTCAAAAATAATGTCCATTTATTCTTAGATTTTTAGATTTTGAACCCCAAAAATACGGAATTTAGTATAGATTTAAGTATTTCTAATAATGATTTTTACACTTTACTTTTTCAATTTAATTTTAATAAAATTTTCGCTTTAACCATAAACTGGCTTTTACCAATAAAATCAACACCGGAACTTCTACCAAAGGACCTATAACGCCAACGAAAGCTTGTGCAGAATGAATTCCGAAGACAGAAATAGCAACCGCAATCGCCAATTCAAAATTATTTCCTGTAGCCGTAAATGATATTGAAGCATTTTTATCATAAGAAACATTCATCCATTTATTAATGAAAAAACTCACGAAAAACATCAGTACAAAATAGATAACAAGAGGAATTGCTACTTTCAAAACATCCATCGGAAGCTCTACAATTTTATCACCTTTTAAAGCAAACATCAAGGTGAATAACAGAGCATACAAAGTAACCGGAGAAATCTTTGGTATAAATTTCCGGTTGTACCATTCTAAACCTTTTAATTTTACTAAAAAATAACGCGTTAAAAATCCTGCTAAAAAAGGAATCCCAAGATAAGTTAAAACACTTTCTGTTACATCTTTCATCGGTACATAAACATTGAAATTTCCAAATCCTAATTTTTGTGGTAAAACGTTGATGAACAACCAAACAAAAAAGCTGTAAGAGAAAATTTGAAATACACTGTTTAAAGCAACCAAAAATGCAGCGTATTCCCGGTTTCCTTTGGCTAAATCGTTCCAGACGATCACCATTGCAATGCATCTTGCCAAACCAATTAAGATTAAGCCAATCATATGATCCGGTTCATTTTTTAGAAAAATAATTGCCAGAATAAACATTAAAACAGGTCCTAAAACCCAATTGAGAAGCAATGAAAGTGATAATACTTTTTTATCTCTAAAAGCTATTGGCAACAGAGAATAATCTACTTTTGCAAGCGGCGGATACATCATTAAAATTAAACCGATTGCCAACGGAATATTGGTACTTCCAACCGAAAGCGAGTTGTTAACAGATGAAATATCTGGAAATAAAAAACCTAAACCTACTCCGATTGTCATTGCAAGAAAAATCCAAAGGGTAAGATAACGGTCGAAAAGCTTAAGTTTAGGCTGCATTGAATTAATTTTTAACTAAAGAAAAAACATACAGACATTCCATCGCAATTTGATTGCTTCTCTCAGTGTATTTTTCATCCTGAAGAATAGAATTATCGTAAGATTTTGGATCAAAATAAGTCGTTCCGATTCGTAAATCGCAACCCGGAATAAACGGACAATTTTCGTCTGCATCTCCGCAAGTCATTACTGCCACAAAGTTTTCTTTGGGCAAAGTTCCATCATCAATGGTTTTTGAAAAGCAGAGACTCGATTTATTCTCTCCAAAAATGACTTCGTATTTAGGATTGTTTATTTCCTCTAATTTCTTTACATCAAAACCTGCAGATCTCAATGCATTGATGGCATTTTGATTGAAAGCCGTCGCTTCAGTTCCTGCAGAAAAAGTATTGATATTAAATCCATAAAAATCGGCAGCCACTTTTGCCCAAATCTGCCCCAAATGACTTCGGCGGGAATTATGCGTGCAAACATACACCAGATTGATTTCTTTTCCTGAATTGAATTTCTCCTGAATATGATTGGCTAATTTTTCCAATAAAACTTTTCTTTCAGGATTAATTTCTTTAAAATTTTTGCTGATGATTTCGCAACGCTCTTTAATTTGTTGTTTCATTTCGAATATTTAAATTGTTTTAATGCCACGAATACAGAAATATTCATTTTATTATTCGTGCATTCGTGGCTAAAAAAATTAACAACATCCACTTCCAGGTTCACAAGAATTTCCTGAATTTGAAGTTAATTCTGATAGATTTTTCTTTTGTTTTTCTGAAGGAATTCCGCAAGCATCCTGAGCTAAGCAGGCTGTCGTTTTGTTAACCAATACAAAATGTTTCCCGTTGAATTCCAAATCGTATTTCCCGATAGTTTCAGCTTGATATTCCACTTCAATTTCCGAATCTTCTATTCCCAATTTTTCTTCAGAAAGTTTGATAATGCTTAAAAGTTTTCCCGGTTTCAGGCGATGTTCAAAATCATCAGCATCCCAGAGCTGGAAATTCACTACTTTTTCTGAACGAATTACTCCACCACAATCGATAAAGTTTTTGGTGATTTGCCCTACTTCTGTTACGTGAAAATGTTCCGGTACAAATGTTCCGTTTTCCAACTGAAATTCTACATTTTCTAATGATGGTAAAATTTCTTTAATTTTTGAAAGTTTCATATGATGTATATTTAATTAAGTTTAAATTGTAATATTGCTATATAACGATAATAATAAATAAAAAAATGCCTTTAACAGCATGATTCTGATTGAATATCCTGAGTAAAAAACATTCCTAATTCATCTTGAACTGTTTTCCAGACTTTCTCATCAATACAGTAACAAACAGATTTTCCTTCGATAGAACCTTTGATGATTCCGATATTTTTCAGCTCTTTTAAATGTTGTGAAATCGTAGCTTGTGCCAAACCCAATTCTTCTACCAAATCATTACAAATACAAGCTTTTTGATTGATAATATGCTGCAAAATTGCAATTCTTGCAGGATGTCCTAAAACTTTGAAAAGCGTTGCCAATCTGTTTTGCTTTTCGCTAAAAATCTCTGTCTTTGTAAGTCCCATATTGTTATTTTAATATTGCAATATTACGATAATAAATTTATTACAGAAAATAAATTTTAATTTTTAACTTTAGAATACGCAAAATTGATAATTATATATTTAAAACTTTTTTAAACTTTAATAGTTGGAATCGCAAAGGCGCAAATTTATAGTCTAAAATGTTTTAAGGCGCAAGGATTTTATCTACGATAAAATCTTAACTGTTTTATTGCTAGATTCTTTATAAAGTTTTTTGTCACACTGAACGAAGTCGAAGTACTTTGCGCCTTAAAAACTAAAAAAGATAAAAAATTGCGCCTTTGCGATTCCAACAAAATAATGTTTTATAAAAGTTTAAACATACTTTTAGACTACTTTTAAGATTTAGCTATAAAAGCAACAAAAGATAATTGTAAAGCTATTACTAGATAATCAAAGATTTTTAAAGGCTTTGTGTGCTTTTTCAGCCTTAAATAGAAATATCTAAATCTTTTGCCTCTTTTGTAGTTAATAAAAGTTTAAAAATTTAATATCGAAAATGAGTTATAATGTAAAATGATATATTTGCATATCGTAAAAGAAAAAATTGTCTGAAAATTATGGGAAAGAAAAAGTATAAAAAACAATTGCTCAACACTTTAAAAGCTCTTGGTAAATCTGAACACTTAATCCTTGAAAACATGACCGACCTTATGCTGAAAGGAGAATTAAAGAAAAGTAAAATAGAGTTTAAAAACGGTGATACATTTAGTTTTAAAGATAATATTTTTGATTACAGCGAAGATAAAAACATCAGAAAACTGGCTAAACTTCGTAGAGAAATGCTGATCACCATGAATAAACTCGTGGCAAAAAATGATTTTAAAGACAAAGAAATTAAGTTTTTAGGCTAAATTTTAGCTCTTATCATCTAAATTACTAAAACAAAAAAAAGTCCCAGATATTCTGGGACTTTTCGTTTATATCAAGAAGAAATTATTTCTTCGCTTTCTCTTTCAGCTCTTCTTTATCTTTATCTGAAGGATTCCAGACTTTCACATCAGAGTTTTTATCAATACCTGAAAGAATCTGTACATTAATTCCGTCGCTTGCTCCTAATTTCACATAGACTTTCTTAAACTTCCCGTCTTTTTGTTTTACCTCAACAAAAGGAATGTCTTTTCCGTTTTTCTTTTCGTACTGAATTAAAGATTCATCCAAAAGCAATGCATTTTTCTGAGAGCTCATTACGATTTCTCCATTGGCAGAAAATCCGGCTCTGATGTATTCGTTATTTGGATTGTTTACATCACCTTCAACCGGGAATTTAATGGTTCCGTTGGTATCTTTTCCTTTTGGTGCAATCATCGTCAGTTTCCCGGGAAACGTTTTATTCTGCAAAGCTCCGATAACGATTTTCATATCCATTCCCTGCTTTAGTTTTCCGGCTTGAGCTTCATCAATTTCTCCCTGAAAGATCAATGAATTCAGATCCGCAATCGAACAAATTGTAGTTCCTGCATTGAAAGAGTTGGCTTCAATTACCTGACTTCCTACTTTTACGGGAACTTCAAGAACGGTTCCTGCAGCTTTAGAACGGATTTGTGTTGTTGCCAAACCTTGTAATTCAGGAGTTGCACCCGTTTTTACAATCTGCAATCTTTTTTGCGCAGTCTGAAGTTGCTGATTAGCATTTTTCACGCTTTGCTGCATTGAATATAACTGCTGCTGAGAATTTAGAAATTCTTGCTTTGAGATTACTCCCTGTTTGAAAAGTTTATCCTGCATCGCAAATTGCTTCTGCATATTATCAACATTCATTTTTGCATTGCTTATCTGAAGTTGAGAATTTACCACTTCCTGTTGTGCATTATTTACTTCGGCAATGTTCGGAATAATTCTCACTGTTGCAATCAATTGCCCGGCTTCTACTCTATCTCCTTCATCAACTAAAATTTTATCAATAATTCCTGCAATGTTTGGCTTGATTTCAATTTCTTCTTTAGGAACAATTTTTCCGGTTGCCATCACTTTATCTTCCATATTCTGAATGGAAGGTTTTCTCGTAAGGAAAGCTTCATTTTGCTTGGAATTTGATTTTACAACATAACTGATTCCTGAAAATAATGCTACTGCAAACAAAAGCCCCAAAAAGATGTAAATGCCTTTTTTCCAGGTAAATTTCTTTTTCATATGTCTAGTTTATTTTAATATTGAATAAATTTATTTTTTTCTATTTTCTTGTGTTTTGAAAGCTTTTCCATCGCAGCTTTCAAATCTTGTTTTTTATTAATGAAAAGCAGCACAATCATTCTTCCTTTTGAATCTAAAAAACTGATATTCTGAATAGACTCATCATAATTAATATTTTTAATTTCAGGAAATACTATTTTTAATTCTTCCAGATATTCTTTCTGATGTTTATCTAAAATGATAATAAAAGATGAGTTACCTTCCAAAAGTTTTGGACTTTTAGAAATGTTTTTCATAGGACTGCTTACTCCGACATTGTTTGCATTAAAATATTCAAAGAAATTATCGAAGATATAATTGCCCTCGATATCATCCGTAAAAATATCAATTGTATTAAAATTCTGATTATACTCATAAATAGAATCTGGGAAAGTTTCGCCAAAGACTTTTATGGAATAATCAATAAAAGCTTTATCAATAGTTTTATTTTCTTCAAGATATTTTTCTGTTATCGAATAAATGGCTTTCGCAAAAAGATTAATTGTAGGATTATTATACCAATCACCTTTATCCAAAACTCCTTTCTTAAGAACTTTCCATGCATAACCATTTCCTAAAGCTGTTGCAACCGCTTCATTAAAATAAGAATACGCCAGTTTTGAATATTTTGAAGGATTTTCGTTAAAATACTTCTCCTGTTCAAGCTGAACTTCACGATCTTGTTCTTGGTACAATATATGGCACATTTCGTGCATCGTTACGCTCAAAGTTCCTTCAATATCATTAGTATCTGTTAAAGTTCCGATGCATAAAGCATTTCCATGCGGTGTAGAAACTGTACTTCCGCTTTTTCCGGGAATAGGATACAATGTCACATAAAACGGTATTTGTTGATTCCAGGAAGATTTATAAAATTTATTAAACCTTAAAAACATCTCAGAACTTAAATCTTGATATTTTTCCAATGCAACAACCTGTTTTTTCATCTTTAATTCACCATCATTCCAAACATATTTTCGAAAATAAGGCTGTGCATTTTTTAAAATATTAAACATTTTCATCTGTTCATTTACAGGAAGAAGTCCGGTAATTCTTTCATTAAAATCGTTTAAATCCTTAGACTTTAATGACTGTACAATCAATAATGTCAAATAGCTCTTTCTATAGTTTCTTCCCTGCGGATAATCTTGCCTTACGATGCCTTCATTAAAATTAAGAGATTTAAAATCATTGGCAAGCTTTTGAAAGTCTTTATTATCAGATAATTTCGATTCAATATATTTTCTGTAATTAGAAGAAGTCCCTTGTTTTTTAGCAGCCGTCTCCATAAAATTGAAAAGACTGTATATCTCACTTTCTTTAAAAATAAAAAAATCGCTTTTCTGTGCATTAGCAATACTAAAGCAAAAAATAATCAGAATTAAACAAACTTTTTTTATCATTCTTTATTCACTTCTCAATGCTTCAATCGGACGTATTTTTACCGCTCTCTGTGCAGGAATCATTCCGATAATTAAACCTAAAATCACCATCACCGCCATTGCACTGAAAACATTTCCGTAGTTGACTGTTGGATTATAAAACGGAAAATCATCCTGATTTTGTGTTAACGAATTCGCAATCATTAAAACAAAAATCCCGAAAATAAATCCGAGTAAACCCGAACTTAGTGTAATCACAACACTTTCCAACAAAATCTGGTTTCTTACTTCCGAAGGTTTTGCGCCTAAAGCTCTTCTGATGCCAATTTCTTTGGTTCTTTCTTTTACCGTAATCAATAAGATGTTTGAAATGGCAATAACTCCTGCAAGAATCGTTAATGTTCCTACAATGATGGTTAAAAGCTGCATTCCACTTAAAAATCCGGTTAGTTTTTTAAATTCTTTTCCAAGATTAAAACTTCCAAAAGCATTGGTATCTTCCGGTGAAACCTGATTTTTCTTTTTCAGCTCGTCTTTTACTTTATCTTCTACGAAATTTACATCTGCATTCGGCTTGCTTACAATCGCAAAAACATCTACATTATCTCCGTCGTTAAATATTTTGGTGAACGTAGAAAGTGGAATAAAAACAGTTTGGTCATTATCCATTCCGCCTCCTTTTTTTACTCTGAAAACTCCGATTACATTAAAGAAAATTCCTTTTACATTGATTGATTTTCCAATCGGATTTTCCTTCTTTTTAGAATCGAAAAAGTTTTTATACACCTCTTCCCCAATTACCGCTACATTTTTATTTTGCGAAACATCTGCGTCGTTAAGATACCTCCCGTAAATCAATTTTTTCTCTGAAATTTTATTCCCGATCGGGTAATCTCCATTTAAATTATAGGTTGCAGTCTTTCCGTTTCTCGACATTTGTTCGCCTGCAGATCCGAAATTACCTCTTGAGTTTTTTGGAGAGATATATTCAATTTCATTCACTTTTCGTTGCAACATATCGATATCCTGAAGTTTCAGATTCATTTGCCTTCCTTTCGGAAAACCTTCATAAGGAATCGATGTATTTTGCGCCCAAAGAAAAATAGAATTCGTTGCAAAACCAGAAAACAATTTATCAAAACCGTTTTCCATTCCTTTTGCAGAACCCAGTAAAACTACATAAAGGAACATTCCCCAACCCACGCCAATCATGGTAAGAAACGTACGAAGCTTATTATTCTTGAGTGAATAATAAATCTCCTGCCATGTATCTTTTTTAAATAAAATGTTCACTTTATTGAGTTATAAGTTATTATTATGAGTGATGAGCAATTCATTTTCAAATTAGCTCATTAACAAATTTTCAAATTAAATTATTCTGTTCTTAATGCTTCAATCGGTTTAATTTTCGAAGCCCTGTAAGCGGGAACAAATCCGGCGATCAAACCTGAAAATACCAAAGCAATAAATGCGGCGATAATTTCAAACCAACCTACACTTGGATTTTTAATAAAATATTCTTCTAAATTATCTCCAATTAAATTTAAAGCTAAAACTCCCAATCCAACGCCTACAAATCCTGAAACAACGGTAATCACAACACTTTCCTGAACAATCAATGCAACAATACTTCCCGGTTTTGCACCGATCGCTTTTCTTACACCGATTTCTTTGGTTCGTTCTTTTACGATATAAACCATGATGTTGCTGATCCCAATAATTCCTGCCAATAAAGTTCCAATTCCGATAAAACCTACAATTCCGGTAAGAACAGCCATAAACGTAAAAGTATCGCTCATATTTTGGGCGTTGTTCCAGACACGAACTCCGTTTTCGTCATCAGGAGAAACATTTTTCCTTGATTTTAAACGGCTTTTCAGTTCATCACCATATTTTATTGCCTGCTCCGGATTCAAATTTTCATTATAAGCGATATACACTGTACTCACCGTATCTGATCCTTTTTTCATCTGCTGCAAAGTGGTAATCGGAATAGAAATATGTCTTTCGTCCCAGTCTCCGCCATCATCAGAAAAAACACCGACTATTTTAAACATCGTTCCGTTGATATCTAAATCTTTACCAACTGGGCTTCCGTTTTTAATCAAATCTCGCTGTACCATTCTACCAATAACCGCAACATTTTGTTTACGCTGCAAATCCATCGGTGAAAGATAGCGACCTTCCAACATTTTCCTGTTTTCGATATATTTTTCTTCGGTATCGGCTCCGTTGATCTGATAATTACCGCTTTCTTTGCCGTATTTTACCATCAAATTTGCTGTATATCTTGGAGATGAATATCCTACTTTTTCTTTGTCGTTATTAATCAAGAAATCGTAATCATCATTATCCATCGTCACTTGTCGGTCAGACTGCAAACCATTGTAAGCAATCGTTGTTTTTCCTGTAAAAATAGAAATCAGGTTTTGGGCATCTCTTGCAAAACCTTCGGTGAAAGCATTCTGCAAACCTTTCCCAATTCCGAAAAGAACAATAAAAATAAACAGACCCAAAGCCACGGTAAAGCCCGAAAGCACCGTTCGCAATACATTACTGCGAATTGAACTGAATATTTCCTGCCAACGATCTAGGTCAAACATATTTTTTGGTTTGAAGCGGGAAGATTGATGATGGAAGTTTCCATACTTACCGCTGATTTTTTATTTAATTTTAAAAGTAAATTTTCACTTTTTTATCAATTACAACTGTGAGGTATTATGATTGGAACGCTGCAATAAACTTCAAGCATCCAGCTTCCATATCTACAAAACGATTTGTTTTATAAACTCATCACTTTCTATAATTCCGTCTCGTAAGATGACGTTTCTTTTGGTTTGAGCAGCAACATCAGGTTCGTGGGTTACAACGATGATTGTTTTTCCTTCGTTGTTGATATCCTGAAGAAGCTTCATAATATCATGCGTGGTTTTTGAATCTAATGCTCCGGTTGGCTCATCGGCAAGAATTACTTTTGGATCTGTAATTAATGCTCTTGCAATGGCAACTCTCTGTTTTTGTCCACCCGAAAGTTCATTTGGTAAGTGATTTGCCCATTGTGCCAATCCTACTTTCTCCAAATATTCTAAAGCTTTTTGGTTTCTTTCTTTTCTTGAAACATTTTGATAATATAAAGGAAGAGCCACATTTTCTATAGCAGTTTTGTACCCAATCAAATTGAAAGACTGAAATACAAATCCTAGAAATTTTGAGCGGTATTCTGCAGCTTTCACTTCATTTAGGTGTTCGATAGGAATTCCATCCAGCTCATAAGTACCTGAATCTTTTTCATCCAAAATTCCGATAATATTCAGCAAAGTTGATTTTCCGGAACCTGAACTTCCCATAATAGAGACAAATTCACCTTCAGAGATATTGAGGTTAATTCCTTTGAGAACGTGCAGTTTACTCTTGCCCGTATCGTATGATTTATTGAGATCCTGAATTACTAACATTAAGCTTTGGATGTTTTATGTCTTAATAAGTAGCCACTATTCTCATTTTGTTACAAGATTAAAAAATTCTTTTCATTTTGCGTCTGTTTAATATATAAAAACCTAAATATCAGTTAATTAAAAAATATTGTTTAATCAAAATCAACGTCAATAATTTGTTTCCGACACTTAAGTTCCTCTAACCCAATGGTAAAGGGAGTTTCATGTAAATGTGGAAAACTTTTAAGGTTAAAAGTCAACCAATTACTCTTTACCCCTTTTAAAATAGGCTTCTGTTTTCTAACTTTGTAGGTAGATTCTGAAAGAAAGTAATTGCTGATCAAGATAAAAAAATCACTTTATTAACTTTCAAAAAATCAAATACTTATCATTTCAACGGTTGTATTTGTAGAATTTTATTTTTGACAAAACAAAAGACATAAAATTTATAATATGGGAATTTTCGATAAAAGAATTAGTTACAAGCCATTTGAGTACCCTGAAGTTCTTCAGTTTACAGAAGCTATCAACAAATCGTTTTGGGTACACTCGGAAGTAGATTTCACGGCAGACGTTCAGGATTTTCAGTCGCAGCTTGAGCCGCACGAAAAAAATGCTGTAAAAAATGCACTTTTAGCGATCGCCCAGATTGAAGTTTCGGTAAAAACTTTTTGGGGAAATCTTTACAACCACATGCCAAAACCTGAGCTTAACGGTCTTGGAGCTACTTTTGCAGAGTGCGAATTCCGTCATTCTGAAGCATACTCTCGTTTGCTTGAAGTTTTGGGTTACAACGAAGCGTTTACTCACGTTGTAGAAGTTCCGGCTCTTAAAAAGAGAATCGACTTCCTATCAAACGTTTTGAAGCACGCCAATTCTACCACTCCAAAAGAGTATGTGTCTTCTCTTTTGTTATTCAGTATTTTGATAGAAAACGTTTCGCTTTTCTCACAATTTGCAATCATTCTTTCTTTCACAAGATTCAAAGGATACATGAAAAATGTTTCCAATATCATCGCTTGGACTTCTATTGATGAGCAGATTCACGCCAATGCAGGAATTTATCTGATCAATAAAATCCGTGAAGAGCAACCTGATCTTTTGACTGATTCTGATATTGAAGATATTTATACTTTGGTTGACCAATCTATCGAATTGGAAGGTGAAATCATCGAATGGATTTTTGAAATGGGTGAATTTAATTTTTTCACAAAAGAAGACTTGTTAAACTTCATGAAATACCGTGTTGACGACAGTTTAAAGAAAATCAACATGGCAACTCGTTACAACATCACTCCGGAACAATACAGACCAATGGTTTGGTTCGAAGAGGAAGTTTTTGCAAACTCTATGGATGATTTCTTTGCAAAAAGACCGGTAGATTATACGAAGCACGATAAGAGTATTACGGCGAATGATTTATTTTAAATATTAATTATTTGGGCACCTTTATCCGCCTTCCACTCCCGCTTTTTTGTCATTGCGAACAACGTGAAGCAATCTGTTGCACTTTTTGCGAAACGCAATAACAAAAAGAGCTCCGTTCAAGTCGGGGCGCGAGCGAAGCGAGCGTCGAAACAATTAGTATTAGAGATGTCATGCTGAGCATAAACTGAAAGTTTACGAACGAAGTTCACGAAGCATATAAAAATAGAGATTACTTGTTCTTCGGAAATAGAAGATTCGGCGTATCCAATGACAAAATTGAAAACATTAATAGGAATGAGCATGTCATTCTGAATGAAGCGAAAGCGAAATGAAGAATCTCAAGCTTAAATATTCTTAAAACCTAAATTAACCTTAATGGTTAAATTTTAAAACACTAAGGTAGAATTAAGAAATTAAGATTATTAAGAGATTGCTTCGTTCCTCGCAATGACCAAAAAATAAAATATGATCAATGTAATTGTAACTTATACTGTAAAACCTGAATTTGTTTCTGAAAACAAAAGCAACATTCAGAAGTTTTTGAATGATTTTAAAAATTTGGATCAGTCAAAATTTGAGTATAAAGTTTTTATAAAAGAAGACGGCGTTACGTTTGTTCATTTTTCAAATTATGAAAACGAAGAAGTACAGAATATGGTTTTAAATATTCGGTCCTTCAAAGAATTTTAAAGAGTAAGAGACGAAAGCGGAGTTAATGATTCTCATAAAGTAGAGTTTTTAAAGTCTGTTGGAGTTGAATAAATAAAATAGAGGCGCGAGCGAAGCGAGCGCCGAAACAGTTAGTATTAGTGATGTCATGCTGAGCGGAGTCGAAGCATCTAACAAAATAGAGATTTCCTTTGTTCTTAGAAATGACAAATTGAAAATATCAATAAGAATGAGTATGTCATTCTGAATGAAGCGAAAGCGAAATGAAGAATCTTAAACTTAATATTCTTAAAACCTACATTAACCTTAATGGTTAAATTTTAAAACATTAAGATTGAGTTAAGAAATTAAGATTATTAAGAGATTGCTTCATGACGAAGTTCAGAAGTAAAGAAAACAAACCGTTGTCTTAGCCCTGATTGAGCGGGGTGTCTGAGCTCT
Source organism: Chryseobacterium mulctrae (assembly GCF_006175945.1). NCBI lineage: Bacteria > Pseudomonadati > Bacteroidota > Flavobacteriia > Flavobacteriales > Weeksellaceae > Chryseobacterium > Chryseobacterium mulctrae. The sequence goes on along the minus strand of NZ_VAJL01000001.1, from coordinate 3,563,503 downwards.
TTTTCTTTGCAAAAGAAAAAAGCGAGTAGCGAAAGCAGGTAGAAAATTGAGGAGAAACACAAAGCGTAATGCTCCTAAAAAATAAAAAATCAATGTACAACGTACATTTTACAATATAAATGAACATGGAAGAACAAAATACAAATATCTGGTGGCTCAACGAAGAATCTGAGCAAATGTTGAACAGAGGTTACCTTCTAAAAGGAGAAACCGTAGACGGAGCGATTGACAGAATCACCACTGCCGCTGCAAAAAGATTATACAAACCCGAATTGCAGCCTGCTTTTAAGGAAATGATCACCAAAGGATGGATCAGCTTTTCTTCTCCGGTTTGGGCAAATATGGGAACACAGAGAGGTCTTCCAATCTCATGTTTCAACGTACATATTCCAGACAGCATTGAAGGAATTACCCACAAAATGGGTGAAGTGATCATGCAGACAAAAATCGGAGGTGGAACTTCAGGGTACTTCGGGGAACTTCGTAACAGGGGAACTGCCGTAACGGATAACGGAAAATCTTCAGGAGCTGTTTCTTTTATGAAGCTTTTTGATACTGCAATGGATGTGGTTTCTCAAGGGGGTGTAAGAAGAGGTGCTTTTGCTGCTTATCTGGATATTGACCACGGAGATATTGAAGAATTTTTATCTATTAAAGATATCGGAAGTCCGATTCAGAACTTATTTACCGGAATTTGTGTTCCTGATTACTGGATGCAGGATATGATTGACGGTGATATGGATAAACGTAAAATATGGGCTAGAGTTTTGGAAAGCCGTCAGCAAAAAGGTTTACCCTATATTTTCTTTACCGATAACGTTAACAGAAATAAGCCACAGGTTTATAAAGATTTAGGATTAACGGTCAATGCGAGTAATCTTTGCTCGGAAATTATGCTTCCATCAACAAGAGAAGAATCTTTCATCTGCTGCCTTTCTTCAATGAACTTAGAATTGTACGACGAGTGGAAAGATACTGACGCTGTAAAATTAGCGATCTATTTCCTTGACGCTGTTTTATCTGAATTTATCGAAAAAACGGAAGGGAATTATTATCTGCAGGGAGCAAGAAACTTCGCAATGCGTCACAGAGCACTTGGTTTAGGAGTTTTAGGTTACCATTCTTACCTTCAGAAAAATATGATTCCGTTTGAAAGTTTTGAAGCGACTCAGTTCAATGCAAGAGCTTTCAAAAGAATTAAAGAACAGGCAGATATCGCGACAAGAGAATTAGCAAACATTTACGGAGAACCAGACTTGTTAAAAGGTTACGGAATCCGTAATACGACCACAATGGCGATTGCTCCTACAACTTCTAGTTCGGCAATTTTGGGACAAACTTCTCCTGGAATTGAGCCTTTTGCTTCAAATTATTATAAAGCAGGTTTGGCAAAAGGAAACTTTATGCGTAAGAATAAATATCTTGCTAAATTGTTGGAAGAAAAGGGTCTTGACAACGAAGATACATGGAGAACAATTATGCTAAACCATGGTTCAGTACAGCATTTAAGTGAGCTGACTGACGAAGAAAAAGCAGTTTTCAAAACATTCAAAGAAATTTCTCCAATGGAGATTATTTCTCAGGCTGCACAAAGACAACAGTACATCGATCAGGCTCAGTCTCTGAATTTACAGATTCCTTCAACAATGCCTGTAAAAGATGTTAACTATCTTTACATCGAAGCTTGGAAAAAAGGAGTAAAAACTTTGTATTACCAAAGAAGTTCATCAGTTTCTAAGGAAATGATGGTGAATTTTGTAAGCTGTTCTGCTTGTGAAGCTTAAGAAAGAGCCAAGTAAAAAGTAATAAGAGCCAAGTTAGGCTGTGAATATATTTAAACCGTAGAATTTTTTCTACGGTTTTTTATTTTAGACAAAATGTAAAATAAACTTTACAATATGTAAAATATTTTTTACATTTGTTTTAATAAAAAAATACAACTATGAATACATTACAACTTTTCTCAAACCGCTATAAAAAAATAGGCTGGTTTATTTTTATTCCATCATTAATTTTAGGAATAATTTCATTGACAGGAATTATCAATTCTACTGAAATTTCGTTACCCGTATTTTATAGCTCAGGATTTCCTTTGAACAATGAAGATTCGGGATTATTTACGACCACAACAATAGATCTTTTCCCAAATCTTTTTGGAATCTTAATTATCATCGGCGGAATATTGGTAGGATTTTCAAAGGAGAAAATTGAAGATGAATACATCTCAAGTTTAAGATTAAAATCTGTATTTTGGAGCTTAATGGTAACCTACTCTATCGTTCTAATCTTATTTTTAACCATATTTGGAACATTATTCTTCACCGTCATGATTTTGATTATGTTTTTACCTTTGGTACTTTATGTTTTCAGATTTAATTATTTATTACTTAAAAAATGAAAAATACCATTAAAATAGAAAGAGCATTAAAGAATATAACTCAGGAAGATTTGGCAAAAAAAATCGGGGTTTCACGACAGACCATCAATGCCATGGAAGCCGGAAAGTATGTTCCCTCAACAGTTTTAGCATTGAAAATTGCAAAATATTTTGACAAAAAAGTGGAAGATATTTTTGAGCTGGAAGATGAAGATTAATAGAAACTTGCATCTAATTAAAAAATAAACTACTCATTGTAAGTCCTTTATACATTTAACGCAAAGCTTGATCTTTGCACCGCATGTTTTTAAGCAACAAAGATGAATCAATAAATTGATTTTTTTTCAAGCACGCAATTTATTCAAGCTTCATCTGCGACTTTGTCGCCATTCTTTGCTCCTTAAAAAATAAGAGGCTTAAAAATTGAAATCTTTTGCGTAGTAAAATATTTTTCTCATTTTTTAACCCGAACTTAAGTTAATTGAATCAATGAAAAAACTAATCACTTTCTTCCTAATTTTGAACCTAAGCATTGTTTATTCTCAATCTAAAATTTATGCATTTTTAGGAAAGAAAATTTCTGTTGAAAGAGTAAATCCTGACGATAATTTTTATTTAAAATATAGAAATGTTTATAAAGTTGAGCAGGTGTTCGATAATGAAATTAAAACAGATACTCTAATTTTTAATTCATATACTCATATGAATCAGATAAGCTATTCTGTCTACGATTATGCAATCATTTATCTTGTAAAAAATGATAATGGAAATTTCATTCAGAAAAGAACTTATTACACTCCAATCATTTTAAATAAAAATGGTAATTGGTATGGTTTCGAGCCATCTGATGAAAGCACACAAAATTATGAATCAATAATTGCAAAGAATATTTACATCAAGAAAAATCTTAAAACAGCCAAAGAGATTTATCCTGAATTTAAAAAAAGAAAATATCTTATAAAAGCATTTTATCCATCATTGTTTTTTAATTATATGAATAAGAATTCCATAGAAATTAAAAAACTGAAAACAGCAGAAAAACTTTACGAGGAAAAAGTAAAAGAAATATCTGGTAAAAAGAATTGATTAATTATAAAGTAAATTATCCATTTACAAAACTCAAGTCAATCACATTAATTTATTTATATTTGTTTTAAACTAAAACCTCCCACCTAATTCCTAAAACCTTAATAAAATGAAATTCGGACAAGTAGAAGATCCTTCACAAATAGATTTTACCTTACCAAAAGATCATTCCAAAACCAAAGAAATTTTAAAGCAAAACAAAAAAGGACTGGAAAACATTTCGATTGGTTGTGCAAAATGGAACAAGACTGATTTGAAAGGCTTTTATCCTAAAGGTACAAAAGACGAATTGGCTTATTACTCTACACAATTTAATTCGATTGAATTGAATGCGACTTTCTATGGAATGCCTAGTTCTGAACAGGTTTTAACGTGGAAAGAAAAGACACCAGAAAATTTCAAGTTTTTTCCAAAAATAACCAATACGGTTTCGCATTTCAGAAGACTTTTGAATATTGATGATGTTGTAACGCAGTTTGCAACAGCAGTTCTTAATTTTGATGATAAATTAGGAATGGTTTTCTTGCAACTTCATGATAATTTTAAACCAAAAGATTACGAAAGGCTTGAACAGTTTGTGAATAAATGGCCCAAAGAAGTGCCTTTAGCCATCGAACTCAGAAATACAGAATGGTTTACTGATGAAGAAATTTTAGATAAAACCTGCGAACTTTTCGAGCAAAATAATATTACGAATATCATTGTAGATACAGCAGGAAGACGAGATATGCTTCACATGAGATTGACGACTCCAAATGCTTTTATTCGTTATGTCGGTGCAAATCATGAATCAGATTATGCCCGATTGGAAGATTGGCTAGACCGATTGACGACGTGGAAAAAAGAAGGTCTTCAGAATTTGTATTTTTTTGTGCATCAAAATATCGAAAAAGCATCTCCGCTTCTTTCAGCTTATTTTATTGAAAAGATGAATGAAGCTTGGAAAACGGATCTTAAGGTTCCAAAAATGGGACAGGAAAATATGCCTAGTTTATTTTAGAATTATTTTTTTCTTACCAAAAGAACAAAATTCAGGAACAATAAAAGAAAACAAAGCGTTACCCAGATTCCCATCAGCATATTTTGGTAATTGTCTTCTTCTATTTCTTTTTTTGCTATTGCAGAAAGTTTTTCGCTCTGGTTGATGTAATTTTGTACCTCAATCATCTGATCCATATTTTTATTGGGAACAGAATGCTGGGAAAAATAAACGAGATTTTTTTTGCCCAAATATCCTGCAACCCAATATTCATCAGATTTGGTCATTTTCAGATACTCTACTCTGTAATATTCGGGGCGAATTTTTCCGATATGCTTGGTTTCTAAAGGTGTATTTTTATCAAGATTATTGACATTAATGACATAAAAATCCAAAGGTTGCGGAAGTTTATTAATCACCTGTAATGACAAAGAATTGCTTACAACTCCTATCACAGATTTTTTGATAAACCAATACGTAAAAACGGAAACCGCAAAAACTACACTTGCAATCCTGAAAAGTTTTGCCAATTGACCCAACTTTCCTTTTTTCAGTTTAGAAAAAAAGAGCGAGAAAACAAGTGAAAGAAAAATAACAAAAATGATAAATCCCATAAGTGCAAAGATACTTATTTAAAGATTGTTGATGAGATTCTTAATCTACATTCCATTCTTTCATAAACTGGTCGAGGAAAGTCAGCATAAACTGATGTCTTTCTTCGGCTATTTTTTTGCTCTCATTGGTATTCATTAAGTCTTTCAAAAGCAACAGTTTTTCGTAGAAATGATTAATTGTTGTTCCGTCTGATTTTTTATACTCTTCTTTAGACATATTCAGTTTTGGCTGAATATCGGGATGATACATCAGATTATTTTTAAAACCACCGAAATTAAAAGTTCTTGCAACACCAATCGCACCAATCGCATCGATTCTGTCTGCGTCTTGTACAACTTTAAGCTCGATAGGCAAATCTTTTGGAGCTTCTCCCCTATTTTTAAATGAAATATTCTGAATAACAAATAAAACCTGCTGAATAATTTTTTCTTCAACATCCTGACTTTCTAAAAATTCTCTTGAAATTTTCAAAGCTAAAGTTTCGTCTCCATTATGAAATTTTGGGTCGGCAATATCATGCAATAAAGCAGAAAGTTCTACAACTTCAAGATTACAATCTTCGGTCTGAGCAATTTTTTTGGAAATTTTCCAGACTCTTTCAATGTGGAACCAGTCGTGACCAGCTTCTGCTCCTTCCAGTTTTTCTTTTACAAATTGTATTGTGTTTTGAATTATGTTATTCATTTTTAATATAAATTATATTAATTATTTTTTGCCACGAATGCACGAAGCTGATTTTAAATAATCAATTTCAAGTTAATCGAAAATTCGTGCATTCGTGGCTGATTTTCTTTTCTACATAAATCCTTCAGCGAAAATTTGTCTAAATAATTTCATTCAAAATAATATTCCAAAGTTTTTTATTATAGCTTCTGAAAAAATTGACGTGTCCGATTTCACCTTTTTCTGATTCTGAAGTCTTTAAGATTCTATAATCAGGTTTCAAATTAAAATAAACATCATTTAGAAGACTTTTCACCCCTTTATCAGTTAACCATGCATCGTCTTCAGCATATAAAACCAATACTTTTTGGTCTAATTCTTTTGAATAATCTTTAGTTTCAAGCAATAATTTTCCGGTAGATTTTCTGTTCAAAATTAAGGTTCTCCAGTCATAAGCGCAATTTTTTGGAAGACTTTCTCCCAATCCAAACCAATGTGCTGGAAAATAACCGAATAGCTCGGTAAAAAAAGGTTGCGCAAATCCGAAACCGAAAAAAGCTTCCAATTTTGTATTCCATTTTAGGTTTCCAATAAAAGCATTTTGGGTGGCAACGAAGATAAACCGTTCAAATATTGTTGATTTTTCATTCATTCCAACGATTAATGCTCCAACAGAATGTCCCAAACAAAACTTCTGATAACCTGGAAAAGTTTTAATGATAAATTCTGTGACAGTTTTAAAATCTTCATTTCCCCAAGTTCGCATTGAAGCTTTGAAACCCTTCATTTTTTCAGGCTTTGAAAGCCCTATTCCACGGTAATCATAAGTGATGACAGTAAACCCTTGTTCTGCAAAAAATTGGGCAAAAGAAAAGTAAACCTGTTGCTTCACTCCGGTTGCAGAATTGATCAGAATAATTTTATCATTAGATTTTTCAGGTTTAAAGAGATGGGTGGTCAGTTGACATTGATCTTTTGTGCTAAGTATCAGTTTTTCCATGGAACGTAATAAAAAAATCCACATCAAATGTGGAAATTTTTGTTTTATAAATCTCTATTTAAAAGACTTTTCAATATGCATTAAATAAAATCTATAGTAAATCTTTAAGGTAAGGAAGCGCCATTTGTGCACCTTTTCCCAAAGAAACTTTTGAAGAAACCAGATTACCGAATTTTACACAATCTTCAATGGTGTTTTTATGACATAATGCGACTGCAAAACCAGAGGTAAAGGCATCTCCCATTCCCATTTTGTAGACCATGCTTTCATTTTCGTTGCGGAAATATTTCATTTCGGCTCCGTCATAATAAATCGTGGAATTCGTTTCGTCTCTTACGAAAAGTTTATTAAAATATTTTTTAAGAATTTCTTCTCTTTTGTCTTCTCCAAAAATAATAGAAAGCTCATTGCTTCGGGCTATGATAAAATCAACATCATCTAAAATCTGTTCATTTAATCTTGTCCCAGGAGATGCATACAAACCTACCATTTTACCAAGACTTTTTGCTTTTTTTACGGTATATTCAATAACTTCCATTGGTATTTCCAGCTGCAAAAGAACAAGAGATGATGAATGAATATATCTTTCAGCATCATCAATTTGCTTTATCTTCACATTTTTATTGGCAGCAGAATCTACTACAACAGAAAAGTCACCGTTACAGCTCGTTACATAAGCAATGCCCGTAGATTCCTGATCTGTTTCGTAAACAAAACCTACATTCACATTTTCGTTTACAAGATTTCGCATGATCTGCTGTCCTAAAGGATCAATCCCTACACAGCCAACAAAATGAACAGCGGCACCTAATCTTGCGGTACCAACTGCCTGATTGGCTCCTTTTCCTCCAAAATAATTTTCAGAATGACGAGCCATCACCGTTTCATTACGAGACGGAATTTTGTCAGTATACAATATCAAATCTAACGAACAACTGCCAATAACGACAATCTTTGGATGCTCTGATGAAAAGTTCATAATAATATTTTCATAGTCTTCTAGATTTAAAAACTACATTTTAAATGTAAGCAATTTTAGCTAACTAATATCTCAATAAATTCAGTAATAATTTTTACCGGTTTATTTTCTTTATCAAGAGCTATATAACTTGCATAAAAGCCTTCTCCATAACCAGTTTCAAAAGCAAAAATATTTCCCGGATTTTCTTCAGTAGGTTTTAAAAATGCAAACTGATCGATAGCACCGTTTTCATCAAAGAAATGCTCATGGAAAAATTCTTCGTAAATCCCCATAAAATCATCCCCTTTTCTCTGGAAAAGTTTCTGCTCATGAAGATTAAGCTGTTCCTGAGTCTGTACATCCATAAAACAGCCCATTCCGCTTTCTACAGGATAACCAAAAACTTCACCTTCCGCTAAATCTTTTATATTTTGTTCTTTGGTTGTGGCAAGTTTCCATGATGAAATTTTAGCATCACTAAATACAATTTCTGCATAAGCAACACAGTTACTTTCTCTTTCTTTATGAATTAAAACCTGAAAATCTCCTTTTGGAAATTGGGTAGAAAAAGGTTGCATATCATTCGTAATCAAAGGATCACAAGCAACCAATTTTCCGGTGGAAAGGTATATTTTTCCCACTTCAAAACTTTCCAATAACGGACTTTCTACGAAGTCTTTTGAGAAAAGTTTTTGTATGTTTTCTAGATGTTGCATTTATATTATTAGGCTAAGATTTAGGTTAAGTTTGAGATTTAACCCTAAATCTTTATTTTAATGTTTTTAATTCTGTTTGTATTTTCAGCTTTTTCTCAATCCAATAATTCATCCTTTCTATTCTGTCTGGATATTCTTCAGGAGTAGCATTTTGATAAAATTTAATAGAATTTTCATAATCTGTCAAAACTTTTTCTAAGTAATCTTTGTAGTCTTTTTCATTTTGTGGAATGTATCCAATTCCATCACATCCACAACTGAAAAAAGTTTTACCTATTCTATAAAGTCCCTCTATAATTTCCCATTCTTTTTTGGCAGATACTTTTGGAGCTTTAAAATCATGCCCCAAATTAACCATTGCCTCAGTACATTCAGGGCATTCTATAATTCTACTTTCAATTTCATCACATAATTCTTTTAAGCTGTTTATTTCTTTTTTTGTAAATACTTGCCCTACTTTTCTAATAGACTTTCCGTTCAGTTCTTGATATACTTTATCCTTTTTTATTCTCAACAAAATATCATCCACAGGAGTTTGTTTAAATGTTTTTCTACATTTAAAACAAACATAGTGGAATTTATATGTTTTAAGAGCATATCTACACACGTTAGAAAAATAAAATATTAGAGTGTTTTTAATTTTTCTTCCAAAATCGCAATCTTATCTTGCGCATCTTTTTGTTTCTTGCGCTCACTTTCTACCACTTCAGGTTTTGCGTTGGCAACAAATTTTTCGTTAGAAAGTTTTTTATAAACAGAAATCAAGAATCCTTTTAAATATTTTAATTCTTCTTCTGTTTTGATCTTTTCTTCTCCTAAATCTAAGTTTTCACTTAATGGAATTGAAACTTCCGTAGATCCAACAAGGAACGTGAAACTTGGTTTATCTGTTTTGGCTCCGAAATGAATTTCAGAAATATTGGCTAATTTCTTAATTACAGGTTCATTTGCAAATTCAGAAGCATTGGTATAAATTTCAGCGGCTTCTCTTGGTGAAATTCCTTTTGTCTGACGGTAATTTCTAACACCTGAAATAATTTCTGATGCCGTTTCGAAGTTTTTAATAATATCTTCATTAAATCCTTCTGCTTTTTTCTGTTGGGCAATAACCAAAGCTTCATCGATGCTTCTTTCCGAAATCAATTGCCAGATTTCCTCTGACTGGAAAGGCATAAACGGATGAACCAATTTCATCAATTCTTCAAAAAGAGCAACTGTTTTATTGTAAACTTCTTTGGAAATTCCTTCCCCATAATTTGGTTTAATTGCTTCTAAATAAGAACCACAGAAATCATCCCAAATTAATTTGTAAATTAAATGTAAAGCATCAGAAATTCTGAATTTCTCAAACTGATCGTCAATTTCAACAATTGTTTTATTTAATTTATTTTCAAACCATTCGATAGTCTGAGTTTCTGTTGCATTTGCAGGCTTATCTTCATGATTCCACATGTTGATCAAACGGAAAGCACTCCAGATTTTTGTCATGAAATTTCTTCCCTGAAGCATTAAATCTTCATCAAAAAGAAGATCATTTCCAGCCGCAGAACTTAATAAAATACCAACACGAACTCCATCTGCACCATATTTATCCATTAATTCTAAAGGATCTGGTGAATTTCCTAAAGATTTTGACATTTTTCTTCTCTGCTTATCTCTTACAATCCCTGTAAAATAAACATTTTTGAAAGGAACTTCTTTTCTGTATTCCAATCCTGCCATGATCATTCTTGCAACCCAGAAGAAAATAATATCCGGACCTGTTACCAAATCTGAAGTCGGATAATAATAATTGATGTCTTTATTATCTGGATTATTCAAACCGTCAAAAACAGACATTGGCCACAACCAAGATGAGAACCATGTATCAAGAGCGTCTTCGTCTTGTTTTAAGTTTTCAGTTGTTAGTTGTTGGTTGCTTGTTTTTTGCTTCGCAAGTTCTAATGCCTCTTCGATTGTCTCGGCAACTACGAAGTCATTTTCTCCATCACCATAATAGAAGGCAGGAATTTGCTGTCCCCACCAAAGCTGACGAGAAATATTCCAGTCACGGATGTTTTCCATCCAGTGTTTGTAGGTATTTTTAAATTTCTCAGGATAGAATTTTACTTCATCATCCATTACAACATCTAAAGCCGGTTTTCCAATTTCAGACATTTTTAAGAACCACTGAACAGAAACTTTAGGCTCGATAACCGCACCTGTTCTTTCTGAAGTTCCTACTTTATTTACATAATCTTCTGCTTTTAGCAAAAGATCATTTTCTTCTAATTCTTTTGCGATTTGTTTTCTAACATCAAATCTGTTTTTTCCAGCGTAATGTAATCCGTGCTCATTTAGATTTCCGTCATCATCTAAAGCATCAATCATTGGTAGCTGATGTTTTTGTCCGATTTCGTAGTCATTAATGTCGTGTGCAGGAGTAATTTTCAAAGCACCTGTTCCAAATTCTATATCAACATATTCGTCTTCAATAATCGGAATAACTCTGTTTACAATTGGTACAATTACGTTTTTACCTTTTAGATGAGCATATCTCTCATCATTAGGATTGATACAGATTGCAGTATCCCCGAAAATAGTTTCAGGACGCGTTGTAGCTACCGAAAGGAATTCTTCTGTCCCTTCGATTTTATATTTAAGGAAATATAATTTTCCGTTTTGCTCTTTAAAGATTACTTCTTCGTCAGAAATATTGGTTTTTGCTTCCGGATCCCAGTTTACCATTCTGTAACCACGATAAATCAATCCTTTATTGTATAAATCAACAAAAGATTTGATTACCTGCTTAGAAAGAGATTCTTCCATTGTGAATCGGGTTCTGTCCCAATCACAAGAACAACCCAATTTCTTCAGCTGCTCAAGAATTGTTCCGCCGTATTTGTCGGTCCATTCCCAAGCGTGTTTCAAAAATTCTTCTCTGGTAATATCAGATTTATTGATTCCTTCAGACTTCAGTTTAGCAACAACCTTCGCTTCAGTAGCAATTGAAGCGTGATCTGTTCCCGGAACCCAACAAGCATTGAAGCCCTGCATTCTTGCACGACGGACCAAAACATCCTGAATGGTATTATTCAACATATGCCCCATGTGAAGAATTCCTGTGACGTTTGGCGGCGGAATTACAATCGTATAAGGTGGCTTTTCGTTGGGCTCTGAGTGGAAATATTTGTTTTCCAGCCAGTAATTGTACCATTTCTGTTCTGTTTCCTGTGGATTATACTTTTCTGAAATCTGCATAAATTCTGGTTTCTTATAACTTATAATTTGCAAAAATAGTTTAAAGTAAAAAAATGTAAGCACTAATTAAAATAATTTTTAACTTTGTTTCTCAAAATTTATCTAACAAACATATTAACTTTCAAGAATATGAAAAACTTATTAGCAGGAATTGCATTATTCGGAACATTTGCATTAGCATCTGCACAAACAATTACGTTTGACAAAACTACTTATGAATATGGTCAAATTAAACCAAATTCTGATGGTACAAGATTCTTTACTGTAACCAATACAGGAGATAAGCCTCTTATTATTTCTAATGTAAAACCATCTTGTGGATGTACTACACCAGAATTCAGCCAAGCTCCTATTGCACCTGGAAAATCAGCAAAAATTAAAGTTGGATACAACACTGCAAGCGTTTCTCCATTCAACAAAATGATTGAAGTATTTTCTAATGACCCTGTAAATAGCAGAAGCGTAATCTACATTAAAGGTGAAGTAACTCCTAATGCTCCTGAACCCAAACCATTAACTGCTGCAGAACAAAAAGCAGCGGCTAAAGCTGAGAAAAAAGCAGCTAAAATGGCTGCGAAAAAATAATTTTTACTTAAAAAATTTTAAAACCGTCTCAATTGAGGCGGTTTTTTTGTTACATTTATGTTGTTAGATGTTAGATGTTAGATGTTAGATGTTAGATGTTAGATGTTAGATGTTAGATGTTACAAAGTTAAGATATATTGAAATCTCATCATCATTTATCTATTGAATTAAATCATTAAATCATTAAATCATTAAATCATTAAATCATTAAATCATATAAAAAACATGGATAATAATTTCTCAGACGACTTTTTAATTAAAGGAAAATTTTCAATAAAAAAATCTTCAACAGAATATAAAGGAAAACTCACTAAAGAAGAAGGTGTACAATTATTAATTCAGGAAAAAGAAAAGCTTAGAGAGCTTCAGGAAAAACTTTATGCTGACGGAAGTAAATCATTGTTAGTAGTTTTACAGGCGATGGATGCAGCAGGAAAAGACAGTTTAATAGAGCATGTTTTTGGAGGTGTAAATCCTCAGGGTTGCAATGTTACAAGTTTTAAAACTCCAAGTTCTAGAGAATACTCACATGATTTTCTGTGGAGACATTATTTAGCCTTACCCCAGAAAGGGATGATTGGTATCTTTAACCGCTCTCATTACGAAAGTGTTTTGGTCTGTAAAGTACATCCTGAATACAATTTAAGCGAAAAAACCTGGGATTCTGTAAAGGATTTTGATAAAAAATTCTGGGAAAACAGATATGAAAGCATCAGAAATTTTGAAAAACATCTTGCCCAAAATGGAACGACAATTATTAAAATTTTTCTAAATGTCTCTAAAGACGAACAAAAGAAAAGGCTTTTAGACCGTATCAACGAACAGGAAAAAAACTGGAAATTTTCGGCTGCAGACTTACCCGAAAGAGCTTTATTTGACCAATATATGGAATGCTACGAAACTGCCATTAATGAGACTTCAGAAGATGAAGCACCTTGGTACGTAATTCCGGCTGATAATAAATGGTTTGCAAGACTTTCGGCATTACAAATTATTATCGATACTTTAGAAAAAATGGATTTGAAATTCCCTGAGCTTTCAAAAGAAGATAGAAAAGGTCTGGATGAGGCTAAAAAACAATTGGAAGTGAATAAAAAAGAGCTAAGGAAAAAGTAAAAAGAATCAAAGAAAATTGCCACGAATGCACGAAATAAATTTAATAAAAATCATTCGTGTATTCGTGGCATCCTAATAAAAAACCACGAGAAAATCTATAAGCCGGATTTTGTACTTAAAAAAAGTGCCTGTTATTTATCTACGTTTTACATTGCTGCAAAACTTGAGCTGATTACCCCTCGGCTTTCAGAACGAGCCGCCCCTATTTTCATTACTGAAAAGAACCGATATACTTATCATTGCACCACAAAGAGTTTACCTGGTTTCACTACAGCCGAACTGTACCTGCTTTCTGTTGCACTTGTCCTATCCTCACGGATGACGGATGTTATCCGCTTTGCTGCTCTATGGTGTCCGGACTTTCCTACCCTTGACGAAACAAGAATCAACAAGCCGATTTTCTCGTGGTTGCAAAGATACAATTTAATCTAACAATGAAGCAGTGTAACAATTTACCAATTATAAAGAATTACTTTTTTTTTAAATTGTTACACTGTTAAATTATTACATTCTTACATTATATTATTATCTTCGTGCAGTTATACATTTATTTTGATTTCTAAAGAGAAAGAGTTTGCACAGCTTGTAAAAGATAATCAGGGATTGATTATTAAAGTATCGCGTCTGTACACCAATTCGCTGGAAGATGAGGAAGATCTTTTCCAGGAAATTGTTTTACAGCTTTGGCGAAGCTATGATTCTTTTAAAGGAAATTCAAAAATTTCTACTTGGATGTATCGTGTTGCACTGAACACAGCCATCACTCTTTTTAGAAAAAAAAGTAAAAGTTTACAGACTAACGAGCTAGACATCAATCACAGAGATTTCGTTGAAGTTGATGATGACAAACAGCAGCAAATTTCACTTCTTTACACCGTAATAAAAACCTTACCAAATGTAGAAAGGGCAATTGTAATGATGTATCTCGACGACTTGCCTTATAAGGATATAGCCGAAAACTTGGGTATTACGGAAGTGAATGCACGTGTGAAAATGAACAGATTAAAGAAAATCCTTAAAGAAAAAATGGAAAAACATGCCTGAATTTGATTTAGACAGCTTTAAGAAAACCTGGCAAGAACAGCCGGTGAAACCGAAATACGACAACAATGAGATTCTTAAAATGCTCAATAAAAAGTCACGCAATTACATGAAATATATTTTCTGGATTAGTGTAGTAGAGTTTTTATTTTTCAGCGTTTTAGGAGTATTTTATCTTATACAAAGTAATGAATCAGACAGTTTCCTGAGTATCTTAGAGAAAATGGGAGTTCACAGAGATAGTCAACTTGTCACTAAGCTTGATAACATTTATTTGATTGTAAAAATTCTAAGCCTTGTGGTTACCGGATTTTTTGTACTTAAATTTTATCAAAACTACCGTAAAATTAAAATTGAAGAAGATCTTAAGCTTTTTATTATAAGAATAATTACCTTCAAAAAAACAGTGAATGCTTTTATTTTAACTAATATAGGTTTATTATTAGTTCTAATAAGTGCATTTATAGGTTTTACTTTTTACATTATCAATATTCAAAATATCGATGTCAGCAATTCTACTCTAATCAGTTTTTTAGTAGGATTTATTATAGGTACCATCTTGTGCGTATCCTTAATTTGGGTTTATTATAGATTGGTTTATGGAATTATTATGAGCAGGCTCGATAAAAATTTAAATCAGTTAAAAGAAATAGAATCTCAGGAAAATTAAAATATTCATGAATATTTAGCAATAAAAAAAAGCATTCCAAATCTGAAATGCTTTTTTTTATTTTAAAGTTCTTTTCTAAGTCTTGCAACCGGAATATTGAGCTGTTCACGGTACTTTGCAATCGTTCTTCTTGCAATATTATATCCTTGTTCTTTAAGGATTACCACTAAGGCATCATCCGTTAAAGGTTTTCTCTTATTTTCTTTGCTGATTACTTCCTGAAGATGATTTTTAATTTCTTTTGTAGAAACTTCTTCACCGTCATCATTGGTTAAACTGTCAGAAAACAAATCTTTAAGGTAAAGAATTCCGTTAGGTGTATCTGCATACTTACTTTTAACAACTCTTGAAATCGTTGAGATATCAAAACCTGTAATATCTGCGATGTCTTTTAAAATCATAGGTTTTAAAGACTTCTCATCACCTGTGATAAAATAATTATGCTGAAACTTCACAATAGCATTAATCGTCTGAAGCAAAGTATTCTGACGTTGATTAATCGCGTCTATATACCATTTTGCAGCATCTAATTTTTGTTTAATAAATAATGCTGCCTGTTTGTGCTCAGATGACTTTTTATCGTGAGAATAAGTAGTTAAAATGTCTTTATATTCTTCAGAGACTCTTAAAGTAGGTGCATTTTTACTGTTAAGCATTGGAATAACCTGCCCATCTTTCACCTGTATTACAAAATCCGGAATAATTTCCTGATTGATTGTAATGGTTTGGGTATCAAAGTTTCCACCTACTTTTGGAGATAATTTTGAAATTTCCTCTAAAGCATCCTTCAAATCTTCTTCCTCAATATCATATTTCTGAATAATCTTATTGTAATGCTTATTGGTAAGCGCATCAAATTGATATCTCAAAATATTGGCAGCCAAAGAAACCGCTTTATCAGAACTGATTTTTTTCTCAATCTGAAGTAAAAGACATTCCTGCAAACCTCTTGCTCCAACACCAGATGGATCTAATTTCTGAATATAGTTTTCAAGGATATCTTCAACTTTCTCTTTGGTCGTATAAATCCCTTGTGAAAAAGCCAAATCATCTACAATTGCCTTTATCTCTCTTCTCAAATAACCATCGGTATCTAGATTACCAATAATGTATTCAGCAATTTTCAGATCTTCATCATTAATGTTGATAAGGTTGATTTGCTCCATTAGATAGTCATACAACGACTGTCCTTCAGTAAGGAGGCTTTCATTATCAAAATCTTCATCATCGGCAGAATAATTACTTGAAGCCGTTTTATAGCTTGGTTCATCATCATACAGATATTCGTTGACGTCGAAATCAGTTTCTATACTTTCCGAACCTTCACTTTCATAGCTTTCATCTAAAGTTGAGTATTCATCTTCTTTAGACTCATCCTTTGCTACTTCCAGTGCAGGATTTTCTTCAAGTTCCCTTTCGAGTTCTTCCTCAAACTCCAAAGTATGAAGCTGAATCAACTTCATCAGCTGAATCTGCTGAGGAGCAAGTTTCTGTCCTAATTTAAGTTGTAAATGTTGTTTTAGCATATTCTACTTTATGTTTGTTAACATAACATCTACGAATTTAATACTTTTTTTTGAAAAAATCATCTTTAGCACGATTTTTGTAGTATAAAATTTACAAAGTCAATACAATTATGTTTTGGCCTATTTTCACACAAAATATAACCTTATATTTTGTATAAATAATTCAAAAAATTCTCTTATTTTACTTTAAATTTCTTAGGAGCTATTTCCGGCTATCCGCTATTACTCGTTACGCCGTTGCTTTTCCATCTCTAAATCTCACCAACTCTCCAACTCATGCTTCGGGGTAACCGCTGCTATCCGGGCTAGAAAATTCAGCATAAAATAAAAATTGATGATTAACAGAGTTTTTAGTAATTATTTCATATGAATATTCACTGAATCTTTCAAACTATAACTGAACTGACTATTGTAAAGTATTTGATGGCTAAAGAAAATATAAATCTACAAAAAACAGAAACTGTTGTGAAATAAGAGTATATAATTATTCATTACAGATTATAAGTTTGCTGTTGTAAAGAAAGAGTTTTACAGCAAAATGCTATTTTTTGAGTTGAACCAAAAATGTAATGAATAATTGAGTCGCTCCTCCGGAGCTTTGAGAGATGCGGTTATGATTCTCTGCTACAAAGGGTTCGCTCCTCCGGAGCGAACCTTAACCTTAACCTTAACCTAATAGGCAAAATTACTTATTATCTATTATTCATTATCTATTGCTTTAAATGATCATTAATAAAAATATTGTTGATGTATATGCAAAAAAAAAGTCCTCCAATCTTACGATTGAGGACTTTTAAAAAAACTGGCGGCGACCTACTCTCCCGCTTTCGCAGTACCATCGGCGCTAGAGGGCTTAACTTCTGTGTTCGGAATGGGAACAGGTGAGCCCCTCTGCTAAAACCACCCTAAAGGTTGTATATAAGAGGGTAGAGTTTAGTAGTTAGAGGTTAGTGATATACTAACTTCTAATCTCTAATTTCTAACTTCTGATTTTATCGATAAAAACATTCACAAAGAGGTAACCTTGCTGCACTTTCGTAGCACCATATCAGGCTATAAATCTACGGGTAATTAGTACTACTCGGCTATGACATTACTGCCTTTACACCTATAGCCTATCAACGTTGTCATCTCCAACGACCCTTAAAAGATGTCTCATCTTGAGGCGAGTTTCGCACTTATATGCTTTCAGTGCTTATCTCTTCCAAACGTAGCTACTCAGCGGTGCTCCTGGCGGAACAACTGATACACCAGAGGTTTGTTCAAATCGGTCCTCTCGTACTAGATTCAAGCCCTCTCAAACATCTAACGCCCGCAATAGATAGAGACCGAACTGTCTCACGACGTTCTGAACCCAGCTCGCGTGCCACTTTAATGGGCGAACAGCCCAACCCTTGGGACCTTCTCCAGCCCCAGGATGTGACGAGCCGACATCGAGGTGCCGAACCTCCCCGTCGATATGAGCTCTTGGGGGAGACTAGCCTGTTATCCCCGGAGTACCTTTTATCCTATGAGCGATGGCCCTTCCATACGGAACCACCGGATCACTATGTCCTGCTTTCGCACCTGATCGACTTGTAGGTCTCACAGTCAAGCACCCTTATGCCATTACACTCTACGCACGGTTACCAAGCGTGCTGAGGGTACCTTTGAAAGCCTCCGTTACTCTTTTGGAGGCGACCACCCCAGTCAAACTACCCACCACGCAGTGTCCTTCAATACAGAAGTTAGGCTCCAAGTAAGTAAAGGGTGGTATTTCAACGTTGACTCCACAAACACTAGCGTGCCTGCTTCAAAGTCTCCCACCTATCCTACACATTACTTACTCAAAGTCAATACGAAGTTATAGTAAAGGTTCACAGGGTCTTTTCGTCCCATTGCGGGTACTCGGCATCTTCACCGAGACTACAATTTCACAGAGCTCATGGTTGAGACAGTGCCCAGATCGTTACACCATTCGTGCAGGTCGGAACTTACCCGACAAGGAATTTCGCTACCTTAGGACCGTTATAGTTACGGCCGCCGTTTACTGGGGCTTCAGTCAAACGCTTCGCATTGCTGCTAACGCCCTTCCTTAACCTTCCAGCACCGGGCAGGTGTCAGACCCTATACTGCATCTTTCGATTTTGCAGAGTCCTGTGTTTTTGATAAACAGTCGCCTGGGCCTTTTTACTGCGGCCACCATTGCTGATGGCGTCTCTTCTCCCGAAGTTACGAGACTATTTTGCCTAGTTCCTTAACCATGATTCACTCTAGCACCTTAGGATTCTCTCCTCGACTACCTGTGTCGGTTTTGGTACGGGTTGCTTCACTTCGGCTTTTCTTGGAAGCACTTTCCCTACAACAACTTCGCCCGAAGGCTAGGTCTTGACTATTCCGTCAGTCTCCAGTAAGTACGGCACTCCGTCCCCTTTTTAGTGTGAGCAAGTATGGGAATATTAACCCATTGTCCATCCACTACCCCTTTCGGGTTCGCGTTAGGTCCCGACTAACCCTCAGCTGATTAGCATGGCTGAGGAAACCTTAGTCTTTCGGTGAGCGGGTTTCTCGCCCGCTTTATCGTTACTTATGCCTACATTTTCTTTTCTGTCCGCTCCACCAAGCCTCACGACTCAGCTTCTGTGCAAACAGAATGCTCCCCTACCAGATATATCTAATGATATAAATCCATAGCTTCGGTACTCTATTTATGCCCGATTATTATCCATGCCGGACCGCTCGACTAGTGAGCTGTTACGCACTCTTTAAATGAATGGCTGCTTCCAAGCCAACATCCTAGCTGTCAATGCAGTCCAACCGCGTTGCTTCAACTTAATAGAGATTTGGGGACCTTAGCTGTTGGTCTGGGTTCTTTCCCTCTCGGACACGGACCTTAGCACCCGCGCCCTCACTGCCGTGGAACATTTATTAGCATTCGGAGTTTGTCAGGAATTGGTAGGATTTGACTCCCCCGCATCCAATCAGTAGCTCTACCTCTAATAAACTTATACACGACGCTGCACCTAAATGCATTTCGGGGAGTACGAGCTATCTCCCAGTTTGATTGGCCTTTCACCCCTACCCACAGGTCATCCGAAGACTTTTCAACGTCAACCGGTTCGGTCCTCCACTTTGTGTTACCAAAGCTTCAACCTGCCCATGGGTAGATCACAAGGTTTCGCGTCTAATACTACTAACTAAGCGCCCTATTCAGACTCGCTTTCGCTCCGGCTCCGGACCTGAAGTCCTTAACCTCGCTAGTAACATTAACTCGTAGGCTCATTATGCAAAAGGCACGCCGTCACCCAACTTGTGGGCTCCGACCGCTTGTAGGCGTACGGTTTCAGGTTCTATTTCACCCTTCTATTCGAAGTGCTTTTCACCTTTCCTTCACAGTACTTGTTCACTATCGGTCTTTCAGGAGTATTTAGCCTTGGAGGATGGTCCCCCCATATTCAGACAGGATTTCACGTGTCCCGCCCTACTCATTTATCACTTAAATATGCCTTTCATATACGGGGCTATCACCCTCTACGGCTGTTCTTTCCAGAACATTCTATTAAACATATAAAAGCTTTTGGGCTAATCCGCGTTCGCTCGCCACTACTTACGGAATCTCTTCGATTTCTTTTCCTCCGGGTACTTAGATGTTTCAGTTCTCCGGGTTTGCTCTCCTTGCGGAGTGACATGTCTTCAACATGCCGGGTTGCCCCATTCGGACATCTCGGGATCAATTCGTGTGTGCCAATCCCCCGAGCTTTTCGCAGCTTACCACGTCCTTCGTCGCCTCTGAAAGCCTAGGCATCCGCCATACGCCCTTAACGATTTCTTTCCTAATATTATATTAGTTCAGTATTTTTTGATAAACTTTCGTCTATCGATATTTTTATAAACTCGGCACTCGAAAGTGCTCGGTTATCTCTTTGTGATATCTTTACCGTTAATGTCAATGATCTTTAATTCTTTTCAGAAATTCTGATGAACAAATATTGTTTTTGGCTCTATTCGTAACTTTTAAATCAGTTTTCCAAAACTGTGGAGAATAAGGGAGTCGAACCCTTGACCTCCTGCGTGCAAGGCAGGCGCTCTAGCCAGCTGAGCTAATTCCCCCTCTAGGTAAGATGTTAGATGTTAGTAATTAGATATTAGTAAAAAACTAACTTCTAAATTCTAATTTCTAACCTCTATTTCAATTAGTAGTCTCGGGCAGGCTCGAACTGCCGACCTCTACATTATCAGTGTAGCGCTCTAACCAGCTGAGCTACGAGACTCTCTCTAATTAATAATTATTAATTAATAATTGTTAATTATCTCTGTTCCCGTTTACTAATTTCTAGTGGGTTTTGTATTTTTATATTATATATCAACCAAATAAAAAACTAAAGCTTCTCTTTAAGTAAGTACTTATGTATCTTACGATACTAATTTTGTTTATCGTCTAAAGACGCTCTAAAATGAGATGTTCCAGCCGCACCTTCCGGTACGGCTACCTTGTTACGACTTAGCCCTAGTTACTTGTTTTACCCTAGGCAGCTCCTGTTACGGTCACCGACTTCAGGTACCCCAAACTTCCATGGCTTGACGGGCGGTGTGTACAAGGCCCGGGAACGTATTCACCGCATCATGGCTGATATGCGATTACTAGCGATTCCAGCTTCATAGAGTCGAGTTGCAGACTCCAATCCGAACTGAGACCGGCTTTCGAGATTCGCATCCTATCGCTAGGTAGCTGCCCTCTGTACCGGCCATTGTATTACGTGTGTGGCCCAAGGCGTAAGGGCCGTGATGATTTGACGTCATCCCCACCTTCCTCTCTACTTGCGTAGGCAGTCTCACTAGAGTCCCCAACTGAATGATGGCAACTAGTGACAGGGGTTGCGCTCGTTGCAGGACTTAACCTAACACCTCACGGCACGAGCTGACGACAACCATGCAGCACCTTGAAAATTGTCCGAAGAAAAGTCTATTTCTAAACCTGTCAATTCCCATTTAAGCCTTGGTAAGGTTCCTCGCGTATCATCGAATTAAACCACATAATCCACCGCTTGTGCGGGCCCCCGTCAATTCCTTTGAGTTTCATTCTTGCGAACGTACTCCCCAGGTGGCTAACTTATCACTTTCGCTTAGTCTCTGAATCCGAAAACCCAAAAACGAGTTAGCATCGTTTACGGCGTGGACTACCAGGGTATCTAATCCTGTTCGCTCCCCACGCTTTCGTCCATCAGCGTCAGTTAAAACATAGTGACCTGCCTTCGCAATTGGTGTTCTAAGTAATATCTATGCATTTCACCGCTACACTACTTATTCCAGCCACTTCTACTTTACTCAAGACCTGCAGTATCAATGGCAGTTTCATAGTTAAGCTATGAGATTTCACCACTGACTTACAGATCCGCCTACGGACCCTTTAAACCCAATAAATCCGGATAACGCTTGCACCCTCCGTATTACCGCGGCTGCTGGCACGGAGTTAGCCGGTGCTTATTCGTATAGTACCTTCAGCTTTCCACACGTGGAAAGGTTTATCCCTATACAAAAGAAGTTTACAACCCATAGGGCCGTCGTCCTTCACGCGGGATGGCTGGATCAGGCTCTCACCCATTGTCCAATATTCCTCACTGCTGCCTCCCGTAGGAGTCTGGTCCGTGTCTCAGTACCAGTGTGGGGGATCACCCTCTCAGGCCCCCTAAAGATCACTGACTTGGTAGGCCGTTACCCTACCAACTATCTAATCTTGCGCGTGCCCATCTCTATCCACCGGAGTTTTCAATATCAAATGATGCCACTTAATATATTATGGGGTATTAATCTTCCTTTCGAAAGGCTATCCCCCTGATAAAGGCAGGTTGCACACGTGTTCCGCACCCGTACGCCGCTCTCAAGATCCCGAAAGATCTCTACCGCTCGGCTTGCATGTGTTAGGCCTCCCGCTAGCGTTCATCCTGAGCCAGGATCAAACTCTCCATTGTATGTTTGTCTGACTCACTCAAAGTTTTGACGCTTTAGTTTTTCCTTACTTGGTTGTATATTATTTTTCAATGATCTCTTCTCTCTCGCTTTTTACGATACCTACATTTTCTGTCGTTTTCAGTACCGATTTGCGTGTGCAAAAGTAAAACTTTATTTCTAACTGACCAAATGTTTTTAAAAGAAATTTTAAAGTTTTTTGATGACCCTAAATCCTTATTTCCCACACTTGATTTATTCTACTCCGCTCCCGTTTTACCGGACTGCAAAGATAAGAATCTTTTTATTTCTCGCAAATTTTTATTTCAAAAAATTTAAAAGTTTTTTCTAAGATCTTTATCTATCCGTAGATAACACTAGTCTTATCGTTTTCGCCTTATTCAAAGCTCTTCTGCGCTACCAATCAACTCTCGTTTTTCAGTGGGGCAAAAGTAGTACTTTATTACCACACAAAACAAATGAAGAAAACACCAAAATCAGAATTGTGGAAAATTATATTTTTAAATATTTGTTTTACAGGATACTATATTATTATTTATAGTTATCCACATTGACTTAATGTGATTTAGAAGTGTAATTAAAATTACTTTTGTCCATTTTCAATACATTTTTCTAGAAGAAACAAAAAAACTGAGCAGCAATATTTGAATCGAAACGAACTACAAAGCCATTTTATATGTTTTGTTAAAAAAATCGTAAGTTTCGCTCCTCTGGAGCTCTTATCATGGTTACTAAATATTTATTCTACAAAGTTTGCGCTCCTACAGAGCTTATATAATATAGAATAAGCTAATCGTTACTTGATTAAAGTATGACACTAATATTCACTTGATATGAATTACTAATTATTGGAACAGTATATATACATACATCTACGCTTTTCAATCGAAATGACCAATAATTCTACTTCTCACTTACTTTTTAGCCCGGATTGAACGGTATGTTTGAGCTCTTTTTGCTGCAAAGAAAAAGCTTGGCGCAAAAAAGCGAGTAGTGAAAGCCGGAATAAGCTACTGGAAAATGTGATAGTGTTGGATAATTTGAGAGTTGGGGATACTTATATTACAAAAAAATGTCCCTGAAATTTTCAGAGACATTCTTAATATATAATGTTGAATTAAAATTCTGCATTTTTTGGAGTCCTTGGGAAAGGAATCACGTCGCGGATGTTTGTCATTCCTGTTACGAAAAGTACCAATCTTTCTAAACCTAAACCAAAACCTGCGTGAGGAACCGATCCAAATCTTCTGGTATCTAAATACCACCAAAGCTCGTGCTCGTCAACATGCATTTCTGCCATTTTAGTTTTCAGAACATCTAATCTCGCTTCTCTTTCTGAACCACCGATGATTTCACCAATTCCTGGGAAAAGTACATCCATTGCAGCAACGGTTTTGTTATCGTCGTTCAGTTTCATGTAGAATGCTTTGATTTCTTTTGGATAATCAAATAAAACTACAGGACACTCAAAATGCTTTTCTACCAAGAATCTTTCGTGCTCAGACTGAAGATCTGCCCCCCACTCTTCAATTGGGTAAGCAAATTTTCCTTTTTTATTTTCTTTTGAGTTTAATAAAATCTCAATTGCTTCGGTATAAGAAACTCTTTTGAAACGTTTGGCAATTACATTTTCAAGTTTTTCGATCAAACCTTCTTTTGCTCTTTCTTTTTCCGGTTTTGATTTTTGCTCTTCAGCAAAACGTTTGTCTAAGAAATCTAAATCATCTTTACAGTTGTCTAAAACATACTGAATGACATATTTCAGGAAATCTTCTGCCAAATCGATGTTGTCTTCAAGATTATTGAAAGCAACTTCAGGCTCGATCATCCAGAATTCTGCTAAGTGACGCGTTGTATTTGAGTTTTCAGCACGGAAAGTTGGTCCGAAAGTATAAATTCTTCCCAATCCCATTGCTGCAGTTTCACCTTCAAGCTGCCCAGAAACCGTTAAGTTGGTTTTCTTTCCAAAGAAATCCTGAGCAAAATCGATATCGCCTTGCTCGTCTCTTGGAATATTATTTAAATCGAAGTTGGTTACTCCAAACATTTCACCTGCTCCTTCTGCATCTGCTCCTGTTACAATTGGAGTATTGATGTAGAAAAATTGGTTTTGGTTAAAAAAAGAGTGAATTGCAAAACTCACCGCATGACGTACTCTGAAAACTGCTCCAAATAAATTGGTTCTGAATCTTAAATGCGCCTGCTCTCTTAAAACCTCTAAAGAGTGTTTTTTTGGTTGTAAAATCGTTTTGTCTCTTTCCTCAGTATAGTTATCGCCTAAAATGATGATTTTTTTGGCAATAATTTCTACGGCTTGTCCGGCTCCCTGACTTTCTACCACCTCTCCTACTACTTTTAGAGAAGAAGCAGTGCTAATTTTACTGATTAATTCTTGATCGAAATTTTCAAAATCAACTACAATTTGCAAATTATTAATCGTAGAACCATCATTTAGCGCAATAAAGCGATTTGCACGGAATGTTCTTACCCAACCGTAAACTGTTATGTCATGATGTAATACTTTTTTGTAGCCCTCAAGGACTTCTTTAATCGTCTGCTTTTTCATTTGTTGATGATAAATTTTTGTATAAAAAATTAATGTTTGCAAATTTACAAAAAACAGCGCAACTTTTAATGATTACGCCATTTGATTTAAAAATTGATTATTTCACCGATGTTTTTTCTCTTGTTTAATTAAAAAAAGTAGTCTTTTTTCTTTGCTTTCCCTGCCTGATTTGCCATGCATGATAAAAACTTGGTACATCATACTGCCATTTTGGAAGAATTAAAATAATCAGAATTACATCAATGTGAGAAATAATTCCTAAAATTATGGTGAGATGGAATGCCCAACCTGCCTGTTGGAATCCGATTAAATAAGTGAAAGCAATCAGTAAACTCAATCCCCACAATTTTGAAAACCATGCGTGAGTACAGGTTTCTTTTCCAAATTTTATCCAGCTTATAATATAACATAATGCTTCCATGATGAAAATTAAAGCAATACTTTGCCAATGATTTTTTATCAATTCGGTATTCAAAAAGTAGGTAGCCAACCCTAAAGAAAGCCAAAATACTAAATCAACCTGACTATCCAATCTTCTTAATTTTTCTGAGGAAACTCCCACTTTTCGAGCGATGATTCCGTCAAAAATATCCGTAAGCAATCCAATAAACATTAAGGCTAAAATTAAAAATCGAGATTCTTCACCTTTTACATAAGCTAAAAACAAAATAATCGGTGCAAAAAGAAAACGGATTGATATTAATATATAAGGTACACTTTTCATAGTTTTTCTTTTTTAGATTTAAAATTCCAGTTGATAAGAGGTAATTTTCTTTTTTCATTTTCATTCCAAAGTCCAATTTGTAAACCTTTCATTTTTTTAGATTTATTAACCAAACCTATTTGCATTCCTTTCATTTTTTCCGATTGATTGAAAATTGCGACCTGCATTCCTTTAAAATCATCAGAATAATTTCCTAAAAAAGCTATGTTTAAACCATTACCTTTCAAGGAATTATTAACAAAACCTGAAATGTGAATTCCATTTAAAATTCCCGAAGTATTATTATAAAAATTAACGGAGACCCCATTGGTTATTCTGCAATGATGATAAATAGAAATCCCCAAACCATTCAATTTTTCTCCATCAACCATACCTCCTGTAGATAGATGCAATCCACTTACAGTTACTGTTGATATTTTTTTAGAAGGAACCGGTAAAGCTTTAGGAATTAAAGGATATATCAAGCTTATCGGATTTGCCTGAAGATTTAAACCATTAATTCTCTGTTTTTGATAATCATCTAAAACTCCAACGTTAAGACCGTTTGTATTTCTAAGATTTTTATTTTGCGGATTTACTGTAACTAAGGCTGATTTTATTTTCAGACTGTCTTGTCCGAAATACAATGAGCTCATCACTAATGCTATTGCTAATAAGTTTGTTTTCATACTATTTTTATTTAAAAATTATACTTCAAAGCTAATTTTGAAAACCCTATTTCTGAATGCGAAAAAAAATTAAAATAAATTTCTACATTTGTGAAAATCGCAAAAGCAATGAATCAGGAGATACTACTAAAGCAGATAAGAAAGAAAATAGGTGACAAATCTTTGAATGATGAGATTTCCAATATTCTCAACATCAGTTACGATGCTGCTCACAGACGTACTTCTATGAAAGCAAAATTCAGTTTTGAAGAAGCTTTGGAACTGGCAAAATATTACCAGATTTCTCTCGATCAGTTTTTGGGAACGGAAAATCAATTGGTGGTTAAAAGAACACGTCCGGTAAAAACACAGGAAGATTTATTGCATTTTTTTGAAAGTTCACTGAAGATTTTGGATGTTTTCCAAAGTGTCAATCAGTCGAAAGTCTATTATTCTGCGAAAGACATTCCGTTTTTTTATACGATCTCAGATACTATTCTTTCGCGTTTTAAATTTTATGTTTGGATGAATTTGCTGAACGAAGACAAATTTCTGTGTTCTTTTGAAGATTTTGACCTTCCCTATCATTCTCCGAAAAATGAAATGCTGAAAAATTTATATGAAAATCAGAACGTAACCGAAGTCTGGAATGACACCACGATTATGAGTATTCTGATGCAGATTTCGTTTTACTCCGAAATGGGTCTTTTAAAATATAAAGATATTGTACTTATTTTGGATGAAGTAAGAAGTGTCATTCAAAATATTGAGCATAAAATACAGCACAATCCTGATTTTAACTTCTACGTCAACGATTTGGTTATCTTAAGCAATAATATTTTGTTTAAAAATGAATATCAATCGTCTTTTTTTATTCCTTTTAACATGTTTGGATACATGATGACCAATGACGACAAAACTTGTAGCGATACTTTAGTTTATTTCGAGCACGAAATTAAAAATTCAAAATCGTTGAATACTTCCGGAAACCGGGAAAGAAAAATGTTTTTCAATAAAATGTATAATCAGATTGATGACTTACTTGAGAAGCTAAAATCTTAACCATTCAAAAATTGAGTTTTATAATAAAAAAACATCTTCATTTCGAAAATGAAGATGTTGTATATAAAGATTGTATTTTAAATTTACTCATCCTTTTTAGAAGGCACCAAGAAAACATCGATCAAACCTTCCGGAAGCTGCATTTTGATAAATTTTTCCTCACGGTCAACTTCAAGAATCCAGTCTTTAATCAAAGGAATCACTACTTCTTTACCATCTAAATTGGTTACAAAATAATTCTGAGCCGTCTGATCATTCACAGATCTGATGATTCCGCAACTGTTATCCTGCTCATCAAAAATTTCATATCCGATTATTTCGTGATAATAAAATTGTTTCCCGGTAAGTTGAGGCAAACTTGTCAAAGGAAGATAGACACTTTTACCTAAAGACTGATCTACCAAAGCCTCATTAGAATTTTTAAAAGCAATATTCAGAGCATCCAGTTTGCTCCAAGAAGATTTTTCAATAAAAAAAGGCACCAGCAAACCATTGATTTCCACAAAAATAGAATCCAGTTTTTTATAAAGCTCGGGTTGGTCTGTATCCAGTTTAAGGATTACGTTTCCGGCAAGCCCATGTCTGCGTGTAATTTTTCCTAATAAATAGCAATCTTCTTTTTTCATAATGATGTTTGAATTTTAAAAATCAGTTTTAAACAACAAAGACACGAAAAAATCGTGCCTTTGCTTAGTATCTTTTTAGAAGAATTAAGCCTGAGTTTCTTCAGTTCCTTCTGCTTCAGCAGTTGGTTCTTCTGTAGCTTCTGTAACTTCTTCAGCAGGAGCGTTTGCAGCTTCTTCAGCAGCTTTCGCATCAGCTTCAGCTTGTGCAGCAGCAGCAATTCTAGCTTCTTTTACTTTAGTTTCAGCATCCAAAGCAGCTTTTTTAGCGTCAGCTTTAGCTGTTGCCAAACCATCAGCTTTACCTTGTACTTTAGATTCTTTAGCTTCGATCCAAGCACTGAATCTTTTTTCAGCTTCAGCCTCATCAAAAGCACCTTTAGCAACACCACCTTGTAAGTGTTTTTTGTAAAGAACTCCTTTGTAAGAAAGAATAGCTTTAGCAGTATCAGTTGGCTGAGCTCCGTTGTTTAACCACTTTACAGCAGAATCAACATTTAAATCTATTGTAGCAGGGTTAGTAATTGGGTTGTAAGTACCTAATTTTTCGATGAATCTACCATCTCTTCTAGCTCTTGCATCTGCAACTACGATGTGAAAAAAAGGTCTACCTTTTGATCCGTGTCTTTGTAATCTGATTTTTACTGACATAATGTTTGAATTTTAAGGGAACTCGTCCCGATTTAATATTTAAGTGTGCAAAGATAGTAAAAAAGTTTTAAGTAAAAAGACCCAAGTAAAAAGTTTTAGAATAATATTTTTTAGAAGCCGGGAACCTGCTTTCCGCTATATCTTTTTCGCAATCACTTTTTTCAAGCCAACGCAGAAAAAGGATGTCGCTGCAATCAAGGCTATGAAATTGGTCTATAATTCACAATTTGTCCTATCATCAAAATTGGTAAACTGCTACATTGTTAAATTGTTACAGTATTAGATTGTTACATTGAACTAATCAACATTTCCCATGTAAAACAATCCAAGACATTTTTGGTTTTCTTCGATCGTTAAAGAATCTTTTAAATGGTCAACAATTTTTGGAGAACTCCAGTAGCAACCCACTCCATTTGCGGTACACGTAAGATACATATTCTGTACAGCCATAGAAACCGCTGCAATTTCTTCCCATTCAGGAACCATTCCGCTGAAATTAACAATAATAGAAACCACAGCATCTGCTTTATTGATTTTAAAACCAATATCCTGATATTTTTTTTCTAAAAAAACTTGTGGAGCGGTAACCGATTTGTAAATTTCCTGCATTTCTACAGCTAAATTTGCTTTTTCTTCCCCTTTAAAAATTTTGAAACGCCAAGGTTTTGTACGCTTATGATTGGGAGCCAATGTTGCCGAATGAAGAATTTCATCGATGATTTCCTGAGAGATTTCTGTTTCGTTATAATCTTTTGGGAAGATGCTTCTTCTCTGTTCTATAATATCTTTTAAGACTTCTGCTTTATTCATGCAGACAAAATTACGGAAAAGATGGAAGCGAGGTGTGAGAAGCGGAGTGTTTTTTTTCCGGATGCGGAATACTTTTACCAAATTTTTTGGCTACTATTTTTATGCTTTTTTATGATGTCACTAATTCACGAATATAATTTTTAAAACTTGAGAAAATTCGTGCATTCGTAGCGCTCTACTTGGCTCTTTTTACTTTTTCCTTGTCTCTTTAAATAACTTCCTCAATCTTCTGATGAATTTTATTCAACGTAAACTCTTCACCCGCTTTCATGCCCATTATTTTTTGAGCCATCGGACTTTCAGGAGAAATAGCGTAGAAACGATCACCTTCAAAGAAAAATTCACCCAAGGAAACGGAAATATAAAACCTGGCTTTATTGGTAATGACAAGTGAGCCTAACTTAGCATGTTCAGAATCAGAATTTAAAACTTTCTTCATCTGTTGCTGCATGCTTTTTAGGTTAGCCATCTGTTTATCCAAATGGTAAATCTCATCCTGCATTTCTTCACGAATAGAATCGTATTTTGAAGTTTTTTTTACTTCACGGCTTGCTTCTAAAGTAAAGTTGAGATAAAACTCTAAGGTTTTTACTTTTCCGGAGATCATATCTCTCACAAAAATCCGCAAATCATTTTTATTGTAAATCGCCTTCTGCATACATCGTAATCTTTAGTTAAAGATAATATTTTTTGAAAATAAATGATACTTTTACTCTTCAAAAATAAAACCATGTTTCAAAACGTATTTTCAACTG
The DNA here is from genome assembly GCF_006175945.1 of Chryseobacterium mulctrae. Lineage (NCBI taxonomy): Bacteria > Pseudomonadati > Bacteroidota > Flavobacteriia > Flavobacteriales > Weeksellaceae > Chryseobacterium > Chryseobacterium mulctrae. The sequence continues at coordinate 3,533,144 of NZ_VAJL01000001.1, read as the reverse complement.
AAGGAAGAATCAGAAGAACAGAATTTGCTCTATCCATTTTAATACATGTAGGAGCTGTTTTTTTCACCGTTTTTTTAGCAGTCATTACCAAGATTGATTTTTTCTTTATCATTACAGCGCTTGTTTGGTTTGCAGGAATAATTTTCAGAGTTATTCAGGGAGCAAAAAGATGTCATGATATCGGAGTGAGTGGCTGGTTTCAGTTTATTCCTTTTTTTATTATTGCAATGGCTTTTGTAGATAGCAATCGTGGGAGCAATAAGTACGGTGATAATCCTAAAGGCATCGGAAATTATTATACAATCGACGAAATTGGCACAAAAAATTATTAAATAAAAAAAACTGTTTTCAAAAATTTGAAAACAGTTTTTAATAAGCTTAATTCTAAGTTATACTTACTTTTCAACCAAAGCTTTTAGATTATTAAGACCTTCTTCGTAAGATTTTTCCATTTGGTAATCCATCATCGGTCTCATAATTTTCATCCAGGTTTCCTGTTCGGTATCCATACTCCAGGTCACTTTTGTTGAATTTCCTTCTGAAGTTAAAACAATATCAGAAATCGCCTGTCCTTCGAAAGGTCTTTTGAAAAGCATTTCTGTTTTTTGTTTTTCGTTGGGAATAATCTCTTTAATTTCCTGACATCCAGCTCCTGCATCATCATTTTGGCTGTCCCAACAATACTTATCTCCTACTTCACCTGAAGTCCCGGTGTAATTAATTGTCATGTTTTTGTCTAATTTCATCCAAGGATTCCATTGGTTAAAAGATTTCATAGAAGCAATTTGCTGCCACACTTTTTCTTTCGGTGCATTCATTACCATCGATTTTTCGTAGTGATAATTTTTACCAAAAGCCAATACTGCAACGATTGCATACACAATAATCAGGAGGATAATTCCTCCAATAATTTTTAAAATTGTTCTCATAGTCTATAAATATTAAAGTTAGTTTTTCTGCATTAAATAAGAAACCAGCTTTTTAATGAGTCCGTTTTTCATTTCAAAAACATCGCAAAAATCAGCGTTCAGAATATCTCCATTTTTAAAACTGGCAACCACATTTCCTTCAGCAATCACGATATCATTTTCTTCGGTCATTCTGAAAACTGTAATTTTAGGTTTTCCGGTAAAGTTTTCGTTCTCTATTTCTTTGTCAAACGCTTCTTTTCCATGATGAAGATAAACTCCGGGCATTTCCCAGATCACATCTTCGGTAAGGCAACTTAAAATCTTTTCATGATCTGTTTCCTGAAAAGAATCCATGTATTTCTGTACGGTCTTTTTGTTTTGAGACATAGTTTATTGTATTTACATCTAAAATCAAAATTAAACATTTCACTATAACCTCGTCTTTTCCTATGACAAGAATATTCTTCATTCAGTATTTTTGTCATACATCTTAATCAAGGCATCGTTTTTGTGTACCACATAGACAATTCAAATCAAATAATTAAATTTACATTAATTAAAAATACATCAATGAATATTTTAACAGAAAAATTCAGTACACCATATCATTCAGCGCCATTTAATCAAATAAAAAACGAAGATTATCTTCCTGCTTTCAAAGAATTAATTCAGAAATCTGAAGAAGAAATCAACGCAATTGTAAATGATCCGGAAGAACCAACTTTTGAAAATACCATTGAAGCATTGTCTTTTTCAGGTGAACAGCTTGATGTAGCTTCCAATATATTTTTCAATTTAAATTCTGCAGAAACAAGTGACGAACTTCAGCAAATCGCTCAGGAAGTCTCTCCTATTTTAACAGAATATTCTTCAAAAATCTCTCAAAACGAAGCTCTTTTCAATAAAATCAAAAAAGTTTACGACGAAAAAGAGAAATATAATCTGAATGAAGAACAGCAAATGCTTTTAAATGAAACTTATAAAGGTTTTGTAAGAAGCGGTGCTTTATTAAATGAAGAAGACAAAGAAAAATTAAAGAAAATCAGCATGGATTTATCTTTAAAATCACTTCAGTTCGGGCAAAATGTATTGGCTTCAACTAATAATTATTTTAAACACATCACAAATAAAGAAGATCTTGCAGGAATTCCAGAGGCTATTTTAGAACAATATGCTGAAGAAGCGAAAGAAAGAAATTTGGATGGCTATGTTTTGACATTGCAATATCCAAGCTACATTCCGTTGATGACCTATGCCGAAAACCGTGAACTGAGAAAAGAAATTGCGTTGGCAAACGGTAAAAAGTCTTTCGACGGCGGTGAATTTGACAATCAAAATTTAATAAAAGAACTTCTAAATTTAAAACAACAAAAAGCAGAACTCTTAGGCTATGCAACTTATGCAGATTACGTTTTGGAGGAAAGAATGGCAAAATCTCCGACAAAAGTTATTGACTTTCTGAATGAACTTTTAACTAAAGCAAAACCTTACGCAGAAAAAGAAATCGAAGAATTAAAAGCTTTAGCAAAAGCCGATGGAATCGATGAAATGCAAGGTTATGATCACGCATTTTATGCCGAAAAACTTCGTAAAGCAAAATATGATCTGAATGATGAAGAATTAAAACCTTATTTCCCATTAGAACAGGTTCAGGAAGCTGTTTTTGGATTATCAAAACAACTTTTCGGATTAACTTTTGAAGAGAGAAACGATATTCCGAAATATCATGAAGATGTAAAAGTTTATGAAGTAAAAGAAGTCTTCGACTCCGCTCAGACTGACAACCAAGAACCATCAACTGACAACCAACAACCATCAACTAGCTACAAAGCTCTGCTTTACGTGGATTATTTCCCAAGAAAAGGCAAAAGAGCGGGAGCCTGGATGACGAGTTATAAAAATCAATATATAAAAGATGGCGAAAATTCTCGTCCCCACATTTCTATTGTCTGTAATTTCAGCAAACCGACGAAAGATACACCGAGTTTATTGACGTTCCAGGAAGTGACAACCTTGTTCCATGAATTTGGGCATGCGTTACACGGAATGTTAGCGAATACTCAATATCCAAATCTTTCCGGAACTTCTGTGAAATGGGATTTTGTGGAATTACCTTCTCAGTTTTTAGAAAACTTCTGCTACGAACCGGAATTCTTGAAGACTTTTGCTAAACATTATAAAACCGGAGAAATTCTTCCTGACGAAAAAATCGAAAAAATTGCTCAGTCGAAAAACTTTATGGAAGGTTATCAGACGTTGAGACAAATTGGTTTTGGATTGTTGGATATGAATTACCACAAGAAAGTTGGAGAATTGGAGCATAAAAGTGTGAAAGAGTTTGAGGATAACTATACAAAAGCGACACAACTTTATCCTGCAAATCCTGAAACAGCGATGAGTCCAAGTTTTTCACATATTTTCCAGGGTGGATATTCTGCTGGATATTATTCTTATAAATGGGCAGAAGTTTTGGATGCCGATGCTTTTCAATACTTTAAAGAAAACGGAATTTTCAATCCTGAAATCGCTGCAAAGTATAAAATTCTTCTTTCTTCCGGCGGAACAAAAGATCCGATGGAATTGTATAAAAATTTCAGAGGAAGCGAACCAAAAGTGGAGAGTTTGCTGAAGAGGGCGTTTGGATAAGATTTTTAGAAATAATTATAAAACTCCAGAAAGGTGAAAACTTTTTTGGAGTTTTTTTTTGCAAAAATTTTTAACACATTAGAAAATTTGAAAGAAGTGATTCAACAGTGAGAAGAAAACATTTTTTTTAAATTTTTAATTTTATCATTAATATATTATAAACATCATTATTTTTGACGAAACCATGACTATGAAAATTTTGTTATTCTTCTCATTATTATCTTCCATTATAATTTATTCTCAAAGAAGGAATTATTTCGTCGATTCAGATAAAACACCGAATTGTAATTTAATAAAAAAAGGGAATTTTACAAGAAATGAAGATGGCGATGGTTCGCTTAAAGTTAAATTTCGTAAAAATAGAATGACTGAAATTCATGGTAATAAATCCATTATCATAAAAAGTCGTCTAAAAATGATAAGTCCATGTAAGTTTGAAGCCGAAATAAAAAGTATTCAACCAAAACCTGAAATAAAAGATGATCTTATATACGTTGGAAATAAAATAGTATATGAGATTGTTGAAACAGGGAAAAACTTAATTATTTATCAATATTGGTGCAATGAAGGAAGAAATATTTGCACAGAAATTCTAGAAAAAGAATAAGTAACAAAAACTTTTTTTTCTAACCTTAATTTAAAATTAAGATCATACAAATTATGTTATTAGCTTTTTACTTCCATTTCGATCGTTCATGGTCAGAGGGGAAATTATTACCGGAAATATTTGTTTTATTTTACTGATTACAATTCTAGGCTGGATTCCGGCAGCGATTTGGGCAGCTTTATCGTTACAAAATTCAAGAACAGGAAAGAGAAATGAAAGGTTAATTCGTACAATTCAGGAAAATAAAAACTAAAACCAATGCATTGTTTATCCTAAAAATTTTATTTTAGTCAAAATAAAAAACAATCAACCAATATGCTCATTTTATTTAATAAAACAGAATTTCAAATTACCATCAATTCTGTTTCTGTTCCGGATTTTAGATGGAATTAAGTTGAAGAAATGGATTTAATTGAAGTAATCCAAAGAAAAATCTCTACAAATTGGATGGTCGCAATGCGTAAATTTAAAAGTTACCTATAATCAAAGAAAAAAACATGCATAAATTTATATTCCTTTTTATTTTTATAAGTTTATTGTCTTGCAATAAAAAAGAAATTGATATGACAGAGTATTGGAAAGAATTTCAAGGAAAGAATGTTGAATACAAAAATAGTGAACAACCCCAATCATTTTACTTTTGTGACAATAAAAAGGATGCTGATGAATGTGCTGATTTAGTGGTTAAAAAAATAAAACAAGCAACTTCACCATCCGTTTGGTGGTTTGAAAAAAATAAAGAGGAACTTCCAAAAGTTGGAAACCTTGCCATTGTTACAGATTGGAATGGAGATCCTAAAGCAATAATTCGAACAACAAAAGTTGAAATTGTAAAATATAAAGATATTACACCTGAATATGCTCAACTTGAAGGTGAAGGTGATAAAACTTTAGAATATTGGAAAAAGGTTCATTGGGATTATTATACTGAAGAAATGAAGAAATTTGGTGAAAAGCCAAATGAAGAAATGAAAATTGTTTGTGAATATTTTGAAACTATTTGGTAAAAATAAAATAGATACAGCTCACACTTCAAGAAATTGCGACTTCACATTTACTTTTCGCAGTATTTTTTCATTATTTTCAAGAAAAACAAACCTCAAATTACAATAGATTATGTTTCTGTTTAAAATTTTGGATGAAACAAAAACGGACGAAATAACTTTAATTGAAGCAATCCAGAAAACAGTTATAAGTCCGAAATCAACAAACTTTTTGTTTTCTAATAATCTTAACAGTATGAAATTTAAAATAATCCTTTTATTAGTTTTAACCATCAATCAATTTTTTTCACAAAGGAAAGAATTTCGGGATACGAAAGTTGATACGCTTACATTTTTAAACAATAGAAAATTATTGAACAGTTTAAATACAGATAAATTTCAAAAGAAAATATTTGTAGAAAATGACATTCAAATTCCTTACAGATTTTTAACGCCTAAAAATCATTTCGTCAACCAAAAATATCCTTTGGTTATCACCTTTCATAATTCTACAAGGATTGGAAATGATAATGAAAATCAACTTGAACCATTCGCAAAAATATGATTACGAGATGAGATTTATGACAAATACCCATGTTATGTTGTAGCACCACAATTTAATAAACGCTCCTCAAATTATGAAATCAGTGGAGAAGGTATTCAAATTTCAAAACCCTCCAACGAGGTTTTTGCTTTATTGAAATTGATTAAAAATCTTGAAAAACAATATCCAAACATTGATAAAAACAGGATTTATCTGATCGGTTATTCAATGGGAGGTTCTACCGCTCAAAACCTTATGAATTTAGATCCTGATACTTTTGGAGCAGTTGTTTCTGTTGCCGCTGTTCCTGATCTGTCAAACCTTAATAAAATTAAAGACAAGAATATATGGCTAATTCATGGCAAACAAGATGATGAAAACCCATACAATTGGCAGCATTGAACTCTATAATAAACTTTCTACCAGCAAAAATTTGATCTTTACAACTTTCACAAACCTTCATCATAACAATATTGTGATCCCTTTTTTAGTAACAGATGAAATTCCGAAATGGTTATTTGAAAAACGCAGAAAATAGAAAATAAGTATTGGTAATTCCGTAATTTTACAACATGAATAATATAGACCAAAGACTGGAAAATGTAAAAAAACTTCAGGCAAAAAGATGGGAAAATGAAGATCATTGGGACGACATCAATGATCTTTTGATTAAAGAGCTTGAAGATATTCTGACCATTGACGCTCAAAATATATCTGCTTTGGTTAATCTTGGTGCTATTTTATGTGATTCGGGTGAATATGAAACGGCTCTCGCTATTTTAAAAATCGCATTAGATCTGGGTTCAGAAGATAAAAATCTGTACACCAATCTTGCCATCGTGATGGTTGATATGGGAATGAATCCCGAAGAATATCATGAATATTTGGAAATTGCTGAAAATATGAGCGAAAACCCACTCACTTTTAAGGCATATTTTGATCCACATGCTTATTAAAAACCAATTAATTTAAAAACTCAAAACCATGTTACTCGCTATTTTACTTCCATTTTTATCATTCATTGTGAGAGGCAAAATCATCACTGGAATTATATGTTTTATTTTGCAAATTACCATTTTGGGCTGGATTCCTGCAGCGATTTGGGCAGCTTTATCGTTGCAAAATGAGAGAGCTGAAAAGCGAAATGAAAAATTGATTCGTGCTGTGCGTGAAAATAAAGCTCAATTTTAAAACATGAAAATCTTTAAAATAATTTTCATCAATATCTTTATTTTTCTATTCTTTATATCCTGTCATCAGCAAAAAAACTGTGGTTCAGATTTTAAAGCATTCATAGAAAAATTTAAAAAAGACAGCACCTTTCAAAAACAACACATCGATTTTCCGATGATGGAATATTATTCTGACGAAGATTTCCCGATGGATATTCTTGAAAGAATGACAACTGAAGACAGCTATAGTTTTATTGATATAGAAAATGATTTACCTAAAGAATTAAGAAATAAAGATTTGTATGATGTTCACATCAACCAAAATCAGGATACCATTTATTATCAAAAAATTGGGAAACAGAACAGCATTAATATTACCTACAAGTTCAGGTGTACCCAAAAAACGTATCGCCTCATAGAAATAGAAGATCTGACCGATTAAGTTGTTAACAATCAAAATTGAGTTTTACAATTTCTCGTTTTTCTGTAAGTTAGCATTTCAAAAAACACTCAAATGCTACAACATTTTCTTTTCTTCTCACTGATTTTTATATCAAATTTTTCTTTTTCTCAACAAAAAGAATATGAAGCTCCCAATTACAATGTCATTCAGAAAAATATTGAGAATAAAGATTCGGAATTTTATTATCCGAAATTGATGGATAAGCTGAAAGCTAATGATACGCTTATTACCAATGATCAATATAAACATTTGTATTTTGGATATACTTTTCAGAAAGAGTATCATCCCTATAAAATCTCTGAAAATGAGAAAAAACTTAACCCCTATTTTCAAAAGAAAGATTTGAAAAAAACTGATTATGCCGAAATTATAAAAATCTCTAATGCTGCACTGAAAGAATTCCCTATCAATCTTCGGGTGATGAATTTTCTCGCCTACATTTATCATTTAGATGGAAATGAAGCGATGGCAAACAAAGTTTCTCGTAATTTTTATGGTTTATTTGGTGCTATTTTTAGTTCAGGAGACGGAAGAGAATGTACTACAGGATTTCATGTAATCACCGTGAATCATGAATATGTTGTGATGAATATTTTACAGTTAGAAATTGCTTCGCAAGGTTTATCGGGAGATTGTGATTATATAAGTTTAGAAAAAGACAAATATAAATTGCCGGGAGTTTATTTTAATATTACAAAACTCAAGGAAAAAGGGTTTGATTTTTAAATAAAGGCTATTCGACTAAATAATTTTCTATTTCATGTGAAATAATTTAAATGAATGTTTTTTATTCAACTTAAAAAAATATATTTTCGCACCTCGAAAATTAATTAAAGAATGAAAAGAACTTTATCACTTGTTTTAGGTTTAAGCATTGTAATTTCTACAACATCTTGCGCAAGTATTTTTACAGGAACCAAAGATTCAATCGCATTTACCACAACGCCAGAAGGTGCAAAAGTAATCCATAAAGGAAAAGAAAAATGTACAACACCTTGTAGTGCAGAAATTCCGAGAGGTTTGGGTAAGCAGATGGTAATGTTTGAAAAGGAAGGTTTTCAGACTAAAGAAGTGAAATTGACAAAAACTTTTAATCCGGTAACACTTTTAAACATTCTTCTTGGCGGAGCAATCGGTGTAGGAATTGACGCTGCAACGGGATCGCTTACAAAATACAGCCCGAAAAGTTATACTGTAGAATTAGAATCTAAATAAGACTTTTAGGTTACAATATTATATGAAAATCAGAATTAAAAGTTTTAGTTCTGATTTTCTTTTTTTATAATTGCTAAATGAAAAAAGAAAGCTCAACCAATTCTGCCAATGATACCATTTTACAGAATTACTGTAACGCCCACAAAATTTTATCTAAAATCAGCGGAAGATGGAAAGTTTCGATCCTTTTTGCTTTAAATGAAAATACTTTGAGCTATTCTAATTTTAAAACAGCACTTCCCTCTTCGATTACAGACCGGATTTTAGCCAAACAACTTAAGGAACTACAGGAGAATGAACTTATCGAAAACAATAAAGACAAAACAAAGTCTGAATATTTTTTGACGAAAACCGGTAAAAAAGTTTTGAGCTTACTTCAGTATATTAATGAATTAGATTTTAATTAAATCAGAATTTTACTTTCTCTAAAAACTCAATCACTTCACCATTCGGGCTGTAAACAAGACTGTTTCTTACCTCAACAGATTTTTTTTCGTTAGCCAAGCTGATTTCAAAAACACCTTCACTCAGATCTTTTGCGCCGCTTTTCAATGCTTCTTCTCTTGCTTTTTCAGCATTTTCTACAGTAAAACATATGTGTAAAATAGAATTTTCTATAAATTCATCATTAGGATTTCTTTTTCTTCCCTGAGTCGGAATTTCAGCATCTTTATCAAATAATTCAATATGACAGTTGATTTTTTCGTTGTAAAGCATCATTCCTTTTTTCAGATTAAATGACGGTAATTCCCAAGAATGAACCTCATCAAACCCCAATGCTTTATAAAATTTTAAGGTCGCATCAAAATCAGTCACTTTCAAAGAATAATGATGAAATGCAAGAATATTTTCGGCTAAATTCATTTGTAAATATTTTTCACAAAGATATTTTTTGTTTTAGCGGAAAGAAAGAACTTACAAAATTGTGAGTTGATAGAGATATGGTTTTGATAAATTATTTAAATCGTTTTTTAAATTCTTCCTTAGGCATTACGTAAGTCAAATACTTCTCTACGTTGTAACGGTATTCTTCTTCTGTAGGTGCAATAGAAATTGGAGTCTGTTTGTAAACACCGTTCTCATCTTTTTCATCTGTATCCATATCCATGATAAAATTATCATTAACACCTTTATATGATAAAACTAGAATTGGGTTTTCTTTTGTTCCAAAAGAAGGATTATTAATTTGTAGAGGATCTACTTTTACATAAAGTTCTTTGTCTTTAATCAAACTAGTTTGTGGTAAACTATATTTTTCTCCATATTTTTCAAAACGCATAATTTTAAAATATTTATGTGAAAAATTATCAAATACAATCTCGTCTTGGCTGTTTCCATAAATCCCTTTAAATATAAGTATTCGTTTTAAATAACTTTCATGAGTGAATTTACCAGAAAAATGTTCATCGTTTACTTGTATTTTTACATCTTTTGATGATTCAATATATTTATTAATAACATTTTTACTGTCATTTTTTTTGACAAATAATAATGAAGCAATAAAATTAATTACTAAAATTATTACTAAAATTCCGACTATCTTAAAAATAATTTTCATAAACTATATTTGTGCTATTACATTAATACCATTCTTTGCGTCACTATTATTAAAATCTTTTGCCTTTTCTATAGTTTCTGCAGCAAGACTATTTTCATATTTATCAGCAAAAGTACCTATTGCTATATTTGCTACAAAGCCTGCAATGCCTTTATAACCTGCATAGTTATCTGCTTTTAGACCATAATGTCCTATATATCGTGATAGCATACCGCCCGCAGTTTGAGACATATTTCCAGTAGCCCTGCCGACAGCTTCATGTCCCACACCTTGTAAAATTCCACCCACATTACCATTCAAAATTGTACCTCCAATTTCGCTGGTTATACGTGTAGCCGAAAGACCAGCACCAACACCGGCTGAAACAGCATCGCTCCCTACAGCAGAAATTGTACTTGTCGTTCCTTCGTTACTCGATCCAAAATCTGTATCTCCAAATGCCTCACTTGGCGTGTATAAGGCTAAAGTAAGCGCACCGGTAACTCCCACTACAACAACAGAAGTGCCTGCTGTAACACCTGTAATAACTCCCATTACCAGTTGACTTCCCATCTGCATCATTGCTTCTTTATTATTATTACTGCTTATAAAATCTGCAGCTCTCTGAGCAACGACAGGATCCATAATAATCGTAATCTTACCTTTTTTCGGACAATCTAAATAGGAACGATTTAAAATAGCTTTTTCCTGATTAAAACGAACTTTATTATGTGGTAAAGACCATTTTTTCTCTAAAGTAGCATCACAATCGTGCGCCATTTTATAGAGCGCCACACCTCCAGCCGCAACACTTATTGCACACGCAGCAACAATAACCACTGCAGCAGCACCGCCAGTAAGAACAATAGCAGCTCCAATGGCAATTCCTAAAGCCAAAGCCTGTAAACCACCCCAAAATTTTGCAGGAGCTTTACACTGAAATGAACCAGATAGTTTGGTATCGATTATTGTCAAAAAAGGTTGTGTTTTGGTACTGTACATCACATTACTCGGGCTCGTAATCTTAATCATTTGTGGAGCACCGTTTGTCATCATCGTACATACAGCTGTTGTATCTTGTGGAACATATGACTCTGCCATTATACTTCTATTTTTGTCAATTTATAACTGATCATCAGTCTTACATTATTTTTTATTTCTTCAATAATTGTAACGTCTGAAGCTGTGATCCATGTATTTTCTAAATCATAAGTGGAATTTTCTCTATAACTGAATTTAAATTCTGAGAACTTATAATTAACCAGAGGTTTAAACTTAATATCATATATTTCTTCTAATGAAGCTGTATTTACTCTGTCTTTTATCATTTCCCCAACTTTCCTTACATTAATTGTATTTTGGGTTTCCGTAATAATATCTTGCCTGAACTCAAACGGAATTGGTTTCCCTTCGAACAGCTGAGAGTATAAATCTTTTTTAAAAGGACTAAATACATTTTCATTGCTAACCAAATAGTTATCAAAAAACAAATCGAAAAACATCTTATTGTTTACCCATTCTTTTAATTTTCCTTCATTCAAAAAAATTTCATCATTAGTTTGCAGAAATAACTGTAAGTTTTCTTTTGTTTCGGAGCTTCTTAAAAAACCATATTTGCTTTTCAGAAGTTCTTTATGCAGTTTCCAACTCTCAACAATTTTATCGTGATTGATTATCTTATCAATTTTTCCGGTTTCCTTATTTAAAGAAACCCGCAAATTACAAGCAAGTAAATCTATATCTGAAATCAAATCCACAGCCTCTTTCATTTCTTCCGGGTAAGAGTTCATAATATTCTCTACAAGCTTTGTATTCACAAAACTTTCACCGTTTTTCTGAAACTTATCTACCAGAAATTCTCTCTTTGTATCGATATGGTTGATTAGCATTCCCCCAATGTAAGTCATTACAGACTGTTCACAACGATACCTTGCAGAGCTTTCACTTGTAAAAATTTGCTCTTCCTGATCTGATTTGGTTGAAGGACTTGTATTTAAATATAAAAATTTAAGATATACAGGAAAAGTATTTCCTATAATTTGCTGTGTAATGCCACAATTCTGATTGTGAAAGTTTACAATTTCTTCAATACTTTGGTTGTATTGTTTTGATATAGATTCTAAAGTATCTACATCTTTAATCTCGTATTCTAAAAACTTCATATTTTAATTAATATCCACTTGTGTACCTGTAACATAAGTATTGCCTGTAGCGTTAATTGATGTATTAGATTTACTATGCAGACTCAAATTATTTTGTGTTACAAGCAATGCGTTATCTTTAGAATTCATATCAAGCATACCATTTCCTACAGATATCGTAATTGAATCTTTTTTAATGGTAATTTTATTTTCACCGACTTTAAGCTCAATCTGAGTTTTTCCTTCCAAAGAAATATTCCCGGCATTATCCATCGTCAAAACACTTTGGTCTTTTCCCACATTAATTGTAGTCTTTGTTTTTACATTGGTTGTGTGATTATTTCCAATGTCTTCATTATTATCATTACTCACAAAAGTGGTCACATCACCCGCTCCGCTTAAAGTAACATGGTTTCCGTTCCTGTCTTTGATCTCAATTCCGGCACCATCATTCAGACAAATAATATTTCCGCTTTTACTGGATAAACTTTTAACATTATTTCCAGCTCCGCCACCTCCACCAACTCCACCATGAAACATTCCGCCCATTACAAACGGTCGGTCAGGATGTTGATGAACGAAATTGATAATTACCTGATCACCAACTTCCGGAATTGCCATGAATCCACGGTTTTTATTTACTTTGTCACTGCTTCCTGCATCTGGAGTCATTACTCTGATAAACTCTGATGTATCTTGCCCACTTTGCCAGTCAAACTGAACTTTAACTCTTCCCTGATTTAATGGATCTGCATTGGCGGTAACTTTTGCAAACTGAGCTTCAGCTCTGGGACTTTCAAAGTCAGGACGGGGAATATAACCGCTGTCTGCAGCAATTGCCTCAAAATTTCCGGTATAATATCCTCTTGCATCCACTTCATGAGTCACCTCAACCATCATTAATTTGGTGAAATAAGAAGTCTGATTGGTATCCTGTTTTCTCATCTCAACATCTGCGGTACATCCCGGATATAAGAATGGAACTGTAGTTTCTCCTGACGTAATGAATACCTGTGAAGCTTTACTTCCGGCTGTTCCTTTTTGTGAGGCATCAATATCCATAAAAGAGGCTGCTTTTATCGGAGCAACCCTTAGAGAGGGTGTTGTAAATGTTTTTTCTGAAATTTCGTAGGCGCGTTTTGCAATATCCGAAGCGTGGTTAATTTTAGAACTTCCTGTTGTCAGTTTTTCGTTTTTACTGCTGTTGTATCCATAAAATGAAGGATTAACATGCTGCGCTTTCATCCTTACTTTCACATCATTTACATTACTTCCGTAAGTCAGTTTTACGGGTTGCTCTGCCGGTGGAAGTTTCCCAAAATGAAGGACTTCTCCATCATAGAAAAACTGTTCACCATACGCTTCCGCCATTCTTGCCAAATAATTGTAATGAGTTTCTTCGTATTGGGAGCTGTAAGAAACGTTTCCATATTGAGCATCTACTCTAAAATCGAATTTATTTCCACCAAGTCCTTCTTTGATCACCTGATCAGCAATACTGTTAAGACTAATGGGTTGAGCTCCTCCGAAACTCTGAATATGCGGAGCAGCATCTAAAAGTATTGTCGGGCTGAAACCACTTAGTACAATATTTCCTAAACTGCCTTTTTCCTGACTGAAACCAACTTCTGTGATTACTCCTACAAAATTTCTTTCAGGACCGTCGATGACATCTTTATATTTAAAAACGACGGTCAGTCTTTTTCCTAAAAAATTCTGAGCTTCTTCAAGATTATGATTTTCTGCAGAACCAAGCGTATCATGAGGAAGAGTAATGCTGAATTCATGATGTTTTATGGCGCTCTGGCTTAATTTAAAATGCTTAAAATGTTTGATTTCTTTACCTTCAATAACCAAATCGAGCTTTACCACTCTGTTAATTCCTAAGATCTGGCTTGTAGGAATTGCCAAAGCATTATGTATTTTTGAAGTAGGCTGATTTGCCCAAACTTTCTCTTCTACTATTGCCGAATTATTGGTCTGAGCCATCTGATTCATAAACATGTCTGAAGAATTCTTAACTGCTCCATTAATTGGCTGGCTGACATTTTTAATATTTTCAGTGGCTTTATCTGCTATTTTTGTGGAAGCTTCTTCTTTTAAATTTTGGGCAGCAACAGTCTTTATATCGTCTGAAAGCTGAGGTTTGGTGGTATTATCCTGAAACATAATATTTTTCTTTAAACTTGTGAATTTGGTTTTTATATTTTATTCTATCTCATTGGAGATGACAAAATTTTCATATTTTTACTATGAAAATTTTTGTGATTCTAACTTTTAAATTTAATCATAATTAATACCGAAAGAAAAATTTAAGCTTAAAATTTCACTTTTTGTAGTAATACTACGACTCGTTTTTGAGTAATTTCTATTTTATTGAGACAAAAGTTTCTGGTCTTCTTTATATCTGTTTTCACCATAATTTTTATTAAAATTCACAGATTTTTTGTCTTTTTCACTCAGTTTTTCATACAGATCCATTCTTAGTTTTGCTTCTGCCTTTGGATCTTCTATTACAGGAAAATTGATACCATACTTTTCCTGAAGCTGTTTTTTCATTGCAGATACCTTTTCAAAGTAAACAGCGTTTTTAGAATTTTGATTTCTAGCTTGCTTCTTTTCTTCAGAACTAATGTATAAAGCCATCGGAGAAAGCTCAATTCCATCTATTTTAGGTTTGCCTCCTTTTTCTAAAAAATATTGTGCAGTGGCCAAATTACTTCGGGCAGCAGCTTCCATAATATTTTCACCCAAATAAGAAGTATGATTGATGTCTGCACCGTTATCTAACAAAAGATCGATCATTTTTTTCTCAGTTTGTTCATTTCCCAACAACATGGCAGCACGAAGAGGGCTATTGCCTACCGCAGGATTAGGATTAGCCATATATTTAAATAAAAGTTTTACCATTTCATAATTATTCGTTCCTACAGCATGTGATAAAGGCGTCATATATCGGTGAGATATAATAATGTTGGGGTCTGCTCCATTTTTAAGAAGAATTTCCATTGCAGGAAGATCTTCAACAATGGAAGCATACATCAGTAAAGTATATCCTTTAGTATCACTAAGCTGGTTGATGATCTCTGGATCATCTTTTAAAGCACTTTCTAATCCTGAATTATCTTCATCAAAAATTTTCTGTGCAGCCTGTAATTGCTTTCCTTCAAATAACTTTTGAGGAGGATATTGCTCTTTATTTTGAGTTTTTCTGGATCTTGTATCCTGACAGGAAAATAAGGTCATGGTAAAAAAGATTAAAAAGATTATTTTTTTCATGGATCATGGGTTTACTGCAATTACATTGGTATTAATGGTTGCAATCATAGCTTCTACAGCATCTGCATAGGCGCTGTGACCGCTTCCGAATGTTTTCAGATTCATTCCTTCATTATCCGGAATGTATCCGAAGATCTCGTTTTGCTCGCCTAATGCTCTTGGAACAGCCCCTGTAAGACCTCCAAAAATTGCCAATTTATTCAGACCTGGAATTCTTGAAATCGCAAGTGTAGACAAAAGACCTTCTCTGTTGTTCTGAAGTGCATTAAGAATATCATTACTCGTACTGTAATTGGTGATATTAGAACTAGAACCTATTGCACCATTTTCATCTAAATATTTAAGAGTATTGTCATGAACTCCTCTTGTGTTGAAAGTATAAGCCGGTAATCCTGTATAATAAGATGCCATTGCGCTGTTTCCTCCACCCAAAGAATGTCCTGTGAAAGAAACATTTCCGTTAGTTGCTTCGTCCATTTTCTTCGAAAGATCCATTGTCTTTTTTATCTGGGGAGTCTGAGCACCAAAAGCTTGTCCTCCATCTTCAATAAACCAGTCATGATAAAACTGCATTCCTTTTGGTTCTGACCCTCTGAAAGCTACAAAATACTGTCCTGTATTATTATTTTTATAAACTGATGCAAAAAAACCATCAGTTTCATTCGTATCAAAATCCTCTATTCCCAGTTTTCCAGGGCCAAAAATTGCATCAAGCTCGTCCTGATTATCCGTATTTATTCTTGTATAATCACCGATCTGTGTAGCTTCATCAGAATTATCATTATAAGAATCCTGCGCCATAGCTGCGGCGTTGCTCAATTCAGTAATCTGAGCTGGTGTAGGAAGATGAAACTTCACTGTTCCACCCAAAAAACAATTTAATGTAGAATTTTGAAGAAGTGGCTTTTTACCTTCAACTCTTACCTTTTGATGCGTATTCGTCCAGTCGCTTCCTTTGGTAAGAAATGAGCAAATATTCAGACAATCATCAATAAGCGCACTTCCAGCCCAAGCTGCAGCGGCCAAAACAAACAATCCGCCACCAAATGCAGCGGCAATTCCAACTCCGGCAACAGCTCCGGCAATCATCATTTGCGGACAAATAAAATTGTCTTTAAAACGATCGTCTTCTGTCACCATCAGTTTTGAGCCATTTTTAAGATAAACGCTCGACTGAGAACTGACTCCTATTCCGATCAGCCGTCTTCCGCTGGTACATATAAGCGGAGTTTCTTGTGCGATATACAGTTGACTCATATTGTTTATATTATTAATTGAATATGATATCTGCAGACATACAGCATTTTTTCATTTAGCTTTTCCTTTACATGAAATACAATTTCTGATAAAACGGAATCGAGGTTATAAATATATTCTCCTTCCATCATCAGATCATATTCTAATGGAATATTTAAAGCTTTCTGATAATTTTGAGCATAAATTTCATTGAAATCTCCGGTATGGCTTTTAAGCTTTCCTAGAATGTTCATCTGAAATTTATCTTTATTATCTACAAACTGATAGTTTGTTTCGTACACTATTTTTTCTCCCGGAAAAAGAGTTGAAAGAAATTCTCTTTCTTTGAATTGCCCTTCATTTGTAAAGTTCACTCCGGTATTTGGAAACGGGTAAAAAAGTATCTGATAAAGTAGATTGGCTTTAATATTATCATCAATCCGCTGAAATTCTTTATCGTAAATATTGATAATTTCGTTGTAAGAATCTTTTACCAACTGCAGAAAACGCAATTCTTTTCTTTTGATCTCTTCCCATTTTTCAATAATTACCGCTTCATTTTCAATCTTATCAATCGTTTTATCTTCATTGAGAAGTAATGAGAGATTTTCAGTTGCATTATTTACCTGATCTAAAATTTCATAGAAAGGTTTCATCTGAGCATCAAAATGAATATATTTTTTATCTGAAATAAGAATATCAATATGCTTATATTCTCCGGGAATGATTTCCCAGATTTCTTCTGTTTCTGTTTCGTTTGCTTTTCCGTTGCCTAAGGTAAGATATGACTTGACGTTTACAGAATATTTTCCGTTTCTGTACCAAGCATATTTAAATGAATTTAATTCTTGAATTTCGTTTACTTCACTTTGATTCATAACCGGAAAGTTTTGGAAATTAAGGATGATTTTACAACAAAAATGATACTATATCGAAAATGTGTATGAATAGTTTTACTCATACACATTAATCATTTCATAAGCGAAAAATTAAGCTCCCGGCCAAACACCTGCGTATTCAGCTCCACCGTAGTTGATTTTTTCTGCGCTTACTACAAAGCTGATTAACATAGAGTTTTGGTCTATTGCATCAAAATCTACTTCGTGCTGAATAACGTATCCGTTTTCCCAGTTCAGGGTAATCAAAGTACCTTCTTCGTGAGATTTGTTGAAAGTAATTTCACCTGAAGTCGGTTTGTACTTACCATTAAGCAAACTTTCAAGAATTTCAGATTTCTCTGTTGCTTCGATCGTTAATTTGATGATTGCGTTGGAAGGATCTGATGCTACACGTCCTGAAACGTCTGTAGATCTCGATACGCTGTAATTAAGCTTTAGTAATTTTTGTCCTTCGCTTCCGTTGAATTTTAAGATTCCTCTTGAATTGTCTGCCATTTTGTAAATTTTAAACAGTTAATATTTTGTGATTTGGTTACTCCAAAGATAGAGCCATTGATTTCTTTTGGAGCTATAAATCTAATAAATCTCAGTTTTTGTAGTAATACTACGATTTGATGTAGTAGTTCTACGACTTTTGATACAAACACAGAAAAACCCTTTTGTATAAAGGGTTTTAGATATTATAAAATAAAATTATCACATTAATATGATTAATTTTAAGGAATTTTTAAGAAGAACTTGATTAGATTAAAAAAGGATATTGTTATTTTAATTACTTTCTTTTGTTATAATTAATTGTTTGAAATAGCTTTCCGTCTTCATTATATTTTTTCCATATACCTATAGAATTTTTCTCATTTTCATAAAGAATATAATTATTATATTTCTCAATAGTTTTTAACTTACCATTTTTGTAATAACATTTTTTTTCTATAAAATCTTTCTGAAACTCATCATTGTTATAATAAATTGTTGAATCTAAATTATTAAGCTTATCATAATAAAACCATGTTTGTATAGATGCTTTAGTATTTAAATCTTTATTAGAAACAATCCCAATCAATCCTTTTTCTCTTATATTACCATTTTCGTAGTAAAAAATGTGTAATTCGTTACTTCCTAAGCTATCTTTTGTAAGAATTACATATTCTAATTTATTATTGAGATATTTTCGTTTTAAAATGGTGTCATTTTTTAAATTTTCTTTTGCAGAATTTATATGAATTGATTGCTTTTCGTTATTCTTCTTTTTAGAACAGAACAATAACATGAATGCAGTTAAAATATATAAAAATTTCATTTTAAAAGTTTTTGTTAATATTTATGATCAATCCATCATATAATTGCTTCGCAATTGTATCGATTCCTGAAAA
The DNA here is from genome assembly GCF_006175945.1 of Chryseobacterium mulctrae. Classification (NCBI taxonomy): domain Bacteria; kingdom Pseudomonadati; phylum Bacteroidota; class Flavobacteriia; order Flavobacteriales; family Weeksellaceae; genus Chryseobacterium; species Chryseobacterium mulctrae. The sequence continues at coordinate 3,514,138 of NZ_VAJL01000001.1, read as the reverse complement.
CAATGCTTTTGAGTCTTTTGCACTTGTTACAAAACCTAATTCTACAAGTATTTTTCTCTTAGTTGTATTTTGTATTTGACTTAAAACTTTCGAACCTCTAACATCAATTTTTAGGAGAATTGCTTTAAACAGGATCAACATTTGGTCCATCCAATTCTTTATCTATATAATAAGTATTGCATTAAAAAACAGCTTTCCATTCAAGTTTTTTTTAGAGTATTGATTAGTCGAGTTCCCTTTTACGTTCATAAAATCATTTCTTTCTACAATATCGAGAAAGAAAGTTTATCTATAAAAAATGAGAAAATTAATTCCTCATTTTTTATTTCCTTTATTTCGTTTTCACTTCTTCCAACTTTTTTTATATCCTCAGGAAACCAAAGTAAAATAGTGGCTTGTTCATATTTTTATTAGTCTTTATCAGGTTTTAGAAATACTTCGAATAGATTGATATCTCTTCTGTAAGAATGAGATTATTTTTTTCAAAGCTACAAACATCAATAAACCTAAAATATAACCTACCAAAATTCCACAAAACACTCCAATAACTATGGAAATATTAGTATCCCACCATTCTTTAACAGAATTAACAAACCAAAAAAAGATTATAGCTACAATTGTACAGCCGACCATTGAAACGCCCAAGAAAAAAGTTTTGAAACCTTTACTAATAGATTTCTGTTGAATACCTATCAAAACAGAGGTTGATAAAATACCTGCTGTTATAAGCCCAATTAGCAACAAAATAAATAGTAAACATAAAACCACTCCAATAATTACGACGATAGCAAAAAAAATGGCTCCCATTATTAATAGAACAACAATAAAATCATCATCATTTTTGAAAGAATCAATAATATATGGTGAAAAAAGACTAATGAAGTTAATATGATTTATCATCCCTTAGCTGGTGTTTATTTATTTTCCTTGCTTCGCTTTCGCTTCTTTCAACTGTTTTTTAATATTCTCAGGAAACCAAGGTAAAACAGGGTCTTGTTTATATTGCTCATACACTTCATCAGGATTTAGAAATGTCTCAGGAAGATTGAGTTTTTTGAGTTCTGCTTGGAAATCCAATTCTTTGTCAAAATAAACAAGTTGTTTTTCTTGAGTATTGATAATGAACCATTTTTCGGGAGAATCAAAAGTAGAATCTTGATTATCTTTTTCAAATGGCTTGTAGCCATAAATGTAAATTTTATGACAATTAAATCTCAATATAGGGGATATTCCACCTCCAAGATCATTTTGAAGTCGTTCAACAAAAGTATCTAAAAACCATTCTTCAGGATTACCTATACTTGAAATGCTATATGGTTTTATTAAGGGAATAATAGGAGTATTACCTAAATCCTTTTTCACATAATAAAATTTATCAATTCCTGCATTTTTATAGGAATAATCAGGTGTATGTTCTTTCATTTCTTTTTTTATTTTATTGCATTTTAATGAACCAAGAATCATGAAAGATAAAAGTAATGTTTTTAATAATTTCATATTAACCTTTTTTAATTTCCAAAAGGAAATGTGGTTTTATTGTAATCATCTGTTTTGTTATATTCTCTTATTATAGAATCTTGTTTTTGCTTCATGTTTTCCATCATTTTTTTAATTCTTTCATCTCCATTTGCCATCCAGTCAATTTTTGATTTATTGTAGGAGTTTGTCCAATTTCCTTTAATTTTCATTAAATCATTTCCTCCTGCAATGTCATGATAAAGAAAACCAGAGATAATGCTTACCACATCATATTCTATGCTTCGTGAACCATCTTCAGACGCTCTTAAATCAAAAGTATCACTAAATGAATGATATATCCCTGTTGTACCATTTTTATCTACTTTAATTTTACTTCTGACTCCTATACTTCTTAAGAGCCAAGTTAATTCATTAGCTGCGACTTTCCACGTATCTCTGTATTTTACACTAAACGGATTTTTAAACTGATCCAGCATATCTCCTTTTGCTCTTTTTCCTCCTAATTGAATTCCTTTTTTATGCTCAATTTCGAAACTATTCTTTAAATAATTTGAGTTTTTAATAACCATTTCAGCAATTTCTTTCTCATATTCAACAAACTCCGGATCTTCATTAATCATCTTAATCAGCCTTTTGCTGTTACTAATATCTACTTCACCACTTTGCAGCATAGAATAAATCCCGGCTTCAAAAAGATTATCTATATTTCCATCGGTAAAACCAATAGATTTTGCCAGGCTTTGTCTTGCACCATGTGCCCAGCCTGAACCGTCATATTCTTTGTCGCCTCTTGCCCAATCTACAATATCAGTGTACCAGTGCTTTGTAATTTTCAGTTCTTCTTTGGCTTGGTCTACCCATTTTTTTATTCCTGCGGTATTGGCAATGCTGGTTTTTACCATTCTGGATTTTCCTTCGCCTTCTACAAATGCTTTTTCTTCTTTCCTTTTTTGTTCCAAAGTCGCACCGAAAGAATAATCTAATCTATAAAACAAATCTTTGCCTGTATCTTTTACCCGATCCCAAATGGTTTGATCCTGATACTGATCCCAATCTGAAAGCGTTCCTTTATTAAACATTAATCCTACCGGAGCAAAATGAGCCTGCAATTCCATATTATGTACTTTTTCAAAAGCCACTAATGCATTAAGCTTAAGGCGGTACAATTCACTTTTCATATAAAGAGCTTTTTTCGCTCCTTCTGCTTTTGAAATTGCTTGATCTAAAATTGTATGAAACCAATCCGGTAACACATTGCTTATTATAGGAATTTTATATTTTGCCGGCGTATATTTTTTGGAGGGATTAGCCTTTATATAGTCCCGATACGTTTTATAGTGATGATAAATTTTCCAATAAGATTTTACGCATTCTCTGAATGTCGGTGCATTTTCATTAATACTTCCATCAGGATTGAAAGCTTTATCTAAAAGACGTTTAGGAAAATGATAACCTTCTTCCGAGAAAAAACCTTCTGCGCTTGCTCCTGCATAAAATCCCCAACTTTCAACATAGAGATTATCTTTTTCATTACATGCGTTTTTCACATAAGGAATATCTCCCATTCTGGTTACAAATAAGGCTCTGTCATTAGGAAAAGTAAACTGTACAGATCTATCTATTAAACCTCCCCACGAATCGCCACCAAGAAGCTCATTCATTTTTTCATAGATTCCCTGATTTTGATACAATTTTTCTTTAGTAAAAATATCTCCTATCCACTCCAGAACCCATTCCTTAATAAAATCTTCGAAATAATAGTTTTTGAAATGCTCGTAATTTTTTCCGTAAAGTCCTTGTGGCTGATGTGTTCCTAAAAATAATATATTGATAGGAATTTCTTCCCAACCCATTTCATACGCATAATAGATAATTCCAAGTGCAGTTCCTGCGGCAATTGCTGCCCCTTGACTATGCCCTACTACAGTTATAGGTTTGTATTGTGGTGAATAGCTAAGAGCTCCGGGATTTTTTTCTTTCAAATCATCAATAACAGATTTTTCTTTAATGTTCCATTTTCTTTTAGCCCAAGCATACCCCTGTGCAATGCCATGTTCTACACGGTGCGCTCCTGAAGACTGAAGACCATGAGAGCCATTGATGAAATGTGCATTTCCGAGAGCATGAAAATATTCTTTAAAAACTTGAGAATACTTTTTTTTTGTAACGTTATCATAACCTTCCCAATATCCTTCAAACTTTTCTTTTGCAGCAAATATCCATCGATAATTTTCTGTCGTTTCATAATTGGGATCACTATATAATGTACCGCCTCCTTGACGATTATCAATTTCTAGCTCATCATTGGTATAAATATCAACATTATCAGTTATCTTTTTTTCATTCATATTTGCCCCTCTCATTGGGTTTTGAGAAACATCATCTGGAACTTTGTCCACAATAACATTGAGATAAGATCCAGGATTTTTTTTGGGACTACTTAAATAACCGTTGCAGAAAATAACATCCCCATTTAAAATAGGTTCCGGGAAATTTAGTATTGGGGATTTTGGAGGCTCTTCATTTACTCCATAAATTACACCGTTTTTTACACCTTTATCGGTAACCATTTCAACAGCATTCTCAACAATATTACTTTCAGAAAAAATATTATAATCTTTCTCGACAACTTCCGTTATCTTACCTTTTACAATTCTCGTTCTGCTCATACGTAAAGGATTAGTAGTTTTTACTTCGTTCGCCACTGTTATTCTGAACTTCATTTTGGGCATGTTTGCTTATTGAGCCATTTGAATTTGTCTCAATACCCTGATCAGAATTAATTACAGTTTTGCCTTGCTTCACTTCGCTTGTAACATCTCCCTCAATCATTTCCGTCAATTTTCCTGTAATAAACATACTTGTATCTCCAATTACAGAAGTCATTTTCATAGCTCCCACGCTTTGGGTAGCGTTTAATCCTATACTTTGGGTTCTGTTCATTCCAATAGTATCAGATTGATCCATTCCTACACTCGTGGTCATATTTTCAGAAACGTTAATAAACATATTCTTACAATTCAATGTCATCGTCTCTGGAGCAGTGATATTAATATTACTTCCCGTTGTATCCAGATGAATCTCATTACCAGATTTATCCGTAATAATAATACTTTCATCTTCTGTAAAAACCACTTTATGTCCACTTCGGGTCATGATAGATTTTACACGATTGTCCGCAAATCCTCCTAAAGCTGTTCCCCCATGAAACATTCCCCCCATTACAAAAGGTCGGTCGGGATGATTGTGTACAAAGTTTACCATTACCTGATCGCCGACTTCTGGTATTGCAACATAACCTCTATTCTGAGTGATCTGATCTGTTCCTCCTGCATCAGGACTCATCATTCGGATGAAATGAGTTGTGTCGTTTGTTTGCCAATCAAATCTTACCTGAACTCTTCCTTGTCCTTCAGGATCGGTGTTTGAAATGACAGTTGCGATCTGTGGCTGCGCAATAGGAACGGTAAATTCAGGTTTGGGTAGAAAGCCTGTATCAGATGCAATTCCTGCAAAACTTCCGGTGTAATGACCAATTGTATCTATTTCATGAGTTGTTTCTGTAATCATGATTCTTGTGAAATACGAAGTTTCATTCGTATCAACTTTTCGCATTTCAATATCCACAGAACATCCCGGATGTAAAAAAGGAACGGTTGTAGAACCTGAAAGATTGAAAACATTCACCGCCTCGCTTCCAGAAGTGCTTTTTTGTGAATATTCAACATCCAAATGAGTTGTTGCTTTTATTGGAGCAACTCGTAATGATGGAGTTTTATAAATAGCATCGTTGTGTTGATAAGCCGTTTTTGCTAAATCTCCAACATGCTGAATCGGTGTTAAACCCGATTTCAAAACTTCATTCTTATTACTATTGTAGCCGTAAAATTGTGGTTTGGTATGAACCGCTTTTAATTCTACTTTTATGTCGTTTGCACTGCTTCCGTAAGTTAATTTAATCGGCTTATTTTGCGGTGGAAGTTTTCCAAAGTGCAGAACTTCTCCATCGTAATAAAACTGTTCGCCATATGCTTCTGCCATTCTTGCCAAATAATTGTAATGGGTTTCATCGTATTGACTGCTGTAAATAATTTGAGAATAATCATTTGTATCAATTCTGATATCAAAACGGCTTTTATCTAAACCCTGTTTTATCACTTCTTCAGCAATAATTCCCATATTGACAGCCTGATTTCCACCAAAACTTTGAATATGTGGTGCTCCATCCAATAAAATTGTTGGACTGTAACCTGACAAAACGATATTTCCCAGACTCATTTTCTCCTGACTGAAACCAACTCCCGTGATAACGCCTACAAAAGTGCGTTCAGGACTGTTTTCGATGTCTTTATAAGAAATGACAGCCGTTAATCTTTTTCCTAAAAATTTATTCGCTTCTTCTAAAGTATGGGTTTGGCGGTCGCCTAAAGTATCATGCGCTAAAGTCAGCGTAAATTCGTGGTGCTTCTGTGAGCTTTGGGTAAGCTTAAAATGTTTGTAATATTTGATCACCTTACCTTCAATGACCAAAGATAATTTTACCAGTCTGTTGATCCCGGTATGATGATTCTCTGAAATTCCTGCCGCATTCTGAGACGGGCGGAAAACGGAACCTCCGTTTTTTTCTGAGGTATTCATATTGTTGTGATTATGTGGTAGATTAAAGATATTAAATTTTATTTATCTATCTAAATTTTAAGTCATAAATTTCATATTCAGGCTTTTAACTTCATGTTATTGTAAAGACAATTTGTATTTTTACTGACTTTTTTAAGAACAGACTCAATTGCAGCCCTGCTTGAACGGAGCTCTTTTTTATTTTTTGGTTATAACCAGAAAATAAAAAAAGCGGGAGTGGAAGAAGGATAAGCTGCCTTAAAAAAATAATAAAGCTTTTTACAATCCTCAAATCGAATTCTAGCCAAAATATTGAGTCAAAAAAGACCGTCTTTTTGGGACAGTCTTTATTTGAATCTCTACAAACCTTAATGAATTGCTGTTATGCAGTCGGCCAAATTCCTTCGTAAGCAGAATTACCATAGTTGATTTTCTCAGCACTTACGATAAAGCTAATTAACATTGAGTTTTCGTCTACTGCGTCGAAGTCTACTTCATGTTGAATTACATAACCGTTTTCCCAGTTTAAAGTAATCAAAGTACCTTCTTCGTGAGATTTGTTGAACGTGATTTCACCTGTTGTAGGTTTGTATTTTCCGTTTAACAATGACTCAAGAATGTCAGATTTTTCTGTTGCCTCGATTGTTAATTTGATCAGTGCATTTGACGGATCTGATGCTACTCTACCTGAAACATCTGTAGATCTTGAAACACTGTAGTTCAACTTTAATAATTTTTGTCCTTCGCTGCCGTTGAATTTTAAGATTCCTCTTGAATTTGCTGCCATAATAAGTAAATTTTAAATCGTTAGTATTTTTGTGATTTCTATAACCCAAAGATAGATACACCGGAAATATTTTTAAAACTTTTAAACCATTATTTCGAAAATTGTAGTAATTCTACGATTTTATGTAGTAGAACTACGACATTTCATAAACATCAACCATTTTTTAACAAATATTGCTAAACTTTAATATAAAGTTCACATTTTATGGAATGATAATTGGCTATGTTTTTAAACACCATAAAAATAAAGTATTATGAAAAAGTTAATGTTATTTGCCTTTGGAATAGGCTTAGTTGCGGCAAGCTGCGGATCAAAAGAACCGCAAATGTCTTCAGAAAACAAAGATTCGATGAATATAACTGCAGATACGTCTGCAAGCAAAGACTCGATGCCGATGAAAAGTCCGGATACAGTGAAAATGCCTGTAGATACAGTTGCAGCTCCGGTAAAATAAAGAATAAAATTTCAGACAAAAATAAATCTGCTGATAATTTCGGCAGATTTTTTATATTTGATTGAACAACCAAAACGTTTTAAATATGAAAAAAACAGGAATAGCAATGCTTTTAGGTTTAATGACTTTAGGAAGCTGTGCAGACAAAAAAGAAAACAGAGAAGCGTATAAAGAAAATCACAATAAAGACTCTCTGCTCAATCTATCGGCAGATTCTGCGGCTGCAAATTCTGAACCCACTAAACCGGAAAAAGATACTCCGAAAGCATTACGAGATACTGCTGCTACACCAACCGATTATGGTAGTAAAGAATCAAAACCTAATACCTCTGTAGGAGGCTCAAGATAAAAAACAAATCCGTAGAACATTCTATGGATTTTATTTTTAAAAAAATTACAAAACATCCCTCTTATTTTCATTAAAAAGAGAATAATTATTTAACTTAATTATTACATTTGTATCCAACAAAAAAAATTCATGAAAAAAACAGCAATATTATCATTCCTTTTCCTGGCAGCAATAGCATTTGCTCAGGGAATTAAATTTGAAGAAGGAAATTTTAAAAGTATTTTGGCTAAAGCAAAAAAAGAAAACAAGCTTGTTTTTATTGATGCTTATGCAGTTTGGTGTGGACCATGTAAATTAATGGTGAAAAATATTTTCCCGTTAAAGCCAGTTGGAGATTATTATAACGCAAACTTCGTCAATGCAAAAATAGACATGGAAAAAGGCGAAGGTATTGATCTTGCAAAAAAATACAATGTAAAAGTATTCCCTACTTATCTTTTTATCAACGGTGATGGTGAAGAAGTTCACAGAACAATCGGTTATGTTGAAGAAAAAGATTTCATCCAGTTTGCTATGGACGCAGGTGATCCTAATAAAAGACTGACTGCTTTAAAGCAAAAATTTGAAAAAGGAGAAAAAGATTCTGAATTCCTTTTAAATCTTGCTGAGCTAACTGTTTATAATGACACAGAATTTTCTAACAGAGTTTTGGAGCGTTATTTTGCTGCAAAACCGGAAATCAATCAAAATAACCTGCAACTTCTTTTCCAGGCAATGAAAAGTACAGAAGGAGCTCCTTACAAGATTTTCACAGAAAGAAAAGCTGACATCATGAAAATCATACCTGAGAAAAATCTTGAAAACATCGAGAAAAATGTGAAGGTAAATACAGTAATGAGCAAAGCTTACAACACAACAACCAAAAAGTTAGATGAAGCTTATTTCCTTGCAGAAACTCAGAAATTCATGACTAAAGATGAAGCAGAGAACCTTTTAAAAAGAGTAAAAGCAAGCAGAGCCTTGAAAGATAAAGATTTTGCAACGTATGAAAAAATAACGATTGAACTGAATAAAGACACGTCGGCTTTAAGTGCAGACCAACTTAATTCTTTAGCTTGGAATTTCTTTGAAAATGTGACAACCAAATCTTCTTTGGAAACCGCTGTAAAATGGGCACAGGAATCTGTAAATAAGAATGAAAATTATGCAAATACAGATACTTTAGCAAACCTTTACAACAAAATTGGAGACAAAAAAAATGCTAAAATATGGGCTGAAAAATCACTTCAGCTTGGAAAAGCAGCTGGTGAAGATACCGGAGATACAGAAAAATTATTGAAGAGCCTTTAATCTTTAGTTTTAAAACATAGAAAATCCCGCTGAAAATATATTTTTCAGCGGGATTTTTATTTATCGACTTAGTTGTTAAGTAACGTCAGTTCGAGTAGCGAAGCGTATCGAGAACAGCCTTTATTATTAAAACTTCTCGATACAGTTTTCTTCAAAAACTTACTCGAAGTGACGACGAAAATCTTTGATAATTTAATACTCAAACAAAATACTTCCCCAAGTAAAACCACTACCAAAAGCCGAAAGAAGAACCAAATCTCCTCTTTTGATCTTTCCTAATTCAATCGCTTCACTTAAAGCAATCGGAATAGAAGCAGCCGTTGTATTTCCGTACTTCTGAATATTATTATGGATCTTTTCGTCCGGTAATCCAAATTTCTGCTGAACAAACTGAGCAATCCTTAAATTCGCCTGATGCGGAATAAACATATCCAGATCTTCAATGGTTTTTCCTGCTTTGTCTAAAGCCTCCTTCATGGTTTCTGGAAATCTTGTCACCGCATGTTTGAAAACGAAATTCCCATTCATAATCGGATATACTTCTTTATCCGTTACATTTTCAGGTTCTTTTCTCATTCTGTCGCTCCAGCCATATTTTGAACCCGGAAACTGTGTGCACAATTCATCGGCATATTTTCCTTCAGAATGCATATTCATCGCCAAAATATCTCCTGCGTTTTCATCTTCGGTTGCAGAAAGTACAATTGCTCCTGCTCCGTCACCGAAAATTACAGAAACACCTCTTCCTTCGTCAGAAAAATCAAGTCCGAAAGAATGAACTTCAGCACCTACAACCAAAATATTTTTATACGTTCCAGATTTAATAAAAGCATTCGCAACGCTCATTGCATAAACAAAACCTGAACACTGGTTTCTTACATCCAAAGCTCCGATGGTATCACAACCCAACATATCCTGAAGCAAAACTCCGCATCCCGGAAAATAATAATCCGGAGAAAGTGTTGCAAAAACAATATAATCGATATCTTTTGCCTTTAAACCAGCTTTTTCTAAAGCTTTTTCAGAAGCCTTAAAACCAAGATAAGCTGTCGTTTCCTGAGCATCGTTTCGGTTGATTCTGTGTCTTCTTTCTTTTATTCCGGTACGCTCGGTAATCCACTCATCATTGGTGGTCATTAGTTTTGCTAAATCATCATTGGTGACCACATGATCCGGAACATGAAATCCGATCCCTTTTATTGTACTTTTAATCATATAGTTTTTTCTAATTTTGGTAAAGATAAAATTATTTTATACATCATATTTCAAATTAATAGTATTTTTACTTTATGCCTATTGATACAATTTACAGAGATTCGGGATGCGAATGGATAGACGTGGAAGCGCCTACTGCAGAAGACATGAAATACCTTCATGAACGCTACGAAATCAACAATCTTCTTTTGGAAGACACCCTCGATCCGAATCACTTACCTAAATACGAAGCCGACGGAAACGTAAAATTCTTTCTTTTACGTGAAAGCACCGAGCTGGAAAGGAAAAACCTCAACACCATAAGTGACATCAGTACGAAAATCGGAATTTTTCTTCTGGAAAACACGATTATAACTGTTCACAGAATGAAAACCAAAAGTATTTCGGAGACGAAAAAACAGCTTTCGGCAGGCCAGGAAAACTGTTCTCCCGATAAAGTTGCGTTAATGATCGCTTTGATCATCATGAAAAGTTTTGATGATGAAGCCATCAGTCTTTTTGAAACGATGGATAATATCGAGAACGAAATTTTCCTTAAAAATACCAATCACACGAATCAAATCCGCAGACTGTATAAACTGAAAAGAAAATCGGGCTTGAACTCAAGAGTTTTGACGATTTCTACAGATGCTATCGATAAGTTTAAGCTACTCAATTTACAAGATTCTGAAGTGGTCGATTTAAAAGATAAACACAAAGATGTAGTTGCCGATTTTGACCATCTCAACATTCAGATTACCAACTTAATTTCGATGTTTCTGGCGCTGTCTGATCAGAAAGCCAATCAGGTGATGAAAGTTTTGGCGATTTATTCGGTTTACTTTTTACCCATTACATTTATTGCCGGTTTATATGGAATGAATTTCGATAATATGCCGGAACTGCATACCAAACAGGGATATTTTTATACTTTAGGCGTGATGGGGGGCATTGTGATCTGCACGTTTATTTATGCGAGAAGAAAGCAATGGTAAAGTTTCCCGCCGATTGAGCAAATAATGCAGATTTTCGAATTATTAATCTGCAAAATCAGCTTAATCTGCGAGAGAAAATAATATTGGCTAAACGTAAAGGCGCAAGGATTTTATCAAGATAAAAATTGATTGAAAATACTTTATGATACTGAGAGAAATCGAAGTATTTTGCGTCTTAAAAAACATAAAGCTAAAGAAAACTTTGCGCCTTTGCGATTTCCAACAAAACACAAAACACCAAAAACAAAATACCAAATCATGAAATCCGAAACCCTCCAAAAAATTCTTGATGAAAATATACTTTCTCAGGAATCCAAAGAAAAGCTGAAAGCACTGCATGAAAATATTTCAAAAAGAGAGTTCTCTGATCTTCTGGATGCCGAAGGAAACCAATATGTAGAATTTGTACAGGAAGGAGGCGGAGTTTGGGGAAGTGCTTTGGTTGGTTATTTATACGGACTTGAAATTTTCGGGATCCGTTTTCTGAAAGTTGCAGGAACCAGCGCTGGAGCCATTAATACGATGTTGATAGCAGCCTGCAAAACTAAAGAAGAAGCCAAGAGCGAAGTCATTAAAGAAATATTGTTCAACTGGAATTTTGCAGATTTTATGGATGGAAAAAGCTATGTAAAAAGCACCATTCATGCGATGCTCAACAATAAAAATTTCTTTAAAATCAATTTAATTATTACCATTATTCTGACGGTTGGATTAATCAGTTTACCGTTTATCCTTTCCTCTGAAACAACAAGAGAAGCCAAGCTGTATTTTCTGATTCCGCTTGTTCCTTTAATTATTTTACTATTAATTTTAAAAAAGCTTTATCTGAATTTTCAGAAAAGCAACAGCGGGTTGAATCCCGGAAATGTTTTTGAAGACACCATGAAAAATGTACTCAATGATTTCGGAATAAAAACAGTAGCAGAACTCAATAAAAAATTTATTCAAAAGGAACATGAGCTCAATCTCAATTACCGTTACGGCAACGGAATGGAATTTTACACCAATGCCTTGAACGGAATTGAAGAAATTAAAATGAATCATCTGGAACATATTGATGAAACGCAATACAGAATTTATTTTGAAGGCATCGAAAACAACGATTATTACAAAAACAATCCGTTCTATCAGTTGAAATCTGAATATACAGTTGTCACAACCGACATCAACGCCAAAATAAAAGTACAGCTTCCCATCATGGCCAATCTTTATTGGTCTGAAGAAGAGCTGAAACACATCAGTCCGGCAGAATTTGTGCGTGCTTCGATGTCTGTTCCTTTCTTTTTTGAACCGATGCAAAAGCTCATCAACAAAGACGACGACTCTGTAAAATACGCCTGGAAATTTTGGATGAATACTTCAAAAGAAAATATTTATCCTGTCGGAATTTTTATCGATGGCGGAAGTATTTCCAATTTTCCGATCGATCTTTTTCATGTGACCGATATTTTCTATCCAAGACTTCCACTTTTTGGAGTGCAGTTAACGAGTGACTCGGCAATCAATGAAGAGAAAGGAAAAACGAGCGAACAAATCCTTAAAACACCGCTCTCCTACGCCGGAAATATTATTGAAACTTTAAAAGGTTTTAATGATAAATCTTTTCTCACTAAATATTCATTTTACAATTTGTACAGCATAAAAACAGTGAATTGCGGAACAAGCAGCTGGCTCAATTTCTTTATGAAAAGAGAAGAAAAAGAACAGCTTTTCAATGCCGGATTTATTGCTGCTCTTGATTTCCTTAATCAATTCGACTGGGCAGAATACAAACGCGAAAGAATGATGGTTGCTATGAAAGAAAAAAAGATTTTGAAGGAGGAGGATACACCGACGGTGGGGTGATTTTGGGTTGAATTTGTTTCAGTATTAACGTAGATTTGAAATTAGCAAAGTAAATAAATAATGAAACAAGAAGTAGTAGCAATTATTATTCAATTTGAAAAAATTAGATTAGATTATAAAGAAATTTACTTCAAAAATAACTTAACTGACAAAAAATTTGATGGGCAATTTATTAATCATGTTGATAAGACAATAATATTTTTAAACCTAAATCTTCAAAACTTTGCAGATAATCTACTTAATAAACAAATATTTGATAGAATACTTCCTACAGATTCAATAAATGACTATAATTCAGTACTGCAGAATTATTATACCCAAACCAAATCCTCATTCATTTACAATTTCGTATCAATAGTTGAAAATTACTTTCGCAACATTTATAGTGTAATATTTCCTAATAATAAAACTCGCCAAATTACAGTTACTAAAATTTTAAAAGATATTTTCAATTATTTTGGAATAGCCGAAAATGATGAATGGAATGCATTATCAATACTATTAAAAATTAGAAATACAATACATAATAATGGTTATTATTGCTCAAAAAATGAAATGATTAATTATAAAAGCTATATAATAACTTTCATTAATGGTCAACCTCACACTGCTGCTCACTTTGAAATTTTAACATATATTCTTGTAGATATAAAAAATTTATTTTTAATAATCCATTCGAAAATAAAAATATAACTTATTATTAATAATTAAGATTCCTCCTTCGTCGGAATGACAGATTCGGAAACAATTGTGTTTGTCATTCAGAATGAAGCGAAGCGAAATGAAGAATCTCTACGATAAATCAAAAGAGTATCTCGAGACAAGTTTGCAATAAATAGACAATCATATCTTAAAACGATTATATAATCTATTATTTTAGTTAGATTAAGCAAAAAGAATTTTCCCTATTTTCGCTCCTATTATTCTACAGTAGATGAAAAAAAAGCACCTTTTTATTATTGGAATTGTAATGATTTTTATATTTCTGTCTGTTCCGGTTATTCATATTCTTAAAACAAAATGGAAAGAGCAGGATATTAAAGCCGAAACTCCGAAAGGTTTTACCAATGATGCAAGCCAGCTGAATCTTACGGAAATTGATACTTTAATTATCGTTCCCAACAATAAAGCCGAAATTGTCAATCAATTAAAGCAGGTTGTACAATACGCCAAAGAAAAAAATCTTAAAATTTCGATTGCAGGAGCTAAACATAGCATGGGTGGACATCCGATTTACCCCAAAGGTATTCTTCTGAATATGCTTCCGTACAAACAGATGGAACTCGACGAAAAAAATAATATTTTGACGATTGGTTCGGGAGCTTTGTGGGAAGATGCGATTAATTATTTAGACAAATACGGAAAATCTGTTGCGGTGATGCAGGCTTTCAGCTCGTTTTCCATTGGTGGTTCGATGAGTGTGAACGGACATGGTTGGCAAAAAAATCTTCCACCCGTTTCTTCGAGTGTCATTTCTTTTACTTTAATGAATGATAAAGGTGAAATCATCAATTGCAGCAGAGAAGAAAATCCTGAATTATTTAAACTGGTGATTGGCGGATATGGACTTTTCGGGATCATTCTTGATGTAAAACTAAAAGTCGTTGATAATCTTGCTTTGAAATATAAATCGGTAGCAATGAATTCTGATGAATATATTTCTTATTACAAAAAATTTATTACAGACAACCCAAATGTAAATCTCGTTTTTGGAAGACTGAGAGTTTCAGACAAAAAGTTTTTAGACGAAGCTACTATCATTTATTTTGAAAAAGCTGATAAAAAAACGCTTTCACTTGCTAATCAGAAAACAAAAAATAAAGAGATCAGACGAATTGTTTTCAGAAGTACTGTGAATAGTGAATACGGAAAAAGGCTTCGCTGGGATTTGGAAACCGGAATGAATACCGTATTAAACAACACTGTTTTTACCCGCAACGAATTATTAAACGGTCATGTTTCGCTGATAGAAAATAAAGATCCGAATTCGACCGATCTTCTGCATGAATATTTTATTCCTGAAAGAAATTTTAATCACTTTATAAAAGATATAAAACCTATTTTAAAGGATTCTGAAATAGATCTATTAAATATCACCATTCGAGCTGTAGATAAAGATGAAGACAGCTACATGAACTATGCGAGAGAACATGTTTTCGGTTTTGTTTTACTGTTTAACCAAAAGAAAACGGCAAAACAGGAAAACGAAATGAAAATAGTAACCAACAAATTAGTTGATATGACCATCAAAAACGAAGGCACTTTTTACCTTCCCTACCGTCTTCATATCGATAAAGCAAAAATGAGAAAAGTCTATCCTCAATCTGATTCTTTCTTTGCGCTTAAGAGAAAATATGATCCGCAGGAGATTTTTGAAAATAAGTTTTATCTGCATTATAAATAATTCTATTTTAGCAACTAAACTTTTAACATACTAATGAATCCACAGCTCGATAATTTTTATTTAGAATTGGTAGTCACCGCCTGTCAAATGGGAAAAGGTAGAATTTGGATGCAGGGAGATCTTGAAATTAGATTTAACAGCGAAGGAAAACCTTACGCAAACAGTGATATTATAAACATTTCTGAATTTCTCGATAGTTTAGATGCTGAAGGCGATTTTGAAATATTTTCTTGTTGTTGCGGAATTCCTGAATGTAGTGGATGGAAAAGAGGAATTCAAGTAAAACATATCAATCAACAGTATATAGAATGGACAAATCTGAACAATAACAAAACATGGCTTTTTGAAAAAGAAAGTCTGCTGAAAAATTTGGAAACAGTGAATGAGGAAGTAGAAAATTATAAAGCATTTTTTAAAGAGAAGGGAATTGACTATGTTGGTTATGGATATTGATTAAAATGTAAAACTTTACAAAAAAAAGAGATCTTCAAAATAATATTTATTAACTAATTTTTTTAATATGCGTTCAAATTATGTAATTACAATGGGTAAAATTAGTGGTGTAGAGACTTTAAATGAAATTCGAACATCTTTAAGTCATTCTCAAATTGGAAATAAGTCATTTTTATACTATTTGATGATGTACCTTATAAAGCTTTCAGCATTTCTAATACCTGCTTTTATTTCTATCAGAATTCTAGGATATCTAAATATTAGTTCTTTGTGGAATATACTAAAATTAGCATTGTGTGTTTTATTATTAAGATTTATTTATTTGAAAATTATCCAGTTACTTATTGTCTTCGTAATTAAAAATAAAAAAGAATAATTCCAACTTCTAACAAACCCTTTAACTATACAACCGACCCTTTCCTCCACATCGGATCATGCTTAAAGATCGCCTCATTCACAATGCAATCTTCTGCGTGCGCACCTTGTAGAAAACCAATGCTCATTAAAAACTCATTCACGATTTCGCCACCTGTAAATTTGAAAGTTTTTTTGAACAATTTCATCCATTCTTGTAAAGTTTTGGGATGATGATGTTCCAGCCATTTTTCAAAAGACCCGAATTCTTTTTGAAGCTCTATGATCGTTTTTGCATTTTCAATGGCAGCGTTTACTTTCAATTTATTTCTGATAATTCCGGGATCACTTAATAACCTTTCACGCTCTTCTTCACCGTAAGCGGCAACTTTTTCGATATTAAAATCATCGTAAGCTTTTCTGAAACCTTCTTCTTTTTTTAAAATAGTTTCCCAGCTCAATCCTGCCTGATTGATTTCCATGATTAACCTTCCAAACAATTCATTATCATCATGAATCGGAAATCCGTAATGATTGTCGTGATATTTTTTGTGCAACTCTTTTCTGCTTTCGGGCTGCATTCTTTCGACTGCTGAACAATAACTCATTAGAATAGTCTTTCTGTTTTGGTTAAAAATTGATCTAACGCTTCTTTAATATCAATTCCGGTGCGGTCTGCCAAAACAATGAGCCACCAGATGTTTTCACCTAATTTATGCTCAAGTTCGGTCGCAGAATTCTGTTTTGACCAGGTTTTTTCTTGTGACATCACATTTCTACCCACCAATCCGGCATCGGTAAGATATGCCAAAGCATCTTGCTCCAATGTCCATTCACTACCATTTTGCTGAACTTCCAACTCGTGATATTTTTTTCTGATTTCTAAAGAACGTTCTATGATTTTATCTAAATTATTTTGATCCATCATTTTATTTTGGAAAGTAAAGGTAATGTAAACTGCTGACAAGTGTCTGTCAGCAGCACCATTTATTTCGAGAAATATTTTACAGATGATCTATAAAATCAAGATATTGGGGAACACTTTTTTCTATCCATTCGAGAGAAGGATCATGTTCCAATCCATAATAAACAAAGGGATCTTGGTAATCTGCTTTTACATATTCAAAGCTCAGTTCAAAAGGTCTTGTTAATTCTGCCATCGTGTATTTATATTTTCCGGAAGCACTAAAGCCTTCATCATCAATTCCTGTTGAAATTGCCAAAGCGATCTTTTTTCCGCCTACTTTAAATCCGCTTTTACTTCCATAAGCCCAACCGTGCAAAAGAACTTCATCCAGCCATTTTTTTAATAAAGGCGGACTGCTAAACCAATAAAACGGAAACTGAAAAATAATTTTATCATAAGCTTCAATCAATTCCTGTTCTTTTTTAACATCGATATTTTCATCAGAATAATTTTCGTACAATTGATGAACGGTATATTTTTCGGGAAACTTCTTCAATTCTTCCACCCATCTTTTATTGATCAACGACTCTTCCATTTTTGGGTGAGTAACGATTACTAATGTTTTCATATTTTTAAATTTCTTTTACAAAAATAATAGGTGTAACTTACATTTTGTACATTAGCAACCCATTGTATGGTACTATAAAAAATGTAAGTAATGACTAAAATAAAGGAAACTTCAACCAATTTTGCGAATAAAAAAGCGCTCATCGATGAATGTCCGGAGCTTTATGCCTCAAAATTAATTGGCGGACAATGGTCACTTGCCATCTGCTGTTATCTGATCAACGGAAAACTGAGATTCGGAGAACTTAGAAAGATCCTCGGAAATATTACTGAACGTATGCTTACGCTTCAGCTTCGAAGATTGGAAGAAGATAAAATTATCACAAGAACCGTTTATGCAGAAGTTCCGCCAAGAGTGGAATATGAATTAACAGAAATTGGTTATCAGCTAAAACCCGTTATCGAAGAATTAGAAAAATGGGGAATTATGCACAAGCAAAGTATTTAAATTTTAAACTTAAAACCTTTATAGAAGTTTTAAACTTCTCGTTCCGGCTTTAAACGAAAAATTTCTTTTGCATTAAAAATAATAACGGCTAAAAATATGATCGCATAAGATAGAATCTGCAACCCTCCAAGAGCCTCGTGATAAACCGCTCCTGCTAAAACAAAGGCAATAATAGGATTGATATTGAGGATCATTCCGACTTTTGATGAGGCAATTCCTGATAATGCATATAAATTCAGCAATAATGGAACAATGGTGTACATTACTGCAATGATTTCAATATAGAAATAGAATTTAAATTCTGTAGGAACCTTTCCTGAATACGACGGAAAAAAAGGCAATAAAATCAGTGCAGCCAAAATCATGTGGAAATTAAGGATCAGAAACTTATCAAACTTAGAATTTACACTCTGAATAATTAGATAACATGCATAAGTAGAACCAATTAAACTACTGTAAACCATATCAATAAGATTAGAATACGAGAGCAAAATACATCCTACTCCACTTAAAACTACCGAAATCCACTGCAATTTTGTAAGTTTTTCACGAAGAATAAAAAACGCAAGAATCGTTGTAATTATCGGACATACAAGATACGCAACAGACGTTGCTCTCACACTGATATGATTCATCACATAAATAAATGAAAACCAATTTCCGGTAAGTAAAATACTGCTTAAAACATTTAAACCTACTATTCTATATTTACTGTTCTTTGAAATACTTTTAAAATATTTTAAATTTTCTTTAAGCTTCATTCTTCTGAAAAGTACCGTTACCACAGACATAATCAATGCACAGCTGAAAACTCTGTAAAAAAGGATGTCTAAAGAAGCATACGAATGCAGCGGTCTTAAGACCATACTGAATGTTCCCCAGGTTGCGAAAGCAAAGATGGCGGCTAAGTAATATTTGAGATTCTTCAATTGAAGTAAAGGTATTTTTATTGCTTTAAAGAGAGACAAAGATAAGAATAAGGAAGCTGAGATTAATGTTTATATGATGTTTTAAAATATTTATTTACTATTAAATTCATGTATAATGGAAATATTTGTAGCACTTTAATTTTGAAAACCGTAGTTTTGTACGAATGTCAAATATAAAACTCCATATAAAGATATACAAAGCAGTTGTAATGTTGCTTGTTGTGGTGTTTTCGTTATCTCCCTGTTCATTAAAGAGAGAGGTATTAGAGGTTTTTGACATTCATCACATCGGTACTCTCAACAAAGTAAAAACAACGGCGCCATCGTTTTCTGCTTGTGAGAGTTTTAATTCTTCTTCGAAAGTTTCCGTTTCAAAATCTGATTTTAAATTTAAAGGAATTGCATTTTCAGATTTTTTACAATCGGTCAATTTAAATTTCGAAAAGCCAGCTTTTTCAAAAAAAAAATATTCCGGAAACACTTCAGGAAACAGTCCTCCAAAGTATATATTATTTAAAAGATTGAAACTGGATATGGCTTAGGATCATTTCTAAATCATTTTTCACAATCAATTTTTAAAATAAACTTTAATGACAAAAAATATGACCAATCAGCCTACTGATATGGCTGGTTTATATACATTATCAATCCGCCTTGTAATTGGCTGGACCTACTTTTCAGCTTTCTGGCGCAGACTTATTCTCGAAAACAAACTTATTCCCGATGAAGCCGGATATATCGGCGAAAAATTCAATCATTTTTTACCTAATGCTTTAGGAATAAAACCCATTATCAAATATCTGGTTACTCATCCCGATGCGTTGCAAACCTCGATGGTCAGCTTTACCATCATTGAAGCTATTGTAGGATTATTTATTATTTTGGGACTGTTCACAAGATTGATGGCTGCAGGAGTTTTTGCTTTGGCAATGGGAATTTTATTGGGTTCCGGATGGATAGGAACGACCTGTTTAGACGAATGGCAAATAGGCGTTTTAGGAATCGCTTGCGGTTTTACCCTGTTTCTTACAGGCAGCGGAACTTATTCTTTAGACCAGTATTTTAAAAATAAAGAATACCGTTTTACTCAGAAAAAATGGTTTCATTATTTAGGTTCTGGGATTTTACCGATTAGAAACCCAAAACGTTTTGTACTTGTAGGTTCACTGCTTATTTTTGGATTGACTTTATACACCAATCAATATTTTCATGGTGGTGTTTTTGGAACTCTGCATAATAAATCGGTGAAACCAAAGGTTGAAATTTCCAATATAAAAATCAATCCGTCACAGGTTAAATTTGAAGTTTACAGAACTGAAGGTGTTGATGTTTATGGCTCCTTTCTCATCGGAATCGATTTATTAAATGAAAAAGGAGAAGTAGTCCAATCAATAAATGGAGGTGAACTTTCAAAATTTTCCAAAGAAAAAATTCACAATCATTATGTGGCGAAAGTAAAGCCCGGAAAGCACAGTTTAATTATTCCTTTAGGTTCAAAAGCTGATTTAACGATTGATTTGAAAGATAATTCTTCTTCATCCGAAAAAATTTCAGTGATAAAATTAACGGATATCAGTGGCGCAGAATGGATTGCGAAAATCAAATAATTTCACCTTAATATTTTATGATATTCATCCATATTTTGAATATCATAAAATATTAATATAAAGACAATCTTTTTATTTTGTAAATTTATATTACTAATAAATTCAAAATCATCTCATGAAAAATTCAATTCTTCTCCTTATTGTACTTACATTCTTAAGTTTCGGGAACTTTGTAAAAGCCCAGAAAATATCCGACGGCGAAACTGCAGATGTCAACGGAATGAAAGTAAGCTTCAACATCCTTAATAAAGAAAGCATACAAGTTGGTGGAAAAAACTTCGACCGCTACAAAGTATCGGCTTCGGTAAAAAATACGTCAGATAAATCTTACAATATCAGACTTACCTCTTACCCGCAAATTGTAATGGACACCGGCATTGTGGAGCTCGATTGTGTAAATGCTACAGGAGCAAAACTAACATCGAAAAAGATTCAGCTAAAAATGAAAACTCAGATGATTAATGTTTCGTATTCTGCTTACGACAAATCTGGAAAGTTTGTTACCAACATCTTGCCTGTCATCGGAAGTTATTATTTTGATACAGGAGATACAATTAATGATGATGCTATTTTTATTGTTCCACAGGGTGAAAAACCTGAGGTAAGTGTAAGAAGTTTGAGATAATTTTTCAATTATTACAGCTAAAAAAACACCTCTGAAATTCAGAGGTGTTTTTTTATAATAAATTTATATTAATTATAATTCTAGGAAACTGTGTGCTACAGCAACGTCTTTAGTTCCGCTACCTTGTACTGTATCTGTTTCTGCAACTTCACCATCGATATAGATTGTTACAATAAGTTTAGAATCAGCATTCAAAAGATTAGCATTTGCTGCAAAATTTAATTGAGACTGGCTAGAATTTACAAAAAACTCACCGCTTGTCCAAAGTAAACCAGGAGAATCAAACAATTGTTCCTGTTTTGTTCCTACCTGAGTAATAATCGTTTTGAAGGTACTTACAGGAGGAGTAGGAGCTGTACCACCGTTAACTATTTTTGCTTCAAACTGTACCAAGTGATCTTGAAACTCGTTTTCGTCGTCATCATCTTTACATGAATTAAAAACAGAAGCTACTGAAAGTAATATCACTGCTAAAAATGAAAGTCTAAGTAAATTTTTTGATTTGTAAAATTGCTTCATTTCTCCAAATAGATTTTTTAATGTTTCAAATATAGGATTTTTATCAATATAAAAATAACTTTTATGAAAATTTTCCAACAAAGATTTCCAAATAATATCAAATCAATAAAAGACTCAATATGCTTTCTATGATATAAATTCTTTTGATATTTTATTATTGACCAAAGCATTTCGTATTAAAATTATTAAATAGAAATCTCAATATTATTATCTTTGCTAAATGAATTTAGATTATATCGTAAGAGAACCCGAAAATATTAGTTCAATTACCCCCATTCTTTTCATGCTTCACGGTTATGGCAGCAATGAGCAAGATCTTTTCAGTTTCAGAGAAAGCCTTCCGGCAGATTGGATTATTGTGAGTTTCAGAGCTCCAAAACCTACTCAGTTTGAAGGATATTCTTGGTTTGATATCGACTTCAACAATCCTGAACAATTTATAGATATCGATCAGGCAAAAGAGGTTCTTGAAAGTGTTCTGCAAAATATCATGGCAATTACCAACAAATATGGCCTTACTAGAAATAAAACGCATCTTTGCGGATTCAGCCAAGGTGGAATTCTGTGTTACAGTTTAGCTTTAAAATACCCTGAGCTTTTTAATTATGTTGCCTGTTTAAGTAGTTATCCTGAAGAAAAACTGCTTACTGATATTGTGAAAGATAAAAAGAAATTAGAAAATCTACGTTTCTTTGTTTCTCATGGTACGGACGACGCAATTATTCCTATGGAATGGGGAAGAAAAGCCGCAGATCTTCTGTATGATTTGAGTTGCTATTTCACATTCAGAGAATATATGAGCGGTCATGGTGTCAACCAAAAAAATTATATTGATCTGATGGAATTTTTTTCAAAATAATACATTAAAAAATCACTGCCGATTTATAAAATATTAAACATTCATACTCATGAATGTTTTTTTTGTAACATATGATATAATTCACTAATTTCAATAAATGAAATATAGGATTTTAATATCAATTTTACTTTTAAGCATTTTTATGAATGCCCAAAATAATTTTGAGATTAAAAATGTAAATAAAATAGTGATTCCGTTTAAGCTGATTAATAATTTAATCTTCATTCCTATTAACATTAATGGTGAAGAACTCACTTTTTTACTTGATACCGGAGTAACGGAAAATACTATTTTCAGTCTTGAAGACAAAGAAATAAAGCTAAGCGCGATGGAAAAAATGAAATTTTCCGGGCTTGGTGGCAACAGAAGTATTGAAGGATTTAAATCTGACCTTAATACCGGAAAAATCGTAAAAAACTTTATCAACGATTCTCTGATGGTTTACATTATTCAGGATGAGGAATTCAATATTTCTTCACACATCGGAATTCCTGTGAACGGATTTATAGGATATCATTTCTTTAAAGACTATCCTATTATTATAGATTATATATCAAAAAAAATTACTGTTTATAAAGACCGTGCTCTTTTTGAAAAGAAGATTAAAAAATTTGATGATTTCACAATTTCTATTGAGAAAAGCAAGCCTTACATTTCTGCTGATGTAGAAATGATTAACAATAAAAAAGCTTCAAAATTACTTATCGACATTGGCAATAGCGATGCAATCTGGTTGTTCCCTACTCTGATAAAAGATTTTGTCTACAACAGACCCAATATTGATGATTTTTTAGGCAGAGGTTTTAATGGTGATATTTATGGTAAAAGAAGTAGAATACATGGGTTCTTTTTAGGAGATTTTAAATTTGAAAAACCTTTAACCGCAATGCCGGATGAATTTTCTATTCAGCATCTTAATTTAGTACAAGAAAGAAAAGGCTCTGTTGGAGGAGAAATTATGCGTCGATTTACGGTAGCTTTTGATTATCCGAACGGAAAACTATATCTTAGAAAAAATAAAAATTATGATGATCCCTTTCATTTTAATATGAGCGGGCTCGATTTTAAGCAAGATGGCCTTCAATGGGAAAAAGATTATTTAACGGTTAAAACTCAAAATGAAAAATCAACAACAGGAGAAATTCAAGCTTTCAACAGTAATTTACAATACAAATTTGTTTTAAAACCTATCTTTTCGCTTGCTGGTGTACGAAAAGATTCTCCGTCATATAAAGCAGGGCTTAAAAAAGATGATACTTTAATCACCATCAACGGAAAGAAAACTTCAGAGATGACGCTAAACAAAATCATGGAAATGATGAAATCTGAAGAAGGAAAGACAATCAATATGACTGTAAACAGAAAGGGTCAAGAACTGAAATTTTCGTTTAACTTAGAAGACCCCATTCCCTATCAAGAATAATATGGAAACAAAAGAAACCACTTTAGATAAAATAAGAACCCGCCCGAGATTTAAAATGTATACGCATCTCAGCAAAGAAACGTATGCCGAAAATCTGAAAAAATATTTAGTTGAGCATAAAGACGAATTTACCGGTAATGTAAACACAGAAGTTGCGACCATTTCTGTTTTAACGAAAGACGATAATTACTGGAAACCTTGTTTAGCACTCAGAACCGAACTTGATGAAGAAATTACGGTTATAAGAGGAGTTTTCGGACCAAGTTCCGCCGTGTGGACATTTTTTATGTTTCTCTACTTCTTGTTTACCATTTCGTGGATGACTTTTTTCACCATGTATTATGTAGAAAACCAAATCAACAGCCACGAATATCCGTGGGCTTTACACGCTTCATTTTTAATGCTCATTTTAATTGCTATCACCTACACAGCAGCAAGATTCGGACAAATAAAAGCTAAGGAGGAAATGAAAAAACTCCGCAAATTTGCGGAGGAATCTACTTTAAAATTCGAAAAAATAGTTTAGTTTTCTGAAGTTTCAGTTTCCTGAAGAGCTGCTTGTGAAGCTTTTGCTGCTTTTATAGAATCTGATATTTTCTCACGATTGGTTTGCTCAAAAACCATTTTTTCAACATTAGGCTGAATCAATTTGGTCATTTCTTCAACTGAAATATTATTGGCATTAGGATCATTCAGAAGATTTCTCCAGGGCTTTCTTTTTCCCCATCCGTAATCTCCGAAAACCATTACCGGTGTACCTTTCGCTTTTGTGGTTGCCCCACCCGGATTTAAAATCCATGTATCTGCATAATTGTATAACCAAATCGCATCTTTCATCAACAATCGCAAACAAGAGTGAGACGCAGGATAACCTGGAAGGTCATACTGATGCCATCCTATTCCGTGGGTATTGTGAATATTAAAATTATAAGGAAGTTTCCATTCGCTTTTTACCGTGGAAATTGCGAGCTTCTTTTTCCAATTTGCAAACATCAAACCTCTGTCGGTCTGAGCTGCTTTTTTTCCCATACTTGTTGGTCCCCATTTTACCAAAGCTCCGTTTGAATATACTCCGTAAGCCTGAATAGGATATGAAAATATGACAAACTTTTTCACATCGCTCAATACATCAAGCTGCATTGGGAAAGGTGAATATGCCATTAAAGTGGTGTCTATTTTTGCAGGAACCACCAATGTATCAGAATTCCATTTGCTTTTGGAATCTAATCTGTTTAATGCTAAAATTGCATATCGTTCTCTTTCTGTATATTTTTTACTAAAAATCGCATACAGAGAATCTCTCAGTTTTTTATCTTTTGGGATTGCAAAAGCATTATAAAATCCGTTCTCCTGCATCATTGGCGGCGCAGATTCTTCTACCGGTTTTGTTTTGATAGAATCAGGATTGGCGGTATTTTTTGCAATTTCTTCTGAGGTAGAAGTCTGTTGCTGATTTTGATCTACAGCCTCTTCTTTTTTACAGGAAGTAAGACATAATGCAAAAAATAAAGTGTAAAATATTGATTTTTTCAAAGTTAGGTTTTTCATAAATATAATGATTCATCTCAGTCTGGTATAGACTTACAAATATCAGACCTAAATTATAAAAACCCAGGACTTTTAATTCTACAAGTCTTGATTAAATTTACAAAAATCATTTTTCATTTAGACAATAAATTATATATTTGCTAATAATTCATCACTATTTGAATTATTAAAATATAAATATTTTTAAAACAATGAAAAAAACAACGATTTATTCGCTTACTGTAGCTTTTGCTTTAATTCTAATTCTTTCATCTTTTCAAATTTCCAGAGGAAGACATATTTACAGAAATCAATGGACAATCCCTTCACAGAAGCAACTTCAGATTAAAAATTCATCAAAAGAAAATTTAAACGTGGTTTTATATAACACTTCGAAAACAGAAGATTTAAAATATATTACCTATAAAAATCAAACAAAAGTACTTCCCAAAAACGATTCTGTAGTAACAAAAATCAATTTTACAAATGAGTTATACATCGTAAACAATTCGTCTCAACAGAATTTATTTAAAATTAAAATCATCAATAACAGCGGAAAAATAAAGGCAACTGTAAAAGATAAATCGTCTAAATAACCATTCTTTACTTTACCAAAATCAAACATTACTATCAAAAGATGGTGATGTTTTTTTTTGTGATTAATCGACAAAATTTTAGAGGGCATTCAAATGATTTTCATGTTTAAAAAAGCACTTTTTAGAAAATAGTTTTGGAAGGATTATTATAATTTTCCCCATCTTTTAGACAATAAAAAAGCCAGCAGCAATAAATTGCTACTGGCTGATCATTAAGTTATGATTGATTAATACCTAAGTATTTTATCTTTTTATAAACTTAAATGTTTTTACATCATCTTTAGTGAATACCTGAATCAAGTAAACTCCCTGAACTAATGAATGAACATTAATGCTTCTTTCATTTTTAGATAATGTTTTCTCGGTAACTTTTCTACCGTCAGCTGCATAAATCGCTAATTTTATAATTTTCTCCTCTCCACTTATGTTAAGGATATCTATTACCGGATTAGGATAAATTTGCATATCTGAGTTTGGTTTGATAGCGTTACCTACACTTAAACTCGCATTGTAAGCAAGAACAGCCAATGAAGCTGTAGACTCACAAACTCCCACTGTTTGGGTTGCATAATACGTTGTGTTATTTACAATCACTGTGGTGATTGGTAAACTTCCCGTATGATTTGCCGCATCTGTAGCAGAAGCATACCATTTGATATTCTGCCCGGTAACTACTAAAGCACTTAAAGTATTTCCTAAATTAAAGCTTTGTACTGCCGCTCCAGTAGGAGCTGCTACTGCACTTGATTGAGTTACTGTCGCACTTACTGTTCCTGTACATCCGTTTGCATCAGTAATTGTTACTGTGTAAGTTCCTGCAGCTAAACCTGTACGGTCTTCTGTAGTAATTCCTCCTCCCCAGTTGAAAGTATAAGGTGCTGTTCCTCCGGTTGGAGTTAAGTTAATAGCTCCTGTAGAACCTCCGTTACATGCAATGTTTGTAACAACCGTTGTTCCTGAAACTGCTGATGCAGGTTGAGTAATTGTTACTGTTCTTGTAATTGTACATGCATTAGCATCTGTCACTGTTACCGTGTAAGTTCCTGCGGCTAATCCTGAAGCTGTTGCTGCAGTTCCACCGCTCGGTGACCATGAGTAAGTGTAAGGTGCTGTTCCTCCCGTTACAACAATACTTGCTGTTCCGTTAGATCCTCCGTTACATGAAATGTTTGTTTGAGAAGTTGTTGCACTCATTGCTGTTGGCTGAGTGATGGTTACCGTTCTCGTAATTGTACATGCATTGGCATCCGTTACTGTTACTGTGTAAGTTCCTGCGGCTAATCCTGAAGCTGTTGCTGCAGTTCCACCGCTCGGTGACCATGAATAAGTGTAAGGTGCTGTTCCTCCCGTTACAACAATACTTGCTGTTCCGTTAGTTCCTCCGTTACATGAAATGTTTGTTTGAGAAGTTGTTGCACTCATTGCTGTTGGCTGAGTGATGGTTACCGTTCTCGTAATTGTACATGCATTGGCATCCGTTACTGTTACTGTGTAAGTTCCTGCGGCTAATCCTGAAGCTGTTGCTGCAGTTCCACCGCTTGGTGACCATGAATAAGTATAAGGTGCGGTTCCTCCCGTTACAACAATACTTGCTGTTCCGTTAGTTCCTCCGTTACAAGAAATATTTGTTTGAGAAGTCGTTGCACTCATTGCTGTAGGCTGAGTGATGGTTACCGTTCTCGTAATTGTACATGCATTGGCATCCGTTACTGTTACTGTGTAAGTTCCTGCGGCTAAACCTGAAGCTGTTGCTGCAGTTCCTCCTGTTGGTGACCATGAATAAGTGTAAGGTGCTGTTCCTCCTGTTACAACAATACTTGCTGTTCCGTTAGTTCCTCCGTTACATGAAATATTCGTTTGAGAAGTTGTTGCACTCATTGCTGTTGGCTGAGTGATTGTTACCGTTCTCGTAATTGTACATGCATTGGCATCCGTTACTGTTACTGTGTAAGTTCCTGCTGATAATCCTGAAGCTGTTGCTGCAGTTCCTCCGCTCGGTGACCATGAATAAGTGTAAGGTGCGGTTCCTCCTGTTACAACAATACTTGCTGTTCCGTTAGTTCCTCCGTTACATGAAATATTCGTTTGAGAAGTTGTTGCACTCATTGCTGTTGGCTGAGTTACAGTAGCACTAACTGTTCCAGTACATCCGTTTGCATCAGTAATGGTTACTGTATACGTTCCAGCTGATAAACCTGTACGGTCTTCTGTAGTGATTCCTCCTCCCCAGTTGAAAGTATAAGGTGCTGCTCCTCCGGTTGGAGTTAAGTTAATAGCTCCTGTAGAACCTCCGTTACATGCAATATTTGTAACTACTGTTGTGCCTGAAATTGCTGTAGGTTGAGTGATGGTTACCGTTCTCGTAATGGTACATGCATTAGCATCCGTTACTGTTACTGTATAAGCTCCTGCTGATAATCCTGAAGCTGTTGCTGCAGTTCCTCCGCTCGGTGACCATGAATAAGTATAAGGTGCGGTTCCTCCTGTTACAACAATACTTGCTGTTCCGTTAGTTCCTCCGTTACATGAAATATTCGTTTGAGAAGTTGTTGCACTCATTGCTGTTGGCTGAGTTACAGTAGCACTAACTGTTCCAGTACATCCGTTTGCATCAGTAATGGTTACTGTATACGTTCCAGCTGATAAACCTGTACGGTCTTCTGTAGTGATTCCTCCTCCCCAGTTGAAAGTATAAGGTGCTGCTCCTCCTGTTGGAGTTAAGTTAATAGCTCCTGTAGAACCTCCGTTACATGCAATATTTGTAACTACTGTTGTTCCTGAAATTGCTGTAGGTTGAGTGATGGTTACCGTTCTCGTAATGGTACATGCATTAGCATCCGTTACTGTTACTGTATAAGCTCCTGCTGATAATCCTGAAGCTGTTGCTGCAGTTCCTCCGCTCGGTGACCATGAATAAGTATAAGGTGCGGTTCCTCCTGTTACAACAATACTTGCTGTTCCGTTAGTTCCTCCGTTACATGAAATGTTCGTTTGAGAAGTTGTTGCACTCATTGCTGTTGGCTGAGTTACAGTAGCACTTACTGTTCCTGTACATCCGTTTGCATCAGTAATGGTTACTGTATACGTTCCAGCTGCTAAACCTGTACGGTCTTCTGTTGTGATTCCTCCTCCCCAGTTGAAAGTATAAGGTGCTGCTCCTCCGGTTGGAGTTAAGTTAATAGCTCCTGTAGAACCTCCGTTACATGCAATGTTTGTAACAACCGTTGTTCCTGAAACTGCTGATGCAGGTTGAGTAATTGTTACTGTTCTTGTAATTGTACATGCATTAGCATCTGTCACTGTTACCGTGTAAGTTCCTGCGGCTAATCCTGAAGCTGTTGCTGCAGTTCCACCGCTCGGTGACCATGAGTAAGTGTAAGGTGCTGTTCCTCCCGTTACAACAATACTTGCTGTTCCGTTAGATCCTCCGTTACATGAAATGTTTGTTTGAGAAGTTGTTGCACTCATTGCTGTTGGCTGAGTGATGGTTACCGTTCTCGTAATTGTACATGCATTGGCATCCGTTACTGTTACTGTGTAAGTTCCTGCGGCTAATCCTGAAGCTGTTGCTGCAGTTCCACCGCTCGGTGACCATGAATAAGTGTAAGGTGCTGTTCCTCCCGTTACAACAATACTTGCTGTTCCGTTAGTTCCTCCGTTACATGAAATATTCGTTTGAGAAGTCGTTGCACTCATTGCTGTTGGCTGAGTGATGGTTACCGTTCTCGTAACTGTACATGCATTTGCATCCGTTACTGTTACTGTATAAGTTCCCGCTGATAATCCTGTTGCTGTTGCTGCAGTTCCACCGCTTGGTGACCATGAATAAGTATAAGGTGCGGTCCCTCCCGTTACAACAATACTTGCTGTTCCGTTAGTTCCTCCGTTACAAGAAATATTTGTTTGAGAAGTCGTTGCACTCATTGCTGTAGGCTGAGTGATGGTTACCGTTCTCGTAATTGTACATGCATTGGCATCCGTTACTGTTACTGTGTAAGTTCCTGCGGCTAAACCTGAAGCTGTTGCTGCAGTTCCTCCTGTTGGTGACCATGAATAAGTGTAAGGTGCTGTTCCTCCTGTTACAACAATACTTGCTGTTCCGTTAGTTCCTCCGTTACATGAAATATTCGTTTGAGAAGTTGTTGCACTCATTGCTGTTGGCTGAGTGATTGTTACCGTTCTCGTAATTGTACATGCATTGGCATCCGTTACTGTTACTGTGTAAGTTCCTGCTGATAATCCTGAAGCTGTTGCTGCAGTTCCTCCGCTCGGTGACCATGAATAAGTGTAAGGTGCGGTTCCTCCTGTTACAACAATACTTGCTGTTCCGTTAGTTCCTCCGTTACATGAAATATTCGTTTGAGAAGTTGTTGCACTCATTGCTGTTGGCTGAGTTACAGTAGCACTAACTGTTCCAGTACATCCGTTTGCATCAGTAATGGTTACTGTATACGTTCCAGCTGATAAACCTGTACGGTCTTCTGTAGTGATTCCTCCTCCCCAGTTGAAAGTATAAGGTGCTGCTCCTCCGGTTGGAGTTAAGTTAATAGCTCCTGTAGAACCTCCGTTACATGCAATATTTGTAACTACTGTTGTGCCTGAAATTGCTGTAGGTTGAGTGATGGTTACCGTTCTCGTAATGGTACATGCATTAGCATCCGTTACTGTTACTGTATAAGCTCCTGCTGATAATCCTGAAGCTGTTGCTGCAGTTCCTCCGCTCGGTGACCATGAATAAGTATAAGGTGCGGTTCCTCCTGTTACAACAATACTTGCTGTTCCGTTAGTTCCTCCGTTACATGAAATATTCGTTTGAGAAGTTGTTGCACTCATTGCTGTTGGCTGAGTTACAGTAGCACTAACTGTTCCAGTACATCCGTTTGCATCAGTAATGGTTACTGTATACGTTCCAGCTGATAAACCTGTACGGTCTTCTGTAGTGATTCCTCCTCCCCAGTTGAAAGTATAAGGTGCTGCTCCTCCTGTTGGAGTTAAGTTAATAGCTCCTGTAGAACCTCCGTTACATGCAATATTTGTAACTACTGTTGTTCCTGAAATTGCTGTAGGTTGAGTGATGGTTACCGTTCTCGTAATGGTACATGCATTAGCATCCGTTACTGTTACTGTATAAGCTCCTGCTGATAATCCTGAAGCTGTTGCTGCAGTTCCTCCGCTCGGTGACCATGAATAAGTATAAGGTGCGGTTCCTCCTGTTACAACAATACTTGCTGTTCCGTTAGTTCCTCCGTTACATGAAATGTTCGTTTGAGAAGTTGTTGCACTCATTGCTGTTGGCTGAGTTACAGTAGCACTTACTGTTCCTGTACATCCGTTTGCATCAGTAATGGTTACTGTATACGTTCCAGCTGCTAAACCTGTACGGTCTTCTGTTGTGATTCCTCCTCCCCAGTTGAAAGTATAAGGTGCTGCTCCTCCGGTTGGAGTTAAGTTAATAGCTCCAGTAGAACCTCCGTTACATGCAATATTTGTAACTACTGTTGTGCCTGAAATTGCGGTTGGCTGAGTTATCGTAGCTGTTGCTGTAGTAAAACATCCAAGGAAATCAGTAACTGTTACTGTATAAACTCCTACACCTAATCCTGTCGCTGTTGCTGCAGTTCCACCAGAAGGTGCCCAAGAATAAGTATAAGGAGGAAATCCTCCTGATGCAGTCACCGTAGCAGTACCATTGTTACCTCCATTACATGACACGTTTGTTTTAGTGGTTGTTGCAGAAATAGATGAAACCGTCAATGTTGCACTATTTGAAGTTGCCGAACCTGAAGAATTAGTTGCAACACAACGATATTGATATCCACTCATTGTTCCTGTTGCTCCTGTTATCGTTAACGTACTTGTAGTAACTCCCGAAAACGGTGCTCCGTTAGCTAAAGCAACAAAACCACTACCTGTATTTTGTTGCCATTGATAAGAAGTAGCACCAGTTGCTGTAATAGAAAATGTTGTATTTCCACCAGAGCAAATTGTTCTGTTGGGCGGGTTTCCTGTAATTACCGGATTACTACCTATAAACTGACACCCTGAATATGCCGAACCTGTAACATTGCTAAGTGACCAGTTTCCCATCGTCATCACCGCCGTACGCACCGTCGAAGAAGTAGTCGTTGGTGTTCCAGTACAATTGAATTTTCCTGATACCGCAACAATATCTCCTGATAGCGTCCCTGTATAAAGTGCACTTGTTACTCCTAGTCCGGGAGGCATTAACGATGCATTAGGCCCTCCTGACCCTCCAAAATTCCATTGAGTTGCATTTGTTCCTGATGGGTGATAAAAGTAATTGATTCCCGCAATACAATAAGCTCCACCAGCCGTAATACTTCCATTACCTCCCTGAAATGCAATAATCTGATCTCCTGCTGTGGATAATGAAAGTCCATTTGCAGATGAACCTTCAGTAAGCGTAACAGTACCATTTGGAGTTGATGTATTGGTTATTGGGTTATAAGTAGAAGCCGTAAGCCCTACAATAGACACTTCTGTCCCCATGGCAATTGCCGTGCTACTTACCCAGGTTACAGAAGATTCTGTTCCTCCAACACCCTGCCATCCAGAGCCATTATACCCTCTATCGGTAAAACTAATAATTGTTCCTGCCGAAATATTTGTAAGTAAGACAAAAGAAAATTTATCTCCAACAGGATTCTGAGCCGTATTCGCAGACGATGAGTCATAGCTAGTAAAGGCAATATCTCCTGCTACAAGGGTCGTTTGCGCATTGACCGCAAATCCTAACAATGACGCTCCTGCAATAAGGAACGTCTGTGTCAGCGTTTTGATTTTTGAATAAAAATTTTTCATATTTAATTCATTTTTAGGTTAAAGATTCACAAACCGGCTGCCTTTTTTCATACCAAAAGCAAACAGTTTGTGACCACTCATAAATCCTTCATCTGTATAGATGATATCTAATCGAAGTTGAGTTTCATTATTACATTTTACAATGAGCCCATTGTCTTCGTCCAACGACAGAATGGTTCCGGGAATATCAGATTGATGTGAGGCTTCATTAATTACTGTAGCCTCAACAACTCTTATATTCCAACCATTCCATTGTGTGTATGCTCCTTTATTCCACGGATTGCATGCTCTTGATAAAGCTTCGATAGTTTTAGCATCATACTTTTGCCAAGAAATGCAAACATCTGCTGCTGCAGGTTTTGTGAAATATTTAGCATTGTCTTCGTTTTGTTTTGTGCCTTTAGAATCATTTTTTAATAAAATTAAAAGTTCACTCAATAAATTTGCTCCCAACCATGACAAGTTGGTACAAAGTACACCGTGTGTCATATTTATCGAAAGAGGTAAAATCTTTTTCAGAATAATTGCCCCTTTATCAATTTTATTTTCAATGGCATGAACGGTAATCCCAGTTTCTTTTGCACCACTTCTTATAGATTCAAAAACAGGATCTGCGCCTCTCATTTCAGGCAATAATCCATAGTGAAAATTGTAGAATTTACCCTGATGTTTATTTAAAACTTCTGCAGATATCTTCCAGGGAAACGTCATGGTGAAAATAAATTGAGCATTTGTTTTAGTGATCAATTCTTCTAGCTGAGCAGAAAAATTTTCTTTTTTAATGATTAATAATGGTATTCCGGATTGTTTTGAAAGCATTGAACAGAAATCAATGACATCTGTATTTGCTTCCGGCACTCCTAAAGCACAAAGTCGACCTTGCGAAGCTAAAGCCTGCAAAGCCGGAATCGCCATACGATTATTGCATAAAACTACTATTTTGGATGCTGTCATTATGATTCTAAACATGCATAAGCATTGAGCCAAGAATTAGCTTCAATACTTTGAATGTATTTAATATTATTATTTAAACTTTCACGTTCAGATTCTGTTACCGAGGCGACCTCAACGTCTTTCAGAAGGCAGCTTCCCGTAGTTTCATCTTTTGAAACGGTTGCATAATAAACCGGAGCTTCGGTAAATCTGTTTTCTGGATTCATATAAACCTTTCCGCGTGGCGCATTGATTGTAATGCCATCGAAATTTTCGTTTTCAAATGCGATAAAAAGAGCAGCTTCCCATCCCAATAAGGAGAAAAGGTTGGCTTTACCTTCTTTAATACCGTTCATTATATTTACAAAAGTTTCATTTTCGGGCATTTTTAAAGTTTTAGACCAAGCTACTGCTGAGCTCCAATCACTTCCTGGATAAGACATTTTTGAAAGCCAAGCCTCATCAGATGTGAAACCTGTTCCGTATACCGAATGATTATTCACAAGATCATTTCCTGCTCTGAAAAAATCGTCTGCCATATCGCCACAAAATGTTGCAAGAACTGCAGTTTCTTTTTGCTGCTCAAGATATTCGGTAAGTGGGGCCAGAGTAAAATCTTCACGGCGCAAAGATGTAACGTGATTAAAGCCTATTGCACCGCCTTTCTCTTCAACGGCTACTGGATAGATGTAAGACGGACGATAGCCCGCATCGTAAAAAGAACATGTAAACGCAAAATTCTTATGCCCTTCTTCAATTGCCTTATGAGTGATAACCCTTGTACACAAACCTCCCTGAAGAGATATAAAATACGCATTGGAAAGCTTTCCTTGAAAAGCAGGAAAATGATATCCACTGTCTAAAACAATTAACGTTTTGCCTGAAGATTCGAAAAGTGAGTGAACAAACTCCGCCGAAATAGGATTGATGTATCCAATAATAATATCTGCGCCTTCTAAAAGAAATTGCTCGCAACGTTCATAAATTTCTTCATGTTTTGCTGCAACCCCTATTCCTGCCGATACGATTTCGTGATGACCTTCCAAGCCGATATTTTTCAAGGCTTGTTTAAAGCCATCCATCATATCAAAAGACATTGAAGGATAGATAACAGATCGTGGTAAAAGTAAAGCTATTTTCATATTTTTTAGATAAAGCCTCTAATCGAACAAACTATTAGAGGCTTTTGTATTATTAATTATGATCTTGAAGGAAAAATTCCGCTTAAACAAATGATGTAATTCATTCCTAAAAACGGTTGCTGAATACTAATTGGCTGACTTCCTCCCGTAACGCTTAAATTAAATGCAGTTGTTATTGATCTTAATGCCGTATTTGCAGGCTTGTTCGAATATAATCCTGTTACAGAGGCAAGTCTAGCATCTGTGGGAGAACCTAAATTTCCGGTATCTGAATATGCACTAATTGAAGCTGTTTCTGTACCAGAACCATGATTGTGCATAGGTAGATTAGCAGTAAGTAATGTCACCGTTGGTGTACCAGCTACTTCTCCAAGTGTCCAGCTATCAATTCCTGCTCCACTTCCAGTCCCCATAGCAGTTCTACCTGCAAAATTAGGTAACGCAAATGTGCTAACTCCATTTCCACCGTACATCGTTCCTAAAAGTGCAAAAAGTGCTTGGTTTGTATTGATTGCTAATAATTGTCCTTGGCAAAAAGCCCACGATTTTGGAGCAAAATTTCCTGCGAACATTCTTATTTCTGACATTGTTCCATCCATGATGATTAGTTTTTTAGAATTAAAAATTTACTTAATTATGGTCTGCTTGGATAAATTCCTTCACAGCATATAATGTAATTGGCTGCTAAAACAGGCTGTAGAATTTCAAAAGGAACACCACTACCCACAGTAGATAAAGCTCCCGAAGCTGTAGCCGGAGCAATATTTGTATCTGCCGGCTGAGTAGAATACGCACCCTGCAATCCTCCTAAAATAGCTCCCGAAGGCGAAGCTGAATCTCCAGCCTCAGAAGAAGCAGGAAATGCTATCGTTGCTATTGCATTATGAGTATGCATTGGCATTTGTGAAGTAGTCATTGTTACAGTTTCCGTACCTCCTGCCTGACCCAGTGTAATATTTTGTAAACCAGCTCCTTGACCTGTCCCTACAGCAACACGGCCACGTAAATCTGGCACACCAAATGTAGTTTGCCCATTACCTCCAAAAGTAGTTCCTAAGATTGTATAAAGCACATCATAAGTTGATATATTGTATAGCGTTCCATCGCAAAACATCCATCCTCTTGGAGCGAAATTTCCCGCAAACAATCGAATTTCTCCTATATAACCTTCCATAGTATTTTAGTTTTAATTATTATAAATTTTAAAAATTAAGAAATGACTCCTTATTAGCTTCTAGATGGGAAAACTCCGTACATGCAAATAATATAATTCATTCCTAGTGAAGGCTGAGTAATATTAATTGGATTGCTTCCGCCTGTAACACTCACCTGAATGTTCAGAGGAATAGATTTAGTATTAGAATCACCTGCCTCAGATGTATACATAGCACTCTTTGAAGCCAAAATATTATTTGCCGGAGTTGCAGAGTCTCCATCATCTGAAAATGCAGGAATAACAATATTTCCTCCCGCGGTATGAGTATGTGGTGGAAGATTCAAAACAGTAAGTGTTGTTTTATTTGTACCGGTCATCTCACCTAAGTCGTAGTAAGATAATCCAGGTCCCTGTCCTGCTCCTACGGCAGATCTTCCTGAAAGATTAGGCAAACCGAAAGTGACTTTTCCGTCTCCTCCATAAGTGGTTCCCAAAATAGAGAATAAAGCGGTGTTTGCTCTGATTGCGATTAATGCACCATTACAATACGACCAATCTCTAGGTGCAAAGTTTGCGGCAAAAAGGCGGATTTCTCCTATTGTTCCTTCCATAGTTATTTGTTTTTTTAAAGTGAAACAGATAAAATTTTATCTTTTAGTAAATAGATTAGATTCTTGAGATTATAAATTAAACTCATAGAGGTATAACACCCGATCGAAAATTCATCGGGGATATATGGTACAAAACATCAATTTATCATATAATTTATATGAATAAATTAAAGCGTATGGCTACGTTGCTTCTAAATTTTAGAAATTAATAATCAACGAATCGAAAGGGGAATTTTTTGTAAGATTTGTTTCATGCTAATTTAGGTTTTCGGTTAGTTTTAGTTTTTTTTAATTATTAAATATTGATTAATAATTAATCTGTTTTATTTTCATTACAACAAAATAATAATCTTAAATGTTTGAATCTTAAATGACTTTCATCTTTTATATTATTATGTTAAATAACTATTATCAAAATTAAAAATTGTAAAACATATATATCTAAGTATTTATACTGATTTTAATATATTTCTTTTGTTAAGATTATAAATTGGATCTAAGGAATAAAACCACATTCTAATAAAGTGAATCTTTGATAACCTTTCCTTAACAGGGCAAGGATATATGATGACTTCATATTTTGATTTACTTTGGCGGGTATGAGCTTTACTATGTTATTGATGGGATTAGAATGAAGACCAAACAAAAAAAAGCTTTAAAACAAATATTTTAAAGCTTTTTACACTGTAATAATTGATTAGTTCTTAAATAAAATTAGACCAAAAGGATAATTAAATTTTGGTCTAATTTAGATAAACATTATAAGTTTATTCATTTTTCAAATTCAGATGCTTTCAATATAATGATTAGAAAATAAATGAAGTTGGTCTTGCAAACATCTTTGTATCGGGATTAAGCGCTATATCTGCTGTATATTTAATTGCTCTATCGATATCAGCTTGGACAAGACTATTAAATTTCGCAAGTTCTTTCCCTTCTAATTGTTTTCTGATTTCATTGTTTATATTAGTAAAGTATTGATTTAAGCCCAAGGCATAAACCATATGAGATCCTTCCTCTATCTGATAACCAATGATATTGACATCATTAAATTGGTAAGGTACCGTAATAGAACGTGCATACTCCTTAATAAATTCCTTAGCATCTTTATTAAATAATACGGGAAATGTTTTTCGTAAAAACAAAGCTGCATGTATGGTTAGTTCATGTGCATAAACGGAAGCACATCCACTTAAGCTTGTATGTTCATGATTAACCCACATAACGATTTTAAAGATCGTATCTGCTGTAACTTTATTATAATATCTATAGTCGAAGGGTTCCCACCTGCCATCGACTTGAATATAATAATCTGTGGCTCCTTTTCTTTTCTCGATAACACGTGTTTCGTCTTCATAAGAGAATTCTATAATCATATTCTTAGAATATTGGCCACCATTAATAAAAGGAGCTAATATTTTTTGAGCTGTGGGGGTACTTATCACTAAATCAACTGCAGCTGAACGTGCTTTCGATTTGGCATCAGTGCGCAATATTTTACTAGATTTTACAATCTTCCCAGTTTCATTTTCATTTCCGTCATTGCTGTGTACGCTTTCACCTGTATTAGGGTTTATCCACGTAAAATAAGCGGCATCTTCAGGTAGCCATTGGGTATATTCTTCACTGCCTTGCCCCCACATATTGCTTTCCCAGGGGTTTTTAAAATTATTTGCCATTGGTCTTATTTTTAATTACTTTCATATTTTGTTTTCTGTCTTAATAGTTTACGTTCTATTTTTTTAAACGTCACACCTTTATTGACATTCATTTATTGGAATCAATAGAACTAAAAGTATTTTATATATCTATATCCTGAAGGTTCTGTAACAACCTTTGCACGGGATTTTAATATTTCATCCTTTACTACTCTTCCTTTGTTGCCCGATACATCTTTAAATTCTATATACATAATAATATAATCTGGATTTGAGGTATCGTCATATTGCCATCCATAAGTCTGCCGTTCAGGAAGATTCATTTCCCTGCGCCAAGTATTCACTTCATCTTCGGTTGGACCCGGAAGAGTTCTTTGATCCGCGAGTTTAGTGTAATAATCTTTCTTATATTCACTGTGCAAAAGTTCATGCATAATACCAAAGCCCAGGTTGAAAGCATCAGGACTCATATTTACAAATTTTAACCCTTTTCTAGCTTCCAAATTAATTAAAGCAAACCCATCTTTATAATTACTTTTTATAAACCCATGATGTGGTTTACTGCTAACATGATCCGCATTAACAAACTCATTACTGTCTCTATCTTTTAAAACTATTCCAAGATTTTTGGAACCTATTAACCAGCTATTGAGTTTTTCTCGTGCTTTCGTGGAGCCAATTGCCGTATCAACATAATCTATTGATAAATACTCGTCATCTTCATCTATTTTTAATTTGATTCCTGTAACCTTCTGTAATTCATTAAATATTATTGCTAATTCTTGCTCTCTTGCATTTCTGTATTTAGATATACTTCCTTCTTGATCATATATAGTGATAGCTTTAATAGGCCTATGAATACCTCCTCTATTTAATGTTTTATCGAGTTTTGAATTCTTGCTATCTCTGTCTTTAACACTTTCACCCGTATTGGGATTAACTCCCGTAAAATAAGCGGCATCTTCAGGTAACCATCGGGTAAATTCTTCACTCCCTTGTCCCCAAGTATTGCTTTCCCAAGGGTTTTTAAAATTCTTTGCCATAGTAATGAGATTTTGAAAAATCCGTTATAGTAAAATACCATAACGGATTAAT
The DNA here is from genome assembly GCF_006175945.1 of Chryseobacterium mulctrae. Lineage (NCBI taxonomy): Bacteria > Pseudomonadati > Bacteroidota > Flavobacteriia > Flavobacteriales > Weeksellaceae > Chryseobacterium > Chryseobacterium mulctrae. Next base: position 3,474,433 of record NZ_VAJL01000001.1, on the reverse strand, counting down.
GGTTATTTATACTTTTTCTGAAGCATTAGTACAGCCGCATCCTCCACTTTGTGATACATCACAACATTCTGAGAAGATTTTTTTATAGAGTTTGGCTTTTTCTAAAGAATCTGGGATTTCTCCAAGGATTTTCATAGCCTGGCTGATACGTTCTTTTTCCTGTTCCCATTGCTGAGTTTCTATATCAAGACGAGCTTTGGATTGAATTAATGAAGTTTCTATTCCTTCATTTTGTAATTGAAGATTGATATTATTTAATGATGCTGCCTCTACAGCTGAGCCTTGTAAATTTTGATTGTAACAATCTAATGCCTCACCTTGCCCTAATAATGCATCTACCACTAGAGATGGGGTACGCATAACCCTGTGAGTTACATCCAGAATGATTCCATCAACTGTTTTTTCATTATAGGTTTGTTTAAGTCCTTTACGTTTACGTACATAGTAAGTTGTTGGAGGTACAATTTCAGGATTAATACAATTTCCAAGTTTTTCCTCTACTTTTTCAATAAAGCTTGATGCGGTACCCTGAAAATCATAGATACTACACAAATAACTATATACCTGATTTTTAATTTCATTTACAGCATTCTCATCCACCAATATTTCTCTAAGCAACTCAGGAAGCTGAGCAAGTTTTACGGTTCGTTTGCTTTCCGGAAAACCATTGTAATAAACAAATGAAACATCGTGTAGATAAGTAATACTAAAGTATTCCTGCAATAACTGACGGAAAACAAAATTCAGCACACGGCTTTTATTTATATTCTCCAATTCACGAACAATAGTTTCTTCGTTTTCGTTAATACGAAGACTACTACTTTCAGAATTAACTTCAACCTGACGCATGCTGTCTGCTTTAGAAACATGATGGCTTACAGAGCCTACCAGATTGCTCACCTGTTTTTGCACACTCGAATTAAAGGTTGATCCTTCGGTATTGCTCCCTTGGCCACCACCGCCGCCGCCAATAGATAAAAAACCAAGGTTAAGACCAATACTTCCTCCAGCGTTCCATCCTCCAGTTTTTGAAGTAGTTTCCTCTTTAGATGATCCTGTTGTAAACTGAGTTTCTTTTTCTACCGTATTTTGCAGGTCATCAGCACTCGATTCACTGTAGCTGTCAAGGACGTTTTGTGCCTGTTCTTTCTTAGTCTCGTCATGCTGATAGGAACGAACAGTGATTGTTGTCTTTTCTCCCGGCAGCAAAGAAAAAGTTTTAACTGTTTGCCCGGCTCCGTAATCTCCTAGATAAGAAGCCATTTTCAGGTGCAATACCATACTCAATGTAGGCTTGGCTTCCTTCGGTCTCGGTATATATAACACTTCCGGTTTTTTTGAAAAACGTTCAACAGCTACTGGCATTAATCCCTTGGATAGCTTTTGCGCAATGAGATCATCATCAATAAATTCTGCTTTAACTACATCTTTAATATTAACAGCGGGAAGTGTACTTTTTACTTCAGCAATTTTTGTCCCGTCATTTCTTACTGCCTGCAGTTGTATAAGTTCCGGGGAAATTGCTTTTGCCTGCTGTAGTTTGTTCAGTAATGTTGTTTTGGTAATTGAGGATAATTCCGTTGCTTGAAGTTTAATATTTTTATCGAGGACAGCAAAGTTCTGAATAAGGTTATTCTCTGTTTTGATGGCTTCCTTGATACCCTGTGTATTAAGCTGTTTTATTTCATCAATCGCTGTCCAGTATGTAGATTGTGTCTGAGTGGACTGCTCTTTTTTAAATAGTTCCTTGCGGATGTTAAGTCCAACGTAACTTACGGAATTGTAAGTGGTTTGCTGGGGCAGATTATAATTGAGTATTGAAGCCTCTCCATTATCTTCAAGTTTTACAAAAGGAGATTTTGGGTTACATGATGTTTTATCCATAAAATAATTTTTTAAAGGTTAAATAATAATTTTTAAGCGCTTTTGGTAATCTTAATCTCTTAAGTGATTAATCCAAAAATATTGCATCACAGTGACAAAACTTGACGTATTATTTTTATTTGAAAAATTATTTTATCGAAAACTCATTAAAGCAAAATAAGAACAACACATAATCTAGATATTCTCGCCAAATTGACCACTAAAAATGAAGTTTGAGCACCTTAATTGGTAACAATATAACGGCTCTTTTTATTCTTCTGAGCGATTCTCTTAAGCAATATCAACGTAAAGTATTGCAATTCAATGAAATATGTTTTGTTTTTATTTAATAAGATTCTGAATCTTGAAGTTGATTATCACTTTTTTTCATTATTTCCCATTTATAACTATCGGTTATATTTCCAAGAAAAATTAGAATTTGGAGGAAAGAGCCATCGAAGCATTAGGAATAATGTTATCGTACATAGTATTTTTCAGATTAACAATATGTTATCAAAAAAATAGGGTAAATGATACTATTAATCATTTACCCTATTATGTAGACCCACAGGGATTCGAACCCCAACTGATGGTACCAAAAACCAGAGTGCTACCGTTACACCATGGGTCTGTTTTATTTTGGTGATGCAAATTTAAAGCTTTTTTCTTTATTTGCAAATCATTTTTATTTTTTTTGATTATTTCTTTTGTCATAAGATATAAGGGGATTGAGATTTCTGTACTATTTTTTAACAAAAAAATGAATTAATGTCATAGTTTAGTACATTCTAATTGTACTTTTTTATTCTAAGATATGTTTAAAAATAATATCCATATTAAGCTTTCACCCCCATCTTATTATTAAAAATGGCAAGTTGTTTCTGCGTTGTATAATAAACCATTATTTCTATTGCCAAATTATTATATTAAGATGCAGCTGGCTACTTTAGGCAATACCATCACTTATTTATGCTTCAAGAATTAAGATTACCATATCCGATATTTACATAGATTTGTAATCTGTATTCCTATATGAGAATTCTGTGTAATTAAGCCTCCAGCTATTATAGAATCTACAGTTTATTAGTTTTAACAAATCTTTTGATGCTGAATTCTGTACGTCTGCTATAGATAATAATACGTAAATAATTTAGACATTTACCCCGTGATGTTAATTTGGCTCTTTTAATGTAAAAGAGAATGAAAAGTTTGGTATTAATAGTGCAGACTTGTAGTTAAAATTAAATTTGATTTATTTTGTCTACAAGATGTTCAAGATTTGTATCGCGTTACTGATCGCTGATTGCAGAAAAAAGGAGTCTCTTATTTCCTCAAACAAGGGGTCTATTTTTTATAGAAACTCCTCTTTTTTACGAGGACATTTTTAGAATTTAAATTCAATGAAAATTCAGATTCATAAATTTTAAAATTCGGGGTCTCTTGTTTTTTTATAATTTTTAAAAGACTCCGAATTGTCCCCTTTATATTTGTGATTATACCCCAAAATTTGAAACACAACAAAAAAAAACCCTTCAAATCATAAGATTTAAAAGGTTTTGTAATAATTTACATTTCTGCTTGCGATCCGGACGGGACTCGAACCCGCGACCTCCGCCGTGACAGGGCGGCATTCTAACCAGCTGAACTACCGGATCAATTTTTTTAAAGTTAAAATTGTAAAACTTTTGCGATCCGGACGGGACTTGTTATTTTTTCAAAAAAGCCCTATCCATAAGCTTTATATTGTTCTCTTGTTTAATAGGTCACCGAATAGGTCACTTTTATAAAACAATGTAGAGAGCGTCGTTTTTACTGGTGCAAATATAGGTCATTTTTAATAATTTCCAAATAATGGGTACATTTTTTTCGTATATGTTATGCAATCACCAGATAATCAACTATTTTAATTAGTTCCCCATCTGCTGCACATTAGACGAGGTAGAAATAATCCTTTATTTTCTAGCATTCAAAACATTGTTCGCTGAAATAATGATGACCACCATCTTGTTTATTCTGCCTTTACAATTTTCTAAAATAGCAAGTCCATTGCGGTCAGTGGAGCATAATATCCAAGAGTACGCAATCATAATGGAACGTTTCTATCGTCTCTATTTCTTCACTGAAAGTGAGTGCAAATTCACAGATTAATTTCTCCAAAAGATATTCTGCAATACTTTTTTGCTAATTCTGTCTCGTCTTCAATAATAAAGATTTTCATTTTGCTACTTTAGGGGTTCAATTTTGAAGAAATTTTGAATTTTACAATACCATTAATTCATTATAAAATTATTATAGAAAAAAGACAACCGATCCAGATATTAATTATACAAGCATACGTTATCTCCTTTTATATTTTGCTCCATAAAGGAAAAGAGGTTGCGTCCCTGCATAAAATATTGCTTATAAAAATAATACAGATATGCGTACATATCTGTATTATATTATAAAGATTCAAGATCAATCTTAATAACTATTTCAACACCACGAGCAGGTTGTTGAATTTATTTTAGTAATTAAGAGATAAGCCTACGCCCCATCCCATATCACTATCATAATGTGTACGAATGCCAACATTTTTATTGATAATATATTTTAGTTCTGTCATATATTCCATATCGGTGTTGACCATAAAAGCTGCTCTCAATCTTTTTGTAATCGGAATATCTTCACGCATTAAAGAAAGACGTACAATTCCATCGTGATAGACTTCTGCCTGAAAGTTCACTAACATTGGCAAAGTGTACATAAAACCTAAACTAATGGCTCTACGTGTATCTTTTTCATTTTTCTGTCCAAATAAATTGGTTTCGTGTTCATCCATACCCATTTTACGGTAGCGCCAGTCGAAACCGATGAATGGCATAAACCATTGCATTTTACCAATATATCTTCCTAAATGAGTTTCTATCTCATAGCCGTGCATATCATTATAACCTAAACGCCATTCTGTACCTAAGCTCCATCTTGAGTTCTGAAGCATTGCATCACCATCATTCCCATTGCTCGCAAAATCATTTTGTGCCATAAAATGAGGCATATTGCTTTCTCTTTGCAACATATTATATGCTTGTTTCTTGTCAGGCAAATTTGGATTTTGATAATCGTCAACCGCAAATACCCTGTTCATTCCTGACATCATATGATAAAGGATGTGACAGTGGAAAAACCAATCTCCTTCTTCGTTTGCTAAAAACTCAATAGTGTCAGTTTCCATTGGCATTATATCTAAAACATTTTTAAGGGGAGATTTTTCACCTTTGCCATTAATAACTCTAAAATCAAAGCCGTGCAAGTGCATCGGGTGTCGCATCATTGAGTTATTATGAATGGTAATTCGTAGAATTTCTCCTTTTTTTACAGGTATTTTATCAACTTCTGAAAGTATTTTATTATCCATACTCCACACATAACGGTTCATATTTCCTGTAAGGGTAAATTTCAATTCTTTTACTGGAGCATCTTTAGGAAGTTCCGTATTGGAAGGAGATTGTAACATTGCATAATTTAGCGTTTTGATTTCTCCCAAAGCATTTGCATTGTAACGATTGGGATCATTATCCATATTCATATTGTGCTGACTATGGTCTTCTTTTGGTTTAGCATCTCCAGTAATCTCAGGATACATTACCACATTCATATCCATTTGGTTCAGGCTCATTTTCATTCCCATATCGTCCAAATCCCCATTCATTTTCATCATATCGTTCATCATTTTCATTCCCTCAAAATATTTCAATCTTGGGAGCGGCGATATTAACTGCTTGATACCATTGCCTACAAAATAGCTAGCCGATTGTGTTCGGTCTTCGGTTGTGGCTAAAAATTCATAAGCAACACCATCTTCAGGAATTGTGACAACAATATCGTACGTTTCGGACACTGCAATAATTAATCTATCGACCTCTACTGGTTCTACATCATTACCATCATTGGCTACTACAGTAATTTTACCTCCGGCGTACCGCAACCAAAAGTAAGAAGATGCCCCCCCATTTGATATTCGCAACCGCACTTTATCGCCTGCTTTCAGTGTTTTGCCATCAACTGTTTTTAAGTCGGTAGCATTATTTCCGTTGATTAATATTTTATCGTAATACACATCGCTAACATCCATTGCCAACATACGTTTCCATTCGTTAGTTACTTTTGTTTTGAAATGACCTTCTCTGATAGCTTCTGCGTAAGATTGTGTAGCATTTTTTTTGATAGCCGCCCAATCATTGGCGTTATGTAACATCCGATTAATGTTATTGGGATTGAGGTTTGTCCACTCGCTTAAAATGATGGGTACAGTAGGCAAATCATCTATTCCTTCTCTAAAAGTTTTATCATCCTCACGCTTTTTCATTACAAAACTACCATACATACCAATCTGCTCCTGCAAACCAGAATGTGAGTGATACCAGTGCGTGCCATGTTGGATAATCGGAAAACGATAGGTATAAGTATCGCCCGCCTTAATTGGTTTTTGTGTAAGCCAAGGCACACCATCCTCTTTATTGGGTAAAAAAACACCATGCCAATGCAGTGATGTACTTTCTTTTAATTGATTATGTACGACAATTTCGGCTGTATCGCCTTCTGTAAAAGTGAGTGCAGGCATAGGTATTTGACCATTTACGGCAATAGCTCTCTTTTCTTTACCTGCGTAGTTTACTAGTGTATCTGTTACATATAATTCGTATCGAACTGTTTTTGGAGATTTTGTGTTTACAATTCTTTTTACGGGTTGAGGCTTTTCTTTTGGATTTCATACCACACTTTGGGCAGTTGCCTGGTTTTGTGGCGTGGATTTCGGGATGCATCGAGCAAGTATAAGTTGCCTGTTGAACCTGTTCTTTTTTACTCATATCCATACCTTTCATATCCTGTGATTGTGCAAAGGTGTACGTTGCAACGATGAATATTATTAATGTTATCTTTTTCATTTTATTTTTTTACTTTTAAAAAACTTGCATTGATTGCAACTACGACTGTGCTAACCGTCATTAAAACCGCACCTGCGGCTGGGCTTAACAATATGCCTTGCTTGTACAAAACACCTGCTGCCAAAGGCAATGCGATTACATTGTAACCCGTAGCCCAAATTAAATTCTGTATCATTTTACGATAGGTGGCTTTGCCAAATAAAATAAGATTTACAACATCCTTAGGGTTACTGTTCACTAAAACAATACCTGCGGTTTCGGCTGCAATATCACTACCGCTGCCAACTGCTATACCAACATCTGCAATTGCCAGTGCTGGTGAATCGTTTACGCCATCACCTGTCATAGCTACGAATTCGCCATTGCTTTGCAGGTCTTTTATCTTTTCTAATTTTTGATGTGGTAATACTTCGGCAATAAAACTATCCATACCCAAAATATCGCTTACACTTTTTGCTACTTTGTTATTATCACCGGTAAGTAAAATAGATTTGATATTATTTTCTTTCAAGGTCTTTATTGCTTCGGCAGCTTCAGGACGAATTTCATCTGACAAAGCAATATAACCTGATAACTCATTATTTACGATTACGAACACAACCGTTTCTGTATCGTTGGCATTAAAGCCTTCGGGAATTGCTAAATTATTTTCTTTTAAATATCCCGGACTGACTATCAATATTTTTTCGCCTTCAACCGTTGCTTCAACTCCTTTGCCTGTTATGGCATTAAAGTTTTCCGTTTCAGGAATGGTGATCGATAGTTCTTTTGCTTTTTGCAAAATGCCTGTTGCAATAGGATGTTCTGATTTTTGTTCTAATGCAGACGCAAGGCGAATGATTTCATTTTCATTGAACTCTTTTTGCAGCGATACAATTTTTGACACTTCAAATCTTCCTACAGTTAATGTTCCTGTCTTGTCAAAAACGATAGTGGTTATTTTTCTTGAATTTTCAAACGCTGTACGATTTTTAATAAGTAAACCATTCTTAGCTGATAATGCTGTTGATTTTGCAACAACCAATGGTACTGCCAAACCCAAAGCATGAGGGCAGCAAATAACAATTACGGTTACCATCCTTTCCATTGCAAAAGCCAATGATTGCCCTGTAAGATACCAATATAAAAATGTGGCAATGCCCGTAACCAATGCTATAATGGTAAGCCATCTTGCTGCTTTGTCTGCTAATAGTTGCGTTTGTGATTTTGATTTTTGTGCATCGTCCACCAATTTAATAACCTGTGATAAGTAAGAGTCTTTTGTGGCATGGGAAACGGTAACTTTTATAGAACCGTTGCCATTGATTGCACCTGCAATTACTTTATCGCCTTTTACTTTTTGTACTGGTTTGCTTTCACCTGTAAGCATACTTTCGTTCAGATAGCTTTCGCCTTCTAATATTATTCCATCGGCTGCCACTTTTTCGCCTGGTTTTACTAAAATAATGTCGTTCTCTTTTAGTGTATCGGTTTTTACATCATGCACCATGTTAGGCATTACCATGTGTGCATCGGCTGGCATTAACTGCACCAATAATTCTAATTCTTTTGATGCACCTGCAACAGATTTCATTTCTATCCAATGCCCCAAAAGCATGATTAGTATAAGGGTTGCCAATTCCCAAAAGAAATCCATGCCCTGTAACCCAAACACAATTGCAACGCTGTAGATGTAAGCAACTGTTATGGCGAAGCCGATTAAAAACATCATGCCGGGGTTCTTTGCTTTTACTTCGTCAACCAATCCTTTTAAAAATGGAAAGCCTCCATAAAAAAACACAACGGTTGACAATGCAAAGAGTATGTATTGCGAACCTGCAAACTGCCAATCAACTTTCATAAAATGTTGTATCATGGTTGACAGCATCATGATTGGAATGGTTAGGACAAGCACTACATAAAACCGCTTTTTAAAATCGGCAATCATCATGGCATGGTGGTTATGTCCTGCCATGCCCATTGCTGGGTTTGCTCCATGCTGCATATTGCTCATTTTATGCCCTGCATGGGTTTCTTTATTTTCTGTATGTTGATGTTCCATATAAATAATTTCATTTGCAACAATCCTTTTTATGAATAAAGATTGCTTTAAAAATGCTGATTAATATTTGTTTAATTTTTCGCATTGTATTTAATTTTCTGTTGAAAGGCTGTCTGCTGTTTTGTTCATCCAATCCACGATCAATTTTTTTTGCTCCATTGAAAGCTGTGCATTTCTGTGCATTATTTTATAAGAAGCTAAAGGCATTTGTTCGTCTTTAATTTGGTTTGCTATTCCTTTCAATTTACTTATTTGCCTTCGACTACTAATACTGCCAAACTCACTAAAGTTTAATTTTTCTTTGCCATTATCAATATGCTTCTTCATCAGCCACGCAATTGGTTGAATGTTGGAATACCAAACATTATTGGTATTGTTGCTATGACAATCGTAACAGGCATTTTTTAAGATGTTTTGCACATTTGGCGGAACTGTATAAACTTTCGAAAAATCGGTTGTGTAAACCTGCCCTTTATCTACATTAAGGGCAGGTTGATAAAATTGTATTGCAATAAAAATAAACAGCACTATTGCTAACATTATCTTTAATACTCTCTTCATTTAGAACGCTTTCTTTACAGAGCCACAAGTAAGCATCTTGCTACCGTAATAAGGATTTTTTATTGTCTTAGCTTCGCTAATCCAAACAGCACCTTTACCATCATTATACATTGGGCAGAAGTCCTGATAAACTTTTTGAGTGGTGCCAAACAATACGATAAGGTCTGAAACATCTTTACTCAACATTGCTAAATGCTCTCTTTGGTGGTCTATCTTTCCCGCGTTGTCACCAATATGCTCAGCATTTTCTTTTGCACTCTCCGCAATGTCCATAAACTCTTTATGCTTGTTTGCGGCTATTGATTTCATATCTACATTGTTTATAGTTGTAAATAATTGCTTCCCTGCGTTAGCAGCTACTTTGTCATTATCTGCAACGAGTGCATTTTTTAAAACCAGATAATCTTTTACAATTGGTTCAATAGAGAAGATTTGTGTCTGCTCTTTTGAAGCAGACTTTTCCACCTTTTGAGATAGTGTATCTCTTGGAGTAACGGCAGGCGTTGTATCATTTTGTGTTGCTGTTGACAAATCTTGGGTTCTAGTTATGGCTGTGCTATCATCAGCCTGCTGGTCGCCATTTTTATTGGAAGATTGCTTGCAGGAAATTGTTGCCGCTGCAACTGTTACTAATGTAATGATTGAGAAAATTATATTTTTCATTTTAATGCTATTTAATGTTATTAAAGAAATTTTGTTGTTTACTTGTTTTCAAATTCTTTCAGCTTTCGCTTCATGAATTCGATTTCTTTTGCTTGGGTTTCCAATATGTTCTTTTGGAGCTCAATTAATTCGGGGTCGGTAAGCTTAGCTTTTTCAGACATTAATACTGCGGCTGCGTGATGCGGTATCATTCCTTTTACAAATTCCTTATCGCCCACATTTAATTGCTCTCTAATGCCAAACCATGAAAAGATACCAATCGCAAGAGAAACCACAATGACTGCCCAATTGATCTTTTTGTTTTGATACATTCCTTTCATCATCCATAATTCAATAATCAGCATTGCTGAAACCATCAGCAGCGTCATATATAAATTGTTGATGTTCGGGATAAGGTTCTGTAAGCCATCAATCATAGCATACATAATAAAATACATAGCTATAAACATTGCAACAGCCATTAAAGCAAAACGTTTGTACATTGCTAAAGAGTGGGCAGAATTATTTTTTTCGCTCTTTTGGGTATGTTGCATACCGTGTTGATTTTTCATACTGTCCATAACAATTGTTTTTTATTTGTTATTTAACAGTTTCCTGTACACTGCCACAAGTGAGCATTTGAGAACCGTAATATGGATTTTTAATAGCTTCTTCTTTGCTTAGCCAATTTGCTCCTTTACCATTATCGTACATTGGGCAATGTTGATAATAAACAGGTGTTTCTTGTTTTGAAACCTTGGCTAATTCGTACATATTAATAGCCAGTAAAGCGAAAAATTCTCTTTGTTTGGTAACATCTTTTGCTGCAGCAATTTTTTCTGCATTAGTAGTTAAATCTTTCATTACTTTCATCCAGACGGTATGTTCTTCATTGGAAAGTTTTGTCATTTCTATAGCTTTTATTGCCTTTATTAATTCAGCAGCTTTTGCAGAAGAAGTGCCTGCATCAGTTTTTACCAAGGCATCTTTCACTGAAAAATAGTTATCGAAAATAGCTTTCAGTTGTGGTTCATTTTGGGTAGTTGCCATATCTGTGGCTGGCATTTCTTTGGTGTTGTGGTTAGCGTGATCAGCTTTCATATCCATACCTGCATCTTTAGATGTGGCAATTGGCTTTAGTTCCCTGTCATACTGGCAACAACCTGATAACTTTGCATAAACATCATCAGGTGCTAAAAATTTCTCATTGTCGTACCCTGCTAAAGCAATACGTTTGAGAATCTCATCCTGATTTGTTTTTTTACTATCGTAGTCGATTGTAGCCATCTTGGTATCTTTATTCCAATTTACTGTGGCTACATTTTTTACATTTCCTGCTTTCTCGATTGTGGTTTTACACATTTCACAGTTGCCATATATTTTCACTGTTTCTGTTTTTGCATTTTTAATTTGGGCAAAACTGTTTACGGCTGATAGTAATACGGTGATTACCATCAATATTTTTGATATTGACTTCATTTTGAATTTTTTAAATTATTAAGGGATATAGAGTTTTACGAAAACTAATATTAGCTTTCGACAAGACATAACTGTGGCATACAAGCCATCTTTTTAACCTATTTTAGGCGGTTGCCAAAAGGAATGGAAGCCCGAAGAATAATAGGCTTGTTTGAAACCGAATTTTTGCGTTTTAATTTCTGCAAACTGGTTTTCTATTTTTATATCTATTAGTACAGGTAAACTTAATGAAGATGAAGAAGTGCTACATTTGCAAGAACTGTGTTTACAATTACCGTTGCAGTCGTGACCATCTTTGCATTTTTTACAGGACTTGTCCTTGCAACTGATTTGATGTTCTGCTTTTGAAGATTGATCTTTAGAGCAACTTTTTTGTTCTGTATTAGCTGTTTTTTTTGCACAGGCATAACTTATGCTTGGAATTAGAAAAAAGCCCAAACATAGTAAGATAATAAAGCTGATATGTTTACTAAAAATTTTCAACACTACAAAATTATGAATAATTATTTAAATTGCTATATTTTATTCTATTTAAGTCGTAATCTAACAGCGGAGGCGGAATATTTAATTTAGGTGATCCTTTTCAGCCCATCTAACAATTTACTATGTCTTTTTAATTATAATCTGCTTGGACTCGTAACTTGATATACACTATGTCTTACAAAATACTTTAGAAATATTATAAGATCTCATTTACCTTTTTCTGATTACAGTTGATAGATCTTTCAAATTTGCATCTTCAATTTCGTTTATTGTTACACCGAAAGAATTTTTAGTTTTAAAATCATTAGTAGAATTAGCCTTTATTAAAACACTAAAAAGAGTTCTATTCTCATCTTCTCTTTCCCTCACGTAATCCCTTTTTTCATTCGCTTTAAGCATTTGAGCCTTTTCTATTTTATACAACGTCACTAAATTCTCCTTCATTTCCGGAAGTTCTGCCAGCTTTTTATCCAATTCTGCAATTTTATCTTCAGTACTTTTGGTTTGATGTTCAATTTGAGAAACATCGATTCCTTTCTGAGCTAGATTTTCAATAACTTCCTGTACTTGAGTTTTATGAAGGTCAATTGTTTTTTGATATGATGGTAATTGGGTTGCCCAATATTCAGAATTGCCATCGCCATTTTTTGAATAGCCTTCAATTCTATTATATGAATGCTCAGCTTTGGTTACTAACTCCTGAACTTTCAAAACATCTTCGTATTTTCTCAAGACAAAAGCACTATCTGCGAGATGCTTATTTTTCTCACTTTCAATCCTTTTTTTCATTAATTCGATTTCAATGTCGGCTCTGGTTTCGGGATTGGTAATGATGGACGTTTTAAGTTCTTGTGTACTGATGTCCGAAATATCCAAAACATCGGCTCCTTTTTTCATCGCCTCCAAATATCTTGCTTGCTTCGATTGCAGTTTTTGAAGCATAAAAACATCAATACTATCATTGGTCAACATAAAATTGATTCTCACATTCTCGTTTTTATTTCCTTGCCTCCACGCTCGTCCTTCGACCTGTCGCAAAGACGTGAAATTGTACGGTAACGTTAGCATATAAATATCTGTCGTGTTTTCCTGAAGGTTCATTCCTTCCTGAATGGCCTCACTTCCGATAACCACTTTAATTTTTCCTTCATTAAAATCATTTTGAATAGCAATTCTTTGATTTTTATTGTTAGCTCCGGTAATAATGCCGATTTCTTCGGGTTTGTAACCAATTTCTGTAATGAGATATTCTTTTAATTTCGAAAATTGAGCAACCGCCAATTCAGAATAAATAATTTGTCCCGATTCCGGAATGTCTTTTTTGTTTTGCCTAATTAAATCCATCGTCTGTTTCAGCTTCGGAGAATTTTCTATAAATTCTTTTACAGAAGGCTCTTCATCATCATAATATGTTGATAAATATGGCGAAATTGCAATCAGTCGGGCATTGAGAATATGAGTAAGAATTGCCCCCTTTTCAGTTTCGCTGAAATTTTCATTGAGCAAGTCATATTGTTCTTTTGTCAGATCATTCTGCTCAATTTTATACTCTTTGTTGATTTTGTTGGGACGAATCAATTCAGGATTGTCTTCTTCTCCTTTTATATCAATGAATTCCGAAAGTAATTGTTGAAACAGCGAATTGTTTTTAAATCTCCGTACATTGGCTTTAAACTTCACATCACCTTTTGCATCAATTTCCATATCATTATCCGCTTCCATAAAGGTCTCGAAGAATGTATTCACATTGAAATATCCCGATTCTTCTAATCTTTTATTTGCTATTAAAGAAAGAATGGAATAATATTCCAAAGGCTTGTTGGTAAAAGGCGTTGCGGAAAGCAAGGTTACATTTCTTCCGTCATTTTTGTCTTGAATGTATTGCGCAGCCATCCAGGTATTAATTCCCAATTTGGAGGTCTGTTGGTTTTGACTTCTAAAATCGGAAGCAAATCTTCGGTCTTCAATTTTTACTTTTCCTACAATGTGATTGGCGTTGTGAACTTCGTCGTAAGTCAAATGGTCGAATCCAAAATCTTCCCAATCATATATTTTTCCACGCTTCATTTTTCCCTCAATCTCCTTTTCTTTCTGCAAATCAATTTGAATATCTCTCTCGGTATTGGTAACACCTTTCATTTCGCTTGTAGAGATGTAGCTGAATTTTGACGAAAGTTCTTGGGTTATTTCTGATGAAAACCCGATATTATTGAAGCCCTCATAAGTAACGATGGTAATTTCTCCGTCTTTATTATCAAATTTTGAGAGATCATAATCTTTCCCCAAATTCCCTAAAACATTGACTTTCGCATTGGGAATCGTTTCAAAAATCGTTTCCACCCATTGTTTCAAAATACTGTCATTCGGAACTACGATGATTGGTCTTTTAGCATTTCCCCTTTCCATTGCTTCGTGCATAGAAAGGGTTCCAGATAATGTTTTGCCAAAACCCACTTCGTGCGCTAAGAGCCCTACTCCTTTTGTGGTCTGTCTTCCGATCCCTGCCTTCTGGACTTCGGTCAAACGCAATTCCTGACCTTTGAAATGCAGATAGATTCTGGAAAATAATGGGAATTTAGAATAATCCGGAACGTAGATGTTATTGTAATTTCTGTTGAATTCTTTTACAAAACGATTTCTTATATCATCCGAAAGTTCCTCCCGGACAAATTTGTAAAACAAATCTTTCGCCGCAGCTTTTCGTCTTTCTCTAACTAACGCATTTCTCTCCTTATCGCTTCCTGTAACTGTTTCGTTATCTACAAAGCTTCGCACTTCCCAAGCTGAAGAACCTGCAAAGGCTTCACTTGACAAGGTGCCTACAAAATCTTTAAATTTTTCCGCAAGATTGTAATCTACAATGACCGATTCGGTACGTTTTGTAATATGATTGTATTGATCTTTTTCTGTTTGACCTAACTCAAATTTGTGTACGAACTCGTGATTCGGACTGATATAAATCTCATCTAACGATTTCGCTTTTGGTAGAACATTTTCTAATAATGCTTTTTGTTTTTCGTATTGGTTTTCTGTTCCTCCAACTGCATTTTTATCAGAAAAATCCCGCTCCAACTGTTCAAGTTTTGCGTAAATAGTTCCTTCGGTGTAATAAAAATCGTGAACCCACTTTCCATCAATGTAGTTCGCAAATTGATAATGCTTTCCACGATTATTTAATGTGCCGTCATAAGACGTATCTCTGAATGCTTCAATCTGTTCTTTGGTAATTTCAGAACTGTTTTGTAATGAAGTATTGACAATTTTATCCTGTTTGGAGAATTGATATTTTAAAACACCTTTTTTGAGTTCAGGTTTTGACTGAATTTTATACTCATTCTGATTTTTTGTATTGTGAATAGAAATTATCCTATCACTTTTTTCAACCAATTCTTTTAATTTTTCATCAGAAAACGAAGTCGACTTTGTGATTAGATCTTCGCGCAGTTTTTGATACTTGCTAATTTCAGTCGTAATTGCGGGAGATTTAAACTTGATGTCATTAAGTTTGGAAAGCACCTGGTCAATTTTTTCTTTAGCTTCTGTTACATTTACTTCATTTTCATTTTGGTTTTCAATCCTCGCGGAATCGTCGATTATTGCATTTCCTTTGGGTACAAGAACTGTATGTTCTTCCTCTAAAAACAAATCTTCAAACAGATTTCCGATCCGCTGGGTTTCTTTCCTGTTTTTAAAATGTTCAATCTTAAATAAAGCTTCATCTAAATTACCGTGAATATATTTTTCTAATCGACCAAAACGGTTAGTTTTCTCTTGGGTTTCTCCCAAAATTCTTGTTGGATTATTTTCAAAATAATTGGAAATATCCTTTGAAATATTTTTATTATTTTTTCTTAGAATGATAATATCGGTTCCGATCTGTGTTCCTGCAAAAGCTCCGTTGGGCAAACGAAAACCTTCCAAAATATTGGCGTTTTGCAATTTTTTTTGCCTGCTCAGCCAAGATGATGGCAGTACCATCGCTAAAACGCCGTCTGATTTTAAAGAATCCAAAGACCGCTTAACGAAGTAATCTTCGTATTTAGGAATTTTGTGTTCTTCTCCCAATCCTTTGTAAAGTCCCCGATGTTCACCATAGGGAGGATTACCAATGACCAAATCATATCTTTCTGAAAAATCTTTTGAGTCTTTTTTATTACCTCTGTCATCAATAAATTCAGTTTCAAACGAACGAAGATTGATGTCAGCGTCGGGATGCAGAATCTTTGCAATTTTTGCGGTGATGTCGTTGATTTCAAATCCTGTAATTTTAGAATTTACAGATAATTCGTGAGTAGCATAAATGAAATTTCCTGTTCCGACACTGGGTTCTAAAACCGAAATTTCTTTTTGAGTTTTGAAATGGTCTTTTATTAAATTACGAACCGAATCTACAATTTTATCCTGCGTATAATATTCATCTAAAATCCCTCGTCCTTCTTTTGCGGTTCCTCCACTTTGGAATTGGTTGCAGATTTCTTTTAAATCATCAGTGATGTTAAGATTTTCCTTTAAAAAGATTTTGTGGTCGTCAGAAATAAAACAAGCTGCGGAAACCACTTCTGCAACTTGTTCATTATTCAGTTTTTGCCCTTTATATTTTGAAATAAGAGCATCTAACTCTACATTATTTGTTGAATTCTCACTTACCTCGGAAAGTCCTCCATCGGTTCTTCTTCTATCGGATACAGTTCTCCCGGGTACGATTCCGCCCACGGAACGTCCTTGAGTCTCTCCAACATTATTCTGTTGTGAGTCGTCATAGGATCCTCTTCCTCTGTCCCGGTTTCCCAAATTGCTCCGCTCTGTGCCTGCAAGTCCATTTCCAGCATTGTTGCTGCCCACTGCTTGTCCGCTTCCGTAACTTCCGTTTTGCTCGGATTGGATTTTAGGGCTAAGTTCTCCAGTGTTGTGTTCAGGTGTTCCGTTTCCCACTTGCTGAGAATCGGATATTCTTCCGGATTCAATTGCATTGCTTTCATTTTCAGAAATTTTTGGTTCAACTAAATTAGTATTTTTATCTTGAAGATTAAGTTTACTCTCTAAATATTCGGTCAGGTCTTGATTCCCATTTTCAGAAATTTCATACAACGGACGAACGTCTTTGATATTTTTGCCATTAAATTCTGTAAGAATTTTCCTAGTTATTGCATTTCCTGTTCTGTCCCCGCTCAGACATAGAAACATTTTGCCATCATAATTCTGGTATCTATTGAGGAACTTTTTGCTATTTGAACCTGAATTAAGGGTTATCAGTGTTCTATTATTGACTTTCTTGTTCAATTGAAGAAGCTCCAAGAATGAAAGCATATCCTTACTGTTTGTGAAAACAATAAGTTCCTTTTTATTTCCTTCAACTACAGAAATGTCATCATTTATCTCATTAAAAAAATCTTCATCTTTCACCTTTTTCTGTTTTTTATGAAGTGGTTAAATTCAAAAATTTCTTTGGCTTGGTTGTCCCAACTCTTTCTCGATATTAATTGGAGTGTTACAAATATGTCCGTCTTTTTATTGTAAGAATCAATCCTTTCAAGCCTTCCGTTGTAGTCTTTTTCCGCATGTTTGTAAATAGAGTACGGTAAAATCGTATCCGTTGGATAAATATAAAACCGGGTGTACATCCAAGGTGAGTTGATCTCAAATCGTTTGTATTTTTTCTTAAATAAAACCGTATCACTCAGATTTTTTCTGTTTCTGTAATTGGGGATTTTTTCCTGAGAAAACAATGTCCCTCCTTTTTTCTTTTCAACCGTAAGGGGCTTTTGTTTCTTTATGATGTCTGACAGGATAATTTTGCCGGGATTTTCATTTTCAATGGTATAGCACAATGAATCTTTAATGAAATAAATTTGTTGGGTTATTTCGGGAGCATCAACATCCGGAATCCTTTCTATAATAGAGTCTCCGGAATAATTAAGGCTTGACAAATGAAAACTCTGGATTTTGTCCAGGTTTTTGGAAGCATCGAAATAGACATTCGAAACAACATCAATTCCGCCTTTGTCCGATTTAATTTTTTTGTGACAAGAATTGATCACAAAAAGAAAAAACAGGATGGGTAATACTAAAAGCTTTTTCATAGAAATAGGGTTTAAAAAAGCGGCAGCCTAATTAATTTGACTTACCGCTAGGAAATAAATGATTGGTTGTACGTCTTATCTATCGTTTAATACTTTGTTCTTTCACGTTATTTTTTTCGTGCTTGTTGTCTTGTTCCAAACCTTCTAAAGGCTTGTTGGTATTGATTCTGTTCATATCGGAATCATACAGATTCAGATTTTTGTATTGCGGATTCAGTACCGCTTTGCCTTCTACCACTTTATCGTCCAATTCAAATTTTACCTTGACGATATTTCCTTTTTCCAAAGATTTTATGGTACTTTCCTTCCATTCTGGCTTATCGAATATCAGTTTGGATTTTTCTACGATCTGAGCCGTATCAACACCATAATTTTTGTAAAAATTCTGGAAATTATAATTTCCTTTTTCAGTTTTGGGCTCGTTAAAATTCAGTTTGGCAAATGCTGGTTCTATTTTTTCTGTTTTCGGATTGTGAAATTCTATTTTAACTGTGCGTCCTTCTAAAAGGTTTATAGCTTCTTTAGCTGTAAATGTATTTACCCTGTTAACCGAAAAATTATGGGATAAAATATCTCCATTTTCTTTCGTGAGTTTAGCATTGTAAAAATTCATAAAAACGCTCCCATTTTCGATTTTATTAAATTTTAATGTAAATTCAACTTCATTTCCGGGCATCGTTTTGTCGGAACTGGTCTTAATTTCGAACTCTTTTTCGGGAGCATTAATCCCATTCTCCAAATCTTTGTGCAGTTGTTCTCCTTCTCCGAAACCAAGATATTTTAACTGAAATTTCGGATACTGAGATGGTTCATATTCGTTTTTTGTTTCCATAATGTTTGGGTTTTGATTGTTAAATTTTATATCATTCATTGTTAATATTCTGTGTCTTGAAAAAACATTTTCATCCAGATAATTTTTTAGAATTTCACCGTTATCCAATAATTCGTAGGATTCCCCATATAGCTGTTTTTCCAATAGGCCGAAAGCCAATTCGTATTTGTCATTTTTTGACAACGTATGACCATCAATAACATTTGGGATTGTGTCCATTTGTGCCTTTGTAAGAGAATAATCTCCATCTGTTGTTCCGAATTCCATTTTTTCTGAATAAGCTTTTCTTTGGTTCGCTGTGATCTGCAAGTTCTCCAGTATGAATTCGTTTTCTTTCATAAAGATCCTGTAATTGAGAATATCATTTTTTTCCTCTTCGGAAAGTTTCGGATAAAGATTATTTTGCACCGCTTTTGCTTTTAAGTCGTTTTCGACATAGCTTTTGAATTCGTTCAAACTTTTTGGAGCATCATAAAAATCTCTCATACCTGTCCATTCTTTGCTGCCATACGGTAATCTATATTCCTGCGTTTGCAGATCATAGCTGTAATACCTATGACCGCTTGGACTCTTCAGCGAGCCACTTCCATCATCGTAATCGTTCCAGGTCCAGCCGTCCGGAAGGTCAGATGCAGGGGTTAAATTTTCTTCAAAGTCTTCTTCTGAAAATAGGTCATCAAATCCAAGACTATTTTCTTCCCAGTCAAAGCTTAATGTGCTTTCTATTTGATCTTTAGTCTTTTCAATAGAGGTATTTATTTCGATGGTTGATCTATCTGTTTCCATTTCATATTTTCGGAAATGATCGGCTTGCCGTTCATCAATTTCTGAAGTTGTCATTCCTAAACTTAAGTCTGTCCTTAACTCCAATTCATTTGCCCAAGAATCTGAAAGATATATTTGCTTTGCCGCTTCATTACCAATAGGCACTTCTGTAAAAGCATGGTTATCTTGTATGATTAAGATTCTACCATCGATTTTCTGTTTATCCATAAAGCGTACTACTTCAGCTAAACTTTTAAAATTAATTTTCACGGAAGTATCAGTATCCGCATTGAAGATTGTATTTACAGTGTAGGCAGAACCTTGAACTATTTGATTTGCCGTGGATTTATAAATCTGCATAAACTTTTTCTCCCGATCAGAAAACTTCCTTTCTCCATCCCTGAAAAATTGTTCAGGCGGAGTAGTTTTCATTTCACGAACAAAATCTTTATAAGCCGTTGTTCTCGGAATTACAAGCTTCTCAAACCAAGATAATTTATCTTCCATTTTTTAGTTTTAAATTTACCTTCTAAATCTTCGTGACTTTTCTACTTCCTCTTCTTGTTCTTTGTTTTCCTCTCTCATTCTATTGGCGTCTTGATAGACATCGGGGTCATTTACATTTAGCCGAATGTCAGATTTATTCTGCTCCTGTGATTGATGCTGCTTTTTAGAAATTCCATCAACTGTTCCTATCTCTTTGGAAACGATATTCAGATCCTTAGCGATTTCTTTTGCCATTTCTGGGAACTGGTCAATTTTATCCTGTAGAAAAGATTTCAGTTTCATAAGTTCATTTTTGTAGAGGTTGGTTTCTGCTACATCTCTTTTATCTGCAATAATTGCAGTTAATTCTCTTGTGTTTTTAATGAGATCAAACTCAACCACCTTATTGGTTTCTTTGTCGAAAATGAAAGCCTTTTTTTCATAAATCAATTCTTTTTCTGATTTTGAAAGGTCTTGAATATTGGAATATTCAATATTGGCTTTACTGTTTTTGAGAATCTCATCAATACTTTTATCTCGTTCTAAAAAGATGACCTTCAGTTTGGTATTATTATCCGTAAGCTGAAAGGTCGCCCTATTCTTGTCGTTGTCTGCAACGATGGTATATCCCTTCAAAAATTTCTGAATATCATCCGCATTTAGCTTTGTAGAGAATGATAAATCTTCATTGATTATTCCGTATTTTTTTAGTTCTTCTGTGGGTAAGGTTGTGTTATTCATTGTATGTTGCTATTAAATTGTTAACTTTTATGAGGTCGTTTAAAAAATGAGAAGGATTGATATTTTGCCCAAATTCCTTTACCGAAAAATGTAAATGAGGTCCTGTGGAATTTCCGGAATTGCCACTTTTCCCAATGATAAAACCAGCTTTTACTTTTTCGCCTATCCGATAATAGATCTCTGATAAGTGCATATAGGTTGTTTCAAAACGGTTGAAATGTTTTACTTTGATGAAATTTCCACCGCCTTTAGAATCCCAACCGGTTGCCGTAACAATTCCATCTATTACGGAATAGACATTTTCATAGTTGGCTTTAAGGTCGATCCCGTTGTGCATTTTTTTGCTTCCGAAAATGGGATGCGTTCTGGTTCCGTACGATGATGTTACTGTCAATTTATTTTTAAGTGGCATTACAATTTTTGAAAAATATTCTGTTGGTTCATCTACAAAATCATAGGTCGTAACTGCAGCCTGCTTCTTTGATGTTTCTCTATGATCTTCAAGCTGATTTTGTGTGAGCTGCGTTAAAGAAGTTTTGAGTTTTTCAATGTCATTTATCCCTTCATCCTTTACACTTCCATATTCTTTAATGAGTATTTTCAGGGAATCAATTTGATTTTTCAGATCTGATTTTGTGATGATGTTTAAAACCTCTTTCCACGTTTTTTTATTCTTTTTCTGGTTTACCGGTTCGTCAATGTTAGTTTTATCTGATACTTTTGGATTTTCAGATTTTTTCGG
This sequence comes from Chryseobacterium mulctrae, assembly GCF_006175945.1. Lineage (NCBI taxonomy): Bacteria > Pseudomonadati > Bacteroidota > Flavobacteriia > Flavobacteriales > Weeksellaceae > Chryseobacterium > Chryseobacterium mulctrae. The sequence continues at coordinate 3,452,790 of NZ_VAJL01000001.1, read as the reverse complement.
TAATGTTGGTATAATCGTATTGAATTGCGCAGATGATAAGCTACTGTAAAACAGCACCACCAAAGTCAATGTATATTTTAGTTTTTTCATTTTATGCAGCTTTTATATTTTCATTCACAATCAATTCCACTTCTTTATTGATTTTTCTAAAGTTGGTCATCAGCACTTCTTCTTTGCGGTTATTTCCTTTTTTATCTACAAAAGAGTAATACGATGGTATTTTCACATAGTTGCTTTCTTCCTCTTGAATAGCTTTCAAATCCAAATTTATCTTACCGTTGACTGCGGACGTTTTATATTCTTCACCATCGTTTTCTTCTCCCTGTGCAATCATTCCAACCATTTCTCCTGTTTTCAGAGCCGCAATTTTTCCTGCAGGAATCATATGATCCATTTTTTCATTGATACTTGTGGTCGTCCCTTGTTGTGAAATGGATTGTGAATATAATTTCTGTTTAATTTTCCCAAATAGTTTTTCCAACCAATCGAGTGTGTTTTTGTCTCTGGCGGATCCGGAAAGAATATTTCCAACAATAGCAGAAATCGTATCAGCAACTTCTTTTTTGTAGAACTGTCTGAGCTGCGGAATTTCCTGAAGTCCAAGCATTACAGCAACTCTGTTGCTTCTTGCAGTGGCTACGATGTTATCAATTTTATGAATATAAATCGTCGGAAATTCGTCTGCGATAATTCCTCCCGGTAAATTGTGTTTGGAATTGATCAATCTTAAAGTCCTGTTTAATACCGAAGAATACAATGCAGAATTAATATCCTGTGTTCCCGGGTCTGAAGCCAGAATAATAATGGAAGGATTATCTCTGTCGGTTATCTTCAATTCCACTTCATCTCCGGAAAACACCCAAAAGCTTTCTTTAGTAGCCAATCTTGAAAGGAAAATTTTGAGTGTTCCGACCTGTCCTTCCAATTGGTCAAAAGCTTTGTTGTCATAAGCCGTCTTGAAGGGTGAAAGCAGAGAGAAAATTTCTTCATTGGTAAAAAGTGTATCGAAAATTTCTTTGTAGCTTCTATTCATAAAAGAAAGAATATGAGGCAGATCAGAATATTTTCCGTTTTCGAATGTTGCAAAAAAATAAATGCAGGATGAAAGAAAATTGATGGCAGATTGCGTAAAAAATGCTTCAGAACCACCTCCTGAACTCGAACCTCCTTTTTGTAAAGAGGACACCATTGATTCTGCCATTTCCTGCGCTTCTGCCAAAGTTTGAATGTACTTTTTATGAAACGGATTAACTCGTTTTGATTTTTCAACCTCATTCAGATTAATGACGTGGAAATTGTAATCGTAATCCGATTCTTTGCTTTTTTTCAACAAATAATGGTAGTACGCAATCTGTGCTAGATCGGGAAACTTAAAATCGTAGATGCAGAGACAAAAACCTTTTGCGATCATCTGTCTTATGGCAGGATTGATGACTCCGAAAGATTTTCCGCTGCCTGGTGTTCCGATGACCATTGTTCCTCTAAAAGGATTGATGTTCATCCAGCCTTTATTGCTTTTGTTTTTGTAACGGAACAAGTATGGGATGTTAATTGTGACGTCCGATGTTACCAATTCCTGATTTTGGTCGAAAGATTCTTCTTCAACATTCCATCGGTCTTTTCCCATTTTTTGCTGCATCAGTTTTGAAATACTGTCTGCACCCATTTGAAGAATAACTGCCCCTAAAAAAGAAAGAACAGCATAAATTACCTGATAGAGATTGAAGCCAGGAAATACTTTTGGAAGCTTCCCATTGCCTGCCTCATTTTGCCAAACCAATGAAGAGAAAATAATCAGCAATCCCAAAATCATAGGAACGACAATTTCCTTAGCAACATTAAGGTCTTTCTTTTTCTTGGCTTTTGTTCCGACAGCTACCAATCCAATAAGAATCAATGTCGCAAATTTGGCATTGATAGGTGGGTAGATAAAGCTCAGCTTTGAAAAATTTTTCAGCAAGTTGGACACTACCGGAACATCAGCATTAAGGTAAAAAAGCGAAGCACAATCGAGTGCAACCACAGCGTACACTGCTTTTTGTAGAAAGCCATAGATCTTTATTTGATGTTGTTGCTCTTGCATTAAGAATAATTTTCGAAATATTGATTCAGTAATTTGTGTTCTTCCAGTAAATTTTCGTGTAGCTCCTGTTGCCGTTCCTGCAAATTTTTATGATGTTCCTGTATTTTAACAAGTTTGGCATTCAACAGATTCAATTTATTAATGAAGTCATTTCCTCTTTTTTCGACGTTCTTAATAATGTATGAGCAGCTTGCCTCTTCAATATTTTTCAACACATTATCTTTAAACTCACTGAAATGCTTTTCCAATTTATAGATTTCAAGTTCCCTTTCTAGTTTTCTATTTTTTTGTTTTTCAAAAATTATATCTAAAACCACTAGCACAAGCATTGTAAGTAATAATGCGATATAAATATTTTTCACATTGTCAATTAAGTATTCCATAATAAAAAAATTAAAAGGTATCGGCTTTTAGAATTTCAGAATAGTTGACCTTCATTTCGATGGTTCTTCCGGAGAGTTGCTCTTCAATGAGGCGAATCATCATCACTTTACTGTTGGGGTAGGTGAATTTTTTGAAAACATAAATATTTCTGAAATTTTTTCTGAAGTGTTTTTGGGGATTGAGTTGTAAAATGGGCGTCAGATCTACACTTTGGTTGTTTGTTGCTTTATGGATTTTTTTGTCTTCTAATGAGAATTTTAAATCTTCAATATCATAGCTCAGATTAGAATTATTCTTGATGGTCATATCTAAAAAGATGTAATCACTTATCACATAGACATTGTTGAGTTGAAAGCTGAGTTTTAGATTTTTCTCTTCTCTGATTGGATTTTTCTCAGATTTTTTTTGAATAATATCCATCGCAAATTTTCTCAGTTCAAGATTAGAGAACACCATTTTATCAAATTCTACAGGCTGCATCGCTTCGGGCTGTATATGAATATTGGTAATCGTATTGAGGTTATCCTGATTTCGATAAACAACTTTGTATTGTGCAATGAAAGATTGTGCGACAACGGTAATGATCCCAATAGTATTTCCATTAAAAAAAACGGAAGGTATATTGATTTTTCCTTTCTCGTCAGAATCAGGATGATCTGTGATCTTTATCCTGGCAATGTTTGTAGCAGGCAAATCTCCAGTCAGTTTTTCTGTTGACAAATCCACGTACTGAATGGGTTCCGGCGAAATGATATGCAGGTTGATACCTTCGGTAATTTCAATCTCAGGTAAATCGGAAACAATCTGTTCTTTGGTTGCAGTTTGAGCCGTGAAAAATTGAGCTATGAATATTAAAAGGGTGTATAATAAAGTTCTCATTGTTTTATTTTTTTTGTTGGTTTTGTGAATCTTTCAATTGTTTTTCGTCGATCAAAAAGACATATGAGTTGTATTTCAGTTTTGCTTTATTTTCTTTGATCAGATTGGCGATAGATTTGGAGGTTGATGTGAACAGGCTGCTTCCGATGCTTGAGAAAAATCCTTTTCCGCCCATATCCATCTGTGTTCCTTGAACTGAGTTGCTACCCATTTCCCTCATCATATCTCTAAAAACACTTTGTGGAACGTACAATCCTTTCATCCCATCTACATCGTAAATTGATAAATTAACAGGATAGATTTCTCCTTTTGTGAATACAGAAACAATATTAAGATTGACCCGTTGCATCGAAAATCCTGAGATTTGTCCGTATAAAATAGAACCTTTGCTTATTTTTTTGTTCCCAACAAAGATGTCTTCCAATAATCGGAACCTAATCCTGCTTCCAAGAAAGCCTTTGTTGTTTTCGTCAATGACTGCTTTGATAAAGCTGTTATCTTTTTCTTTATAGAAAGCATTGAATTCACTGTTGATTCCGGATTTGCTCACATTGAATGTAAATTCCAGTGATATTGACCACCCAATTTCAATTCAAAGTGACCAGGTAATTTAGGTTTAAATTGACCACCCTTAATTTTGATAAAAACTCTTGTTTTTCATGTGTCAATTAGTATTCAAATATAATAAATAATTACTCCCTGTTAACTCCTCTCTTTTTTCTCATAGATTCCCCTTGGAGTTCCAGGCGGTGAGACTGATGGATAAGTCTGTCCAGAATAGCATCGGCAATGGTCTTTTCACCAATAATGTCATACCAGCCCTGCACCGGGATCTGCGATGTTACAATGATGGATCCGTTGTTGTGACGGTCTTCTATGATCTCCAGAAGGGTTATCCTGTTGGCACTGTCCAAAGCCTGAAGACCAAAATCATCAAGGATGATCACATCCTGTCTTTGTATTTTTGCAAGTTCGCGCAGGTATGACCCGTCTGCTTTTGCCATTTTTAGTTTGGCAAACAGCTTGGAAGTATTAAAATAATTGACCTTGAAGCCTTCGATACAGGCCTGATAGCCCAATGTGGTTCCCAGGTAACTTTTACCCACGCCTGTACTTCCTGTGATCAGGATGTTTTCATTTTTTTCTACGAACTCACATCCTGCAAGACGCATTACCAGATTACGGTCGAGATTGCGGGTGTCATCGAAGTTGACACTTTCAATACTGGACTTGTAATGGAACTTAGCATTTTTAATGCTTCGCTCTATGCGCCTGTTGTGCCTCTCATCCCATTCGGCATCGATGAGCATCGATACAAACTGGTCGAGGGTATAATGGTCTGTCCTTCCGCTTTCAATAGCGGTCTTAAAGGCATTGTGCATGCCGTAAAGCTTCATTTGCTTCATTTTGCTCACTGTCGGTTCGTTCATAACTGTTGGTATTTAATGATAATATTGTTTTCCTCTGATGTTGCCGTGATCAGGCAGTTCCTGCTCCTTTTCTTCTTTTTCCGGATCGATCATCTGATCCAGATTGTTCTCCAATATCTTCTGTACGGTCTTAAAGCTGTAGATCTTAAAATCCAATGCCCGTTTACAGGCATTTATCAATCGCTCTCTTCCTACTTTTTTTTCGAAGTTCAGGATTCCCAGGCAGCTTTTGTAGGCCTGCTCGGGATGATTCCGACTGTCGATAATTTGGAGGATATATTCTCCCACTGCAGTATCAATACTGTTTGCCCAATCGATAAAGCGGGCAGCACTCCATCCGGCCACGAACTGGTGGGTGCTGGCTAAATGTTCTGTAATGGTCGTGTAGACATAAGGCTTGTAATTGCGTCTGTGCATCGCGATCCTGTTGTATTTATAGTAGATCTCCACGGTGGAAGATGTGTATAGGATCTTGATCTTCTTCTTGATATACTGGTACGGAACACTGTAGTAGTTCTTATCCCGGCTCAACTGTACGTGCCCGTTCTGCATCACGGTTGCAAAGGATTGGTACCTGATCTCAAAACGACGCTCAGGCAGTGGGCGCAGCTGCTGCTTCTCGTCCTCTAAGAACAGCTCATACCGGGAGTAAGGACGTCCTGTGAGCTTGCGTTTGTTATGAGAGTCCAACAGATCCCAGATCTCACTATTTAGTTCATCCAGGCCGCAGGATCCCTGTTGAAGGTTGGCGTAGATCCTTCTGTACAGGATCTTTACCGCTCCCTCTACCAAGGATTTATCCCTCGGTTTGTAAGCCCTGGCAGGCAAGATGGTCGTTTCATAATGTTCAGCCAGATCGGCCAGGGTCTCATTGATGGTGGGTTCAAAACGGCTGCTTTTGATCACTGCGGATTTTAAATTATCAGGAACGATCGCTGCCGGTGTACCTTCAAAAAAGCGGATGGCATTTTCTACAGATCGTACAAAATCTTCCTTCTGCTGGCTCATAGAAGCTTCAGCATACGTGTACTGGCTTGCTCCCAGAATAGCTACAAAAAACTGAACTTCTTTAAGCTCCCCGCTTTCCTTATCAATAATGGAGAGTGTTTTTCCTGCATAATCGACATACATCTTATCACCGGATTTGTGATTCATATGCATCACCGGGTTCACACGCTTGCCCCAGATCTTGTAATGATGCCGGAACTGTGAACTCTGAAAACCATCAGGATGCAGTACAAGATATTGCTCCCACATATGATGGATAGTGATCCCTACCTTTTTGAGCTCACGTTCCATCTTGGGAAAAAAATCGTACAGGGACTGTAGTTTGGGGCTAATGGACTCCGCGGCGGTATTGGAAAACAAAAGTTCCAGCTCGGCGTCTGTCTTGGCATTGATCGCATCAGGGCTCAAGCCCAGGATCTCATATAATGAGATGTATTTTTTAACGGTATTTCTGGAAAGCGATAAATAGCTGCTTATAAATAACTTGCTCTTTCCATTGCTGTAGAATTTTATGACTTTTCTAATTTTACTCATGTCTGTTATTTTATTTGCCATAATCCGCTTTTTTTAACGAATGTATGACGCTAACATCATGAAAAAATCAAGTCGTTTTTATCTCAAATATAGCCCAGATAACAGGTGGTCATTTTGGACCGGAAAGTGGTGGTCACTTTGCTCCGAAATCAGTGGTCAATTTACTCCGAAATTAGGTGGTCAATTTGACCGTCTTTTCCAGCTATAAATAGATTGCTGTAATTCCAATCGTCGGCAAAAATACAAAACTTAAGGTATTTTCTCTTTCCGCAAAATGAAATATGAGTTTTTGAAAATATTCAGTAATTAACTTTAATGAATACCCTAAAAAAGAGCGCAGATACTTATTAACATAGAAATTAACACTAATCTGAAATAATGATGTCTTTGTATACTTTTTCTTTTCATTACCAATATAAATTCAAATTTTCACAAAATTAAGTATTGGATAAATAGATTCAAAAAAAAGCTTTATGATATTTTATCACCTAAAATCAAATTTTCTAAATATTTTTTTAGTATCAATGGATGACAATGTTGTTCATCTTTTGCACCATAGACCAATGTGATGAGATCTTGTTTTTTATTTCGATCTAGAAATTCTTTTCCAGCATCTTTTTCTTTGAGCTCGATTTCGTATTTTTCTGAAAAGCTCTTCCAAAGTTTTGGATCGTGATGAAACCACTTTCGAAGTTCAGAAGAAGGAGCAAGCTCTTTATTCCATTCTTCTATATGGGCATTTTCTCTAGAAATTCCTCGAGGCCATAACCTATCAACTAATACGCGGTATCCATCTGTGGGAGAATAAGCTTCATAGATTCTTTTAAGTTTTATTTTCATTCATTGTATTATTAATGTTAGATAGATTCTAAAAATATCATCAAATTTCTTTCTTGAGAAGGCTAATAATGTATGTCTTCAAAAGAAAGTGGACTTTTCCTTAAATAGTGTTTTCGGTTTTCAAATATAGTCGATAAAAACATTTTTTTTGCTTTTAAAGAAAAAAAAATCATATTTGGACCATTTTAGTTTTGTAATATTCTCTTTTTCTTCTTTTCAAGGTTTCAGATTTTATCTGCTGTCTTATTTTGAGGATTTCATCCGCCCTTCCAAAGTAGACATCTGCCGGGGTGAGATTCTTCAGGGATTCGTGGTAGCGCTCGTTGTTATAGCGGTTCACAAACTCCTCCAAAGCCTTTTCCAGTTCCTCCGGGCGGTAGTAATGGTGCAGTTTCACGACGTTTTTCATCGTCCGGTGATAGCGTTCAATCTTTCCCTGGGTTTGCGGATGTGCGGGTTTTCCGTGGATCTGCTTCATAGCGTGCCTGTCTTCAAGATAATTCTTCAGTTCATCGGCAACATAGCAGGAACCGTTGTCCGATAGAAGTTTCGGAACTTGTCCTTTTCTTAAACCTGCTTTCTTCACAGCTCGGTCAATGGTTCTTTGAACATCATTCACCTTCATATTTCGGCAAAGTTCCCAATGAACGATATAGCGGCTAAAATCGTCAATCACCGTGCTTAGATAGTACCAGCCCCAGTCCAGAATTTTGAAGTAGGTAAAATCCGTTTGTTCATTGTATTTTTATTTTATTTTTGAATTCACGAATCTCGACCCTCGATTTGCCACATTTCATGAACAAAATTGGTTTTATCCTTAAATTCATTCGAGGCAGAAATCAGAATGTGCGATGGAGCCGTTATCAGTCCTCTTTTCTTTAAAATACGGTAAACACTGGATTCTGAGATAAATACACCCTTCTCATCGGTGATTTTATATGCCAGTTCTCTGCTGGAGAGTTCAGGATAATTCAAAGCGGTTTCCACCACCAGATTTTTCTCTTCTTCAGGAATGCTGTTCCATTGTCTGCGCGATTTGGGAGCGTTGAAAAATCCCGCATCTCCTTTTTCCAGATACAATCTGTACCAGTTGTAAAAAGTGCTTTTGTGGATGCTCAGTTCCCGAAGCGTCCTGTTTACGCCAATCTCGCTTCTGGTAACCATGCGGATGATTTCCAGTTTCTCTTCTGCGGATAATCTCATATACTTACGGTATTTTTCCGTTATCCCAGAATTTCCAAACTTTTTTTTATGATGTCGTAACGGATAACAAGATCGGCAACCGTTTCCTTGAGTTTACGGTTTTCTTCCCGCAGAAGTGCGACTTCGTCGGAAGTGGCTTCACGGGTGGTATCTCCTGAAAGACGCTTCTTACCGGCCTCAATAAACTCTTTGTTCCATTTGTAAAAGGTGGATTCCTGTATGGCGTATTTGCGGCAGAGCTCTGCAATGGATGTTTCTGCTCTGAGTGCTTCCATCACAACAAGGATCTTTTGCTCAGCCGTGAAAACTCTTCTGGTTTTTCTGCGCATGTCTTTTAAATAATTTTCAGGGGTCACTGTTTTCTTGTTTGTCATAATAAATCAAATTTAATGGTTTTTTTGTTCAGTTTATTATGAAAACACTATCTTACTTTCTGTCTAAATCAGTACACTTTTTGCTGACGATTTACAAAAATTTTAAAAGCACCCTCAAGGTGTAAACAAATTTGATTACATTTGTAATATGAACTCATCTTTATTCAAATATAAGGGTATCCATCCGGGAATTATTATTGAGCGGGAGCTAAAAAAGCGTTCGCTCAAAAAACGTCCTTTTGCTTTGGCCATTGATGAATATCCACAAATCATCAATGACATTACAAAAGGAAAGAGAAATATTCCGGTAGCCTTGGCTTTGAAAATCGAAAAGAAGCTGCAGCTGGAAGAGGGAACGATTGTCTTTTTGCAAAGCTATTACGACATCGAAAAAGAGAAAAGCAGGGTTCAACCCTCTCCTGATCTTTCCATTCTGAGAAAATCTTTATTTTGGGATACAGACATTAACAAGATTAATTGGCAAAAACATTATAAAGCTGTTATTAATCGAATTTTTGAGCGTGGAAATGAAGCGGAAAAAGAAGAAATCGAACGTTTTTACGGAAAAAGAAAAACAGAGATTGCCTTTAGTACCGAAAAAACAAAACCAATGCAGTTGCATCAAAATAGCAATATTTGAAAAATGTTATACTACAATACCGTAAATGAGATCTTAAAAAACAGTTTGCATACTTTGATGTCTGCAACAGTTTTTGATGATTTCCGGCTGGTTGGTGGAACCGCTTTAAGTCTTCAGCTCGGGCATCGGATTTCTGTAGATATAGACCTTTTCAGTGATGTTCCTTACGGAAGTATTGATTTTGCGGGCATTGACAAATTTCTTCAAAATTATTTCCCATATATAGACCATTCTTCTGATTTAAATCCGGCAATGGGAAAATCATATTTAGTCGGGACAGACGTTAGGAATACAATAAAATTAGATGTTTATTACACCGATCCCTTTATTCAGCAACCAAAAATCGAGGATAATATTCGATTGGCAACAATACAGGAGATCATTGCAATGAAAGTAGATGTTGTGCAAAGGACCGGAAGAAAAAAGGATTTTTAGGACCTGCACGAGTTGCTTTCCAATTATGACATCGGCAAAATGCTGGAATTGCATCAAGAACGTTATCCTTACAGTCACGACAAAGAACTGATTTTGAAAAACTTCACTGATTTCGGTTTGGCAGATGAAGAGTTCGATCCGATTTGCCTTCAAGGAAAACACTGGGAATTCATTAGAGATGATATTGAAGAAACAGTTCAAAAATATCTGAAAAAATAAACATTTTTTTAAAATCATCTTTTACAAAACCACTCATTCAAATCCTTAAATCCGTGGTAAATCAAAGAACAATCCGCCACATTCTGATACTGACTTTGAATTTTAGTTTTAATAGATTTTCCATTGTCATCGTTATCGAGAAACAGAGAGATCTTATCATATTCCCTCAATTTTTCTTCGGCTTTGAAAAGCATTGCCGTAGAATTCAGAATTAGAAAATCACAGGTTGAATGAGGCGAGTTTTCTAAATTCCGAAAAGTCAGATAATCAAAAAATCTCTCGAAAATAACAATTTCATTGTTGGGATTTTGTTCGTTTTGAATGAAGATAATGTCCTTTTTACCCAAACAGATTTTGGAGTATGGATTGCGTATTTCAAAACTACCCGAATTATTCTGAAAACCGATTCCGAAATACTTTTTTTCGTTCAGTTCATAATGAATTTCCTTAACCAAATGTTTTTGTTCAAAGACTTTTCTTGATTTTAAATACTGAATTAAAGTATAATGTTCAATTTCTTTGATTTCTAAAATTTTGTAGTCGGATTGAGCTTTTACTTCTTTATCAAAAAATTCATTTCGACTGGAAAAATCGAATGTTGATAGGTATTTCAGTGCATCTGAAACGGAACATTTATTCATTTGCTGAACAATAGAAATAACATCATAGCTCTTTCCAGTTCCAAAGTCAAATGCTTTGTTTTTAACAAAATCAACCGATAAGCTAGGTATTTTTTCTTCTCTATCCAACGCAAAATAAAAAGCTGTTTTTCGGTTTTCTTTGACCGGAAAAAGGTTGAATGATTCTAAAACCGTTCGAATTCCAACTTTTTGTTTGATTTCTTCGCAATTCATTTTTTTCTTTTTAATGCAAATTTTTTATCCACAATTTCCTTTTAAATAAAAAAAGACTTTTATACACTTTTAATAAACTTTTAGTAATTCGCTGTATCGACTTTCAGTAGATGATCTCAGCCATTTTTGAAATGAGTGCAAATCCGAATTGTGAATGAGTGCGATTCCGAAAAAGAGATGAGTGCAATTCCGAATTGGATTTTTTCATTTTATCTAATTTTGACCTTTATCCACATTTTTAACAGTTGGCAGCCTTTTCCGATGGTCGGCATGAGCGCAATTCCGAAAACGGGATCATAAAAAATAAAATTTTAACATTTTTTTAACTTCAGCGAGTGCAATTCCGAATTCCGAATGAGCGCAATTCCGAAATGGGAATGAGTGCAATTCCGAATTCAGCGAATAACAGGATAGCCGTTCGGAAGCAGCGCTCCCATTTTGGTTTCCTTGTACAATTTGATTATGATTTCTTGAATTTCACTTAGAAAGGCCATTCCCTGAAATTCGGTAGACTTAATTTTCTTCAATCGGTTCAACCTGATAAACTCTGTGAAATCTTTTTCTATCAGTTCCCTGGTCTGGGCAATATTTCTGTACTGATAAGAAAACTGTTGCATCTCACTTTCCTTCAAGCCGTATCTCTTTCTGAAATAATGCAACCTTCTTGTGCTTACAGTTTGTTCCTTCATATTTTGCGATATGTTGAGGTCACTTACAGTTTTGGTAAAATAAGGACGTATGAAGATAGAATCTCCTTTGCAGCTATACGTGAAAGAAAGATTATTGTATTTATTAAAATTCATTCTTGCAGGTTTTAGGAATTTAAAACAAAAATCATTGGCAGTTTTGTAGTTCAATCCGAACTTTTTATTCAGGGTGGGTAGCTTTAAGGCTGTTCCACTTTCCGGAAGCTTGGCAAGCCAAATGGCAAAGATTATATGCTTATTATTTCTGATATTATATACCAGATTATAAAGGACATAATTGTATTCCGGATCACCATTAGTTTTTTTAACCAGAAGCTGCTGATCAAAAATGAAGTGTACCCTCTGTGATCGTAACTTGGCGTAGATATGATCCCTCCAAAGGTTTTAATTTCTTTCCCTTTGGAATTGACGGATTTGTACCAGCCCATTTTGAATTTTGCCAGAAACTCATACGCGTCTACTACCTGTTTCGTAGAGCCACTCGGAGAGATCTTGCAGTTCCTGATCTTCATAGAAGCAAATATGTTGTTATCCGTCTCAAATTCTTCATCGAAAAGCGAAAGCTGTTTCGGGCGGTCATCCGGCCGGAACTGCTCATTGCCAATAATAGAGATAATATTGAAAATGACACGGAGCGCATTGATTGGAATATCCGCAGCCTGATGGTCTTCAAAAATAAAATCGTCCACGAACTGGTTTCCAAGACGTATCTTGTCGGGAACTTTCTCGCTTTTTCCTTCAAATTTCTTACTGATAAGCCTTAGATCTTTTTCGGGAGTTGCCATACCATCTGATAATTTCACTTCTCTGTATTTTAATTTTTATCTTGAACTGGTCTTTATCCAAAGATGATCAAGGTCGTTCGATATTGGGAATTGATCGTATGGATAGATCTCTGTCAACCGTCTTGTTTTTCATAAATGGAAAAGTACCTTTCAGGGACGATTTCCAGTTGTTAACAGGTCTGCCTGAAGCATTTTTCCAATCATTCTCAACCCACGAATCATATTTATCTTTAATAGCTGAATCTAATGAGATTTCGTAACCTGCCAGGGTTTGGGCATATTCGAGAAACTCATCGAAAGAAGGTCTTTGATCGTTACTGATTGGTGGTTTTGAAACATCGCTCACCGGTGTCCCATCTTCCGGTTTGCTGATGTTATCAATATTTTGAACCAATAAATCATACAATGGCAGATCATCTGTTCTTTCAACTTCCGGAACATTGGATCCGCTTTCGAATTCAAGCTTTTCAGTTTTGTCAAATTCCGGAGGTGATATAGGATAATCCAAAACTACTCTATAGGAAGAAGGAAGCCCTTTCTTATTTTCATACCGTATCAATCCTAATATCTGTAGTTTTTCTTTTGTAGATTTGACGGTCTTTCTTGTGATTCCCAGGGCATTGCTTATTGCAACATCAGAAATGACAACATCATATCCATTGTTATTGCTCGCCAAGTTGAGCAGATATAGATAAAATGTAATAGACGTAGTATTGAGCTGCGCTTTTTGGTTGAAATCCCAAAATCTTTGTATAAGCTCCAGATAATACATTTTTACTTTTGTGCAAAAAGCTCTAATGCCTTTTGCCTATCGATAATGATGATATTCCCTTTCTGATGATAGCCTCATTCAGAATTCCTGAAGACTTTATTTCAGAAGCTTTTGAGATAGAACATCCTAGAATTTTTGCCAGTCCTTTTAAACCGTACTCATATTTGCTTTCAGATGCCAGACTTTTCGAGACTTCCAAAAATTCTTCAACGGTCAGCTTCCAGATAGGTGTTTGTGGGTCTATCCTTTTCATTGGTTGTTTTTAATCGATTGGTTAGTTATGGTCATTTTTTGTTAAGATGAGAGATCCAATTTCTTGCGGCTGCCTGCCAACTTTTCATTAGATTCTCATTAGATAATTTCCAATTTCGGGACTCATAGTAGGAATAGAACTTAATTGCTTCAGCAGAAGGCAAATTCCGGTCGTTAAAATATAATTCCACCTCATAAAAAATTGGTACATCAAAACAACTTTCTTTCTGTACTGATATTTTTTGTCCCCGTACCGCTTTTTTTTGTGAGCTTTCTACATATTCCGGATCTATGATCTGAATTAAGGTTCCCTTGTACGCATCGTAGCTAGGAGTATATATAATAAAGCCAGCATTATGTAATTCTTTGATGCACTTATGATAAGTAGCTAAGGAACGTATTTTACTTGATTCCATAATTCCTCCACGAGTAATACGAAAGGGATTCTGAAAATGGTTTAGGCTCCAGAATTGGAAAAGTGAAACGTACATACTGATATGCGAGGTATGTCGTCTCTCATCCTGTATAATACGTCCAAAGAAGCTGATGATATTCTTGCTGTTTTCCATGTGCTGATTGAAATTACTATTTGACGTCCATCAGTAGTTTCTGAATATCTTTATAGCTATAATACAATGTTCCTCCGATCTTGCTGTAGGACAAAGTGCCATTGATTCTCAGGTTTTGTAAAGTTCCTGAAGATATGTTTAGGAGTTTTTTGACCTCGGAGGTGCGGAGCCATAATTTTTGTTAAGGATTATTATCCTTGAGAAAAAATCTAATTGCTTCCAACAGTTCAGTTTTAAACTCCTGGAGATCCTCTTTGGTGATGATAGATATTCCCATAATTTTGAAATTGTTTTGTTCGACAAATTTTCAAAATCACAAGAAATATCTTTCGGTAGTTTTTCGTTACTACCGAAAGATTCTGCTTCATCTGCGATGAATAAGCATATTCAAAAAAGAAAATAATTTGAATTATATATGAAAACTAAAAAAATGTGTCAATAGCGAACGTTTTTTTTATTCTATCCGCTCTTTTTCTTAAAAAATGTATCCAAAAACAGATTAAATGTAGTGTATATATTATCTATTTTTGAAATTAAAAATGCAAGCGTGTATAAGCTCACAGCCTTCACACCAAATATGACGGGAATACCTTATGAGAAAAGCGGGGATTCCAGAACGATGGAGATCATGAAGCAGCTTTTCGATATTGGAAGTCTTTTGGAACCTGTTAGTGATATAAGCATTATTGGCAAGACTTTCGATGTTTTTGCTAAAACAGAGATTGGTTACAGAAAATGTGAAACCGATGCAAATGGGATCCTTGACGATATTTACGATACGGCACTTCATATTTGCTCACGTGGGGAAAAGGGGAAGGGAGATTTTAAAGCACTTTCAGCAGGTATCAAGCAGGTGAAAAGATTTATATTTTCTGAAAGTTATCATATTGACAGAGCCATTACCGATGCGGCAAAAGCCGCCTATTTAGCAACTGTGCTGAAGTATAAAGTAGAGAAACTTGAAAAATATCAAGGTTTGGAAAGTATAAAAGAACTGGTAATCGATCAGGAGTTTGATTCCAAGCTCAATAAACTGAAAAAGGGGAATCCGGAAGCCTTCTTTTACTGGTACCAGATCTCACTTATAAGAACAGCATAATAATCAAACTACCAGCAGTAAAGCTGTAGTTGAGCTTGAGAAAAAAGAGATTACTAAATTAGAGCAGAAAACGCCTAACATAAATAATGTATTTAATTAACAATGGTACAAAGGAGCTATACAAACAACTTTTCGAAATTGCGTATTCAGGTAGTAATAACGTCCTAAATATGATTTCTCATTTTGAAGAGGATCTTATCGGGCAGAGGCGACTATTTATCCGCGGTTTACCGAGTATTCGCTGGAATACTACAAATTTCACGCTTATATTGCAATGGGATTTATAGGTTGTTTCATGAAAATTGCAATTAAATATATGGAGATAGTTATCAATATGAGGAATCTAAGAAGTCCTTCGTTTGACCAGAGAACAGCATCCCTCACCCAAGTGGATTTTTATACACAATGTACTTCTGATTCCTAATTCAAAATTTTACTCCTTTAAAATTATACAATTGATCTCCTGAAAAATTTCAGACATTTCTTTATAATATTTATCAAAAACTAAGTCCTGTCCTTCAAAGCACGCAACGCTGAGGTAATAGAAATCACATCTACCACTTCCTGGAGTCCTGCACCTAGCAAAGCGGGTAATAAGCCAAAAGCGGCAATAAGCATCAATACGGTGCAAACTGCAATACCAATAAACACGGACTGGCGGGCAATCTTCATTGTTTCCCTAGATATGATGACAGTGTCACTTACTTTTTCCAGATTGTCTTTCAAAATCACCACATCCGCAGAATCACTGGCAGCGCTGGATCCTTTGGCTCCCATTGCAATTCCCACATCAGCAACAGTTAAAGATGGCGCATCATTAACGCCATCTCCTACCATTACAATCGGGCGAAATTCATCACTTGCATTTTTTAGGATTTTCAGTTTATCTTCCGGCAAACATCCGAAATGCACTTCCGGAATGCCTATTTCTTTAGCTATTGTTTCAGAAATATTTTGTTTATCACCGGTAATCATCATGATTTTACGAATACCCATTTTCATTAATTGAGCAATGGTCTGCCGGGCTTCCGGACGGACTTCATCGGAAAACGTTATTTCTCCGGCATATCTGCCTTCAACCGAAACAAACAAAGAGGTCTGTTCTGATTTTAGCTGAATCTGCTGATCTGTAACAAAATCCAGTTTCCCTACTTTTACCCATTGGTCGTTTACCTTTCCCTCAATGCCTTTTCCTTCAACTTCTTTTAAATCTGTTGCCAGAGGAATATTTTTGGAGCCAATATGTTTCATTACAGACACTGCCAGAACGTGAGAGGATTGCTGTTCCACGCTGGCTACCAAATCTATCAGTTCTTCTTTGGAATAAAGATTTTCAGGTATTATTTCATCAACGGCGAGATCTCCTTTGGTTAAAGTACCTGTTTTATCAAACGCAATGGCTCTCATCTTGTCCAACTTTTCGATGACTGTTCCGGACTTGATCACAACACCATTCCTGCTGGACCTGCTCATTCCTGAAATCAGGGCGATAGGTGCAGCGAGAATGAGCGGACAGGGCGAAGCCACCACTAAAACTTCGGCTATACGATTGGGATCCTTGGTAATCATATAGGAAATTCCGGCTATAAGAAACGCTACAATGGTAAATGGAAGGGCATAGCGGTCTGCCATTCTCACAAAATGTGCGGGCTCTTTTTCAGAATTATGAACCAACAGCACAAGCTGCTGATACTGGCTGTCTTTGGCGAGTTTGGATACCTGAATAAGAACCGCCCCTGAGCCGTTTACCGAACCTGACCATAGACCTTCCCCTTTCAATTTGGCAGCGGGTTTTGATTCCCCCGTAAGTGAAGACTCATCCAACAGCACATTATCGCTGAGAAGAATACCATCAACCGGCACAATTTCCTTTGGTTTTACGATGATGATATCACCGATTTTTATATCATCCACAGAAATATCAGTCAGATCATCTCCAATTTTTTTATGGGCAATTCTCGGTGTGTTATCAAGCAGTGATTTTAAATCTTTCCTGGCTTTTTTCTGGGCATAATCTTCCAGAGAATCACCGCCGGTAATCATAATGAGAATGATAAGTGCTGCCCAGTAATTTCCGACAGCCAATGTTGCGGCAATAGCAGAAATAGCCAAAATATCAACCCCGAAATTCCCGGAACGAAGCACGTCAATCATCCCTTTCAGAAGGATGACAGACATAATAATTCCGGTAGCAGTAATTAGAGTTTTTGCACAATAGGACTTCTTCAGGATAAATTCGAGAAAAAGAGCCACCAATGCGATACTGAGAACGATAATAAATTTATTAATGCTTTTCATTGATTTTTTTTTAAAAGTTTAAAGAAAGACCTACACCCAGTGTTTTACTTTGATAATAAGGATAAACAAGAACGGTATTTCCAGATTCATTTTTTGAAAATATTTTGCTTACCTTCGGAAACAACCAATAAGCGGCTTCGGTAGAGAGAATACCGATGCCGGCACCTGCCACCACGTCACCTACCCAGTGTTTGTCATTCAAGGTTCTGTAAATGCCGGTAAACAATGCAAAAGGATAACCTGCTAAGCTCAACCAAAAATGATCTTCCTGATATTCCCGAAACATAAACTGTGCAGTTGCAAAAGCAAAAGCGGTATGCCCGGAAGGAAAGGAAAGATTGTTAGAACCATCGGGACGTTCTTCTTTTACCAGATGTTTGATGGGGAGTACAACCGCACTGGAGATCAGAAGCGAGGTTCCCAGAATGATGCTCCGGTCTTTCAGGCTATGCTTCCCCTTGATTCCGGAAAAATTAAGCCCGTAAACTAAAACAGCCGGCACAAACTGGGTATAATTGTCTAGTTTTATATGGTCGGGTTTATGCTCACTGATCTCATATTGTGTCGATTTATTCAATTGCTTCAAATCATCAGAAGTTAAGCTTAGAATTCCGTAACCGATAAGAACCGAAGGAATAATGAGTTTTTTATATCCAAATTGATAGACAGATAAAGAATCTGCAACCGGCTTCTTATCCTCCTGAAAAACAGATTTTTGTACTTCACTCCATTGGAAAAAGAAAAGCATTGTCAGTAAAATGATTCTTTTCATCGTGCCGAAATTTCTTTATTAATCTGACCTTTCATCGATTTGACCCAGGTTAGGATTATTGCCTTTTGTTCAGAAGATAATTTCGCATGGGTGTGAATGAAAGTATAACTACTCAATGGCATTTCACCTGTGTTAACAGTTTTTGCAACTTCATCTAATTTGTGCAGTTTTTTATCTTTCGGATAAGGACTAAATTCATCAAAATTCAAATGTCTTTTCCCGTCATTGATATGATTTGCCAACCACCATTTTACCGGCTGGATCTTGCTGTACCAAGGATAAACGGTATTGTTGGAATGGCAGTCATAGCAACTGGTTTTTAAAATCTGCTGCACGTTGCCGGGAATGCGGTAATGTTTTTCAATAGAACTTTCAGGCAATATTGTTGAGGTATTAAGCTTCACCGTAAAAAATTGAATGCCAATAAACAAAATCAGCAATCCAGATGTTATTTTTTTAAAAAGTTTTGTTTTCATTTTTTTTATTGATTATTTAGTTCTTTCATTTTTCCGCTTTTGAATCTTTCGCTGGCAGACTGATAGTATGAAATTGTTTCATTCACGAGATCCGGATATTTACCCGGTTTTGTTTCTTTCATATTATCATTCTCCTTTTGCCAAATAAACTGATGAACCTGCTTGTGATCGTTCAGCTGTGTAAAAATATTCTGTTTCAGAATGCCCAGTGTCCTGTAATTCCCAATGAAGGCTCTTTCATCCCCAGGTTTTGTCTTATTAATATCTTTTCCGTACAATGCTGTCCGATACTGCCACCCAAAATACCCGAACAGTGTAGGCATCACATCAATCTGAGAGGTCAGTCGGTCTATTTTGTCTCTCTGGTTCATATTGTAAATAATCGCAGGAATATGATGTTTGGAAATATTAATTTCCCATTTTCCGGCACTGCTGGCACAATGATCCGCAACAATAACAAATACTGAGTTTTTAAACCATGATCTTTTTCGTGCCTCTTTAAGAAATTTGCCCAGAGCATAATCTGTATATTTCACTGCACTTTCCCGGCTTCCTTGTTTCATGTCTATTTTGCCATCCGGGAAAGTATATGGCTTGTGGTTGGATGTTGTCATCACAAACTGAAAGAAAGGCGACTTCTTATCTGCCGCATTGTCGGCAAATTTTAGAGACTGGTTATAAATATCTTCATCACAGATACCCCACGCATTTTCAAAAGTAACTTCGTTGTCGGAAATCGGGAATCGGTTGGTGTTGACGGATTCAGGAATGGGATTTCCCCGGTCTCTATCGACAATATCAAAGCCCTGTCCGCCAAAGAAGGTATTCATATTATCAAAATAGCCATCTCCGCCATAGATAAAATCCAACTGATAATTTTTAGCTTTCAGAATAGAAGCAACTGAAATCAGGTTCTGATTATCGGGTCTTCTCACAATGCTGTTACCAGGCGTGGGCGGTACAGAAAGTATCAGTGCTTCCATTCCTCTAACGGTTCGCGTTCCTGTTGCGTAAAGATTGGTAAAGAAAATACTTTCTTTAGCTAACCTGTCGTAGTTTGGAGTAAGATCTTCTTTATTACCAAAGGCTTTAAGAAAATCAGCACTTAAACTCTCTACTGTAATCAAAAAGATATTAGGGCGCCCCTGCTTCTCATTGCCCGGAACCGTTATTCTTGCTATATTCCCTAAATCAGCAGACTGATACTTTTGATTTGGCTGAAGCAGATTTTTCCGCAGTAAACTGTAAGTTTGTTTGTGCGGCAATGTGGTGTAAAAGGTTTGGTAATCCAGTTCATTAGAACGGAATGCCGCAAAAAAAGAGAAAACGCCGTTTTTAGATAATTCATTTACTGTCCTGTTGCCACTAAATTCAGCATTTTTATTGGACAGCAAAATACCACAACTGATGGCCATCAACAGAATGCTGCCAGAACAGACTATTCTCTTCCTGAAAGAAAGTTTATCAGAAAATGCCGCTTCAAATACACCTGTTTTCCACAACAAATAGAAAACAAATATTACCATAGCTAATAAAACTGTTACCAAAAGCGGTAAAGGATAAGATTCGTTAATATTTTCAATCACTTCATAGGTATAGATAAGATAATCTACCGCAATAAAATTGAATCTTGAACCAAACTCATCCCAAAAAGGAAATTCTGCCATCGCACTGAAAAATATCAGCAACAGCACAATACTAAGAATGAAACAGGTTATAATCTTATCTACCATCGTACCGATCAACCGGACCGGAATTAACAAGAGATAAAAACTATAAAAAGCAATAAAAAACAAGGCAACGGACACATCGAAAATAAAACCTGCGATAAAAACCGCCAGATTTGTAATTATATTGCCGCTAAGCTCATCAGACGAAATAATGGTAAGAACCAACCGGACCAGGAATGATAATACAAGGTATACCGTTACCGCGGAAAACAGCAGCCCATATCTGCTCATAAAGGCGGGCTTTATGAATGAACCTAAAAATTTAAAAAATCTATTCATCATCCTCGCTGGTATTTTTAAGTTTCATGAGTAAAGTATATGCATTTTTGGTCACGATTTTCTTCCCTTTAAAATCCTGAAAATTCAGAATCTGTATAAAGCCGTTTTCGGATTCGTTGGTGATAACCGGAACCATTTTGTAGGTTTGTTTTTTTACTTCAACAAAAACATAGCTTTTACCTTCAAAATCTACCACACTTTCCTCTGGGACAGCATTCGAAAAAGAAGTTTCGGTCTCGACTTCCGCATTCATATACATTCCCGGAATCAGTTCGGGATCGTATTTTTCAAAATGACAATGGACATCAGCAATTCCGTTTCCGTCCAGATCTTTGCCTGTGAGGAGAATTTCGCCATCATATTTTTTGTCCGGATTGCTATTGCTGTAAGCCACAATCCGTTGCCCTGTTTTCAGCATCGCAAGATCTTTTTCATAGACTTTGAGATTGAGATGAATATCCGAAGGATTGATGAGTTCGAACAAAACATCGGAAGGATTGACGTATTTCCCAATATTCACATTCACTTTGCTTACAAAACCATTGATGCTACTGTAAACAGGAACACTTTTACGGATATTTCCGGCAGTTACGCTTCCTGCGTTGATGTTCACCAGCTGCAGTTGCTGCGCAATGGCATTCATAATAATTTGCTGGCTGTTCATCTCCGATTGTGCCATCTGCATCACCTTATCGCTGCTTGCCTGGCTTTGGTTGAGCTTTTTTTGGCGGTTATAATCCAGCTGTGCAAAATGATATTTGGATTTTGCCATCAGGTAATCCTGCTGCAGCTGTACAAACTGAGGGTTTTCAATCACGGCAATCACTTGTCCCTTGGAAACTTTCATTCCCGGGAGTAGTCCGGTACTTTTCAGGTAACCGCCCAAAGGTGTACTTACGGAAACCAAATTCTGTGGCGGAACGTCAATTTTTCCGTTTAATTTAAGAACGGTCGAGATGGATTGCATCGAAAGTTCTGTGGTTTCTATCGGCGCATTCCGGAGTTGGGCATCGGTTAAGCTAACGGTATTTTCGTCTTTCGGTGTTCCGGTTTTTGTAGTTGTTTCCTCTTTCTGCTGGCATTGGATTGCCGAAAACACCCACAACACAACAACAATCCATATATAATTAATTTTTACTGTCTTCATTTTTATTGATTTAAAGTGAGGTATTGAAGCTCGATTGCACTTTCGTTCAGTTTCAAAAGGGCATCTGTGTAATTGCTTTTGAGGGCAAGCGTTTGGTTGATGAGCATAACAAATTCCAGATAATTGATTTCCCCATTCGAGAATTGTTTCTGAGCGGTTTCGGTAATGATTTCTGCATTTTTCAGCTCCGAAGACTCGTAACGGTTTACAATTTCCAGGTTGGTTTGATAAATTTGCCTGAGTTGCGTTGCTTTTTTATTCAAAGAAAATTCGGTATTTATCCTATCATTTTCGGCAATATTTTCCGCCATTTTAGAAGCTTCAATTCTGGCTTTTTGCCCGCCCGAAAAAATCGGAACAGAAATACCTAACATAACCGAATGAAATTGTGGCGTTGCATTGTAGATTTTATCATCTGCTCCGGTTCCTTTGAATGAATTAAGATTGTACGCCAATTGAAGCCCGGGAAGCAATCTGGACTTTTCGACTTCCGTTTGTTTTTCAGCAACCGTTTTCTGCTGTTCCAACATTTTCAGTAAAGGATGTGAAGAAACTTCTGGATTTGAAAGATTAGTTTTGGATGTTTCCAAAGGAAGATATTCAACATCAGAATTAAGCAACCACTGCAACTGCAATTGAAGCGTTTTGACTTCCTGCTGAATTTGTTTTAACTGAATATCAATCGCCGATTTCTGGTTGGACGCTGTTGCTTTTTCCAAGACGTTGCTTTCTCCGGCTTTTAAACGAAGGCTTGCCTTCTCCAAAAAATTAGAATATAATTGTAAGGCTTCATTCAGCAATTTTTCCTTTTCTTTCCAATACACCAATTGAAAATAAGTCTGGCTTACCAATTTTTTCAATTCAAATTCTTTCAGAGAAACGTTTAACTGGCTTTTTTTCCATTCTTCGGTGTACAGGTTTTTCTGTTTTTTATAGACCGTCGGAAAAGCAATGCTTTGCGAAACCCCGAATTTCATATCCTTATAGGCACTGTTGATTTGTCCGTAATCCGCGCTAACCGAGGTTTGCGGAATATCGGCAGTGGATGTTTTTATCAGTGCTTTGGCAAAATCGGAACGCAGCTTTTCGTTTTTCAGATTCCGGTTATTCTGAACCGCAAGATTAATAGCTTCATCCAGAGAAATCGTAGTTTGTGCATTGAGTTTCACACTGCCAATCATTAGGATGAATATTAAAATCGGCGTGATAGTTTTAGTTTTTGGTTTTTTCATCTTAAATCCATTTTCGATATTGATGTACAAAAGCGGCAAAACAAACAGTGTGAGAAAGGTTGCGAGGATCAGTCCGCCAATGACTACCGTTGCCAAAGGTCTTTGTACTTCTGCTCCTGCCCCGTTGCTGACTGCCATCGGGATAAAGCCGAGCGATGCCACACAAGCCGTCATCAGAACCGGGCGTAAACGGCTTTCGCCACCATCTACCACAATTCTTACGATATTTCTGATTCCTGATTTGTGAAGCCGGTTAAATTCTGAAATCAGGACAATCCCATTGAGAACCGCAACACCGAACAGGGCGATAAATCCGACTGCTGCACTGATACTGAAAGGCATTCCTCTCGCATTCAGCAGAAAAACGCCGCCAATAATGGAAAGCGGAATAGCGGTATAAATCAGCAGGCTTTCTTTGATGGATTTAAAAGCCAGAAACAGCAGCACGAAAATCAATGCTAAAGCCAGCGGAACTGCGACCATCAGCCGTTGTTTGGCATTGTTGAGATTTTCAAACGAACCACCATAGGTCATAGAATAACCTGCAGGTAATTTAATTTGTTTGTCCACTTTTTGTTGCAATTCTTCCACAATGCTTTGCACATCCCGGTTTTTGATGTTAAACCCGACCACAATTCTGCGTTGTGCATTTTCCCGCTGAATCTGGTTCGGACCTTGTACTACATCAACCTTGGCAAGCTGGTTCAAAGGAATCTGATTGCCTGCGGGCGTTGGGACAAGGAGATTTCTAATATCATTGATGTTTTTCCGGTCATTGGAATTAAGCCGAACCACCATATCAAAACGTTTTTCACCTTCGAAAACCAAACCTGTGCTTTGTCCTGCAAAAGCCGTATTGATGATACGATTGACATCCGCCACAGAAAGATGATACTGGGCAATGGCAGGGCGATTGTATTCCACCACCACTTGTGGAAGCCCGGAAACCGGCTCTATATAAAGGTTTTGCGTTCCTTTTACAGTTTCGATGATTTTACCGAGTTTATTGGCATTTTGCACCAAAGAATCCAGGTTATCACCGAAAATTTTGATGACCACATCCTGCCTTGCTCCGGTCATCAGCTCATTAAACCGCATGGCTACAGGATATTGGAAACCAACCGTAATACCGGGAACATCTTCCAGTGCTTTGGACATTTTTTCCGACAATTCAGGGAAAGTTTTGGCAGAAGTCCATTCTTTTTTGTCTTTCAGGATGACCATCATATCCGAAGCATCCATCGGCATTGGGTCGGTAGGGACTTCTCCACTTCCGATTTTGGTCACCACTTTTTCCACTTCCGGAAAACGTGTTTTCAGGATATGAGCGGCTTTTTGGGTGCTTTCAATCGTAGTCGTCAGATTACTTCCCGGCAAAACCCTTGTATCTACTGCAAAATCACCTTCTTCCAGGGACGGGATAAATTCGCCTCCCATTCTGCTCATTAAAATAATGGCCGCAATGAAAAGAACAGAGATAACGGCAAAAATCGTTTTCGGAATTTTGATGACTTTCAGCAATGTTTTTACATAAACCCCTTCAATTTTTTTCATCATCCTGTCCGAAAAGGAAGGTTTTAAGCTTCGTTTTTTCAATAAAACCGAACTCATCATCGGAATATAAGTAAGCGAAAGCAGGAACGCTCCAAGCAAAGCAAAAGCGACGGTTTCTGCCATTGGGCGAAACATTTTCCCTTCGATTCCCTGCAATGTGAGAATCGGAATATAGACTATGAAAATGATAATTTGCCCGAAAACGGCACTGTTCATCATTCTTCCGGCAGATTCTGTAACCATACCATCCATTTCGTTTGTGGGAATTTTTGCCAGATTCCTGAATTTTTTATTGAGCATCAACTGATGTAAAACCGATTCTACAATGATGACTGCTCCATCGATAATCAATCCAAAATCCAGTGCTCCCAAGCTCATCAGATTTCCACTTACGCCGAAAAGATTCATCATACAAATGGCAAAAAGCATCGCCAACGGAATAACTGATGCCACTAAAAGTCCGGCTCTGAAATTCCCAAGAAATAAAACCAGCACAAAAACAACAATTAAAGCGCCTTCCAAAAGATTCCTTTCTACGGTGCTGATGGCGTTGTTTACCATTTTGGTTCGGTCTAGGAATGGCTCAAGAACAACACCTTCGGGAAGCGTTTTCTGAATTTGAGCCACTTTGGATTTGACATCTTTGATGACCTGGCTGCTGTTAGCACCTTTCAGCATCATCACCACCGCTCCGGAAACTTCACCATTATCGTTATAGGTCATCGCACCGTAACGGGTGGCGTAACCTGTTTTTACATCTGCCACGTCACGTATAAAAAGCGGAACATCGTTATTTTTATTGGTAATGGAAATATTTTGAATGTCTTCTATATTTCCCACCAAACCTTCGCTTCGGATATACAAAACTGTTGGTCCTTTTTCGATGTAAGCTCCTCCTGTATTTTGGTTGTTGGCATTGAGTGCATCAAAAACATCGTTGATGGTAATTCCATAAGCGTTAAGTTTATCAGGGTTTACAGCAATTTCATATTGTTTGAGCTTTCCTCCGAAACTACTGACTTCGGCTACGCCTTTTACCTGAAGCAATTGCCTGCGGACAATCCAATCCTGAATGGTTCTGAGTTCTGTAATATTATATTTTTGCTCGTAGCCTTTTTTCGGGCGGACAACGTATTGGTAAATTTCGCCAAGACCTGTAGAAATAGGTCCCAATTGTGGATTCCCAATCCCTTGCGGAATTTCTGACTGTACCTGCTGCAATCGTTCTGCAACCTGTTGTCTTGCCCAATAGACATCTACGCCATCGTCAAAAACAATGGTCACAAGCGAAAGTCCAAATCGGGAAAAACTGCGGATTTCTTTCAGTCCGGCAATATTGGAATTGGCCTGCTCGATGGGGAATGTAACCAACCGTTCTATATCTGTTGCACCAAAAGACGGCGCAATGGTAATAACCTGCACCTGATTGTTGGTAATATCCGGCACGGCATCTATCGGCAACTTTGTCACCTGGTAAGAGCCTACACCAATCAAACCAAGAATCAGTAATGCTATAATGAGTTTGTTCTTTACAGAAAACTCAATGATTTTTGTAAGCATATTTAATTCTGTTAATCGTAAAAAATAATTGAATGTGATTTTATAACTGCCAATGAATTATTGACAGAAAACCCGACACCTAAAAAAATGTATAGATGCCGCTTTCCGAATTTTTTCAAAAACAGTAATATCAGATGAATGAACTCACCTGAAAAAAAATCAAAAAAGATTAACAGAATTTCGGAGGCTGCCAGACGGCATTGATGATCTCCCCGCTCAGATATGCATCATTGTATGAAGCAATTTTCCGTTTAACGACGGGTAAATTATGATTTTCAATTTCAAACCATACCGCAGAACCCGGGGTAAAAACAATGGTTAAAAAATCATTATGGCTAATAAAAGGCAATTTCTGATCCTGTTCGTAATCATCATCATGCGGATGATTTTGCAAATGATTCCCTGCATAGTGAAGCTTCAGAAAATCCAAAACAGATATATTGGAATTTTTAGCTTTATGTTCAAAAAAGTGTTCTACCAAAACGGGAAATTTCAGCAACTGGTAAAGCTCTGTTGTAGCACAGAGATATAAGGAAAGTAATATGACCACCAAACACTTTTTCACTTTACAAAGATATTAATAATCAGGTATTTTTTATTAAGTTTTTCTATTTTATAATATTTCTAAAGAAGTAAAATATATTCTTAAAAATTGTTAATTTCTTTATTCGTAGTATTGTTTCTTTAGCCATAAACTTGCCCTTACCAATAATATGAGTACCGGAACTTCCACCAGTGGGCCGATAACGCCCACAAATGCCTGTGGCGAATGAATGCCGAAAACCGCTATTGCTACGGCTATTGCCAATTCAAAATTGTTTCCTGTGGCTGTAAATGCGATGGATGCGTTTTTATCGTAAGGAACTTTAAGGGATTTATTGATAAAGAAGCTCACAAAAAACATCAGTACAAAATAGATGATTAGCGGTATGGCTACTTTTATTACATCCATTGGCAACTCTAATATTTTATCGCCTTTCAGACTGAACATTAATACTATCGTAAACAGTAAAGCATATAATGTAATGGGCGATATTCGTGGTATAAATTTCCGGTTATACCATTCTATACCTTTTGATTTTACAAGGAAGTAACGGCTTAAAAAACCTGCCAAGAATGGAATGCCTAAATATATCAATACGCTTTCGGTAACATCTTTCATTGATACGCTTACATTGAAATTGGCTAATCCTAATTTTGCAGGTAATACATTGATGAATAACCAAACCAAGAAGCTATAAGAAAGTATCTGAAAAATGCTGTTTAATGCAACTAACATAGCTGTATATTCTCTGTTAGCTTTAGCTAAATCACTCCACACGATAACCATTGCAATACACCTTGCCAAACCGATAAGAATTAAGCCTGTCATATAATCGGGTTCGCTCCGTAAAAACAAAACTGCTAAACCGAACATCAGTACCGTGCCGATAACCCAATTCAGCAATAAGGATATACCGATTACTTTTTTATCCTTAAATGCCATAGCTAATAATGAATAATCAACCTTTGCCAATGGCGGGTACATCATCAGTATTAAACCTATTGCCAACGGAATATTTGTAGTACCTGCGGATAGAGCATTTGTAATTTTTGAAATACCGGGAAAAATATATCCCAATCCTATACCTACTGCCATTGCAAGGAATATCCATAAGGTAAGGTATCTGTCTAAGAATTTTAGTTTTGGTTGCATCGGCTACATTTTAATCATTGAAAAAGCATAAAAAATTTCCGTTGCTATCTGCAAACTTCTTTCTGTATATACCTGCACCTGCTCCGGTGTATTATCTGAAATTTTAGGGTCTTCAAATGTGATAGGTATTCTTTTTTCCGCACCTGCGATAAACGGACATCCGCCATCTGCCTGAGAACAGGTCATAATGGCTGCGAATGCTGATACAGGATTGAAAGGACTATCGTATTTTTTAGAAAAGCCAATTATCGGTTGGGAATTATCACTATATTTTATGGCATACACAGGATTAGTGCCATCATTTATTTTGAAAATATTAAATCCCTGATTGGATAAAGTTTCTGCTACTTTAGGAAATAATGCCGTTTCTTCTGTTCCACCTGAATAACAATGCACATTTGGGATAGCATAGTGTTCCGCTGCTACCTGTGCCCAAACTTGCGATAAATGGCTTCTTCGAGAATTGTGGGTACAAATGAAATTGATATTTATTTCTTGTCTAATATTTACTTTTTGCTGTACAAAATCTATCAGTGGTTGTAATGTGCTTTTGCGTTCCTCACTGATATTTTGAAAAGTAGTAACATTGTTTATTGTTTCAACTAAATTCTTATACATTTTGATTGATTTATAGGGTTTAACAGCATCCCGAATTAGGTGTACAGCAAGCACCATTCAGCTCTGATAATTTTACTTTTTGTTTCTCTGTTGGAATACCACAGGCATCCTGAGCTAAACAAGCTGTTGTTTTACTTTTAAGTACGAAAGTTTTTCCGTTAAAATCCAAATCATATTTTCCGATAGTATCACTTTGGTATTCTACTTCAATTTCGGCATCTTCAATACCCAATTTTTCTTCGGACAGTTTGATGATGTTTAATAATTTGGCTGGCTTTAACCTGTGTTCAAAATCGTCAGCATTCCATAGCGGAAAGTTCACCACTTTTTCATTGCGGATTACACCGCCACAATCAATAAAATTCTTATTGATTTGCCCCACTTCGGTAACGTGGAAATGTTCCGGTACAAATGTTCCGTTGTCCAATTGAAATTCAACATTCTCTAATGCTGGTAAGATTTCTTTGATTTGTTCAAGTGTCATATTGATTTATTTTTAAAGGTTTTCACGAACCGCAAGCGGTTTTTGATAGTTTCATATTAACTGAATTTTAAGTAATTATTATATGTTATATTGCAATATAACGATGTTAAATATAAAAAAAATGCTATCCACAGCATTGAGTTATTTTTACCTCCTGATTGAAAAATGCATTAAATTCCTCTTGAATTTCGTTCCATATTTTTTCATCAATACAATAGCAAACAGATTTTCCTTCAATCGTTCCCTGAACGATACCGATGTTTTTTAATTCCTTTAGATGTTGTGAAATAGTTGCCTGTGCCAACCCCAATTCCTCAACCAAATCGTTACAGATGCAGGCATCTTGATTGATGATATATTGAAGTATAGCAATCCTTGCAGGATGTGCCAAAACCTTAAATCGAGAAGCCAGCTTATTCTGTTGGTCTGTAAATATTTCTGATTTGGTAAGTCCCATAGTTTACATTTTATTATCGCAATATTACGATAATTAATCTTAAATGACAATATTTTCTGTTTAAATCAGGGCAGCTATTCCTATACGTTCAAGGGTAAAAACCAGCGATGAAATTTCTCAACATAGTAGAGAAATTTCATCGTTATATCTACTAACAGTAGAAAAAGAAAATTGTTGAAATACAGAAAGATTAGCCCGTTCTATAGGGATTGATAAATGGAACGTGCTCTAAGAAAAGGTGATTGAGCAAATTGAAAACTGAGCTGGTTGCCGTTGAGCGGAAGATAGGTTATCCATTACTCCTGAAACTAAAGATGACCTAAAAAATATAGTATCAAAATTAAGGACAATACAACTTTGTCTTCTGGGTAGTTAAGATTTATGTAAGCCTGACTTGGACACTAAAATGATAGCAAGTCTGGGGCTTGAAGCCTGCATAAAATGTATATTTGCAATAAGAATTAGAACACAAGCACATGTCAGATATATTCTCAAACGATTTATCAAAAAAAATTTCTGTCCTATTGAATGAAGCTCGCCAAAGGGTACTTCAGACCGTAAATCATACGATGGTTGTAACTTATTTTGAGATTGGACGGATGATCATTGAAGAGGAGCAAAATGGACGAGAAAGAGCCGATTATGGAAAGCAATTGATCTCAGAATTATCTCGAAATCTGACACAGGAGCTCGGAAAGGGATTTTCAGTGACTAACCTGCAACAAATGAGGCAGTTTTATCTTGTTTATTCAAAACAGCAGACAGTGTCTGTTATTTCTGAAAAACAACAGAAACCGTCTGCTGAATTCAGATTAAGCTGGTCACATTATCTAAAATTGATGCGAATTGATGATGAGTTAGAAAGGAAATTTTATGAAATTGAAGCATTTAAGAACAATTGGAGTCTTAGGGAACTTAACAGACAGTATGATTCTGCTTTGTACACCAGGCTTGCATTAAGTCAAGATAAGAACGGAATTTTAAAGCTTGCTGAAAAAGGCCAGGTTATCGAAAAGCCACAGGACGTTGTAAAGGATCCTTACATTTTAGAGTTTATTGGACTTCCAGAGCAAAGTGTATATTGAGAAAATGAACTGGAACAGAAGCTAATCGATAAGCTAGAACATTTTTTATTAGAACTGGGAACCGGATTTACTTTTGTAGCAAGGCAAAACAGAATAAGCTTTGATGATAAACATTTTAGAATCGATCTGGTTTTTTATAACAGAATCCTCCGATGTTTTGTCTTGATCGATCTTAAAGTAGGGGAATTGAAGCACCAGGATATAGGGCAAATGCAGATGTATGTCAACTATTATGACCGAAAAGTAAAACTTGAAGATGAGAATAAAACAATCGGAATAATACTTTGTCAAAATAAGAGCGAGGCCGTGGTCGAATTCACACTTCCAGATAATAACACCCAAATCTTTGCAAGTAAATATTTAACTGTTTTACCAAGCAAGGAAACGTTAATTAAACTCATCGAAACTGAAGAGTAGAGTCAGCTTACTTTTGTAATCTATTATCTTCGTATTTTGTCCTCTCAGTTTTCAGAGAAACCAGCCATTCAAGATACATATCTTCGGGCATACTTCTGTAACCAATCTTATGGATGTGGGCATATTCCTTATTCATCAGATCATATAACTCTTTCGCTTTGGGATTGCCTAATACTGCCTGAATATCTTTTGTGTTTTGTTCCTTCATTATTCTTTGGAACAGTCTTTTGTGAGTATCCGCCTGCAAGAGTAAAGCGTTAGCTAAATAAGGATGAATCTGGATTGCTCTTTCAGCACATTTCAAAGGAAAACTTCCATCGTTGTCCGGAAAGCTCCTGTTGTAATCATTTGCCAAATCAACTAATAAAAGTGCGAGGCTTTCTTTGTTGCTGAGAGCTTTCATAAAAACACCATTTTGAATGGCATCTAAATGGATAAATCCTGAAGCCATTAACCAACTGTCCTGCGGAAATATTCCGCTTGTAAGTTCAGTATTATACCAGCCGAGTGATTTTATATTATGTTTTATATAAATATGATTTGGAGCAAGTGCGAGATTAGCATCAACACCCAATTCCTCTGCTAAAATCTTATAGAGATACGGCATCGAATTGCAGTTGCCTTTATGAGTTATGAGAAGTTTAGAGACAAATAGATTAGACTGTTCTTTGTGTCCAAATACATCTTCAAAGTCATATACAAAAGGTTTATATCTTACCGTATCATTTCCTAAGATTATTGGAGTTGCTTCACACATCACAGTATAGATGGAAGCATACTTGTTTACTTTGGCTTCGTCTTTTTCAGAATAAGTGAGCTTTCGGTTTTGCAACAAAAGATTACAAAAATTTTTGATGAACCTGATCTTATTATTGAGTTCTATGGTATCTAATTTTCCTTGGTAATATGCATTTTCAACATAAAAGACTCCTTCTTTGAAACTGTATTTCTGCTTATCGGCAAGCATATTATAAATAGTTTCATAAGCGTCAGAATAAAATTTGTTTTCTTGGGATTTTACGGACTGTCCGATTATAATTAAAAGTAATGCAAAGAGTTGTTTTATATAATATTTGGACATTATTCTACAAGGTCTAAAATTTTCCATTTTTTTTCTTCATTCTCTGAAATCCAAAATTTATTGATCTGTTCTTCTCCATTATCATATATTAATTTTTCCTCTATTAATTGCTTCTTTTCCTCTTTATTATAGATAATCCGATTAAATACACGTTCTACATTTTTGAAGTTAGGCATTCCATTGTCCTGTAAATTTTCAATAAAAGCTAATTTTAATAATTCTGCTGTTTCCTGTATTAATTTTTCCTCTACATCCTTTCCTGTTTCTAATAAGACATTTATAGCCTCCTTATAAAAATCTTTGCAAGATAAAGCTCCCTCTAAAGAATGTTCTGTATAAAAATTCTCTAATGAAATAAGAGCTCCTTCAGGTGTAGATAAATCCGGCTTAAAAAAATCATTTCCATTATCTATCCTCAAACCAAAATCTATATCAAAGTTTATTTTTTCTTCGTCAGATAAACTATCTCTATAAAACCTGATAGTATAACCGCCGATTAATCTGCCTTTTTCTACCAACATCCAATCAATTACACCATCTGCAGAAACATTCTTTTTTCCATTGTTTTCAGGTAATATCCCACTGAAAAAATTATTTTCATACTTTACGGTTTCCAGCCATACATAGATACCTTTTTCATCCTTAAATTTTACTGCATTGTAATCAAAAGATCGCTTTTCTAATTGATTTATAAAATGCCAAAGCGTATTTTTAGCTTTATACAATACGTATAAATACTCATTGCTTACTTCTATTTTTGCTTTATTATTCATACATACTATATTTTAGATACAAGTGTCATATTCTTTTGGTTTGGGTGTTGGAAACATAATCGCAGGTCTTTCTTTTTCTACGGTGGTATTATCAACTTTAGCAGAAGGAGCATTTTTAAATTTGAGATCATTAATTTTTGTATCAGGATTAGATTTAATAATATCGGACACTTTATCTTTTATATTTCTAACGCCATTCAATGCATCAGATTTCGGAACTTCTTTTAGAAGTTCCGAAATCTGATGATTGTATTTTGATCTTTGGCTTCTTTAACTATTTAATTATTTTTAAATTGTCGAGGAATAATGTGATGTTCCTGAGTTTTTGTTGTTTCTCCGGTTTTTGTAGCCACTTCTACAACGGTAGGCTTTATAGAGGAGTTTTCAAACATCGGCATTAACCGAAATAATCCCCAACAACAACTTTCAACAGCATCTTCAGTAGCCATTCCTGTTGGGTCTACATTCCGAATAGGGTTTTGAAAAGCATAACTATATGGTGACCAGCTCGGAAATTCCTCACTCAAGGGGTCAGGGCTCATCCACATTCCGTGAGTGTCGCCGATTGGCTGTGCATCAGGATCAGATAAATCAATATCCAGAACTTCTATAACTTCTGTTGTTTCGTATTGTATTTTACAGAACCAATAACCACAATAGAATCCTTATCGTGAAATTCCAGATACTTTCCTTTGCTCAAAGTAGCGACTTTCGGGTAATATCCATATTTTGCAAAAGGATTGCCTGCCAGAATATTTTTTCTTCTGCGTTCAGCTTCCTGTGGAGTTAGAGAATCTCTGGTTTTCAGAACCTCATCCATATACCGACGGCTTCGTTCCTCTTTTGTGAGCTTTACGGGATTTACCCATTCTTTCTCAGTTTTTGTCTTTTCAGTTTTCTTCTTAATCTGTGCCTGAAAAGAAACTGTCAAAAATAAACAAGTAAAAAAATAGAATTTTTTTCATAGTTATATTTTGTTATTGGTAAAATTATAAATATTCTTTCGGAATCACATAAGTTTTCGGAGCTTCTTTCTTCGGTGTAATTGTTTGCTCTTTCTGCTTCTGTAATGCTTCCTTTCTTTTTTGTGCTTCTATTGCCTGTATTCTTTCTAAAATCTCATCACTTTCCTGCTTATTTTCTGCCTTTTGCAAAGAACCGAGCCACTTTTCGTATTGCTCCGGAGGCATCTGTGCAAATCCCGACTGGTCGATATAATCAAACTGCCCGTTGATATTTCTCAGTTGTAAAACCAACTCCGGGAAATGTTTAATGTTCTGCAAATCTTCCTTATCGTGAGGATTGATTCCTACATTATTACACGCTTGTATAAACCGTTCCTGATTGAGATTGGATTCCGAAAGCACTGCTCCGATGTTATTGAGATTCAGTTGTTGAGCTTTATCCAAAATCTTTCCGACAAATTCATCATAACCGAACTTATGAATGTATCCGCTAGCCAAATCCGTATAAGTCTGGGAAAGTATTTCTTTCTTGGTCAGATTCTGCATATACATTTTATTTTCCAGGGCTTCGGATTTGATATAACCATTATTCAAAACGAAGGAATTTGCCGTGAACATTCCATTGGTAAGTTCCACGTTCAGAGTTTCACCATCATTATCTGTAAATCGGATATAAGAATGATTCGGGGACATCACCAGTGATGTCTTTTGCGAAATATTTGAAAAGAGTGAAATTTTTTGAAGCATTATCATCATCTGAAATTCCTTTTTTGTTGATTTCGGTTTGAATGATTTTTGTTGCTTTTTGAATGTAGTTCTGATAGGTATTCTGAAAATTTTTATCGTTGTTGTAAAAAGCGTTTTCAACCAAAAAAGTTGCATCAGCAATTGAATAATTGTCAGGATTGAGCTTTGACAGGCTTTCAAAAGCGGAATAGTACGCCGTTGCTCCTGCTTTATCCGATAACGAAGGTAAAAAATAAGTTTTAGCAAATTCCTTTTCCTGCTGTTGGTAGTAAATTTGATGTTGCTGCTCTTCAATTTGTGCGTTAATAACTTTTTGTGTTTGGTCTATCAATGTTTCATTTTGCTTTTGAAGAGCTATATTTCCTGATAAAGGAACATTCATTTTATTTTTAACACTGTAACTTGACATATTAACCACATCCGGCGGACTAAAAACAGTAGATGGTGTAATATTATGTGGTGTGGGCAGATTAGGAATCTGTGCAAATCCTAATTGACTAATAAATAGGCAGGTGAATAGAAAATAATTTTTTTTGCATTTCATTAGTTATTTGTTTTTTGTTGGTATAAGTTTAATAAATTTTTCAGAAATATGAAATAGTATTTCTACTTGCTTTTATAGTTATTAATAAACTTATCATTACATTCATTAAATAAAAAAAAGAGCGTGAATTGACATCACTCTCCGTTCAGGTTACTCGAATAACCCACTAAAGATATGACGCAAAACACGCCTCGCAAGGGCACATCTCATAATCATATTTCTTTAGTATTTATATTTCGAGTATTTGAACGAAGAAAATGATTTGCTTAACGTAATATTTTAATATATAAAAACTACGGATTCAACATGCGCATTTAATATTAATAGTGACTAAATAAATTGCCAAAGATTGTTTCTGTACTAATTTTATCTCCAGTTTTTCCAAAATTTCAGTGACCTGATTCTCCACTGCATTATGGATCACCAAAAATACAAAAGAGAATAATTTATTCATAGAAAACATTCACTAAAAAAACACCGCAAATAATTTTTACGGTGTTTAGTTATTTAGTATAAATAATAGCTACCCTATTGCCTTCAACTTTTCTTTTTCCTGTAGAACAATTTTCAAGGCTGACATATCTTCACTTATTTTTTTGTCCAAAATTTTAGCGTAATGCTGGGTGGTCTTGATGTTCTTATGCCCGAGCATTTTGCTGACACTTTCTATTGGTACCCCATTGGATAAGGTCACAGTTGTAGCAAAAGTATGGCGTGCGATATGATATGGTATGTAAGTTCTTTGTTAATTCCACATAGGTCTGCGATTTCTTTGAGATAAGCATTCATCTTCTGATTACTGAGAACGGGAAGGAGCTTTCCACTATTCAGGCAAGAAGGGTGGTTTCTGTATTTATCAATAATCTGCTCTGCTTGAGGCAGTACCGGGATATTGGATGTTGTTTTGGTTTTCTGACGTTTCGTATAAATCCACTTATTCCCATCTAAGCCTATGCTTACATTATCATTGGTTAATTTCTGTGTATCTATATAAGCTAAGCCAGTAAAACAACTGAACAGAAATATATACCTAACCTGTGATAATCGCTCATTTTTAAAATCTTTATTGAAAAGTTTTTCTATTTCCTCCTCATTTAAAAATACTCTGGTCACTTCATTAAAAGTGGAACTATAATTAAGGAACGGATCTCTATCAATCCAACCATTTGCAATACAGAATCTGGCGCTGATCAGTTTTCTTGGCCTTATCGGGTCTGTTATTCTTATTCTTAATCCTGTTTTAGCCGGAATTTCTCTGGTTGTTATAACAGCTGTGGCATTTATTTTTTCAGGTATCTCTGCAATAATTCTTGCATTCAATCTCAAAAAACTGAAAAACTATCCAAACAAAATCAGCAAAGAGTTGAAAGACAAAATTGAATCACTTAAAAATGAATATCATAATGAACTTAATAAATAAAACTTTTTCATAGGCATATTTATATTTTTTCTGAAGTCATGCACAATCGCCTCTTCATGGGTGATTGGTTTCCAAATCATGGCGATTTCATATATTTGTCTTTTAAAGATTAATTTATCTAACATTTCAAATGGGATTATTACAAGGTAAAGTTGCCATCATTACAGGCGCAACAAGAGGTATCGGGAAAGGTATTGCAGAAGTTTTTGCCAAAGAAGGCGCAAAAATAGCAGTCACCTACGCCGGTTCTGTAGACAAAGCAAAAGCATTAGAATCAGAATTAAGTAATATTACAGAAATCAAAGGCTATCAGTCCGATGCGTCGGATTATGATGCTGCCCAAAAGCTGGTAGAAGATGTATTGGCAGAGTTTGGGACGATTGATATTCTGGTAAACAATGCCGGGATTACCAGAGATAATCTGATGTTAAGAATGTCCAAAGACGATTGGGATACGATTATCAAAGTTAATTTGGATTCTGTTTTTAACCTGACCAAAGCGGTTATCAAGCCAATGATGAAGGCCAAATCGGGCTCAATTATCAATATGACTTCTGTAGTAGGCGTTAAAGGGAATGCCGGGCAGGCCAATTATGCGGCTTCTAAAGCTGGTGTTATTGGTTTTTCTAAGTCGATTGCATTAGAATTAGGATCCAGAAATATCCGTTGCAATGCCGTGGCACCAGGTTTTATAGAAACCGAAATGACGGCCGCCCTTGATGAGAAAACCGTACAGGGATGGAGAGATGGTATCCCGTTGAAACGTGGTGGACAGCCGGAAGACGTGGCTAATGCCTGCGTTTTCTTAGCAAGTTATATGTCTTCCTACATCACCGGCCAGGTTCTGAATGTTGACGGCGGAATGCTGACATAATAGAATTTAATATTCAATAAAAAAGACTTTTGATTTCAAAAGTCTTTTTTATTGTCTTAATGCCAGGTAAATTATTTTTACTCAATATAAATAACCTCTCGTATAGGCTTTTTTCATCCTAAGCCTAATCAGGAAAAGAAGAAATAGTGCTAATTTTGAGTTTCTATAAAATTTTGTAATGAAAGTAGCACTCTTTATCCCCTGTTATATAGATCTGATTTACCCCAAAGTCGGTATTGCCACACTTGAGCTTTTGGAGCGATTGGGCGTAGAGGTCACAGTACCTTTGCAGCAGACTTGTTGTGGACAGCCTATGGCCAATGAGGGCGATCAGAAACATTCTATAAGGACAGAAACTCAGTTTTGTGAAAATTTTAAGGATTTGAATTTTGATTATATCGTTGGGCCGGCAGGGAGTTGTGTCAAGCACGTCAAGCTCCATATGGATGCAATTCCTCAAACCGAAACTGTTACAGAAATCCGTCACAAAACCATAGAATTAGTAGAGTTTTTACACGATGTTCTCAAGATAGAAGAATTCCCTTGGGCAGATTTCCAGCATACGGTGGCTATCCATAATTCCTGCAGTTCTATCCGCGGCTTACACATTGCATCCCGTTTTGAGTGGCAGGAACCTTACTTTAATAAAACCGAAGATCTGTTAAAGAAGGTGTCAGGAGTTAAAGTAGAAACGATTGACAGGCCACAAGAATGCTGTGGCTTTGGTGGGACGTTTTGTGTAACCGATGAAGCGGTGAGTGCCAAGATGGGGCAGGACAAAGTTGCTGATTACACAAGGCATAAAGTAGAATATGTAGTTTCGCCGGATATGTCTTGCCTGATGCATCAGGAAGGCATTGCCAAAAGAGAAAAGTCAGACCTCAAATTTGTACATATTGCTCAGGTTTTGAATAACGGACCATTCTAAAAATCACAAACAATGGGAAAAGTAAACGTAGAAGATAACGCCCGCAAGTTCATCAAGCAGGATGATGTTCACGAGGCTCAACACGACAAGAATCTTTACAATACAATTATCAAGCGTGGTAAAGTATCCTCTGAGATCCCGGAATGGGAAGAGCTTAGGAATCTGGCTTCACAAATTAAGGAACATGCGCTGACGCATCTGGATCACTACATAGACCAGTTTGCAACAAAAGCAGAGGAAAACGGTATCACAGTTCATTTTGCAAAAGATGCCGATGAACACAACGCTATTGTTTTTAATATTCTGAATTCTCACGGCGCAAAGCGCATCATCAAAAGCAAATCGATGCTGCAGGAAGAATGCGGGATGACGCCTTTTCTTGAAGAAAGAGGAATTGATGTCCTGGAGACCGATCTGGGTGAACGAATCCAGCAACTATCGGACGAGCGCCCAAGTCATATTGTAATGCCTGCCATCCAAAAAACGACAGAAGATATTGCCAAACTATTTGCAGATAAAATTGGTACGGATCCCAACGATGATGATCCGCATTCTCTCGCAGAAGCAATGAGGAACAATGCCCGGCCCAAATTTTTGGTGGCAGATGCCGGGATGACAGGCGCCAATTTTGCCGTTGCCGAAACCGGTACTTTTGTAGTCTGTACTAATGAAGGTAATGCCGATCTTACTGCAAGCATTCCACCGCTTCATATTGCAAGTATTGGTATAGAAAAGATCCTGCCGAAGGTAGAAGATCTGGGTGTTTTTATCAGACTACTTTCCCGCAGTGCTTTAGGGACGCCGGCAACGCAGTATACTTCTCATTTTTCAGGCCCAAGAGAAGGATCTGAGATGCACATTGTACTCACAGATAATGGTAGGAGCAAACGATTGTCTATGGACAAATTCTGGCATTCTCTCAAATGTATCCGTTGTGGTGCCTGTATGAATACCTGCCCGGTGTACAGAAGGAGTGGCGGATTGTCTTATGGTGCTACTTATTCCGGCCCGATTGGGATTATTCTGGATCCTACTTTTGATGAAGACACCTATTCAGA
This sequence comes from Chryseobacterium mulctrae, assembly GCF_006175945.1. Taxonomy (NCBI): domain Bacteria; kingdom Pseudomonadati; phylum Bacteroidota; class Flavobacteriia; order Flavobacteriales; family Weeksellaceae; genus Chryseobacterium; species Chryseobacterium mulctrae. The sequence goes on along the minus strand of NZ_VAJL01000001.1, from coordinate 3,413,528 downwards.
ATTACCTTTCCATTCATCGCTTTGCGGCTCGTGTACAGAGATTTGCCCCGTTCATATTAATATTTCGGACCAGATTATCGAGTGGCGCAAAGTGATGATGGAGAAAAAGAAAACACCTTTTGGCAGAAGGCTGGCATTTGCTGCTGCTGACAGAATGCTGGGCAGTGCAACTGCTTTTAAAATGATGGAAAAGACCACTTACAATATGCTGAATATTCTCCCAAAATCTCTATTGGAAAACAGCACGTTGGATCCTTGGGTAGAAGACCGTGAATTGCCTGACGTGAAAAAAGAAACCTTCAGAGACTGGTACAAAAAAAACCGAAAAAACAATGACTAAAGAAGAATTACTGAGTTCGGTAAGAACCAATCTTGCTAACCGCGAAAAAGTGGATTATCCCGCCATCCCGGATTATAAAAAGCCAGGGACAGATCTTAAAGCTGTTTTTGAAATTAACGCCAAAATTGCTGCCGTCGATTTTTATGATGTCGCATCGGTAGAAGAAGCGCAGGAAATTATGCGAAAAAAGCTTCCTGATGGTAAGGTCACTTGCTCTGCAACGCCTGAATGGAGAGGGAATAAAGATATACACGTGCAAAAGCCCGCGGATCTTAATGATGTGGATTTGGGTATTTTCCGTGCAGAGTTTGGTGTGGCGGAGATGGGAATGGTCTGGGTCTCCGAAAAATCTCTGGTTACCAATTCATTAGGTTATTTATCTCAACACCTCGCTGTTTTGCTGGATCCTGAAGATTTGACCGAAAATATGCATACCGCCTACAAAAGAGTAGATTTTCCACACTCACATTATGGCTGTTTTGTGATGGGGCCATCTGCAACAGCGGACATCAGCGCCGTTTTGGTACACGGTGCACAGGGCGCACGGACATTGACTTTGTTCTTTCTGAAAAAACCTGTGCCCTAAAATGACAATTAACGGAAAGCTTTACAGCAACATCCTTTTGGTTTTTGCTCTGGAATCAGAAGCCGGAAAAGAATTTGAGAGTTTTAATAAATTGTTTGTTGGTGTAGGAAAAATTAAAGCGACTTATCATCTTGTAAAAGCCATTCAAAAATCTAAGCCAGATCTCATAATCAATTTGGGAACAGCAGGAAGTACAGTTTTTGACAGAGGAACTATTGTTAACTGCAACCGTTTTATCCAGCGGGATATGGATGTAAGAGCATTGGGTTTTAAGAAATTTGAGACGCCATTTTCTGATGAACCAATTCTTTTGGAATATGGAATTAAAACAAGCCATCTCCCGAACGGGATCTGCGGTTCCGGCGACCAATTCGAAATGGAACATAATAACCCCGAATACAACGTTATTGATATGGAAGCCTTTGCACTTGCGAAAGTCGCCGAGCAGGAACAAATCGATTTTCTGTGTTTGAAATATATTTCTGATGGAGCAGACGGAAATGCTGTTGCTGATTGGACACAAGAAGTCAAAAAAGCTTCAATCGCATTAAAAAGAGAACTAGATAGTCGTTCCTTAACAAAACCCACTATTTAATTTATTTTTAAAAACAGGATTAGAAAACAGCATAATTTGTATCTTATAAAATAAGAAAATAATTTTCTGTTTCAGTAGTTTCATCATTTTCTTCATGTTCCAAGCGGTTGCAGCTAGTAATGCATTGATTTGTGGTCCCGTTTCTCCCATGAAGTAATTTTTTGCCAGCCTAAAATCGGTTTTTAAATGTCCGATGATAGGTTCTATTGCCGCTCTGGTTCTAAATTTTTTGCGCTTTGTCTGCTTTTGATAAGCGGTGTCTTTTTTTCTTGGAGTGCTTGGGATGGAGATTTTCACGCCCTTTATTTCTGATTTTCCTCTGCCACCTCTATCGTAAAGGAGTTCTTTTGGGAGCTTTTGACCACCAGTTTCCATCTGTTCCAAAAGTGGTTCTATGGTGTGACCATCGTAAGGAGTTTGCAAAAATGCTTTAATCCCGAGAATGATTTTCTTGCCTTTGTTGGCGGTGGTTATCAAACCTACCTTATTCCCAAATTCATACTGGCTATGCGCTTTTCCTTTGGCAATACATCGGGTAAAAGGCTTGTGAATGCTGTAAATTTTATCGGCATCGTTTCTTTTTTGTGTGACAACCTTGGTGTACAATGTCATTAAATCTTTATAAAATTCTTGCTGTTCTGCATTAAAATTCCGTTGCAATTCACGAATCAGTCTCATGGCGATGGTTTTGAGCTGTCTTTGAGATTTCCTTGCCGCTTTTGCCCGCTTGGGATGTTTTCCGTTGTAGGTGTTACGCACCATTTGTTTGCTGACTTTTGTGTAGCGTTGTCTTTGTTTTATGCCTTCATTTCCGGCTATTTTGTTGCAATAATCGATCACTTTTTTGCACAATTTTGCATCGGTAGGAAAAGAGGTATTATTCTCCTGAACGGTAGTATCGGACAAAACAAAATTTGAGGTGTTCGTCTTGGCATCGTGCATTCTTACGCTGTAGGCAAAGATTTTTTCGATGCCTTTTTCGCCAATTCTTTTTCGGAAATGAACAAAATTACTCGGGTCACAAGGAAATTCGTGTTCAAAGAAAACCCTGCCACAAAAATACTGCATATAAGGATTCATGATCCAGGCTTTTTCCAACGTCTCATCGCCCAAATTATACAATGTTTCAGTAGCAAACAACCCACCATAAACCGAATCGGATGGCTCGGATTGCCCACTTTGGAATACAAGGGCGAAAATTCTTTCTCAAAATAATTCCAATCTATTTTTTCTGAAAGTAGAACAAGTTCATGCTCGTGGTCAATAAAATCCACCAACATTGGGCGGAATAATTCTGGCTTCTTTTCTGGATTTTTCCCCAACATATTTGCAAGGTTTTAAAGCTCTAAGATACAAATTCTTGCAATAAAAAACAAGCTATTTTAAACCCAAAATACTAATAATCAGTAAATTATAGGTGGTTTAAGGAGAGACTAAATAACCTCTATCTCCGATTAATGTGCAATTGTTTATTTGATGCTTTATGTCTTGCAAAAAATGGATATCATGAATGCTTGCAGTAGAAATATCAAAACTTTGAAATATTCCTGAAACAGAACATATAGCGTGTAATTTGTAACCATAATAATAACTCGATTGAGAAGCGCAATATCCTTTGCTTGGAAATGAAAATTCATCTTCTTTACAGATTTTAGAGCGGTTTGCTCTTGCGTTTTTGCAAATTTCTAAAGGCATTGAATCTACAATAAAAATGCTTTCAATATCATGAAATCTTTCAACCATAATCTTTCTGATATTTTCCATATGCAAGAAGAGTTTTCTTTTCCTGCGATTATAAACACTTCTTTCTATCATTCCTTTTAGTTTTGAATTTGAAAGATATCTAAATAACTGATATTCTGAATCTAATGATAAATATTCTGCAGAAATATTTATGGCAATAAGTTCTAAATCACTCAATTTTGGTTTAATAGGTTTAAAATAAAAATTCTCATTTAAGGTTAATTTTCTTAATTCATTTAAAATAAAATCGTAAATTGCATCTAGTTTATTCATAGTGTGTTCGATTGGTAGTCAATACAATATACGATTTTTTTCGTATTATGAATAACCTTTTATAATGCACTACGAGTATTTGTTAGAAACTCAGGATCGTCAGTGGTCCTGAGTTTTTTTATTTTAAACTATAAATAGTCAAAATTCATTGATTTTTTCCTAAATTAGCCACTGTTAATAACCGAATCAAAACAGACACATGAGACAGGGACCACAGGATGTACTCGGCAATCACGGAACAAACACCATTTTTACGGTTTGGAATTTTAAGGAAGGTGCACCAATCAAAGAAGTTTTTCAGCGCATCTGTGCTTTGGTAATCAACCTTAACCATTCTGCTTATGTCCGTTTTCCGGATGATAACGCCAGCTGCATCATGGGGATTGGTTACAGTGCATGGCATTGGCTGGATTTGCCCAAACCATTACCGAAAGAGCTGGAGGAATTTGAACCTATTGTTGGAAGCCGTTATACTGCCGTTTCTACCAAAGGCGATTTGCATTTTCACCTGAAAGGATCCAACTCAAGCATCTGTTATGATATGGCAGCAGATATTGCCAAAGTACTTTCTCCGGTGGCAGATTGCGTGGAAGAAGTCCACGGATTCCGTTATTGGGATGGCCGTTCCATTCTCGGTTTTGTAGACGGAACAGAAAATCCTGAAAGCAATTTGCGCGAATATTTTGGTTTAATAGGTGATGAGGATGAGGTTTACAAAGGTGGCAGTTATCTTTTTGTCCAAAAGTATATTCATGATTTGGCGGCCTTTAAGGCACTTCCGGTAGAAGAACAGGAAAAAGTTTTTGGCCGCTACAAAGACAGCGATGTAGAAATGACGGATGACATCAAACCCCAAAATTCACATTCTGCATTGGCCAATGTGGGTGATGATTTCAAAATTATCCGCGATAACCTCCCGTTTGGTAATATGTCAACCAACGAGATGGGAACGTACTTCATTGCTTATGCAAGTACTTTCAACACGGTGAAACTGATGCTTAACAATATGTTTATTGGCAATCCTCCAGGCAATTATGACCGTTTGCTGGATTTTAGCACCGCAAAAACCGGCAGCCTGTTTTTTGTTCCGACGATGGATATGTTGGATGATTTTTCCTCTGGAGATGAAGAAACGACATCAACTGAAAATCATCCGGAAGCCGTGGATACCGTACTGCCAAAAAATGACGGCTCTTTGGGAATTGGCTCTTTAAAATAAGTAAGCTTTGGCAAAGTTAAAACGATAGAAACATCAGAGTAACGATGCCTTTATATTGATCAAATTTTACACATTATATAAAAAACTAAACGATATGAATAATTTACACCGTAAGTTGGCTCCCATTTCCGAAGGAGCGTGGGCGCAAATCGAAGAAGAAGCGGTACGCACACTCAAAAGATATCTTGCCGCAAGAAAAGTGGTAGATGTTGACGGCCCTAATGGTTTTGATCTTTCTGCCGTTGGCACTGGGCATATTCAGCCAGTTGAGTCACCGGGCGAAGGGGTACAGGCGGCTGTGCGCAAAGTAAACCCAGTGGTTGAGTTCCGGGTTCCTTTTGAACTGACACGAGAGGCGATTGATGATGTCGAACGCGGTTCCGCAGACTCAGACTGGCAGCCGTTAAAAGACGCTGCAGAGAAAATAGCTTTTGCAGAGGACCGCGCCATTTTTGAAGGTTATGCCGCGGCAGGCATTCAGGGGATTCGTGAAGGCAGCAGCAATCGTGCGCTCAAACTGCCGGCAAGCATCAAAAATTATCCCGACACAATTGCCCGTGCATTAAGTGAACTGAGGTTTGCCGGAGTCAACGGGCCTTATGTTTTGGTTCTGGGAGCTGATGCTTATACGGTGGCCAGTGGCGGGAGCGATGAAGGTTATCCAATGCTGCACCACCTGCAGGAACTGATTGATGGCGAAATTATCTGGGCACCGGCAATCAAAGGTGGTTTTGTAATCTCTACCCGTGGTGGTGATTTTAAGCTCACTCTTGGCCAGGACATTTCCATCGGTTATCTAAGCCATACTGATACTTCGGTGAAGCTCTATCTTCAGGAGAGTTTTACCTTCCAGTTTTATACTTCGGAGGCTGTCGTTGTGCTGGATCCTGCAGAGTAATTTTTTTTAATCAATCAATTGATAGAAAACTCAGGATTGTAGCAGTTCTGGGTTTTTTATTTTGACGAAACAGGTGTTGCAATTTTCATCTTGATAGGTCTGTAAGGCTAAAGATGCGTCAGATCCATCTAAGTTTTGCTGCCAAAGTACAAGCTTCTGTAGTATTGGAAACCCTCATTTTTTCAAGAATATTTTGCCTGTGGCGATTCACGTTATTAATACTGATAAAAAGAGCATCCGCAATCTCTTTACTCTTTTTCCCCAACTGGATTTACTCCGAAATTAGGTGGTCAATTTGACCGTCTTTTCAACTTCAGGATCAAATTTCGCAATAAAAAGATCAGATTCACCACCCATACTTTGAGTCTGAAATGCTCCTGTACTTGCAAAATAACCATTTGCATTTCCTAATAGATTATAAATACCTCCCAAAATATAAAGTCCGTCGGATTGTGCAACAATAGACTGTGTACCTGCATTCTGTATGAATGGATCTCCATAATAAGTCCCCCAATCTCTGGTTCCGTCAGCTACATTTAATTTTGTCACTGACATTAAAGCCTTAGTTTACTGAAAAGACCCTGGAGTTGCTAAAAGTGATTGGTTGGCATTAATGTCAGAATTAACAGCTATAGTTCCGATGGTTGAAAGTAAAACCTGTCCTGTGTAACAATTCCAAAATCGATTACAGATAATATCAGTAAATACTTTGGCTTGGAAGAAAATAAAATAAGTTCTGAACTAACTGTTCGATCAATGCCTGACAGAATAAATCCTTTAGGCTCATACCTCACAATCAATAGTAAACAAGAATGGATAGGAATGCCATTAAGGGTACATAGACGCTGCATAAGTCCAATGTTTGAAATTTCAGATAGTATCGCATATGACAACACCATGTATAAATCCACTTTAAATCCTGACAATATTAATGTCAAATTTCAAACTTCGTTTATACACTGTAAAGGAAATGTCATCGGCAGACATTTTGTGCAAGAACAGGCAGAAATAATCAAAGAATTTTTAAAAGCTGAAATAAATTTTAATAAAGATCTCCCAGATGTATTTGTTATAACGCCATGCAGTGAAATCAGCTATTCTCTTTATTCTTTTCTCTTTAAACATTTAATCAACGAAACAAAACAGTATAAAGAAGTAAGCACGAATGAAATGAGTGAATGGTTAAAAACTCATATTGGAACCGTCCTTACTTTTCAAAGAAAACAGGCAGAAGGAGTAATTTTATGTTTGGGATTAGACGAAAAATCGAAAGGTGCAGCTAATTGGGCTTCTCAAAAACCTAATTTACTAAATGTTGCAATTACTGAAGCAAAATATAGATTTATTGCGATTGGAGACTGAGATATATGGCATAACAATCTTATTTTAATCAATTAACAAAACTTCTATGACAAACAATTTCGACAAAATTAAAGAGCTTTCGGGCATAAATTCCGATCCATGGAAACTTTCTAAACAAATAAGTATATTTTCACTCCCAAAGGAGTTTCAAAATATGATTGACACTCAAAAAAGAATAAGTTCAATGTTTCCAAAAATTACACTTCCTGAAGATGTAGTTCCAAATTTTGATTTCCCAGATTATAAAAAATTGATTCCAGATTTTTCTAATAATATTTTTTATAATTCTGATGTATTCGAATCTCTAAAGGGAATCTCAAAAATCGGTGAAAAAATATCAAATAATCCAGAAGTTCAATTTGCCTTCATAACAGATTTAGAGATTTTAAATCTCAAATCAACTGAAGAATTGAATGAATTCTTAGTTGACAGTCTTGCCGATGAAACAATAACAGAAAAAGAAAATCTACTTGACAAAAACTTAATCCCTCTCTTATCTGAATTACAATTAGAAGACTTATGGTTGGGAGCCAATTACGCTTTGAATCTTCAGAAAATCCGGATAAATTAAGACATTGCTTAATTTCATTAAGAACAATCCTCGAATACCTGATTGATGATCAACTCGCACCAATTGAAAAGATCAAAAATGATGAAATGTTCAAATCTGAATTTAAAAAATATCATCAAGGAAAACAAGAAATCTATTTTGTTAAAGTATCTCGAAGTAAAAAATAGAATACTTTACGAATAAATTTGAGTATGGATTTTTGGAAGAATTTACCCGGAATGATATTCAATACATCTGTGATTGTTATTCAACACTATGCAACATACATCAACCGAATATTGGTATAACTGAAAATCAAGTAAGAAGTTTAAAAATTAAAACGGGAATTAAAATTTGGTTTCTTTGCTATTTGTATAAAATTCAAGAAAAATAACATTGTCCCTTTCAATCAAATTATACACTTTTTTTCAACAAAACAACTTTTAGCACACTCATATCTTCACTCACTTTTTTGTCTAAAATCTTAGCATAATGTTGAGTTGTTCTGATACTTTTATGACCTAGCATTTTACTTACACTCTCAATAGAAACTCCATTAGATAAAGTGATTGTGGTAGCAAAAGTATGACGCGCAATATGATAAGTTAAATCTTTTTCTACACCGCAAATATCAGCGATTTCTTTTAAGTACGCGTTCATTTTCTGATTACTTAATACAGGTAGCAATCTATTGTTGTTGATACAAATTGGGTTATTTTGATATTTTTCAATAATTTTTTCTGCCTGCGGGAGCAAAGGAATATTAGAGGTTGTTTTTGTTTTTTGGCGTTTGGTAAAAATCCACTTCTTGCCATCTAATCCAATATTAATATTTTGAGTCGTCAATTGTTGTGTATCAATGTAAGCAAGACCTGTAAAGCAACTAAACAGAAAAATATCTCTTACTTGCGATATTCTTTGGTTTTTGAAATCTTTTGTTCTAAGAATTTCAATTTCCTGCTCATTCAAGAATGATCTCGTTACTTCGGTAAATTTGGATTTGTAATTAATGAAAGGATCTTTATCTATCCAGCCATTGCCCAAACAAATTCTAACGATCTTACCAAAATTTTTGATGTATTTTACAGCCGAATTATTATTGCAAGATTTTTCTGTACGAAGAAAAAATTCAAAGTCGTTAAGAAATCCGTAATCAATTTTTATGATGTTGATATCGGTAAGATTATATTTCCATTTCAAAAATTCTTTTGTGTGGCTAATGCAGGTATTATATCTTGTTAACTTTCCTTTTGCAAATTCTTTTCCTATCAGTTTCTCCATACGGTCATTGTGATCTTGAAAAATAGGTATAAGTGTTCTGTTCAGCTCGCCTTTACCCAATAACTTATTTTTAAGAGTCTCACAAGTTACTGTTTCCTTATCTCTCATTAATCCGTGGTATGTATCGTAAACTTTCTGCTCAAATGTTTTCAAATAATAATTCAATGATCTGCATTCTTCTGAAGAGCCACTAACCTTCTGCATTGCAGAGTTCCATTTTGAAGGCTTTACTGTACGTTTTGTGCTAATCTCGGATATTTTGCCATCAATTGTAATTCGTAAATAAATAGGACACTCTCCTACAGAATTGATTTTAGCTTTTTTTACATAGAAAAGTAAATTGAATGTCTTGTTCATTTCGTTTAGCGTTTAAGATTTAAAATTAACCTTAGCAAAAACTTATCACAAGATATTCATTTGCTAAACTAGCTACTGAACAGGGTTTCTCTGAATTTTCAGTGACCTTTTTACACCTGCTTTAACAGGTCACTGAATAGGTCACTTTCAGATTGTGCTTTTTTAGTTCTCTTTGAACCGACATAAAACAAAAAAAGCTTTAAAACATATGTTTTAAAGCTTTTTGTACTACATTAATATTGTAGTTGCGATCCGGACGGGACTCGAACCCGCGACCTCCGCCGTGACAGGGCGGCATTCTAACCAGCTGAACTACCGGATCTTTTGCAATGCCTGGAAGAATTATCTTCCGTTATTGTGGTTGCAAATATATAGCTTTTTTCATTATCTGCAAACTATAATTATTAATTTTATTAGAATTAGAGATAAATTACAGAGTATCAATCGTATTATTTTTAAGAAATCATTTAATCTGATTAATTACAGACTTAAAGTTTAGACAAAATATTACATTAAAATATTATTGACAGGTTGCAATGCAGGTGGAAGATCCGTTTCACCAAGCATTTCCCGAAGATCAATCTCAATATTTCTTGAAATCTGAGTGATCGGAACATCATTGGGATTTCCTTCAAAAGGATTTTCGGTACTTTCACCGATTTGCTCCAAAACAAGGAACACCCATCCCACCAAAACAGTAAAAGGAATAGTAAGCCAAATAATATGCTCACCAAATTTCTCGATCATTTTAGAAAATTCTCCTAAAAAACCAAATGGCAGCAAGAAACACAACATATTGGTAAAATATAAATTGATGCTTGTAAACTGTCTCGGGTACGGAAAGTTTTTAATCCGCTCACATTTTCCCTGTTGATCATAAAGATCTTTCAGCTGATTTTCTAAAGCCACATAATTGTAGTCTGATATTAAGCCCTCCTCATTAAGCTTTCTCAAATGTTCTGACTGAATTGCGAGAATTTGTGTCGCTCTGTTTTTGGTCGATAAGATATAACCAAGCTCTTTTTCAGAAAGAAAAGGTTTAAGCTCTTCCGATAAATCACTCTCCCACTCCGGAACTTTGTAATATTTCAGATATTCTTTGTAGTAACTTCTTACTTTTACATTTTCCCAGCTTTTGGTTTCTCTCAACTGAAATCTTATGGCAGTAAGCCATGCAAAATGGCGGTAAATAATTTCGGTATGAAGTTCAGATTCTTTCAGTTTATCATTATTCCTTACAAAATCTTTCACCATAATTCCGAATGCACGACTGCTATTGATGATTGCTCCATAAATCTGTCTCGCTTCCCAGGTTCGGTTGTAGGTTTGTGTATTTTTAAATCCTGAAATGAAAGCGGTTGCTGTTCCCAACAACGCAATCGGAACCCAAGGAATTGCCAACCAGTTTAATTCTAAAAAATAAAAAAGAAGCGTGGGAATGATACTCAACACGAGCATTTTGTAAATTTTAGCACGCGTCCAGGGAATGAAATGCTGAAGCTTGTAATGAGAATTTGTATTCATGTTTTTCTTTAAATAAGTTAATGACCTCCTCCTGTGATTTTCAGTTCATTCAAATCGAGCTGAAGCTCGGCTTTACGGATTTCTTCATCTGAAAAAAGCTTTTCTTTTCTCATTCTGAATAATTCTTTTCTTTGAATAGCATAAATTTCTAAAAGAAGATGATGGTATTTTTTGATTTCCCGATGTTCGGTTTCCTCGCATTCTAAAGATTCTAATCGTTTATTGGCAACCTGAATATCAGATTCTAAATTAGATCTGTAAAAAGCAACCAGTTCATTGTCATTTAACTCACCTTCATATTTCTTATTGACGATTTGAAGCGCAGTATTGTCTAAAATAAGCTGAATTCCTGTTTTTTGCTCTTCTTCAGGAGCAATATTATCTATTTCTTTAAGCTTAATTAATTTAATAATAAAAGGTAAGGTCAAACCCTGAAAAACCAAAGTAATGAATATCACAACAAAGGTGATGAAAATAATAAGATTACGTTGGGGAAAAAGTGTTCCCTTATCATCCAGATAAAACGGAATTGAAAGCGCAGTCGCCAATGAAACAACTCCTCTCATCCCCGCCCAACTGATTACAACAGGACCTTTCCAACCCGGAGAAGGATCTTGTCTGGCTTTCGAACTCAACCATCTCGGAATATGGGCAATAGGAAAAACCCATAAAAATCTTAGTAAAATAATGATTAAACTTACAATTGCTCCATATTTTACGCCCTGCCAAACTGAGTAATTTCCCAAAGACTCAACAATCTGGGGAAGTTCCAATCCAATCAAAACAAAAACAACCGCATTCATTACGAAAATTAATGTTGTCCAAACTCCAAGCATATTTAATCTTGTGCTTCCTGTTTTAAAAATCTCATGAGAACGCCACGAAATAAATAATCCTCCCGTAACCACTGCCATTACTCCTGAAAAATGAAACTGCTCTGCCGCGAGAAATAAAATATAAGGCGTCATTACCGTTAAAGCTGCATCAATTGCCGGAGTTGTCGGTAAAAATCGGTGAATGACATACATAATATGCGCTCCGACTAGACCGATTACAATTCCCATTCCTGCAACAAGGAAAAACTGTCCGGTTGCTTCCTGCATTGAAAAAGTTCCGGTAATTACGGCAAGTAACGCGAATTTAAAAACAATTAACGATGAGGCATCATTTACCAAACTTTCGCCTTCCAAAATCGTCATCAATCTTTTTGGAACTCCCATTCCTTTTAAAACAGTAGCTGCTGCAACTGCATCGGGAGGTGAAATAATTCCACCCAAAAGAAATCCTAAAGCAAGCGTAAACCCAGGAATAAAAGAAGAGGTAAAGTAAGCGACAATTGTTGAAGTAAAAAACACCAAACCAAAAGCCAGTAAAGCGATTGGGCGTTTCCATTTCCAAAAATCTGTCCATGAAGTGTACCAAGCCGCTTCATATAATAATGGTGGTAAAAATATCAGAAATATGATTTCCGGATCTAACCCTACATGCGGAATTCCCGGAATAAAACTGATTCCCAAACCTGCAATAACAAGAAAAATAGGATAAGCCACTTTGATACGCTGAGCCAACATGACCAGCATAAACACAGAAAACAAAAGTCCTAAGACCAATAATATAGAATGATGCATTTTATTTTTTCAGTTTGTGTAAATAATCTGGGCGAAATTATTATTTTAAATATTAATTACCTATACACGATTATTAATTTTAATATTTATATTAAAATAAGATAGTAATGATACAAAAAAAGCAGTAAAATAAATTTCACTGCTTTAATTAAAACTTTGATCATGTTAAAAAAAGAGGCTGTCTTTTCCCAGAAGACAACCTCAAAACAAAACTAACCCTCTTCATCAATCCCTAATACTCTACTGTATTATTCTCTGTTTTTCACCAAAATCCAGTCGGCATACATTACCGACACCTGAGTTTCTGGCTCTGTCCATTTTATTTCGTACCAATATGTTCCGGTGCTTATTGGCATTCCACCAATTTTCCCGTCCCATTTATAGGTTTTATCTATATCTGAAGAATAAATCATATGACCATATCTGTTGAAGATCGAGATTTTTAAATCTTTAAGATAAGCCAATGCCGAATAATCTAAAGTATCATTTCTACCGTCTCCGTTAGGCGTAATTGCATTCACAAGATTAGGAACAGTGATCTGAGCCTGAACCGGAGCACAATCGTTGATATCTTTTACATAAAATATATTTTTACCTCGAGGAAGGTTTGTAAATACATTAGAATCTTGCCAGAAAAATCCATCATTAGAGTATTTGTAAGGAGCCGTTCCACCTTCTGCAATCACTGTTGCTGTGTTATTGCTAACATTTATTTTTTTAATTTTTGGAAGCGGAAAAGCATGTACTTTCACAAACTGCTTGGTTTTACAACCATTAAATTCTAAGATAACCCAATAATCTCCCACAGGAACATTTTGTATAGCCTGAGTTGAACTAAACCTTCGGTAGCTTTCCCAATCGCATAAATCAGTTACTTTGTAAAGTTAATTAAAAAATCAATAGAATGGCTACAAAAAAAAGAGTTTAGACGAGCTCAGAGAAAACAAAATCATCAATCAGGCAAAGCGCGAAGTGCCTGGTTTTACAGAACTTTTAAGCCGTTTTGAACGTACGGTTTCGGTGTTGGGACGCAGTCAGAGCACGTTCAATAATTACTCCAGACACGTCGCGGCGGTGTCGCTGCATTTCGGGAAAATCCCGACAGAATTGGATCCTGAGCAGATCCACGATTACCTTTTTTACCTTCAGAAAAAATCAAGATCACCCTCGCAATCGTATTTTAAACACACGGTTTACGGACTTCGGTTTCTGTTGAAATCGGAAGGTTTGAGCTACGATTATCTAAGTCTTCCGGAAATTAAAAAAGAGAAAAAACTGCCTGTTGTGCTCAGTAAACAGGAGGTTTGGCAGATGTTGTCATGCTGTAAACTTTTAAAACATAAAATCTTAATCGGGTTGCTTTACGGTTGCGGATTGCGCTGTCTGGAGGTCAGAAATCTCCGTTTATGCGATTTGGATTTTTACCGAAAACAGCTGAAAGTGGTTCAGGGAAAAGGCAAAAAAGACCGCTATTTGCCTTTGTCGGAACATTTGATTCGGGGTTTGAAAAAATATATTGAAGCGGAAAAACCGGAAGATTTTCTCTTTGGAGAACCTCGAGCAAATCGTGCAGGTGGAGAATTCGATTCAAGATATTCGCAACGTGGCGTACAATGGGCGGTGAAACAGGCTTCAAAAACGGCAAAAATATTGAAAGAAGTGAGTGTTCATACGCTTCGGCACAGTTTTGCGACGCATCTTTTGGAGGATGGGATGAACATTGTGAGCATCAAAAATCTCCTCGGCCACGAAAACATCGAAACGACCCTCGTTTACCTTCAAATCGCCCAACTTTCTACCCAAAAACTCTTCTCTCCACTGGATACTTTGTTTGAGGAATGCAGAGCGAAGTAGTTGGTTTTGAATTTGTTAAAAGCCAAAATTCAAGCTTTAAATTTAATGAAAATCAACGTTTAGAAATCTCAAAAATACAGTCTGCTCAACCTGAATCTCAACCTCGATACGAAGTCGCAGATGTGTTGAATATTTTAGGTTCAAAACTAGAAAATTTAGGATTAAATTCCTGGCAATTAAGAACTTTATTTGCGTTAAAAAAGTGCCGTACATCGGCTTTGGGCGGTCATATTGACGCTTGTGACGAATGCGGAAATATCAGCATCAGCTACAACTCCTGCCGAAACCGGCACTGCCCGAAATGTCAGGGCAAAAACCGCGAAAAATGGATTGAAAACCGGGAAACCGAACTGCTTCCAGTGCCTTATTTTCACGTGGTTTTTACCGTTCCGGAAGTGCTGAACAAAACCGCACTTCATGCTCCGAAAATGTTGTATGATATTTTATTTGAATCGGCTTGGGAAACGCTGCAAACCTTTGGTGAAAATCGAGGTTTAAAAATGGGAATGATCGCTATTTTGCATACTTGGGGACAGAATCTGAGTCTGCATCCGCATTTGCACTGCATCGTTCCGGGTGGCGGCGTGGATGAAAACGGAGTTTGGAAAAACATCAGAAGCGACGGTAATTTTTTGTTTCCTGTAAAGGCTTTGAGCAAAGTTTTCAGGGCTAAATTTTGTGAGAAGCTGAAGGTTCGGTTATCATTAAAATGTAATAAAAATCAGACGGAAAATGATGAAAATCAATTTGAAAACCGAAAAAATGAAGCAGAAACTTATGAAAAACTCAGACAAAAACTTTGGGAAAAACCTTGGGTAGTTTTCGCTAAAAAACCCTTTGGCAGCCCGAAATCTGTGGTGGAATATTTGGGAAGATATACGCACAAAATCGCGATCAGCAACCAGAGAATCAGGAAAGTTGATGCGGAAAATGTAACGTTGGAGTACAAAGATTACCGCCAAAAAGGCATCAAAAAGCAGATGGTTTTGAGCCATGAGGAGTTTATCCGCCGTTTTGCGATGCATATTTTGCCGAAAAGATTTGTGAAAATCCGCCATTACGGTTTTCTCAGCAGCACATGGAAACGAATGAAGCTAAAAAATCTGCAACAGAATTTAGGCATTCAGCCCAAAGGAAAATTTCCACCCAAAACTTTTCAGCCGAAATGTAGTTGCTGCAAAGTTGGGAATTTGGTAACGATTGCAACGTTCGATTTGCGCGGTCCGCCCCTTTGGTTTTTGGAGATGAGCCAAAACTTTGAAAAGCCAAAAATCTAGCATTTTGGGTAAGGGTATTTATGCCTAAAAGTGAAGGAAAACACGATAAAACCAAGAAAAACCATCAAATTCACCCACAAAAAAAGAGACCTTTCTGAAAGTCTCCTGTATATCTTTAAAATCCTTCGTCGGTAAACCCATAATGCTGAAAAAAGCTCCCGAAGCTTCCGTTCAACAGGGTTTTCATTGTTCGTGCTTCGCACGCAACGAAAACTTAGCTATTATTTCACGTGAATTTGATATTCTATATGCCTGAAAGTACAATTCATCTAGTAAAATCCTCAACCCATAGATAAACAGATTGTAATATGGTAGCAATAAATAGACATTTGCATCAATATTTAAATTAAAAATTATAAGAAATATGAAAAAATTATTCTTATCAGTTATTGCAGTATTTGGCGTCTATTCTTTCAGTAATGCGCAAGTCGGCAAAATTCAAAAGATAAGCTTGGGGACAGACTTTGCATTGCCATTGGGAGATTCCGGAGATACATATAGTTTTGGTTATGGAGCTTCTGCAAAGGGTGAGTTCAAACTTATGGAAAAACTAAATCTTACAGCTTCTGCAGGTTATATGCATTTTTCATTAAAAAAAGATATTCGTGACCTTCTAAAATATTTTGGTGATGATACTAAAGGTAGTGGTGCAATTCCATTAAAAGTAGGGGCTACATATTATTTTCTTCAAAAATTATATGTAGGGGCAGAGGCTGGTGCAGCTATAAGTACTGATGAAGAAGGCGGTACAGCATTTACTTATACTCCAACAGTTGGAACAAATATCCGCATTTCTGAAAAATACGGCCTTGATATAGGCTTACGTTTTGAAGGATGGTCAAGAAATGGTATTAACCAAAATTTTATAGGGCTTAGAACTGCTTTTGCTTTTAAACCTTAATTTTTCAAATTTTAATAGTTATTAAATACATTTTCTCAGGTTTATAAAGAAAGGCTTGGATTTTATAATCCAAGTCTTTCTTGTAACCGAATAGATTATTTTAATCAAATCTAAAGGAAGGATTATTTAAATATCACTAACAGGAAATCTCCTTAACCTCTGCTTTATTTTGAAGCTTATTCTTTAATATTAACATATCCTCACTCACTTTCTTATCCAGAATTTTTGCATAATGTTGAGTAGTCTTGATGCTTTTGTGACCAAGCATTTTGCTCACGCTTTCAATAGGTACGCCATTGGAGAGCGTTACTGTTGTTGCAAATGTGTGTCTGGCAATGTGAAAAGTGAGTTCTTTAGATATGTCGCACAAATCCGCAATTTCTTTAAGATAGGCATTCATTTTCTGATTACTGAGAACAGGAAGCAGTTTGCCGGAAATTGCACACATCGGATGTTTTTCATATTTCTTTATAATATCTTCGGCAATAGGGAGCAAAGGTATATGAGAAGCTATCTTTGTTTTCTGACGAGCGGTAAAAATCCATTTATTCCCATCAATTCCAGTTCCGATATTGTCTTTTGAAAGATTCCACGCATCGATGAATGAAAGCCCTGTATAGCAACTAAAAAGAAAGACATCACGAACCAAAGCAATGCGTTCTATCTTCAGTACTTTATTTTGCAAACGTGCTAGTTCTTCTTCATCCAAAAAACCTCTGTTTACCTCAACGAATTTAGAATTATATCCTAAAAAAGGATCGTGAATCATCCACTTATTAGCTAAGCATATTCTAATAATTTTACCAAAATTTTTGACATACTTAACTGCTGAATTATTAGCGCAGGATTTTTCTGTTCTCAGGAAAAACTCAAAGTCATAAATGAAAGCGTGATCTATCTCTGTAATCTCGATATCCGAAATATTAAACTTCCATTTTAGGAATTCTTTGATATGGCTCAGACAGGTTTTATATCTCGTCAAAGTTCCTTTTGCATATTCTTTTCCCAGCAATGCCTCCATTCTGCTATTATGCTCCTGAAAAATCGGAATAAGCATTCGCTTTCTTTCATCAATTCCCAACAGTATATTTTTAATAGCTTCTCCATTGACTTCTTTATCAGAATGGATGAGGTCTTTCTGAATTTCATAAATTCTGGATTTGAGTATATCCAAATAGGTATTAAGCGTTCTGGATTCTTCAGAATTGCCTTTCATCTTGTTTTGTTCGGAACTCCATTTATGAGTTTCAACAAATCTTTTGATGCTAAATTCTGTTCTTTTGCTGTCAACAGTTACACGTAAATAGATTGGAGATTTTCCTTGGGATGTTGTTTTTGCTCTTTTGATATAAAAGAGAATTGAAAGCTTTGTGTTCATAGTGGTGACTTATAGGTTAAAAATAATTGTGCTGTTTTTTACCTACAAGATGTTCAATTCGTAAACGCCCTACTGGATGGCTTTAAGAGAGATTCGGTGTCCCTTTTTTTGAAAATTCGGTGTCCTTTTTCTTTAGGGGACACCTCTTTTTTTAGTTTGATTTTTCATTTCAAAAAAAGATCCCAAAATCCAGACTAAAATTCTAAAAAATAGGTGTCCCTTTTTTCAAAAATTTTAGAGCCCCCGAATTTGACCCCTTATTTTTGAAAATAATTACCGGAATATGCAATTTTAACAAAAAGAAAAACCCTTCAAATCACAAGATTTAAAGGGTTTTGTAATAATTTGCATTTCTGCTTGCGATCCGGACGGGACTTGTTCTTATTTGAAAAACTCCCTATCCATAAGCTTTATGTCGTTCTCTTATTTTTAGGTCACCGAATAGGTCACTTTAATAAACAAAAATAGAGTGCGTCGTTTTTACTGGTGCAAAGATATGTTTTTTTTTATTTTTCACAAATAAATGTAGATCTTTTTTCTATCTCTTCCATAATCCACAGATTTTCAAATAACAAATATACCCTGCCCTAATCATTTTTCGCTTTTGATATAAATCCCCAAACCAAAAATCATTAATGAACTATCATCCTTTTTATCTTTGGTAAGTTTAGATGGTAAAATTGTATAATTTACAAAAAATAATTACCTACTACTATTAAGACGGTCAACCTTAGCACTTGGCAACCAACTGTTTCGTCTGGCTATTAAAATTTGTACACTAGGACTGTTCAATATCCACATTAATTTACTATGCGATAAAGGTTATTGTTTTTCAAGAAAAATATCCTAACAGCACATATCCTGAGATTAAATTCCGTTTCAAATTATCTAATCTTTATTTATAGTGTTTGCTATAAATGCACAGCAGTCATAAAAATAATTAGACATAGCGAAATAAAAAGTTAGATTAATCTAACTTTTTATTATATTTGAAAAAAAAACGTGAGCAAGAGATATATACCTATTATTATAATTTTCTATCTTCTTTTTCTGATCGTACAAGCTTGTGATAAACTTCAGCCTGAAGCGATAGATGAGAGTGAATTACTTGATGGCTCCATTGTGGGGTTATCATATGCTGAAAACCAACAATTTTTGCGAGGGGATATCGCCTTTAACGATGAAACCTTCACGGTCGGGAAAGGTCTTGGTCCAACCTTCGTGGCAACAAGTTGTGGAAGCTGTCATGCTGGTGATGGAAAAGGGACTCCCTTTACTACTCTTATACGTTTTGGACAGACTGACGAAACAGGAAATTTATTTTTGCTTTTAGGTGGTCCTCAATTGCAAAATAGGGCGATACCAGGTTATACTCCGGAAGCAATTCCTCCCGGAGCAACATTTTCTAAATTTACTCCGCCTGCCAATACCGGATTAGGTTTTATTGAATTGGTTTCTGATATGGATATTTTGGCAATGGCTGACCCTTGTGATACAAATAATGATGGCATCTCAGGAGTCCCCAATTATATTGATCTTCCGGCATATCAAGCACCATTCTTCTTTGCTGTAACAAAAGGAGGGAAGTATATCGGAAGATTTGGTAAAAAGGCATCCACATACAGTTTACTACAACAAACCGTTAATGCTTACAATCAAGATATGGGCATTACTTCAACTTTTAATCCTCACGATGTTTATTCAGGAATGAATGTTGATCCCGAAGTTTCTGATAAGACCATCGCAGATGTTGTATTTTATCTTCGTACATTGAAAACACCTATTCAGCGAGACGCAGAAAATAGTATCATTAAACAAGGTCAGACTATATTTTCTCAGATAAGTTGTAATAAATGTCATGTCCCGGAACTGAAAACTTCATCCTCCTCAATTTCACCATTATCCAATAAAAAGTTTTATCCGTACACAGACTTATTACTTCATGATATGGGTGCTTCTTTGGATGACAACTATACGGAAGGCACTGCGAAAACTTATGAATGGCGTACGCCTGCACTGTGGGGGTTAGGTTTATCTCCAAAATCACAAGGCGGTCAATACTTCTTAATGCATGATGGCAGGGCAAAAAGTATAGAAGAAGCAATACAGCTTCACGGGGGAGAGGCTGCAACCAGCAGAACCAATTACACTCAATTACCAGTCCAAGAAAAAGAAGCTATTATTAAATTTTTGAAATCCTTATAATTATGGACAGACTTGAATTTCTCAAAAAATGCAGTTTGGTCTGTTTAGGCTTTACTGCAATTCCTCCCATTCTTTCAGGGTGTATAAGCAATAAAATGATTTCAGGAGCGATTAAAGACGATTATATCATATTGCCTTTGGAGGATTTTATGGATACAAAATATCCTGACAAAAAATTATCCTATGTAATTATTCAAAATGAATCTCTCAAATATCCCATTTGTGTATTTCGTTTTTCGGAAACTGAGTATGAAGCATTATGGATGCAATGTACCCATCAGGGTAGCCAGTTACAAGTATTTGGAGATAAGCTACAGTGTCCTGCACATGGTAGTGAATTTTCCAACCAAGGTTTAGTACAAAACGGTCCTGCTGATCAGACCTTAAGAAAATTTCCAGTATACATAGAATCGGATTTTTTGAAAATTTCTTTAAAAAAACCGGTATGAAAAAAATTATCTATCTAATTATAATTTTAATTTTTCAGGAAGCCACAGCACAGATAGATTCTGAATTACTAAAAAGAATACCTGTAGACAGTTCTCGCTCTTTGAACATGGATGCCGTTTACAAGCGTCCCTTCTTAGGATTAGGGAAAGTGCCTGTCTCTATTGGTGGCTATGCGGAAGCCAATTGGCAGCATATCAGCACTGATGGTATATCTGATGGACATCAATTTCAATTACGTAGGATGACACTTTTTGTATCTTCTACAATTTCCTCAAAAATTAAATTTCTGAGTGAAATAGAATTAGAAGAAGGAGGTAAAGAGATTAATATTGAATTTGCTGCCATTGATGTAGAGTTTAATCCCTTGCTTAATTTGAGAGGAGGAATTATTATGAATCCAATTGGTGCTTTCAACCAAAATCATGACGGTCCGAAATGGGAGTTTACCGATCGTCCTATATCTGCTACAGAAATGTTGCCTGCTACATTCAGTAATGCTGGTTTCGGATTTTATGGAAAAATGTATAAAGCCGAGTGGATGTTCGGATACGAGGTATATCTATCAGGAAATTTTGATAATTCAATTATTGACAATAATCAAAACAAAACGTACTTACCTGCTGCCAAAAGTAATCCTGAACGTTTTGAAGAAATTAACAGCGGTGTTCCTCTTTTAACAGCAAAAATTGCCACAAGACATGAAAAAGCAGGAGAATTTGGAGTCTCTTATATGGGAGGAATCTATAATAAATTTCAGGATGAAGGTCTTCAGGTTGACGATAAAAGAAGGGTTCGGGTATTTGCATTGGATTATAATAATACACTTCCAAACCTTGGAACTTTAATTACTGCAGAATGGGCTTGGGTTAAAGTAGATGTCCCGGAAACTTATACACAACAA
This sequence comes from Chryseobacterium mulctrae, assembly GCF_006175945.1. Classification (NCBI taxonomy): domain Bacteria; kingdom Pseudomonadati; phylum Bacteroidota; class Flavobacteriia; order Flavobacteriales; family Weeksellaceae; genus Chryseobacterium; species Chryseobacterium mulctrae. The sequence goes on along the minus strand of NZ_VAJL01000001.1, from coordinate 3,392,206 downwards.
TATGGAGACAGGCAGCATGGAGGATTTATAGACATTGTTCAGCCAATAATTAAAAGAAAAATTTTGGATTGGGAAAGAGCAACCGTTAATCTTGCATGCCGTTTAGAGTATGTAGATTGGAACGTAGGTCATTTCAGAGAAGACAACAGCAAAATTGGAGAAGATTTATGGAGTATTATGCCTGCAATCAGTTTTAGACCCAATGCACAAACTGTTTTTAGACTTAATTATAGATTTCAGAAACAGAAAGACATTTTTGCGAACCCTGCGGCAAAAACTGTAGGCTTCAGCTTTGGTATTTCAACGTATTTCTAATAATTTGCCTCCGCAGATCTTAGGATTGAGCAAAAAGTCATTCTTGAGTTAATACTCCGTGGATATTCTTTATGTTTTTGTTAAGGGACAAAAAGCAAGAAAGACTGTTTCGTAGGATTACTGGAATTAGCGAATTCAATCTAGATTTTATACATAACGACTCAATTAAATATTAATATTTGAAAATGCTCACTTATGAAGAAAGATTAAAATACGGTACATTATATTATTAAAAATATACTGAATTCCAGTATTGAAATTCAGTATTTATAAGAACTATGCTATTTACTTCTTATTCTCATCATGATGTTCTTTCTCATCGTGATGTTCTTTTTCTTGATGATGCTCGGCCTCATCGTGATGCTCCGGCTCATCTGCATGTTCAGGACCCTCGTGATGTTCCTTGTGCGGATGATGTTCTTTGTGTTCGTGATGTTCTGGATGGTCGTGTGTCTCTTTTTTTTGATCTTCGCTGTTCATAACATTTTAATTTAAAGGTGAATATTAATTTATATATGTTGTTATTTGTGAAAGGCAAATAAGATGCCAAAACAAAGCTATAATCTACTGATTTTAAATACTTTCCATTGTTTTAAACAATATTGCTTCAAACATCTAAATAATTTTAAATGTCCTTTAAAAACGTGATATGTTAAAACATTACTCTAAAAAAATATTATTTCTATCTGTCCATAGTTAACTATTGATCGTTTTAGGAAGTAGATTGATTAGTTTTTACTTTGATGATATTTAAAATGATGGTCTTTGACAGGATGAAAATATTTCTTAAATCCATATGTTATAAGAGATAGTATCAGGATACTAAAAACTATCAAATAGAATATATCTTCTGACGCAAGCCGATGCTTTCCCCTCCTGATTATTCGTCTCCTAAATCGTCTTTTAAATCCCATAATTTCTCATTTAAAAAAATAGCTGGTAATTCAAACCCAAACTTTTCTGCTGATAACTCTTCTGGAAATAAGGAGAAATCATAGATAATGTTTTTTCATTCTTACTTTTAAATAAAGTTTTGATCTTTGGATATAACCAATATGCTATCTCAGTAGAAAAAATTCCGATACCAGCACCAGACAGGACATCTGTAACCCAATGCTTATTATTGATGATTCTGTACACACTAGTAAAAATGGCAAACGGATATCCTGACAGACTGATCCAATAATTGCTGTCCCTATATTCTCTGAACATAAACTGTGCAGTTGAAAATGCGATCGCTGCATGACCTGAGGGAAATGACATATAATTTGATTGATCAGGCCGCTCCCTGCCGATCAATGATTTTGAAGGAATAACTATTGCCAATAAGATAGCTTGTGATGTTGCTAAAATGATCGTTCGATCTTTTAAGTTATGTTTCCCTCGAACACCCGCTATGTTTAAACCATAAACGAGCGCAGCTGGTACAAATAAGGTATAGTTGTCTAATTTTGAATTGTTTAATGTATGATCGTTTACCTCCCTTCTCACATCATAATCAAACTTTTTGATTTCAGGAATTGTAAAACCAATTGCACCTGCCGATATCAAGCTAACCGGAACAATAAGTTTTTTATAATCCAAAGTATCATCTCTTATTATTAAAGAATCTTGTTGAGCAGTTTTTTGCAATGACAAACTATCCTGAGCATAAATACTTAGAGAGAATTTCAGTAAAAGGATTAGTATTGAGTTTTTTTTTACATAAGTCCACATAAAAATTATATTTCTGATTTTTATTGTTCGGATCTAACATTAATAGTATTCAATTTTATATCGTAAAATTGGATGTAACTTCCCTGTTCCCATCTTTTATGGGAACTCAATCTTAATAATATGAGTGGAGGCAAATTTTCCTTAGAATTGTAATATCCTAAGGAAACAGGATACTAGAATTTGCTCTATTTTTATCTGTGATAATCTCTTTTAAAATTTCATTCTTTGAATCCTGACTGCATTGAGTATTGCAATCAAAGCAACTCCCACATCAGCAAATACAGCTTCCCACATCGTAGCCAGTCCACCAGCTCCAAGTACGAGCACGATGGCTTTTACAACAAAGGCAAGAATGATATTCTGCCAGACGATCCTTTTGGTCTTCTTTCCAATATTGATCGCCATAGGTATTTTTGATGGTTTATCATCCTGGATCACAACATCGGCAGTTTCGATGGTCGCATCGCTGCCAAGTCCACCCATTGCTATTCCAACATCACTTAATGCTACTACAGGCGCATCATTTACACCATCACCAACAAAAGCCACACTTTCATTTCTTGCTTTGATTTCTTTGACCTTGTTGACCTTATCTTCCGGAAGCAGGTCTCCAAAAGCATTGTCAATACCGATCTGCTCAGCCACATATTTTACTACAGTTGTCTTGTCACCACTTAGCATAGTCGCTTTTACATTCAAGCTATGAAGTTTTTCAACTGCTTGCTTTGCATCGTCCTTGATTCGGTCGGCAATCGTAATGAATCCTGCAAATTTTCCATCATATGCGATAGCTATCACCGTATATACGATTTTGGATGGGTCTACATCATAACCGATCTTAAATTTATCCAATAGTTTAAAATTACCCACCAGGATTTCCTTCCCATTAGCTCTCGCTTTAAGCCCATGCCCTGCAATTTCTTCAGTATCCTCTAAATTGATCGAATTGTTGATCTCTCCTACAAACTCGTGAACAGCAGTAGCCACAGGATGGGTACTTTTACTTTCAACAACATTGACCAATTGGAGAATCTCATCTTTGTCAAATCCTTCTTTAATGGTAACGTCCTGAACTTTGAAAACACCTTCTGTCATAGTTCCGGTCTTATCCATTACCACATTCTGAATCTCAGCGATCTTATCCAAAAAGTTGCTTCCTTTAAATAATATACCATTGCGGCTCGCTGCTCCGATACCTCCAAAATAGCCAAGCGGGATAGAGATCACCAATGCACACGGACAAGATATAACTAAGAAAATCAATGCTCTGTACAACCAATCTCTGAAAACATAATCATCAACAAAGAAATAAGGTACTAAGCAGATCAAAACAGCTAATGCAACCACAATTGGGGTGTAAATTCTTGCAAATTTTCTGATAAAAAGTTCAGTCGGAGCTTTTTGAGCTGTTGCATTTTGTACCAGTTCAAGGATCTTACTGAGTTTGCTATCCTCATAAGCTGTATTAACCTTAATCAAAGCTACGCTGTTCATATTGATCATTCCGGCTAAAACTGTTTCACCTTTATTTTTAGAATCAGGTTTGCTCTCTCCTGTTAACGCTGCGGTATTGAAAGACGCAGAATCGGAGATCAGTTCTCCGTCCAATGCCAGTTTTTCTCCTGATTTTAACTGAATCGTATCCCCGATTTTGGCTTCGGCAGCTTTGATTTTTTTAGGCTGATTATTTTCAATAATCGTTACCTCATCAGGACGTTGATCTAAAAGAGCCTTAATATTGGTTTTAGCTCTCGACACAGCCAGAGTCTGAAAAACCTCTCCTACTGCATAGAACAACATAACCGCTACTCCTTCAGGAAATTCTCCGATAATGAAAGCCCCTATCGTTGCAATGCTCATAAGGAAAAATTCTGAAAACACATCACCTTGTTTGATACTTTCAAATGCCTCTTTTAAAACCGGTAGGCCTACCGGTAGATAAGCAACACCGTACCAGACAATACGTACCCAGTCTTTAAACCATTCAGGCTTAATGTAATTGTCCAATGCAATGCCTGCTAATAACAATACCAAAGAAATAATCGCAGGCAAGAACATCTGAAACGCTGTTTTATCAGTTTCTGCATGATCATGTCCATCATCATCTGTATGTTGATGATCTTCCGTTTTCTTCTTTGGAGCGCAGCATCCGTCTTCTTCAACTAATTTTTTGGCTCCAGCATCTTTATAGATTTTGCCTTCCTGTGGAGTACAGCAGAGCTGCTTTCCATTTTCGTCGTAGATGTGTTTATGTTCCATAATAATATTATTTTTATGATTTTTAGGTTACTTTATATATATATCCTGGTCTGATTGTCTTCCGGTTTTTAGAATTTTTTTATACCAGCCAAATTTGTTAATACTTAAGATGAACAAGGTAAGAACAGTTGCTAAAAAAGATAACAAAAACATGTTCAGTGCAAGGGCAGATCCTATTGCCGATGCAGCCCATAAAGCAGTGGATGTTGTAAGCCCCTGCATGCTTTTGGAACTATCTTTAAATGCCAGTCCAGCTCCGATAAATCCTAAACCGGCAGGTATCGCCGCCAACATTCTCGCTATTGCAGATTTATCATCTGTAAGATGCGAGGCAACTGCCACAAATAAGCAAGAAGCCATACAGAGAACGCCAAAAGTGCGAACCCCTGCATCTTTATGGGCAGTTTCTCTTTCGAAACCTATTATCGCGCCAAAAAACAGTGCTAATAATAATTTTCCGGCAAGTAAAAGTTCAAATTTTAGATCCATTTTATATCACTTTATCTAGTTGTGGTTATATTTCCCTTTTTAATCCGCTTCTGTTTTAATCCTTCATTCTTGAAAAGATAGTAGGCCGACTGATAATTTGCTATCGCTTTTTTTACATACTGTTCAGACAGCATCTCTGGATTTTGTTTATTTTTCTCCTTGTCATACAAATACGTCTCTGTTTTTTGCTGTGGACCTAGAATAACCAATTTGTTGTTTTCCATATATCCAAGTTTCTGATAGGTACTTACAAATATTCTTGGAATATAGCTTTCGCCTAAAACATTTTTACCATAAAGATTACTCTGATATGTCCAACCTAAAAGTGCGAAAAGTGTTGGATACAAATCGATCTGAGAGCACATTTTTTCAATTCTGAATGGTTCGTTGTCGTTCAGGTTGACAATCATTGCAGGGATATGGTATTTTGCGACATCGATATCGTTCTTGCCCGCACTGCTGGCACAATGATCTGCAACAATTATAACAATGGTATTTTTGTACCAGGATTTATTCTTTATCTTTTTAAAAAACTGACCGATCGCATAATCTGTGTATTTCACGGCGCCTTCCCTTCCCGATCCCGAGGGAATATCAATCTTTCCTTCAGGATATGTATAAGGACGATGATTGGAAGTGTTCATTACAAAATCGTAAAAAGGTTTCCCCGCTGCAAATTTTTGATCTGCTTGCTTTATCACCTGATCATAAAGATTTTCATCACTAATACCCCAGGCATTTTCAAAAGTGACCTCCTTGTCTTCTATTGGTATTCTTGGAGACTGATAATCTTCCCCTACAAAAGAATTTCTTTTCCGGTCTACAATTGTGTATCCATTATTACCGAAATAATTATTCATATTATCAAAATAACCATCACCACCATATAAGAAAGAAGTATCATATCCCTTTTGACTGAAGATCGATCCTACAGTGCTCAGATTATCATTTTCTTTCCTGCGGACAATACTATTCCCCGGTGTAGGCGGAACGGCAAGTGAAAGTGCCTCCATTCCTCGCACGGTTCTTGTTCCGGTAGCATACATATTGGTAAATAAAATGCTTTGATTCGCCAATGAGTCCAACGTAGGTGTCAGATTCTGATTGTTGCCAAATGTTTTCATAAAGTCTGCACTGAAACTTTCCAATGTGATCATAATAACATTGGGCTTCTCATAGGAGTCAGCTCCCTTAATGTTACGTAAGATTGAGAAATCATTTGATAAGTAATCTGAGTTAGATTCCTGGAGATCAGTTCTCACAATATTAAACGCCACCCTATTATCGATGAGTTTATAGAAGTGTTCATAATTGATCTCGTTATTTTTATATGCAGAAAAAAAAGAATAGATTCCTGATTTTGACAGCTCATTCCGATACCTGTTTTCGCTATTCTCTGCTAAACTGTTGTCAATAAAAAATGCATAAATGACTGAAATGAAAAGCAATCCGAAAAAGATAAAGAATCTTTGTAAAAAAGGTGTACTGCCCTTAAAATTATCTGTGAAGTAATGCCTTTTATAGAAAAGTAAAAACACCAAAGAAGTCATTATTAACATGGCTGTAATGAGCAATGGCAAAGGATATGATTCATTAATATTATTGATTACTTCATAGGTATAAACCAGATAATCAACTGCAATAAAATTAAACCGGCTTTCAAATTCCTGCCAGAATGTTACTTCAGCAAAAAATGAAAACAACAATATAAGCACAGCTACATTAAAGCAAAAAAAAGTCATAGCTCTATTGAAAAGCGAATTATTATATTTCTGAGGAAATAAAAGCAGGTACAGACTGTACGGTAGCACAAAAAACACCCCTACCCCTATATCAAATAAAAATCCCAGAGCAAATACATTCAGCAATGAAAGAAAACTAATCTCTGCCTTTTGAAGGCTGGCAATAGAAAATCCTATCCTGAGGACAAAGGAAAAAATTATATATAATAAGAAAAAATTAATGAGCAGGCTATAACTGCTTCGCTTAATTTTAATTAGTTTCATAAACAAGTTTTATAAGTGATTACATCATTAATTCTTTAGAAATCAATTTTATTTGATATAGAAATAATCATTTAGATTTCATTTCATTTTCAATCTATTCTGATCATTCATCTACAAGTGTATTTCAGTTTCATCATAACCTTCATATTCGATTTGAAAAGTGGTATGGGTTATTTTAAAATCTGTCGTTGCTTTATCTATTAATATTTGCAGGAGTTCATTGCGATTTTTGTTATCATCTGCAATCACATGTGCGCTCATGGCATTAACGCCTGATGTAAGCGACCAGACATGTAGATCGTGGATTTCCTTGATTCCCGAAAGTTCTTCCAGTGAAGATCGAAGCTTGCTGATATCTACATCTTTCGGTGTACCTTCCAATAAGACATTAACCGCTTCCATAAGCAACTTTAAGGTTCTGGGAATGATTAATAGACCTATTGCCGCAGAAATGATCGGATCTGCGTAATACCATTGTGTTGTCAGCATTATCACACCTGCGATCATTACTCCTACGGATGTCAGCATATCCGACAAGACCTCAAAATAAGCACCTTTCATATTAAGACTTTCATTGGAGTCCTTTCTTATGATAAGGATACCGATGATATTGACCACAAAACCAATTCCTGCAACGATCATCATGGAGCCACTTTGCACTTCAGGAGGATTTTTAAATCTTTGAAATGCCTCATATAAAACAAATAATGAGATACCCAATAGCACAACAGCATTAATCACAGCAGCCAAAATCTCTGTGCGATAGTACCCAAATGTTTTTTCAGGACTAGCCTTTCTCTCACCAATTTTGATTGCAATAAATGCTAGGAGTAAACCGACAACATCTGTTAGCATGTGAGCAGCATCCGCAAGCAATGCAAGACTTTTTGTTGCAATTCCTCCAATGACTTCAGCAATAAGATAAGTACCACTTAGTGCTAGGACGATGAGTAAATTTTTCTTATGTCTGCTTGATGCAGATCCAGTCTGTTTATTTGTGTCGCTCATAATTTTATGTATTTACTAGATTGACTCTACATTTCGAAGTAAGTATTATTTTCTTTTTTAACAGGAATATCATTTTCTTTGATCATCTGTAAAATATTGATTTCTATAGTTTGTGCAATAGATGTCATTGGCGTATCCACAGGAGTATTCTCGAAAGGATCCTGCATGATGATTGCTGTTTTCTCAATGGCTATAAATAGCAGAGGAATAGTGATCGTTGTAATAATTTCCAAGGTGAGCTGGGAATCTTCCAATCCGAAAGGGAGTATAAAAGCAAAAACATATATAAGAGTATGCAGTAAAATACTATAGGCACGTGGAAATACCGTATTTTTCAATCTTTCACATTTTCCCATATTGTCACACAGCCTCATGAGAACTTCGTTAAGCTGAACCTCCTTGAAATCTGATACCAATCCTTTTTCGGCTATTTGTCTTAAGTGATAAGAATGTTCATCCAAAATTGCATTGGGTATATTAACAGCGTTAATCTGATGCATATTCAAATACTCCCCTACTTTACCGGAAAAAGGCTGTTTTCTTAATGCTTCGCCTAACGCATAGACCCATACGATTTGTCTTTCTGCAAATATTTTAACGTCCGCACTATCCTGAGGAATGAACTGAATAATTAATCGGATAAGAGACCTGGAATCATTAACAATAGCACCCCAAACGGTTCTTGCTTCCCACCATCTCTCGTATGACTGCGCCGTCCTAAATGCAAGTAGCAGTGATACAGCAGTTCCTAAAATTGCGGGAATGCTTAATGGAATTGATATTTTTTTGAAAATAGGATGCAGATCCAACAAACCTATACCTACAGCAAGTATAACAATCAGTAATATTTGGCTTTTAATTTGATCAATAAAATACCAGATTGAAATTTTCTTGTTTAGTAACATAACTTTTGTTTATAGATTTGATATAACATTATGATACGTAGTTCACGATTTAATTCGATTCGTAGCATAATGTTATTTTTTATTACAGCTGAAACTTTTATATAAAGGCTTTCGTAATAATAAATCTAATCTTCATGCCCTCCTGAATTAGATAATTTAGCATTGACGAAGAATGCACCTTTTACCACAATGTTTGTATCAGGTGCAATTTTGGTCACTGGAGTGATTGCAGTATAACCTAGATCTGAAGAACCTTTAACAATTTCTATTTTCTCAAAATTCAATGTTTTTCCTTGATTCTTGGTATGCGCTGCCTCTTTTGTACCTTCCTCTTTCTCACCCCCTTCTTCCTCTTCAGCATGTTCTTCAGGCTTTTTAGAAGTCTGTATGAAAACATAGAATTTACCGTCAGCTTCCACGATTGCTTCATCAGGAACGGCAGCGGTGCTTGAGTTTCCAAGGCTTACCATTCCGGTAACATTCATCCCATCGATCAACCCCACTTTATTTCCTGTAACACTCGCATGTACAGAGATCGTTTTACTCTCATTTTCGAATGACGACCCGATACTAAATACGGTAGCGTTATACAAAGTTTCCGGATTATTGGTCAGCTTAAACTGTACAGTTTGTCCAACTTTCATTTTAGGTAGATCCTTTTCAAAAACCTGAAGATCTAAATGGATAGAACTATTATCAATAATATCAAGAACTGGTGATGCCACATCAACATAACTTCCAATCTGCGCATTGATACTGCTTACGGTTCCACTGATCGGTGAAGTTATAACCAACCCAGATCGTAGATTACCATTGCTTACTTTACCCGGGCTGATCCCCATAAGCTGGAGCTGTCTCTGTAGTGATGATCTTTGGGTTCTTAAACTTTTTAATTCAGCATCAGAGCTTTGCAGATTCTTTTTTGCTCCGGCATCATTATCAAATAGTTCACGTTGCCTTCTATATTCCTGTTCAGCAAACGCGATCCTGCTGTTCACTGTAAGATATTGCTCCTGAAGCTGAATATACTCGGGATTATTGATTGATGCAATTACCTGCCCTTTCCTCACATGATCTCCTATCTGTACATTTAATGTCTTAATCACCCCACCATACAGAGAGGTAACGGTAGCTTTTCTATTGTTGGGAACACTCAATACACCATTGGCTTTAACAAGTGAGGTCAGATCTTTCATCTCAATTTTACCTAAGGAGATTCCGACTGCTTTCATTTGTTCTTCTGTTAATGCCGCGATCGTTTGCGGTGCCTCTTCATGAGCCTCCTCTACCTGTTCGGTTTTTGCTTTTACTTCCGTTTCCTCAGAGGCTTCTTTTTTTCCACAGCTTAAGACTAAAAAAGAAATTAACAGCGTAGATACTATATTATATTTAATTTTCATTTTATTTGTTTATGATAGAATTAATGGTAATAACAGATTGATTAACCTGTTGAATCGATTCGAGATACTTTAATTGAATATTGGTAGAAGTCTGAAGCGCAAAAAGATATTCAACGTAGGAAATTTCTCCTGTTTTATATCCCAATTGTCCGGCTTTAGCTATTTTCTCAGCATTGGGTATAGCCTGATTAATATAATAATTATATTGCTCTACATCCTGCTGATATTGATTCAAAGCGTTTTCCAGTTGCGCTTCCAGCTGTTTTTGCTGTAATTTTGCATTAGATTCCGCTACTTGCTTTTGGAACTCCCAAGATTGCATTCTCGCTTTTGTAGCACCGAAAGTCAGGGGAATCGTAACGCCAATAGTTGCTGCGTGAAATCTATTTCCCGCATTAAAATTCCGATCCATACCATTGATCGTCTGGGTACCGATTAAAGACTGATTGGTGTAACCTATACTGAAATCAGGTAGGCCCAGAGACCTTTCAACGTTTTTATTTTTTTCTGCTATGGTCATCTCCTGATAGTAAGACCTTACTGTTGGATGATTCGCTATTGACGCGCTGTCAAATACATAATTAGCTTTCAGGGGCTCATAATTTGTGTTATAAGGAACCGAGATGTCTCCCGAAGTATTCAATAAGGTTTTTAAGTTTTTGTATGCATTATTCAAATAAACTTCATTTTGCTTCAACAACAAATTGATCTCCCCTTTCTGAGTTTCTGCAGTATTGATCTCTATCTTTTTAATATCTCCTGATTTAAATCTGACCGTAGCAATTCTTATAAAATCCTGATATAAACTATCCAGATTTTTTAATTTTGACTGGTTAAATTGCAGATATTCGATCTGATAGTAATAGGTCCTAACCTGTCTTGCAAGTTCGTTGACCGAAATCTCCTTATTGATCTGCTTTCCTTTGATCTGTTCAGCGATAAGTTCTCTTCTTGCTTTAAACAATGTTGGAAACGGAATACTTTGAGATATAGAAAAAGATTGATCGAATTTTTTACTGTTGTATTGGCCTAACTGAGCATCTAAACTCATTTTTGGAAGTTCTTTAGCAGTAGGTTTCAGTGCCTCTGTTACTTTAATATCCAAATCTTTCGACCGCATTAAATTATTGTTGGTCAATGCGATGCTCGTAGCTTCCTCAACTGTAACAGGGGTACCTTGTTGTGCGTTAAAGGTCTGTCCAATGAATAAAAAACCTAAAACTAAAACCGCTGTCAGTGGCTTATTACCTGAAGGCTTTTTGATTTTTAGTTTAGTACTGAAGATAATGTATAACATCGGTAAAACAAAAAGAGTCAAGAAAGTTGCTGTAACCAGTCCCCCGATTACAACGGTCGCCAAAGGTTTCTGAACTTCTGCCCCGGCTCCGGTTGAAATTGCCATAGGTAAAAATCCTAATGATGCGACTGTGGCTGTCATTAAAACAGGTCTCAGACGAGTTTTAGTTCCTTCCATCACACGTTTTAAAATATTGGTTTCACCTTCCTTCTCTAACTCGTTAAATGTTCCGATCAACACAATACCATTAAGTACCGCTACACCAAATAATGCAATAAACCCAATTCCCGCGCTGATACTAAAAGGCATACCGCGAAGCATTAACGCGAATATACCGCCGATAGCACTCATTGGAATTGCCGTAAAGATCAAGGCAGCCTGCTTTAGCGAACCAAAAGTAAAATATAACAGCATAAAGATCAAAAATAATGATACAGGTACAGCAATGGTCAGTCGTTTACTGGCAGCTTTAAGATTCTCAAATTGTCCGCCATATGTATAATAATATCCTGATGGTAATTTTTCTTTATTAAGCTTCTGCTGGATTTCTTCTACTACACTTTCTACATCTCGGCCTTTTACGTTAAAACCAATGACGATTCTCCTTTTACCTGCCTCACGACTAATCTGTGCGGGGCCAAGTTTATAATTGATATTGGACACCTGTGAAAGCGGGATCTGTATTCCTGTCTTCGTAGACACCATCAGATTGTTGACATCATCAATACTGGTTCTATGTAAACTATCCAAACGAACCACCAGATCAAACCTTCTTTCATTCTCAAATACCTGACCTGCAGCCTGACCTGCAAAAGCAGTACTTACAGCAGTATTTACGTCTTCAATATTCAGCCCGTAATTAGCCATTCTTGTGCGGTCATATTCAACATTAATTTGCGGAAGACCACTAACACGTTCGATCTGTGGAGCACTCGCACCATTAACAGACTGAATAATTTTTGCTGTTTTATCCGCATATATCGCTAAAGAATCTAAATTTTCACCGAAAATTTTAACCGCTACATCTTGTCTGATTCCTGTCATCAACTCATTGAAACGCATCTGGATCGGTTGATTTTTTTCGAAAAATACCCCGGGAATAGCTTCAAGCTTTTCAGAGATCTCATCTGCTAATTCATCATATGATTTTTTTGTTTTCCATTCACTTTGCGGTTTTAAGATCACCATCATATCAGTAGCTTCAGGAGGCATTGGATCAGTAGGCACTTCAGCAGCACCGGTCTTCCCTACAACCATTTTAACTTCGTCAAACTGCTTGATCAGCCTGGAGGCCTGCATAGAGGTTTCAATACTCTGACTTAATGAACTTCCCTGTGGAAGAATACAGTGAAAAGCAAAATCACCTTCTTGGAGTTGAGGGATAAACTCGCCCCCCATTCTTCCAAATATAAATAATGAAACTGCAAATAATGCAACAGTAACACTTACTAACCAATATTTTACTTTTAAAGCTTTCTCTAGTAGAGGTTGATAGATTTTTTGGAGTCGGTTCATCATTTTATCTGAGAAATTTTCTTTATGCGAGATTTTCTTCGATAAAAAAAGTGCACTCATCATTGGAATATAGGTCAATGATAATATCAATGCACCAAAGATTGCAAAACCTACAGTTTTAGCCATCGGAGTAAACATCTTACCCTCAACACCTACTAACGTTAAAATAGGAATGTAGACAATCAAAATAATAATCTCCCCAAATGCTGCGCTGCTTCTGATTTTAGAAGCTGAAAGAAATACCTCTTCATCCATCTCAGACTGGGTAAGAAGACGTGTTGTTTTCCGCAATCCTAAGTGATGAAGAGTCGCTTCAACAATAATAACAGCTCCGTCGACAATTAATCCAAAATCAATCGCCCCTAAACTCATTAAGTTGGCACTTACTCCGAAAACGTTCATCATTCCCAAAGCAAAGAGTAAGGACAACGGAATGGCAGATGCCACAATAAGACCGGCTCGTAAATTACCGAGAAATACTACCAGCACAAAAATCACTATCAACGCTCCTTCGATAAGATTTTTCTCGACAGTATCAATAGCTCTGCCAACTAGATTAGTTCTGTCTAAATAAGGCTCAATAATCACATCAGTAGGTAAAGATTTTTGAATAGTTGGTATTTTTTCTTTGATTAATTGCACTACCTCATTACTATTAGCACCTTTAAGCATCATCACCACTCCACCTACAGCATCCACCTCACCATTAAATGTCATGGCACCATATCGAACCGCACTTCCCAAACGAACCTCAGCAACATCTTTAATGAATATAGGCACACTCCCTGTTTCATTTTTAACTACAACATTCCCAACATCTTCAAGAGAGGTCACAAGTCCAATTCCACGGATAAAATAAGCATTAGGCTTTTTGTCAATGTAGGCTCCGCCTGTGTTCTGATTATTTTTTTCAAGAGCTGCAAAAATATCAGAAATACTAACTCCCATCGCTCGTAGACGATCAGGGTTAACAGCGACCTCATATTGTTTTAGCTGTCCTCCGAAGCTGTTAATCTCTGCAACTCCGGGAGTACCATTAAGCTGTCTTCGAACGATCCAGTCCTGCATTGTACGAAGTTCTTTGGAATCGTATTTTTTCTCACTTCCTTTCTTTGGATGAAGGATGTATTGATATACTTCCCCAAGTCCTGTACTTACCGGAGCCAACTCTGGTGTGCCAATTCCTTTTGGAATTTCTTCAGCAGCCTGCTTCAGCTTTTCACTGATCAATTGGCGGGCAAAATAAACGTCAACCTCTTCTTTAAATACAACAGTGATTACAGACAAACCGAATCGTGAAATACTTCTGGTCTCCTCAATATCAGGAACATTAGCAATACTCTGTTCTATAGGGAATGTCACCAACTGTTCAACTTCCTGACCGGCCAAAGTAGGACATACCGTGATTATTTGAACCTGATTGTTGGTGATGTCGGGTGTGGCATCGATCGGAAGTTTGGTTGCGCTCCAAACTCCCCAAATAATCAACAACAAGGTCATTATACCAATGACAATCTTGTTCTTGATGCTAAATCTTATGATTTTATCTAACATGAGAATATAATTTTTATTGAATGTCACAACTACCTTTTGGAACAACTATTTGTTCTAAAAATCGAGCGACAAAAATGAGTAAGAATACAACGCAATGCTATTGCAATGTTTCCATAACTGTTTTGACGAAAGACAATTCTTCCGTCTGATTAACAAAAATTATATTTTAGGAGGTTGCCATATCTGATCGTACACCAAATATGCAAAGTCATTCTTTATGAAAAGAATTTTTTTAGAATAGTACTCTTTTATCTGTTTACGATATTCTAAAACAGGATTTATTTTGAGCGAAGTAACGCTGATTCTGCAGCAATTACAATAACAAAAAGGAGAACAAGAATCTGTTTTTGAATGAGCATCGTTTTGCTCAGATTTTATATAGGAATATGATACATTTTCATTTTTTGATTGCGCTTTTGCAACATCCATGCATGGCATTAATGATAATGCCATGAAGTAGACTGTAAAAAGCAATCTTAGAAAATTCATGCGACAAAGTTAATTATTTTATATTTATAAATATATATTAAATTTTATCTATTTTTTTAAAATTTATTACTAACAAGACTTTTAAAAAAAATTATTTATACTACAGTATCTTACAAAGCACAAATCTCTTTTAATAATCCGTACTAAACAATCAATATAAATATATCTTACTAAGCTATATACAAATAAATAACTACCTTCTTCGGACAACATTCTGAAAATTATCTAAGTAAATATTCTCTTTTTGGTTTAATACTTTATCTATAAAATCTACTGTTGTTAAATTGTTATATAAAACTGTATTTTCCCTCGCTCTTTCTCTCACATAATTTCTATTTTCATTCGCTTTAAGCTGTTCCTCTTTTTCTATTCTGTATTGAACTACTAAATTTTCTCTAACTGCTGGAAGCTCTTCCAGCTTTTTATCCAGTTCCGCAATTTTATCTTCAGTCATTTTGGTTTGATATTCAATTTGAGTAACATCTATTCCTTTCTGAGCTAAATTTTCAATTACTTCTTGTACTTGAACTTTATGAAGTTCAATTGTTTTTTGATATGATGGTAATTGGGTTGCCCAATATTCAGCATTTGCATCGCCATTTTTCGAATAGCCTTCAATTCTATTATATGAATGCTCGGCTTGGGTTACCAATTCTTTTACTTTCAAAACATCTTCATATTTTCTCAGAACAAATGCACTATCGGCCAAATGTTTATTTTTTTCACTTTCAATCTTCTTTTTAATGAGTTCGATTTCGATATTGGCTCTGGTTTCGGGATTGGTAATGATGGAGGTTTTTAATTCTTGAGTCCTGATGTCTGAAATATCCAAAACATCGGCTCCTTTTTTCATTGCTTCTAAATATCTTGCCTGTTTGGATTGCAGTTTTTGAAGCATAAACACATCAATACTGTCATTGGTCAGCATAAAATTAACCCGCACATTTTCGTTCTTGTTTCCTTGCCTCCAGGCTCGTCCTTCCACTTGTCGGAGTGACGTAAAATTATATGGCAACGTAAGCATATAAACATCGGTTGTGTTTTCCTGAAGGTTCATTCCTTCCTGAATGGCTTCACTTCCAATAACTACTTTTATTTTTCCTTCATTAAAATCATTTTGAATAGAAATTCTTTGGTTTTTATTGGTCGCCCCGGTAATGATTCCGATTTCTTCGGGTTTGTAACCAATTTCTGTTATGAGATATTCTTTTATTTTTGGAAACTGAGCAACTGCTAATTCAGAATACACAATTTGTCCTGAGTCAGGAAGATCTTTTTTGTTCTGCCTTATCAAATCCATCGTGTCTTTTAACTTCGGAGAATTTTCTATGAATTTTTTTATTGAAGGTTCTTCGCCATCATAAAATGGCGATAAATACGGTGAAATAGCAATCAATCTGGCATTGAGAATATGTGTTAAAATTGCTCCTTTTTCAGTCTCACTGAAATTTTCATTGAGCAGCTCATACTGTTCTCTTGTGAGATCATTCTGTTCAATTTTATATTCTTTGTTAATTTTGTTGGGACGAATTAATTCAGGATTGTCTTCTTCTCCTTTTATATCAATGAATTCCGAAAGTAATTGTTGAAACAGCGAATTATTTTTAAATCTCCGAACGTTGGCTTTAAATTTCACATCACCCTTTGCATCAATTTCCATATCATTATCCGCTTCCATAAAGGTCTCGAAGAAAGTATTGACGTTGAAATATCCCGATTCTTCTAATCTTTTATTTGCTATTAAAGAAAGAATGGAATAATATTCCAAAGGCTTGTTGGTAAAAGGCGTTGCGGAAAGCAAGGTCACATTTCTTCCGTCGTTTTTGTCTTGAATGTACTGAGCTGCCATCCAGGTATTGATTCCCAGTTTGGAAGTCTGTTGGTTTTGACTTCTAAAATCGGACGCAAATCTTCGGTCCTCAATTTTTACTTTTCCTACAATATGATTGGCATTGTGAACTTCGTCGTAAGTCAAATGGTCGAATCCAAAATCTTCCCAGTCATAGATTTTACCACGCTTCATTTTTCCCTCAATCTCCTTTTCTTTCTGAAACTCAATTTGGAGGTCTCTTTCGGTATTGGTAACGCCCTTCATTTCACTTGCAGAGATGTAACTGAATTTTGACGAAAGTTCTTCGGTTATTTCTGATGAAAATCCAATATTGTTAAAACCTTCATAAGTAACGATGGTTATTTCTCCGTCTTTATTATCAAATTTTGAAAGGTCATAATCTTTCCCCAAATTCCCTAAAACATTAACTTTCGCGTTGGGAATCGTTTCAAAAATCGTTTCCACCCATTGTTTCATAATGCTGTCATTCGGAACTACGATGATTGGTCTTTTCGCATTTCCTCTTTCCATTGCTTCGTGCATTGAAAGGATTCCGGACAATGTTTTTCCATAACCCACTTCGTGCGCTAAAAGTCCTACGCCTTTTGTGGTCTGTCTTCCGATTCCCGCCTTCTGAACCTCTGCTAATCTAAATTCCTTTCCTTTGAAATTCTTATGAATCTTTGAAAACAATGGGAATTTAGAATAATCCGGAACGTGGATGTTATTGTAATTGCGGTTAAAATCTTTTACAAAACGAGTTCTAATGTCATCTGATAATTCTTCACGTACAAATTTGTAAAACAAATCATTCGCAGCAGCTTTTCGTCTTTCTCTGACTAACGCATTTCTCTCCTTATCGCTTCCTGTAACTGTTTCATTATCTACAAAGCTTCGCACTTCCCAAGCTGAAGAACCCGCAAAGGCTTCACTTGACAAAGTGCCTACAAAGTCTTTGAATCTTTCCGCAAGATTGTAATCTACAATGACTGATTCGGTACGTTTTGTAATATGATTATATTGGTCTTTTTCTATTTGGCCTAACTCAAATTTGTGCACGAACTCGTGGTTCGGACTGATATAAATTTCATCTAAAGATTTCGCTTTTGGTAGAACATTTTCTAATAATGCTTTTTGTTTTTCGTACTGATTTTCCGTTCCACCAACAGCATTTTTATCTGCAAAATCTTTTTCGAGCTGCTCTAACTTCGCATAAATATTTCCTTCTGCATAATAAAAATCGTGAATCCAAACTCCATCAGAATAATTTGAAAATTTGGAATGTTTTTCGTGATTGTTGAGCGTTCCATCGTAAGATGTATCTCTGAATGCTTCAATTTGTTCTTTCGTAATGTTTGAACTATTTTGCAAGGAAGTATTTACAATTTCATCCTGTTTGGAGAATTGATATTTTAAAATTCCTTTCTTTATGGAAGGCTCCGTTTGGACTTTATATTCCTTCTCAGTTCTCGTATTGTGAATAGAAATTATTCTATCACTTTTTTCTATCAATTCTTTTAATTTTTCTTCTGAAAACGATGCTGGTTTTGTGATTAAATCTTCGCGCAGTTTTTCATACTTTCTTATTTCAGTCGTAATGGTGGGAGATTTAAACTTGATGTTATTGAGTTTAGAAAGTACCAATTCAATTTTTTCTTGAGTTTCTGTTAAATTCAACTCATCTATTTTCTCCGCAATAATTTCTTTTTTTACAGGAACTTTTGTAACAGAATTGGACTCAGTATTTTCTAAAAACAAATCTTCAAAAAGATTTCCGATTCTCTCGGTTTCTTTTTTATTTTTAAATTGTTCAATCTTAAAGAGAGCTTCATCCAAATTTCCGTGGATATAATTTTCCAAACGCCCAAAACGATTGGTTTTCTCACGGTTTTCCCCGAGAACTCTTGTGTGATTATTTTCAAAATATTTGGAAATATCCGCAGAAATCTGGTGATTGTTTTTTTTGAGAATGATAATATCCGTTCCGATTTGTGTTCCTGCAAAAGCGCCATTGGGTAAACGGAAACCTTCCAAAACACTAGCATTCTGTAAATTCTTTTGTCGGTTGAGCCAACCTGATGGAAGAACCATCGCCAAAACGCCGTTGGGTTTCAAAGAATCTAATGACCGTTTAACAAAATAATCTTCGTATTTTGAAATTTTAGGTTCTTCGCCTAATCCTTTGTAAAGCCCACGATGTTCGCCATAAGGCGGATTTCCGATGACCAAATCATATCTTTCTGAAAAATCTTTTGAGTCTTTTTTATTACCTCTGTCATCAATAAATTCAGTTTCAAACGAACGAAGGTTGATCTCGACTTCGGGATGTAGAATTTTTGCAATTTTCGCCGTGGTTTCGTTGATTTCAAAGCCTGTAATTTTAGAATTTACAGATAATTCGCGAGTGGCATAGATAAAATTTCCTGTACCAACGCTGGGTTCTAAAACAGAAATTTCTTTTTGAGTTTTGAAATGGTCTTTGATTAAATTGCGGACTGCATCGACAATTTTATCTTGTGTGTAATATTCATCTAAAATCCCTCTGCCTTCTTTTGCGGTTCCGCCACTTTGGAATTGATTGCAGATTTCTTTTAAATCATCCGTGACTTTCAGATTTTCTTTGAGAAGAATTCTGTTGTCATTAGAAACAAAACAAGCTGCAGAAACTACTTCCGCAACTTGTTCATTATTAAGTTTTCGCCCTTTATATTTTGAAATGAGAACATCTAGCTCTACCTTATTTGTTGAATTTTCACTTACCTCGGAAGGTCTTCTATCGGATCTTCTTCTATCGGATATAGCTCTCCCGGATACGATTCCGCCCAAGGAATATTCTCTTCCCTCATTTTTTTCATCATTTTGCGGTTGTGTTCCTCCATTGGATCCTCTTCCTCGGTTTCGGTTTCCCAAATCGCTCCGTTCTGTGCCTGCAAGTCCATTTCCAGCATTGTTGCTGCCCACTGCTTGTCCGCTTTCGTAACTTCCGTTTTGCTCGGATTGGATTTTTGAGCCAAGTTCTCCAGTGTTTTGTTCAGGTGTTCCGTTTCCCACTTGCTGAGGATCGGATGTTGTTCCGGATTCAATTGCATTGCTTTCATTTTCAGAAATTTTTGGTTCAACTAAATTAGTATTTTTATCTTGAAAATTGAGTTTATTCTCTAAATATTCGGTCAGGTCTTGATTCCCATTTTCAGAAATTTCATACAACGGACGAACGTCTTTGATATTTTTGCCATTAAATTCTGTAAGAATTTTTCTGGTTATTGCATTTCCTGTTCTGTCCCCGCTCAGACATAAAAACATTTTGCCATCATAATTCTGGTATCTATTGAGGAACTTTTTGCTATTGGAACCGGAATTTAAGGTAATAATTGTTCTATTATTGACTTGCTTGTTCAATTGAAGAAGCTCCAAGAATGAAAGCATATCCTTACTGTTTGTGAAAACAATAAGTTCCTTTTTATTTCCTTCAACTACAGAAATGTCATCATTTATCTCATTAAAAAAATCTTCATCTTTCACTTTTTTCTGTTTTTTATGAAGTGGTTAAATTCAAAAATTTCTTTGGCTTCACTGTCCCAGTTTTTTCTTGATATTAATTGAAGCGTCACGAATATGTCCGTCTTTTTATTGTAAGAATCAATCCTTTCGAGCCTTCCGTGGTAGTCCTTTTCCGCGTGTTTGTAAATAGAGTACGGTAAAATAGTATCCGTTGGATAAATGTAAAACCGGGTGTACATCCAAGGTGAGTTGATTTCAAATCGTTTGTATTTTTTCTTAAACAAAACCGTATCATTCAGATTTTTTCTGTTTCTGTAATTGGGGATTTTTTCCTGAGAAAACAATGTTCCTCCTTTTTTCTTTTCAACCGAAAGCGGCTTTTGTTTCTTTATGATGTCTGACAGAATAATTTTGCCGGGATTTTCATTTTCAATAGTATAGCACAATGAATCTTTAATGAAATAAATCTGTTGGGTTATTTCGGGAGCATCAACATCCGGAATCCTTTCTATTATGGAATCTCCTGAATAATTAAGGCTTGACAAATGAAAACTTTGGATATTGTTCAGATTTTTGGAAACATCAAAATATACATTGGAGACAACATCGATTCCTCCTTTTTCGGATTTGATTTCTTTGTGGCAGGAAGTGCTTACAAAAAGAAAAAACAAGCTGGGTAGTATTAAAAGTTTTTTCATAGATATAGGGTTTAAAAAAGCGGCAGCCTAATTAATTTGACTTACCGCTGGGAAATAAATGATTGGTTGTAAGTGTTATCTATCGTTTAATACTTTGTTCTTTCACGTTATTTTTTTCGTGCTTGTTGTCTTGTTCCAAACCTTCTAAAGGCTTGTTGGTATTGATTCTGTTCATATCAGAATCATACAGATTCAGATTTTTGTATTGCGGATTCAGCACCGCTTTGCCTTCTATTACTTTATCATCCAATTCAAATTTTACCTTCACGATATTTCCTTTTTCCAAAGATTTTATGGTACTTTCCTTCCATTCCGGCTTATCGAAGATCAGTTTGGATTTTTCTACGATCTGAGCCGTATCAACTCCATAATTTTTGTAAAAATTCTGGAAATTGTAATTTCCTTTTTCGGTTTTGGGTTCGTTAAAATTCAGTTTGGCAAATGCAGGTTCTATTTTTTCTGTTTTCGGATTGTGAAATTGTATTTTTACCGTACGCCCTTCCAAAAGGTTGACTGCTTCTTTAGCAGTAAATGTATTCACCCTGTTAACAGGAAAATTGTGGGAGATAACGTCGCCATTTGCTTTAGTGAGTTTAGCATTATAAAAATTCATAAAGACACTTCCATTTTCTATCTTATTGAATTTTAACGTGAATTCCATTTCATTTCCGGGCATCGTTTTGTCGGAAGTGGTTTTAATTTCGAACTCTTTTTCGGGAGCATTAATTCCGTTTTCTAAATCTTTGTGCAGTTGTTCTCCTTCTCCGAAACCAAGATATTTTAATTGAAATTTCGGATACTGAGATGGTTCATATTCGTTCTGTGTTTCCATAATGTT
The DNA here is from genome assembly GCF_006175945.1 of Chryseobacterium mulctrae. Lineage (NCBI taxonomy): Bacteria > Pseudomonadati > Bacteroidota > Flavobacteriia > Flavobacteriales > Weeksellaceae > Chryseobacterium > Chryseobacterium mulctrae. The sequence goes on along the minus strand of NZ_VAJL01000001.1, from coordinate 3,370,385 downwards.
TGGGGTTTGATTGTTAAATTTTATATCATTCATTGTTAATATTCTGTTTCTTGAAAAAACATTTTCATCCAGATAATTTTTTAGAATTTCACCGCTATCCAATAATTCGTAGGATTCCCCATATAGCTGTTTTTCCAATAGGCCGAAAGCCAATTCGTATTTGTCATTTTTTGACAACGTATGACCATCAATAACATTTGGGATTGTGTCCATTTGTGCCTTTGTAAGAGAATAATCTCCATCTGTTGTTCCGAATTCCATTTTCTCTGAATAAGCTTTTCTTTGGCTCGCTGTGATCTGCAAGTTCTCCAGTATGAATTCGTTTTCTTTCATAAAGATCCTGTATTTGAGAATATCATTTTTTTCCTCTTCGGAAAGTTTCGGATAAAGATTATTTTGCACCGCTTTTGCTTTTAAGTCGTTTTCGACATAGCTTTTGAATTCGTTCAAACTTTTTGGAGCATCATAAAAATCTCTCATACCTGTCCATTCTCGCCGACCGTACGGTAATGTATATTCCTGAGTTTGCAGATCATAGCTGTAATACCTATGACCGCTTGGACTCTTCAGCGAGCCACTCCCATCATCGTAATCGTTCCAGGTCCAGCCGTCCGGAAGGTCAGATGCAGGGGTTAAATTTTCTTCAAAGCCTTCATCTGAAAAAAAGTCTGCATTTTCTTCCAGATCAGTCATTTCAATTTGATGAACCCCTTCTAATGATAACTTTACAGCTTCAACTTCATAATTTCGATAATGATGAGCTTGCTTTTCATCAATTTGCGTATAGGTCAATCCGGAACTTAAATCAGTTTTTTTCTCCAATTCCTGAGCCCAGAGATCAGAGAGAAATTTCTGTTTTATGGACTCATTACTTATAGCAATTTCAGTAGACTCCCTGTTATTTTGCAAAATCAAATGTTTATTGGCTAGTTGCTGCTTTTCAATAAATCTGACTAATTCAGCGGTAGTATTAAATTTATCCTCAATAGGGAAACCCTGATTTGAATTGAAAAATGTTTTCAATGTAAAATTTGAACCTTGAATAAATTCTTTTCCCTTAGATTGATGAATTGCCATAAACTTTTTCTCTCTATCGGTAAACAGCCTCTCTCCGTCCCGAAAAAACTGTTCAGGTGAAGTGTTTTCAATTTCCTTCACAAAATTTTTATAAGCCTTCGTTCTGGGAACTATATTCTTATCAAACCAGGTTAGATTGTCTTCCATTTTTTCCACCTATTAAGCTATCTTCTAAAACCTCTTGACTTTGGTATTTCCTCGTCCTGCTCTTGGCTTTCCTCATCTCTCATTCGATTGGCATCCTGATAGACATCAGGGTCGTTCACATTTAGTTGTAAATCTGATTTTTCCTGCTTTTGAGAGTGATTTTGCTTTTCAGAGATTCCAGCAACTGTATTAAATTCTTTGGATACAATATTCAAATCATTCGTAATTTCTTTTGCCATTTCTGGGAACTGAACAATTTTATCTTGCAGAAAAGATTTAAGTTTTAGAAGTTCTGCTATGTAACGGTTAAGTTCTTCTGTATTTTTTTTATCTGCAATAATTGCGGTCAATTCTCTTGCATTTTTAATGAAATCAAATTCAACTACTTTTTCGGTCTCTTTGTCAAAAATGAAAGCTTTTTTTTCGAAACTCAGTTCATTTTCAGATTTAGAAACATTCTTGACATCAGTATATTGAATATTATTTTTACTGTTTTCGAGGATGTCAGAAATACTTTTATCTCTTTCCAAAAAGATGACCTTCAGTTTAGTATTATTATCAGTCAGCTGAAAAGTCGCCCTGTTTTTGTCGTGGTCTGCAACGATGGTATATCCTTGCAGAAATTTCTGAACATCCTCTATATTTAGCTTTTTAGAGAAAGAATTATCCTCATTAATAATTCCGTATTTTTTCAGTTCATCGGTAGGTAAGGTTATGTTATTCATTGTATGTTGCTATTAAATTGTTTACTTTTATGAGGTCATTTAAAAAATGAGAAGGATTGATGTTTTGTCCGAATTCTTTCACCGAAAAATGCAGATGTGGTCCTGTGGAGTTTCCGGTATTCCCGCTTTTTCCGATGACAAATCCAGCTTTTACTATTTCTCCAGCTCGATAATACATTTCTGAAAGATGTAGATAGGAAGTTTCGAAACGGTTAAAATGTTTTACCTTTATGAAATTCCCTCCGCCTTTAGAATCCCAACCGGTTGCTGTAACAATTCCATCCATTACAGAATAGACATTCTCATAACTGGCTTTAAGGTCGATGCCGTTGTGCGTTTTTTTTGTTCCGAAAATAGGATGAGTTCTTGTCCCATAAGAAGATGTAATGGTGATCTTGTTTTTAAGAGGCATTACAATTTTTGAAAAAGATGCTGCAGGTTCGTCTACAAAATCATACGTTGTAAAAAAGTTTTGTTTTTTTGATGCTTTCTTTGTTTCTTCTACTCTATTTTGTGCTTGCAGCATCAAAGAATCTTTCAGTTTTTCAAACTCATTTTTTCGTATTTCTTTTACACTGCTATACTCTTTAATCAGTGTTTTCAGTGAATCTATTTGACTCGTTAACCACTTCGTCGAACCTTTGGTTTCATTTTTTAAATCTGATTTTGTGGTGATATTTAAAACTTGCTTCCAAGATTTCTTAGCCTTCTTTTGTTTTACCGGATCTTCAATATTAGATTTTTCGGATACCTTTGGATTTTCAGATTTTTTCGGTATTGTTGGTGTAATCGTATTGAATTGGGCAAAGCATAAGCAGCTGTAAAACAGCGCCATCAATGTAAATGTGTATTTTAGTTTTTTCATTTTACGCAGCTTTAATATTTTCATTCACAATGAGTTCCACTTCTTTGTTGATCTTTCTAAAGTTGGTCATCAGCACTTCTTCTTTGCGGTTAACCCCTTTTTTATCTACAAAAGAGTAATAAGATGGCATTTTAACATAGTTTTTTTCTTCTTCTTGAATCGCTTTCATATCCAGGTTAATTTTACCACTAATTGCAGACGTTTTATATTCCTCAGCATCATTTTCTTCTCCCTGTGCGATCATTCCAACCATTTCTCCGGTTTTCAGAGCCGCAATTTTTCCGGCAGGAATCATATTGTCCATCTTTTCATTAATACTGGTGGTCGTCCCTTGCTGTGAAATTGATTGTGAGTATGATTTCTGTTTAATTTTCCCAAATAGTTTTTCCAACCAATCCAATGTATTTTTGTCTCTGGCAGAACCGGAAATAATATTTCCAACAATCGCAGAAATAGTATCTGCAACTTCTTTTTTGTAGAACTGTCTGAGCTGCGGAATTTCTTGTAATCCAAGCATTACAGCAACTTTATTGCTTCTTGCAGTGGCCACGATGTTATCAATTTTATGAATATAAATCGTCGGAAATTCGTCTGCGATAATTCCTCCCGGTAAATTGTGCTTGGAATTGATCAATCTTAAAGTCCTGTTTAACACCGAGGAATAAAGGGCTGAGTTAATATCCTGTGTTCCCGGATCTGATGCTAATATGATAATGGATGGATTTTCACGATCAGTAATCTTCAATTCCACTTCATCTCCCGAAAACACCCAAAAGCTTTCTTTAGTTGCCAATCGGGAAAGGAATATTTTCAAAGTTCCAATTTGTCCTTCCAGCTGATCAAACGCTTTGTTGTCATACGCCGTTTTGAAAGGCGAAAGCAAAGAGAAAATTTCTTCGTTGGTAAAAAGTGTGTCAAAAATTTCTTTATAACTGCGGTTCATAAAGGAAAGAATATGAGGCAGATCAGAATATTTTCCATTTTCAAATGTTGCAAAAAAATAAATACAGGAAGACAGAAAATTGATGGCGGATTGGGTAAAGAAAGCTTCAGAACCACCTCCGGAACTCGAACCTCCCTTCTGTAGAGATGAAACCATTGATTCTGCCATTTCCTGGGCTTCTGCTAAAGTTTGGATGTACTTTTTGTGAAATGGATTGACTCGTTTTGATTTTTCAACCTCTTTCAGATTAATGACGTGGAAATTGTAATCGTAGTCTGCTTCCTTACTTTTTTTCAACAAATAATGGTAGTATGCAATCTGTGCTAGATCAGGAAATTTAAAATCGTAGATGCAGAGACAGAAACCTTTTGCAATCATTTGTCTTATGGCAGGATTGATCACACCAAAAGATTTACCAGAACCTGGTGTTCCAATGACCATCGTTCCTCTAAAAGGATTGATGTTCATCCAACCTTTATTGCTTTTGTTTTTGTAACGGAACAAGTATGGAATATTGATTGTGACATCCGATGTTACCAATTCCTGATTTTGGTCGAAAGATTCTTCTTCAACATTCCATCGGTCTTTTCCCATTTTCTGCTGCATCAGTTTTGAAATACTATCTGCACCCATTTGAAGAATAACTGCCCCTAAAAAAGAAAGAACTGCATAGATTCCCTGATAGAGATTAAATCCGGGAAACACTCTTGGAAGTTTTTCATTTCCTGCCTCATTCTGCCAAACCAGTGAAGAAAAAATCATCAGCAATCCCAAAATCATAGGAGCAATAATCTCTTTACTAATATTAAGGTCTTTCTTTTTCTTGGCTTTTGTTCCGACAGCCACTAATCCAATCAGAATCAATGTTGCAAATTTGGCATTGATAGGAGGGTAGATAAAACTCAACTTTGAAAAATTTTTCAACAAGTTTGATACTACCGGAACATTGGCATTAAGGTAGAAAAGCGAAGCACAATCGAGTGCTACGACTGCGTACACCGCTTTTTGTAGAAAGCCATAGATCTTTATTTGGTGTTGTTGCTCTTGCATTAAGAATAATTTTCGAAATATTGATTCAGTAATTTGTGTTCTTCCAGTAAACTATCGTGTAGCTTCTGTTGCCGTTCCTGCAAATTTTTATGATGTTCCTGTATTTTAACAAGTTTGGCATTCAACAGATTCAATTTATTTATTAATTCATTTCCTCTTTTTTCGACACTCTCGATAATGTATGAGTGACCTGGCTCTTCAGATATTTTATCACACCAATCTTTAAGGTTTAACACCCTTTTATAGGCAATGATAAATTCTTTTCGTTTTTTATAAATAATAATTATAGCAACAGAATGGTAGGTAAATAGTAATATCACCAGTGCAAAACACAGCATAACTGTAAAATTTTCCATAGTCTTAATATTAAAAGGTATCTGCTTTCAGAATATCTGAATAGTTGACTTTCATTTCTATGGTGCGCCCCGAGAGCTGTTCTTCAATCAAGCGAATCATCATCACTTTACTGTTTGGGTAAGTGAATTTTTTGAAAACATAAATATTCCTGAAATTTTTTCTGAAGTGTTTCTGCGGATTGAGCTGTAAAATGGGTGTTAGATCTACACTTTGGTTATTGGTGGCTTTGTGTATTTTTTTGTCTTCCAAGGAGAATTTCAAATCCTCAATATCATAGTTCAGATTAGAATTATTCTTGATGGTCATATCTAAAAAAATATAAGCACTCATCACATAGACATTATTGAGCTGGAAGCTGAGTTTTAGATTTTTTTCTTCTCTAATCGGATTTTTTTCAGATTTTTTTCGAATAATATCCATCGAAAATTTTCTCAGTTCAAGATTAGAGAACACCATTTTATCAAATTCTACAGGCTGCATCGCTTCGGGCTGTATATGAATATTGGTAATCGTATTGAGGTTATCCTGATTTCTATGCACCACTTTATACTGTGCAATGAAAGATTGTGCGACAACGGTAATGATCCCAATAGTATTTCCATTAACAAAAACGGAAGGTATATTGATTTTTCCTTTCTCGTCAGAATCAGGATGGTCTGTGATCTTTATTCTGGCAATGTTTGTAGAAGGCAAATCTCCAGTCAGTTTTTCTGTTGACAAATCCACGTACTGAATGGGCTCAGGCGAGATAATATGCAGGTTGATGCCTTCGGTAATTTCAATCTCAGGTAAATCGGAAACAATCTGTTCTTTGGTTGCAGTTTGAGCCGTGAAAAATTGAGCTGTGAATATTAAAAGGGTGTATAATAAAGTTCTCATTGTTTTATTTTTTTTGTTGGTTTTGTGAATCTTTCAATTGATTTTCGTCGATCAAAAAGACATATGAGTTGTATTTCAGTTTTGCTTTATTTTCTTTGATCAGGTTGGCAATAGATTTAGATGTTGATGTAAACAGGCTGGATCCAATGCTTGAGAAAAATCCTTTTCCGCCCATATCCATCTGAGTTCCTTGTACTGAGTTACTTCCCATTTCCCGCATCATATCTCTGAAAACGCTTTGCGGAACGTACAATCCCTTCATCCCGTCAACATCATAAATCGAAAGATTGACAGGATAGATTTCTCCTTTTGTGAATACAGATACAATGTTGAGATTGACTCTCTGCATTGAAAATCCTGAGATTTGTCCGTATAATATCGAACCTTTGATTATTTTTTTGTTCCCGACAAAGATGTCTTCCAACAATCGGAACCTAATCCTGCTTCCAAGAAAGCCTTTGTTATTTTCGTCAATGACCGCTTTGATAAAGCTGTTTTCTTTCTCCTTATAGAAAGCATTGAAACCACTGTTGATTCCGGATTTGCTCACATTGAAAGTTGAATTAAGAAAATCTTCCATTTTCTCTTTATTGGACTTCAGTTTTTGTTCTGCTGCGAGTTTACTTTGGTACTCAGGATCACGGGATTTTTCTAAAGAATCCATCACGAGCATTTGTTCTTTCAGATATTTTACAGGGTCTGGTTGGACACTTTGTGTCTTTTCTTTTGGTGTATCTGCGTATTTATCTTCTTGGTTCCCGTAAGATTTGTCATTCAACATTTTAATGATTTCTGAAGACCTGTTGTAATCTTTGTCATCCCTCTGTGATTGATTTGGTTTGTAATACGAGGATTGATTTTCTTTTGCCTGGTATCTGTTTTGTCTTCCGTTTTCTGCTTTTAAGGAGTCAATTTTTCTTTTTTGGTCCAGTGACAATTGGTCATCATAGTTCAATAAACTATCTTCTTCTTTATCCAAACCACCAAGCATCGTTCTGTTATCCTCTTTTTTGAAAAAAGCATCATACGCATCATTTTTGGTCATAATGGAATCTTGCGTATCGCCGAGTGATAGTGACAATTCTTTTGGTTTATTTTTTTCAGAAGTATCTTCTTTGAGAAACTGTGCTCCTACGTAGCCGAAAAGAAAAAGAAATGGCAGAGCCAAAAGAGGCAGAACATATTTTTTTTCTTTAAAATTTATTTTTTTAATGTCCATTTTTTAATTTTTGGTATTGGTTGAACAAGTAGTCAATTCGTAAACTGTCTTCTTTTTTCAGTGCGTTTTTGTCTCTTTTCACTTTTAAAGTTTTCAGTTCTTGTACTATTTTTTCCATCTCTTTATCATTGTTGACAGATAGATTTTGACTCGACTTATTTTTAGAATAGAGAACCGGAGGTCTTATTTTAAATGCTGTTTCGGAAGGGAAAAAGATACCTTGAATTAGAGACCCTATAAATGAAACCGACAGTAGAATCATTGAATACGTGAAGAATTTCTTTGGATTTTGAACTGCCCACTGCAGCCATTTCTGACCCTTTTGTTTTAATGTAGTTTCCATTTTAGTAAGAATTTTTATTTTGATTGGACAGTTCCTCGTTATTGATGATTCGCCAGTTTTTAAGAATCACACCGTGAGGATTATTGGGACTTCTGATGATGTCTTCAAAGAAACCTTCGGTGATGAGCTTCCTCGTAATGACAGAAGATTTTCTTGTGATCATCTGCTTACCGAAAAAGCTAAATTTCTTTTGTTCCATACTAAGCGTAATCGAATCGGTATGGATACTGACCATCGAACTGGAAGCTATTATTTGATTGTAAAATCCTTTTTCCCTTAGGTTCGTATATTCCTTTTTTCCGCTGTCATCAATAAGATACAATGACTTTTGAATATTATCCTTGATATAGGTATCATCGGGAGCGAGTGTGAAAAACAATCTGTGGAATAATTCAATTTGAGCTTTATATTCAACAGGTCGGTTCAGCAGGACATCAGTCTGCTTGGCAAGAACCGGAACGCCATTGTCTAAAATGTAAATTGATTTTCTGGAATCCTCGATCATTCTGTATGCAAAGAAAAATCCGGCAATGACAATGAAAACAGCAAAAGCAATGGTGGATAAAGAAATGACCTTGTTGATCTTGATTCTTTGTTCTATATTTTTGATAAGCATCTTTATTTTAGTTGTTGGTTGATAATGTTTGGTTGTTGGTCATTCGTACAACATTTATTTTCCTTTTTTCATCGCTCTTTGAACTCTGCCTGATGCTGAACCTGCTGCTGCACTTGCTGCTACAGAAGCTCCTCCTGTTTTGGCAGCCAATATTGCTGTTTTAGCACTGCTTGCCATTTTTCCTGCTGCACTTTTCATTTTCGTCATTGCTCCCGCCCCTCCTGCAGAAACAATACTGTCTGCAATGGTTGGGGTCATTAGTACTCCGATTCCCGTAACAACATAGGCAACACAGGTGAAAAGCTGATTGTAGATCATTCCGGAGTTGCTCACATAGACCATCAAAGCGTCTAAGTTGGTAATGGTTCCATTGGATAATAAGGTATCATACCTTTCGATCTCCATTGTATAACCGGAAGCGATCAATTGCTGACCGATGTTGATGATCGTATAGGCAACAAAAGTGTAAAGATTAATGTTGATGAATTTTGATACCCAACTGTATAATGAATTTTCAAATCCGGGAATAAGAGCCATTCCAACAGCTATCGGCCCCAAAATAATTAAAATGTAAGACCATATTTTTTGAATGAAGAAAATGAGATATACACAAATCCGAAGAATGGAAAGACAACAAAATTCAATGAGTTCTGCTACTAATTTTTGCATTTGGAACTCCATTCTTATCGACCATTCCTTGATGGGCTGAATGAGTTTATCCAATCCTTCGCTGATGTCATACCACGAATCATCCGCATCTTCAGTAGTATTCTCAATGACTTCCTGTTTGGCATCTTCTTCCGCCTTTAATTTGATGACAGCATCCAGTAATTGTTGCTGCTTTTTAAATCTCTCGACCCGTAAATCATTGACTTCCGATTCTATATCGTTGAAAATTGAGATTCCGGGTTCGGCAATGGCCTCAAATGGCGCTTGAATCATACTGACAAATCCACTCCAGTAAACAAGGGTAAATCCGATAAGAATTGGTTTCAACATCGGTGTGATTTCCCATTCTCTATCTCCGGCTGCCATTTGCCAACCCATGTACCCGAGGTACATCAGAGCGCCTAAACCGCCTATTGCTTTTCCTACCAAAGCTGAACCGGCGGCGCTATCCTGCACACTGTTGTCCAGTTTTGTAAAAACTTCCATAAACCACTTTTCAAAGGCACCATCTCCCTTTAAAAATTGGAGTAGATTGCTGTAATCACCGTCTGTCTGGGCGAAACCCATAACAGGTAAAAGAATTGTTAATAAGCAAAAAGTTAATGTTATCGTTTTATTCATTTTTAAAATCGGTGTTTATAATGATTCATCAAATTTTGAACAATTTGCTGGTCTGAAGCGGGTGTCCAACCAGGTGGCAAAGCATAATTTGAATGGTTCTTTAAAATATTTTTGTAATCTGTAAGAAGTGTTGTCTTGTTATTGTAATCCCTTAACTCTCGCACAAATTTTCTCCATTTAATAAGGGTTTCGTGGTACATAATGAACCGTTTTCCTCTTGGCATATCCATACTTCTGGACATTGCGTATTTTTCTTTGATGAGATCCAGCTCTTCCTTAAGCCTTCTAATGGTTCCTGTCGTATTGAGCGTTTCAAACGTTTGTTGGTCTTTCAATCTCCATTCAATAAAATTTTGTGGATGGTCGGGGAATTCGGTAATTGGTTTTAACATTCGTTTGTAATACAAAAGCCAAAGAGGATCGGCATCAACAGTAGCGGACGTCCAATGGGCAAAATCCTGAACACTTCTTTTATGAATGGTATCTGAAGCTGCTTTTATTTTTTTTGCTTCTTCCTCCTGAAATTTTAACTGGGCGAATCTCTGATTTTGCACCCCTGTAGGTTTTAATGGTCGAATATCTTCACCGTCTTTATAATCCCTGTTGATCTTTGGAGCCCATATTCCCCAGACTGTTGCGTAGGCAAAATTGGTTTGGATTCCCAAAAAATATTTTGGATATGGTCTCCAATCTCCCCAATCTTGAAAGACAATTCTTTTATGTTGAGCAACAATGGAAGGGTCATTCAATCTCTTTACACTCAATTGTCCAAACACAGTGGCTGTAAAAAAGAGCAACTGAAATAGACTGATTTTTTTTAGTAGATTTCCCATAATTTTTTAATTAAAGAGGTAATGGTATTTAGTGATGATGTCGCCAACAATGGCTTTGTCTATATTGATGTAATTGCGGAGAACCGGAACCTGATACAGATAAGGGATTTTCTTGGCATTCTCTAACCGTAAATTGATGTACAGAATATTTCCGTTGATATTTCTGACACGGGTAAATATCTTTTCAATAAGCATTTCCCTATCCATTGCATCCATCAGAAAATCTTTGTCTTCATTGAGAATATCCTGGGTAACTTCCTGCTGAAGCTTCATCGTCTGCTTGCCTATTTCAACATAATATTTTGAAATGAGTACGGAATATTCAGGATGCTGCGCTGATAGATCCAGCATTTTATTGGAGTTCGTCACTATTTTACCTAAATATTGATAGAGATAAATAAGTTTCTTGCTCTGGGTCAAAGCTGAATTCACATTTTTCAGTTGTTGATAGATATACTCCTGAATGGCTATGATCTGCGTGATTTTATTGTTGATGTCATCATACAATTCTTTTTGCTTTTCATAGGAATCCAAAAAAGCTTGTTCGCTTCCCAATCGAACACCGTGATTTACGGTGATCTGCGAAAGGAGTTTATCATTAATGACTATTTGCTGGCTTTTTACCGATGCAACGGAGAAGAATAAAACTCCGGAAAGAAATATTTTTTTCATTTTAGAAAGATTTGATGTGACTCATTATGTTCTCAACCACCTGCTTATCTTTGTTGACATAATATTGAAAGGCTCTTTTATTGCGTTTTACTTTGGCTTTAATATCCCTTATCTTCAGAAGCATATGCGTGGAATTCCTGCTCAATGTTTTTATTTCGCCCAAAGCATATTCTAATAATACTTTACGTTCTGATTTTTCCATTTGATTGATGGCTCCGTAAGACAAAATGATCCCGGTTACAAGCCGTGTTACCATTTGCAGATCATCAACAAACTGAACTTGGGAAGGCAAAACGGATATAATGGAATAAGGAGCATCGTTTATTTCATTGATAATAGCAGTCTGATTGTTGGTTATTTTTGTTATTTCCCTGCTCATTGCTATTCCTGTTGGTATGGCTTGAATGGCAAATGAAACAATTCGCAATCTGTCCTGAACTTTGGTGATTTTTTCTTTAAAATTGTTCCATTGGTTTCTATTGGCCGTTTCTACGGTGGCATTCGCAATTTGTTTTTGTCGCATTTCTTTTTGCCTGTCGTGTTCTTTCATCGTGGCATTGATTTCTATATCCATCATCGGAAATGATACATTTTCCTGTTGCCATGCTGGTGTAGAACCACCACCGGAGGATGTCAACACAAGATAAACAGCCGGAATAGATAGGCTAAGAAGAATCTTCTTTAACATTTTGTAATTTTTTAAAAATTCCGTTTGTACCTGTTCATTATATTTTCAACAATAGCTTTGTCTGTATTGATGTAGCCTGCAAATGGATTAATGGAATTCCAGAATCCTAGTCGATTGGCTTTTTCCAGTCTTAATTTAATCGCCAAAAGCCAAAGCTTCAGATTTTTGACGTTCCCGGAAATATTATGCAAGATTTTATATCGATCTCCTGCAGTAGCCAGATTCAGCTCTCCGGATGCGAGAATATCAGATACATCTGTCACGATCTTTAGACTTTGCTCATAGGTCTTTTGTGAAGCTTTCACCCCAAAAATGGCATACTCAGGATGTTCTGATGCTAGTTGTACCACTTGTGAGGAATAACTATAACATTTATTGAGATCTGAGTAGATCTCCTGTGCCTGAATTCCGTTTTGTAATGTTCCTGAAACTTCTTTCAAGCCTTTCAGAATTTTATTCTGAATGTCATTGGCTGCCACCATCTGTGTTCCTACCCAGATCTGAGCATCTTTTAACTTTGAGGTCTCTTCGATTACTTCATTTTGTTTGGCTTTTAGATTTTCAGAATACAGAATCATTGCCGCCGTTACGGTAGGGTCGATGTAAGTGTTTTGAGCGAATCCAATTGTCCCCCATAGGGAGAAAATGAGTAGAAAAACCTTCAATCTAATGTGGTTCGCCAGAGATGAAACGTAACGAAATCCTCTTGGAAAATTTATAGCTTTAAAGGTTTTCATAAGCGTAATTTTGTTTACTGATTAATTCTGAAAAAGTGATTTGGCGGTCTTCTAATTCCTGTGAGATGACTTTGAAAACATTCTTCCCTTTGTGTTCTTTTTTCATTATTCTGTAGAAAGAATTGATTTTTTTATCTAATGGATTTTGATATAAGTTCACGAGTGACACTAAGTTTTCCAGACTGTCTCCGAAGACTTTGAGATCACCAACTATTCTGCGCAATGCTTCATCATAGTCGCCATATTGATGTACATAATATTCAACTGCCGATTTCTCCGGTTTTTCTGTGGTATAGGTTAAATATTGCTCCAGAGATACTTCATTCCCATAGACCTCTCCTTTCGAACCTCTCTTTAAATAGAATTCTTTGAATCGGCTTCGCCCGAATTTGTTGTTGAGATTGTTGATGGTGAAAATCTTGTTTTGCTCTACTTTATTAAGTGAAAGAAGCGAAGCTATCTTGTCGAAATTATCTTTGAACTTCGTCTGATCCAGCAATATAAAAGTGTCCGAATTATTGATGATGGAATCTTTAACCACCGCATTTCCAATAATATCATCCAGTTCCTGCGTTACCACCACCGCTTCTCCCCAAAATTTCCTCACCGTTTTGTACAAATAAAGGATGTATCCTCCCATCAGTTTACTCGCAATGGCCTTCCACGCTTCTTCGATGATGAGTGCTTTTCTACGGTCTTTTCTTAACCTCATTTTCTGAATAAAGGTGTCCATAATAATGAGCGTTACTATCGGAAACAGTTTGGGATTATCCTTCACATTATCAATTTCAAAAACAATAAAAGATTCGTCAAAAAGCGTATTATCGGCACTTTCATTTAAAGTCGTTCCATACCTTCCGCCTTTGTAAAAATCTTTCAGGACAAATAAATAGGTGCGCAGATTGAATTCCTTCTCTATAATATTGTGTTTTTTATTATTTAGGTAAATAGGAAGAAATTGATCACAATAATCATAAAACCCATTGAACGAAAGTTCTGTTACAACCAGCTTTTCTTCCAGTTCTTTTATTTTTCTGATAATGGCTTTTCTAAAGGATTCATTCCATTCTTCAGCTGATCTGGGTTGCCTGATGATGTCATTCGACTTGATTAAAATTAACTGTGTCTCATTGTATATTTTCCTTCTTTCTTCATCGTTCAGCGTGTCATACGCTTCATAGACTTTATAGAAATTTTCACTTTCATATTCAGGATTATTGATGTTCTTATCGGGATGATAGAATTTTAACAATTTTCTTCCCGCTTCTTTTATTTCATCGGAACTGGCATCGAAAGTAATTCCCAAAATGTCATAGTAAGTATGCTGTCCTTTGGCTTCATTCTCATATTCAGAAAAAAGATCATCTTCGTGAATGTTGTATTTACCTAGATAGAGAATGAGTTCTTCAGAAGTTTTATTTTCATACCACTGTGTTCCTGAGTTGAAATACTGATGGTAATACGACATCAACACATTATCTAAAATGGATTTTTGAGCGGATGACATTGCAGCATCGGGACCTTGCCAAATCAAGAAAATCAAGTTGGTTAAAAATTCGATTTTTTCGATATTAAATTCTTTTTTATCCATCAGAAAAGGATTCATTGTAATGGGCTTTTCTTCGGTATATTGAATGTATCTTCCTCCTTTATATTTACAAGTTCCTGAATAGGAATCTCCTGTATCAACAATCACTACATCATAATTGTAGGTCAAGTACTGCTCGATAATATTGTTCATTAAAAAACTTTTGCCTGAACCACTAGGTCCGAGAACGAACTTATTTCTGTTATTAATTCTTCCTGTTTTCATCGGTAAATCCGAAGGATCTACTTTTAGCGGAACGCCTTGTCTATCGGTAAATCTTAAATAGAAATTGGATTCTTCATTGACGGGGTAACTTTCTTTAAAAAAAAAACACAAGGCCGCTTCGCTTGTCGTCATAAAAAGATCATATTCCCTAAGTTCTGTTCCATTGCCCGGAATTGCCGACCGCCAAAGTTCTAACTGGTTGTAGGCATTTTTAGAAACAATGATTCCTTTTGTGAAAAGCTTATTTTCAATCATCGACTGAATGTTTTCCATTTTTTCCAGTGTCTGGGCTGAAAACAATATTGAAAAATGAGCATTGACCACCAATTGCCCATCAACAGCAATATTATGAAGCAGAGTCTGAATTTCATCTGCTATAATCGCATTGGAAGGAGAATTGTTAGCTGCTCCTTCGTGCTTTTTCTTCTTTTTATCAAGCTCCCTTTGCTGTTGCGCCTGAATTGGAATAGTAATAATCTGATTGTATACAATGGTCTCATAATCTTCCAGTTCATTGATAAAACTAAAATTATCAACTGCTGTTTCAGCAGCTGCACCGTTACCGCCGAGAACAGAATAAGGTTCAATTTCTGAGGGCAAATCAATGTTTTCTACATCCACGTAAGAAATATTTTTTACGAATCTGTTTCCGATCTGCAAAAATTCGTTGGTGCTTTTTATATTATCGAATGTTGGAGATTCGGTAAACTGCATCGACAGAACTCCCGAAATGTAGTATTCAAAATCTTTCTCAAATAAAAACTGAGGTTCGCAGTCATTCTGCTTCAAAAGCATCAATACTTTTTGGCATTTGTCCCGAAGTTCTTTATAGCTTTTATCGGAGAAATTGTATTGCTTTCTTTTCTTTTTCAGTTTATCATCGATGATATCTGTAAACAAAAGCACCGTTTCGATGGTTTTGAAAAGTCTGCCGTCAAAATGTTCCGAATATTTTTGTTGTAGAAATTGGTTGGATTGTTCAGCGGTGTATTTTTTTTTGGAAAAAATATCGAGCTTCTGAACGATTCTCCCCTCTCCAATGATCGATACCACCTGATTTAAAACCGTGTGAAAGTTGAGATAGCTATCCGGGTCCGCCGAGTACTGTTCTACGATGTTTTTTATCTTGATCCCGATAATAGGGTTTCCGTATTGTCCGAAAAGAACATCAAAATCCCAATTGAAATCCTTTCCATAATCATAACCTATAAAAGGAATGCTAAATGCCTGTTTTTTTGTTGTTGCCATTCTTTAAAAGTTTATTACTGCCTAACCTTTTTGGAAAAATTAAGATGTGATCGAAGTTTCTGGTTTTGTCATACAAACCATATTTATCCTGTCTTCTGAAGATGAGATAAACTCCGCCTGCGGTGACTGCAAGACCAAGTAAAGAGCCTAAGAGACCGAACTTTGAGAGTACCAATGCTGAAATGACCCCGCCACCGATAACACCGACTGCGTAAAAGATGTATTTCCCTTTGAGTCCGAAGAATACAAGGGGCTTTTTCAGCCCCTTATAAAGGTAGAATCCCATCCTATGCAAAGAATGCTGTTACAAATTCCGGAACGACAATCAGGAAGATCATTGCTCCTCCATAACCAAGGATCTCTTTGTTTACGTCCTGGTCACCATTCGTCCATTTATTATACACTCGGAGACCTCCGATAAAACCGACCAATCCTCCTACTGCTTTCAAGATCAGCTTGACCGGATCCCAATAATCAGTGATATCACTTGCTGCATTCGAGATTGCCGTTGCTCCACCTTGGGCAAATGCGGGAGTTATCGCCATAATTGCCAAGGCTAGGGTTAGAACTTTTTTTGTTGTCACGTTTTTTGTGAAAATATTTTTCATCATAATTCAAAAATTTTATAAAGGGTTAATAATCAATTGAGTGTTAAATTTTGGGAATAGGAGTCCCGGACAACGGATGGGAATCCGCTGTTAAGTCTAATAATCAGTACGTTAGATTTTGTTTAAGTTGGCTAACTACATAATGGATTGATAAACTTTGTATCCGTCGTAGTTCGCAACCATTTGAACCAAGGTTTCAGAAAGATTAAGCATCGCCTTCCAATCTTTTATTCTGGAAGTTTCCTGGTCTGCACTAACCGTGATTGGGTTTTCGCTAATCACTTCGTTAGGTTTCTGATTTTCCTTTTCTGTTGATATTTTTTCCTTTTGGTCAAAATACGCTTCGCTTGATTCAGCATTTTCAGGATCAGGTTGGTTTTCAATTTCGGTAAAATCCTTTTTGGGTGCATTGTCCGGTTCATCCAGATCTTGTTCAGATTCAAATAGTCCCCTCAAATATTCCAGATCTTGTCTTTCTTCATTTCCTTCAGTGTAATCAGAATGGATTAGATTTTTATTAAAGGATTTGGGAGTGTTGAGATTTTCTACATCTTCAATCCCTATAGTTGCAGTAAGATCTTCGTACTGTTCGGAAATTTCGGATAAAGAAAATTCCTCCGTCTCTTCTTTGTAGGTTTCTTTTTCTTTCTTCAGAAACAGATCGTATACAATGTTACCTGCATAATACAACACGTAAACAGCCAGAATAGTAAGTGAAATTTTTATCATTTTTTATTGATTTAGTTGTCAGTCAATCGTTGTCGTTTGTTGGTATTGAATCTTTGATTTTTTACCTCTTTTTAATCACTTGTATTTTGATTTTTGAGGTTTCATTGATATATTTTATAAGTTCATCGAATGTATGTTCTACTGCATATTTTTGCTTGCCTATAAGGCTTCTGGTATTAATAGTTTGTAGGCAGTTTCTTTTAAATACCGGGCTTGGCAGCAGCATTCCATATTTTGCGAGCTCAATGTCCATTGCTTCCTGATTCAGATACTTGTAGCCTTTATCATATTTGGAACGGATAAATATTCTTTCGGCCTCACTTTCCAGTAGTCCCAGCATATTGATGAAGACCAAAGTCGATTTTACAGAAACATCGGAATACTCAAAAGGTGTTACGATAAAATCACTGTATATGAGCAAATCACTGTATTTTGCATCGAGCGTTCCGGCCAAATCAAAGAGATTGATCTCATCGCTTTCTTTTAAATTAATGAGAGTTTCAAAGTCTGAAAAAGGCTGCTCTTCTTCCTCGCCAATAATTTCTACATCGTACAATTTTGGAATGTCCAATAGCTCATCTTCTTTCCATTTGTGATAGAATGATTTCTGATAATCAAAATCGAAAACATTGAGTTTTCTTTCTGAAAGTGCGGTAATGTAATTGGCAAAAGCGATGGCTAATGTCGTTTTTCCGGTTCCTCCTTTTTGGGTAGCAAATGTGATGATCATAGGTTTTAGTTGATTTTTATTGGACTGAAGATGATTTTTCCATCAACTTTATCGTCTCTTTTTTCGTCTTTTTTTGAGTTCATTTTCGGCAGGGTCTTTTGCAGTTCCCGAACTTTTCATCAACTCAAAAAGCATTTCGTTGACGGCTTTGTTTAATTCTGTTTTTTCATTATTTTCAGTCCGGTTTTCTGTCTGCACTTCATTGACGCTTATGGGATTCAGAAATTTTTGATATTCCTTTTCTCCGATTAATGGTTGAAGTTCACCCACGTAATGAAATCTGGTATGAACAGCATACAGCTTTCCATCTTCGCCTTTTGTTATAGAAATATCTTTTTTTTCATCATTTGTGTTTTTGTTATTTCTAATAAAGTCCTTTACTTCAAACTGGACTTTTCGGTAGGTTTCCAAATCTTTCTTCCCTCGGTTTTCAAAAAGCATAAAGTCCTTGATTTCTGCTTCCGGATTATTCTTCTTAAAAAATTCAAGCAGGATCTTTTTTGTTTCCTGGCTGCGAATATTATAATCCTTCAGTATTTCAAAAGTCTTCTTATCCACCTTGTCAGAAGTAAATTCAAATACTTCATTCATTTTCATAATATCACTTCCTTTGTATACTTCTCCTGTTTTATGGTCGATCACGGTGTAGCCGAAAGGATTTTTATCTTCTTTATGATGAAAAACCATATCGATCCCGAAAACATCTTTCAGCTTTTTTTGGAGCTCGCTTTCAAAGGCAATCTTCATTTTTGAATCATTTCCTCCGTCAGTAGTCTTCTCTTTTGGAAGCACTGCTTCATTTTTTCTATTATCCACCACTTTAAAAACCTTATTGGAATACAATTCTTTGTATTTGCTTAATATGGCTTTCATCTGCTTAGCCCTTTTTTCATTTTTGCTGTTATCAAAAACAATCTGATCCCCTCTAATAGATTTTTGGTTTACTCCGTTTTTTAAAATGTTAAAAGAATTTTCATCACTTGTGTTTTTGCCTATCTTGTAACCATTTCTGCTGAGTAGAGTTTCCAACTGATCAAGCGAACTTATTTTGTAGTTCAGCAGCTTTTCCAGTTCTTCTTCCGGTTTCTGACCATATAATTTTTCCATTGTAACGCTTAATGCTTTTTGGGCTTTAAGCCTTTCATAACTGTCATTGATCTTTTTCCCTGTCTGTTTATCAACCCGGGTTGAAACAATGTGTACGTGATTATTATCTGTATCCTTATGAAAAACCACAATGAAAGGCTGTTCGCCATATTTCATTTCATCCATAAAATTCTCCGTTATCTTAGTAAGCTCTTCTTTCGAATGCCCTTGAAATTTTGTAGAGATCATCGCGTGAAATTGAGGCTTCAACACTTTTTTATTCCCGATTGAAATAGCTCTTAAATAGTTTCTTACTTCTTGCTTGCTGCTTGATTCGTTAATGAATGAAGGAAAATTTTTCATCAGCATTAATTCTCCAATGCCTTTATCAATTTTCTTATCGTTATAATGAACTCCTGGAAAACTCGGACCTGCCGGATCCATGATCTTAACAATCATCTTGATAGCTTTGCATAGATTTTTGTAAAGATTTCGTTCTGTTCTTTTTTCAGAATTATGATCTCTGATAACTTATCCGAAAAATTTCTGAGTTTATTTTCGCTGATAAATTTTTGACCATTTGCTATTTTTGCTACCTGATTGATATTATTTTCAATTTTTCCGAAGATGTTATCCTGTTTTTCAATGAACGCCAATACTTTTCGTCTCTCGTCATCCATCATTCTATTCTCTACGGAATTGATGATTAGACTAGTCAGGGAAATTTGTTTATTGGAACAGATTTTTTTCCAATCTTTCTTCTTTTCACTCTTAATTCTGAAAAAAATAACTTCATCTTTTTGCTCATCAATATTCATCTTTCAAATTCAAATTTGATTTTAAAAATGTTGTTTTCTATATTGGAACAAAGATGACCGCCGCAATTGCCATAATGCCTACAACGATAGAACTAACGACTTTTACTTTTTTCACTTCCCTGATTTGTTTTTTATCTATTGAAATCGTCTCTCCTTTTTTGGAAATACCATAAATATTGTTGCCATCAACTGATGTGATTTTTATTTTGTGGATTTTTGCAGTGAAATCCTGAACGTCATATTTGTGATTTAATGCTAAAGAATTATCTTTTAATGGTTTGCCAGGATTCGAAACAATAGACCTACAAGATGTTAGTGAAAGAGTGATCATCAGGCATAAAAATTTGAAAAAGTTTTTCATAGTTTATGATTAAGGTGTTACCCAACTTGTCAAACCGTTTACGCTTTTTAGAATATATGTTCCGGTAGCAGGCGGAGTTGGAACTATCTCTGTTGCAAAACCAAATGAACCATCTGTTTTGGCAACTACTTTTTTCGTATAGGATGAATCTCCGTCTGCATTGGGCATTTGGGAAGGTGTAACGCTGAGCTTGCCATTGATATTTAACCATCTTTCAGAAAAATCCCCCGAAATCAAAGCAAATTTGTAATCCGTATAATTGTTCGTGATACTATCCCAAAAGCTGGTTGAACTTGTTGTAACGCGGGTTGAATGTATAGCTAGTTTATTACTTACGCTTCTGTTTCCTGTGGCCGGGCTACCAGCGCCAATGCCGATGAAAATATTGTTAGACCCTGTTCGGTTTCCTGTTCCTGACAGATAGCCAATAGAGATGTTATCATTTCCTGAAGTAATGTAGGACATAGCTCCCGGACCAATTCCAATATTTCTACTACCGGAGATTACGCCGTTTGCGATGCCATTCAAAGCAGAAACTCCTGCAGCATAATTAAGTTTGCCTGTAACTTCTCCTTGAGACATTGCATAAGCACTAGCGGAATTTCCTTTTCCAGAGGTTATATTAGAGTCGGTTGCAAAAATAGAATTGTAGTCACCGGTGATTGGACTTCTGGAATTTCCCAGTATGTAATTTTCTTTCTCATCAAAATTAAGATGCAGACTGTTCTTGACAATAAGTTCAACCGTAGAAGTGTTGCCCTTGAGTGCAACTGTATTTAGTGGGTCTTCTTTTATAAATGACTTCCATAGATCACCGTCAAAATAATACAACCCGGACTTTGTGATATGAATAACCTGACCGGATAAATTAGTAGCTGGAGATGTTACAAACACGACAGCTCCTTTTTTTGCAGATGAATATGTTTTTGCTGCGAGTTGGTTACCTGTAATCCTTGGAGGAATAATCCCGTCATAATGATTGGTGTCATTTGGTTTCCCTACAACTTCTAAAGTAGCCTCGGGCGTCTGGGTGTTGATGCCAATCTGTCCCTGTATTGTTGTTGCTATGAAAGGCAGAAAAAAATAAATTAATGTTTTCATTTTATTTTTTATTAAAATTCATTTGGTCTTAAGAATCGTATTAACTGTGTATAATTTGTATTAATTGCTATAATTTTAGCGTCCTAGTGTAGATAGGGTCTGATCCAATTTGAGTAGCCCTGAACTTCTCCATAAGTATAATATGATGTTGATATTGCGCCTAAAGAAGCTTGAGGAATTTTTATGGTGAAATTTTCAAGCAAGGCAGGAATAAGCATTGTTGAATTCTCAGGATGTAAAAAAACAATCTGGTTAGGAATATACCCTATGTCACTAAAGATATCCGGAATATTTATAAGTGCGTCGGAAGTAATTGGTTCTGAATCAGTCGACCTGAATATTTGAAATTTTACATTGACGATACCATTAACTTTTCTGAATGATACGGATCCTTTTAAGCCTCCATAATTTTTGGTCCCAATGGTATAGTATTTAGAAGCGGTTAAATAATTATTTGTATTTCCATTATAATTAACCGGAGCGGACCATGTAGAAGTTGCACTAAGAGCCGCAGTACTGGTATGGTCAAACGTCAATAGAATTCTATATTCAGTGGGTTGCTTTTCTTTTGAAAATGTTTGCCACAAATTGCCATCAAAATAATATAATCCGGGTTCAGTTATTTGAATGACTTGTCCTGATAAATTGTTAGCCGGAGATGTTACAAAGACGACAGTTCCTTTTTTTGTAGATGAATATGTCTTTGCAGCGAGTTGATTTCCTGTAATTCGTGGAGGAATAATTCCGTCATAATGATTGACATCATTTGGTTTTCCTACCACTTCTAAAGTCGCCTCTGGAGTTTCGGTATTGATGCCGACCTGACCTTGGATTGATACTACTATTAATGCCAGTAGAAGATGACTCAATTTTTTCATTAGTATTTTGATTAAAAATTCTGTGACAAAATTGGGCGTTAAAACCTTCTAAAACAATAGTATTCAATGGGTTTGGGCTAAATAAGAATAATCTGGATTAGTTTGGAAACTTCCCAGGATTAAAAAAGAATGATTTGGATTAATTTGGATTCTTGTACCAAAATTTAATTAAAAACAAAAAAACAAGTTCCGCAGTTTTTTTCCCCTTTTTGAAAAAAAGGCAAGATCGTCTTTGGATATAAAACTTGAAAAGTTTGTATATACAAAGACACATCTTGCTCAAAAAGGCCGCTTATTTTTCGGAGTTCTGAAAATCGATTTATATTATTGATAATCAGTAAGTTTGAATCTCCTGTTGTGTTTATTGGGAAATTACAGAAGTGAATTCTTTGAGTATGAAAGAAAAATAATAATTGCTTGTAAAGTGAAAATTTACTTACCGTATTGTAAATCAAATTGTAATGATTTTGACCTGTACTTATTTTACGCAGGTGACCTGTATCTAATTTACGCAGGTATGAGATTGCACCAGTATTCGTATTACGCAGGTGCGATGAGTAATATTGTCCTATTTTTTGCAGATGACCTGTATCTGATTTACTCAGGTATGAATTCCAGCTGTATGTATTTTACGCAGGTTTGATGATTGGCATAATCCTTTTTACTCAGGTAACCTGTATCTAATTTATACAGGTATGGGGTTCAACCTGTATTCGTATTACGCAGGTTAGATGATGTATTGAACTTGCTTTAATTAATGAATTTTCAATGATGTATTTTAATAGTTACGGGAATCCTTTTTTTACTATCCGAAAAAATTCCGTTAGGCAAAAAATGATGAGTATAGAACTATTTTGGATAAATATCAAAAAAGAGCACAAGATTCATTATCATTTTTTTGGTATATTTGAAACTCTTATCAAAATTCTAAACAAAGAAATTTCAATAAAAAAAAATGAGAAGAATATTATTTCTATCTTCAATATCACTGGCTTCATTGGCGTACAGCCAGACCAACTGTGAATCTCTCAAAAAGGAAAACGAAGCTTTACAATCGACGGTTAAAACTTTGTCTTTAGAAAATTAATCTATAAAAAAAGTATTTGATATTAATAATCCAATTCTCGATTCGGAAAAAGACAATTCTTCATTCAAAATAACAAAAGTCGTTGGAAATAAAGCAACGAAAAATATTGCTGTAAGTTTTCTTGTCTAAACAAAAGATGAGAACAAAAAAATGACGATTACCGATATTTCTATTGTAGATATTGAAGGAAATGAATATCAAATAGATTTATATAAATCCAGCAAACCATATCCGGAACTCTCACTGAACACTCCTGTCAAAATAAATTTCTCATTTAAAGATTAAAAAAGAACTAATTTCTTCAGCAGTTGAAAGGAAAAGCTATCAATACATCCTCCCTAAGTTATTGCATTACAACAATGTATTTAATGATGCTTTTTTAAGATCGCTATATGTAGCAAGGTTAGAAATTTTACTTATAGATGAGTTGATACCCAAACTTGTAAATGACAAAATCATAGTTATAAAAAGTGAGGCTAAATTTAACCTCACTTCCATTTATTTACAACAAGCATTTCCCTCTTGAATAGGTGGGCACTTCACTGTGCCATAACTACAAAACACGCAACAATCCCCCTCTTTTGGTTTTAGGATTGTTTTGCAATTCTCACACTGATAGAAAAATTGACAAGCATCAGTTGGCATTTCTTCGGATTTCTTATGTCCGCAGGTTGGACAAGTTATTTCGGATATTAAAATGATGTCCATTATGAAATAATTTTGCTTTTTAGTGATTTGTAACCAGTCGAGTTAATAGCTTTTTCGATTTGCTCGATGCTGGTTTGTTTGTTGTCGAACTTTACAATTGCGTTGCCTTTTTCGTAAGAAACAATAACTTCAACAATGCCTTTTAGTTTGCTAATTTCTGTCTTTACATGATGTTCACATCCTGAACAAGTCATTCCTTTAATAGTAAATTCAACTTTCTGAATTTTAGAAGTCGAGGTAACAATTGCCGTGATTTTTGTCTTCGGAACAAAGATGTGAGCATAACTCGGAAATGATAGAAGTAAAACTGATATTACGGTAATACTTCCTAAAAATGATTTCGTTTGCATAAAATTTTGTTTTTGATTTGTTTCACAATTACAGTCAATTTGTTTTTGAGGTTTCAGTTTTTGATACCAAGCAAAGCCAAGAACTAAAACAGTCATACCAATAAAATAAGGTCGAAAAGGTTCGAGCCACGAAAAGGTAGAAGCAATTCCGCTTGAACCCGCAACTATAGCCAAAATTGGCGTAATACAGCACAAGGACGAAGCAATTGCTGTCAAAAGTCCTGCACCGATTAATTTTTTTTCTGTTTTCATATTGCTTCCAAAATTTTGTTTTCATTAAGGATTTTGAAAAAAGGTTTGAGCATTTTTTCATACTCTTTTGCCAACGAATAGAAAATAGTTTGCGCTTGTCTTTCCGTTTCAATGAGTTTTCTGTCTTTGAGTTTTCGCAAGTGCTGAGAAACTGCCGAAATGGTCATACTGAGAATATCGCTTAGGTCGCAAACACAAAGTTTCTTTTCTTCATAAAGAAGAAAAAGTATTTTCAGTCTTACATTGTTACCCGCTAACTCAAGTCCGCTAGATAAATAATCAACTGTCCCTTTAATTTCACTAATCCGGTCTTTGCAACGCATTATCTGCTTAACGTCTGCCTGCTGCCTTATACAAGAAAGATTATCCATAAGTACAAAGATATGCAAATTGTTTATTTAAGCAAATACTAAAATACAAAAACATCTTTTTATACATTTTCATAAAAGGATAAAAGATTTCCGTATAAGTCTAATGCTGCAAATTCTCTTGTGCCATAATAGGTACTTTCTATCTCTGTTTTTTCATTGTGAAGCACCTCTTTTTCTTTTAGCTCCTTATACAGCTCTTCAACTCCTTTTACTTCAATTCTGCAACTGTGTGTTCCTGCTAAAAAGCTTTCTGCCCCACTACTAATCGGTTTTAGAAATAGAAAAATGCTTTTCCATTTCCAACTATAATTGCAGGAAGCCCACAAATGCAGCTCTATGTTGTCCCGAACCAAAATTGCAAAAGTGTCTTCCTTGTACCGACAATTAAAACCAAATTTGTCTTTGTAAAATTGAACTGCTTTGTCAATTTCCCTGACAGGAAATGCGGGTGTTGTCTTTATCAGTTCTATCATTGTCATGTGCAATTTTAAATTGTAATATTGTGCTAAATAGTCGAGACAGCACAAACGGGTTGAAAAAACGTTTTCGGTTTCCTGGCTTAGCTGTTTATCCTTTGTTTTAATAATTTAAAGATAATCCTATACCCCAGCCCATATCACTATCGTAATGTGTACGAATACCCACATTTTTATTGATAATATATTTTAGCTCTGTCATATACTCTTTATCGGTGTTGACCATAAAACCAGCCCTCAATCTCTTTGTGATGGGAATATCTTCACGCATTAAGGAAAGACGTACAATTCCATCGAGATATACCTCTGCCTGAAAGTTTACTAACATTGGCAAAGTGTACATAAAACCTAAGCTAATAGCTCTACGTGTATCTTTTTCATTTTTCTGTCCAAATAAATTGGTTTCGTGTTCATCCATACCCATTTTACGATATCTCCAATCAAAACCTATAAACGGCATAAACCATTGCATTTTTCCAATGTACCTTCCTAAATGTGTTTCTACTTCATAACCGTGCACATCGTTATAGCCTAATCGCCATTCTGTTCCTAAACTCCATCTTGCCTTTTGAAGCATCGCATCACCATCATTTCCATTGGTAGCAAAATCATTCTGAGCCATAAAGTGTGGCATATTGCTTTCTCTTTGCAACATATTATATGCTTTCTTCTTGTCAGGCAAATTTGGATTTTGATAATCGTCAACCGCAAATACCCTGTTCATTCCTGACATCATATGATAAAGGATATGACAGTGGAAAAACCAATCTCCTTCTTCGTTTGCTAAAAACTCAATAGTATCAGTTTCCATTGGCATTATATCCAACACATTTTTAAGTGGTGATTTTTCGCCTTTACCATTAATTACTCTAAAATCGAAACCGTGCAAATGCATCGGATGGCGCATCATTGAGTTATTATGAATGGTAATTCGTAGAATTTCTCCTTTTTTCACAGGTATTTTATCAACTTCTGAAAGTATTTTATTATCCATGCTCCACACATAACGGTTCATATTTCCGGTAAGGGTAAATTTCAATTCTTTTACTGGAGCATCTTTAGGAAGTTCCGTATTGGAAGGAGATTGTAGCATTGCATAATTCAGCGTTTTGATTTCTCCCAAAGCATTTGCATTGTAACGGTTGGGATCATTTTCCATATTCATATTGTGTTGGCTATGGTCTTCTTTCTGCTTACTATCTCCGGTTATTTCGGGATACATTACCACATTCATATCCATTTGATTAAGGCTCATTTTCATACCCATATCATCTAAATCGCCGTTCATCTTCATCATATCATTCATCATTTTCATCCCCTCAAAATATTTAAGGCGAGGAAGCGGAGAAATAAGTTGTTTAATACCACTACCTACAAAATAGCTTGCCGATTGTGTTCTGTCTTCAGTAGTTGCTAAAAATTCATAGGCAATCCCATCTTCAGGAATCGTAACCACAATATCGTAGGTTTCTGATACTGCAATGATTAATCTATCAACTTCTACAGGTTCTACATCGTTTCCGTCGTTGGCTACTACGGTAATTTTACCTCCTGCATAGCGCAACCAAAAATAAGAGGATGCACCACCATTTGACACTCGTAATCTTACTTTATCTCCTGCTTTTAGCGTTTTGCCATCAACTTTTTTTAAATCTGTAGCGTTATTTCCGTTGATTAAAATTTTGTCATAATAAACATCGCTTACGTCCATTGCCAACATACGTTTCCATTCGTTGGTTACTTTTGTTTTGAAATGACCTTCTTTGATAGCTTCTGCGTAAGATTGTGTTGCATTTTTTTTAATAGCTGCCCAATCATTGGCATTATGCAACATACGGTTGATATTATCCGGGTTTAGGTTTGTCCACTCACTTAAAATGATGGGTACGGTAGGCAAATCATCAATTCCCTCTCTATAAGTTTTATCATCCTCACGCTTTTTCATTACAAAACTGCCATACATACCAATCTGCTCCTGCAAACCTGAGTGGGAATGATACCAATGTGTTCCGTGCTGGATAATTGGAAAACGATAGGTATAAGTTGTGCCTGCCTTAATAGGTTTTTGTGTAAGCCACGGCACACCGTCTTCTTTGTTAGGCAGGAACACTCCGTGCCAATGGAGCGAGGTGCTTTCTTTTAATTGGTTATGGACTACTATTTCGGCTGTATCGCCTTCTGTGAAAGTTAGGGTTGGCATCGGTATTTGACCGTTTACGGCAATGGCTTTCTTTTCTTTACCTGCGTAGTTTACTAGTGTATCTGTGACGTATAATTCGTATCGAACTGTTTTTGGAGGTTTTGTATTTACAATTCTTTTTACGGTTTGATGCTTTTCTTTTGGCATAGACATATTGTTCATTTTGTCAACCTTTTTCGGCTGCTCTTTTGGAGGCATCTGCATTTCATCGTTCTTTTTGTTCGATGACTGCTTTACTGTTTTAGTCTTTTCTTT
Source organism: Chryseobacterium mulctrae (assembly GCF_006175945.1). Classification (NCBI taxonomy): domain Bacteria; kingdom Pseudomonadati; phylum Bacteroidota; class Flavobacteriia; order Flavobacteriales; family Weeksellaceae; genus Chryseobacterium; species Chryseobacterium mulctrae. The sequence continues at coordinate 3,342,873 of NZ_VAJL01000001.1, read as the reverse complement.
TATCAATTTCATACCACACTTTGGACAGTTGCCTGGTTTTGCCGCGTGGATTTCAGGATGCATCGAGCAAGTATAAGTTGCCTGTTGCACCTTTTCGTTTTTACTCATATCCATACCTTTCATATCCTGTGCTTGTGCAAAGGTGTACATGGCAAGGATGAATATTATTAATGTTATCTTTTTCATTTTTATTTTTTGATTTTTAAAAAACTTGCATTGATTGCAACTACAACTGTACTAACCGTCATTAAAACCGCACCTGCTGCCGGATTTAATAAGATGCCTTGTTTATATAAAACACCTGCTGCCAAAGGCAATGCGATTACATTGTAACCCGTAGCCCAAATTAAATTCTGTATCATTTTACGATAGGTGGCTTTACCAAATAAAATAAGATTTACAACATCGTTAGGGTTACTGTTTACTAAAACAATACCTGCGGTTTCGGCTGCAATATCACTACCGCTGCCAACTGCAATACCAACATCTGCAATTGCCAATGCTGGTGCATCGTTTACGCCGTCACCTGTCATAGCTACGAATTCGCCTTTGCTTTGCAGTTCTTTTATTTTTTCTAATTTTTGATGTGGCAATACTTCGGCAATAAAACTATCCATGCCTAAAGTGTCACTTACACTTTTTGCTACTTTGTTGTTATCGCCGGTAAGCAAAATGGATCTGATATTGTTGTCTTTTAAGGTCTTGATTGCTTCTGCTGATTCAGGACGGATCTCATCGGACAAAGCAATATAACCTGCCAAATCGTTATTTACGATTAAAAACACAACCGTTTCTGTGTCGTTGGCAGTAAAGCCGTCGGGGATCGCAAAATTATTTTCTTTTAAATACCCCGGACTAACCACCAATATTTTTTTGCCTTCAACTGTTGCTTCAACGCCTTTGCCTGTGATGGCATTGAAATTTTCTGTTGCAGGAATTGTGATTGATAAGTCTTTTACTTTTCGCAAGATGCCTGTTGCAATGGGATGTTCTGATTTTTGTTCTAATGCAGACGCAAGGCGAATGATTTGATTTTCATTGAACTCTTTTTGCAGCGATACAATTTTTGACACTTCAAATCTTCCTACAGTTAATGTTCCTGTCTTGTCAAAAACGATAGTGGTTATTTTTCTTGAATTTTCAAACGCAGTACGATTTTTAATAAGCAATCCGCTTTTAGCTGATAAGGCTGTAGATTTTGCAACAACCAATGGAACTGCCAGACCCAAAGCATGAGGGCAACAAATAACAATTACGGTTACCATTCTTTCCATTGCAAAAGCCAATGATTGCCCTGTGAGATACCAATATAAAAATGTGGCAATGCCGGTAACCAATGCTATAATCGTAAGCCATTTTGCAGCTTTGTCTGCTAATAGCTGCGTTTGTGATTTTGATTTTTGTGCATCGTCCACCAATTTAATAACCTGTGATAAGTAAGAGTCTTTTGCTGCATGGGAAACGGTAACTTTTATAGAACCGTTGCCATTGATTGCACCTGCAATTACTTTATCGCCTTTTACTTTTTGTACTGGTTTGCTTTCGCCTGTAAGCATACTTTCATTCAGGTAGCTTTCGCCTTCTAATATTATTCCATCGGCTGCCACTTTTTCGCCTGGCTTTACTAAAATAATGTCGTTCTCTTTTAATGTGTCGGTTTTTACATCATGCACCATGTTGGGCATTACCATGTGTGCATCGGCTGGCATTAACTGTACCAATAATTCTAATTCTTTTGACGCACCTGCAACAGATTTCATTTCTATCCAATGCCCTAACAGCATAATAAGAATAAGCGTTGCCAATTCCCAAAAGAAATCCATACCCTGTAACCCAAAAACAATTGCAACGCTGTAGATGTAAGCAACTGTTATGGCGAAGCCGATTAAAAACATCATGCCGGGGCTCTTTGCTTTTACTTCGTTGACCAATCCTTTTAAAAATGGAAAGCCACCGTAAAAAAATACAACGGTTGACAATGCAAAGAGTATGTATTGCGAACCTGCAAACTGCCAATCAACTTTCATAAAATGTTGTATCATGGTTGATAGCAACATGATTGGAATGGTTAGGATGAGCACAACATAAAACCTTTTTTTAAAATCGGCAATCATCATGGCATGGTGGTTATGTCCTGCCATTCCCATTGATGGGTTTGCTCCAGGCTGCATATTGCTCATGTTATGCCCTGTATGGGCTTCTTTATTTTCTGTATGTTGATGTTCCATATAAATAATTTTATTTGCAACAATCCTTTTTGCGAATATAGATTGTTTTAAGAATGGTGATTAATATTTTTTTTGTGTACTGCTTTTAATTTTCTATTGAAAGGCTGTCTGCTTTTTTGTTCATCCAATCCATTATCAAACTTTTTTGCTCTTTTGAGAGCTTTGCGTAGCTGTGCATTATTTTATATGAAGCTAAAGGCATTTCATCGTCTTTAATTTGGTTTGCTATTCCTTTCAATTTACTTATTTGCCTTCGACTACTAATACTGCCAAACTCACTAAAGTTTAATTTTTCTTTGCCATTATCAATATGCCTTTTCATCATCCACGCCATAGGCTGTATGTTGGAATACCACGTATTTTTGGTATTATTGCTATGACAATCGTAACAGGCATTTTGTAAAATGTTTTGCACATTTTCCGGAACGGTATAAACTTTTGCAAAATCGGTTTTGTCAACCTGCCCCTTATTTACATTGAGGGCAGGCTGATATAATTGTATAGCAATAAAAAAAAACAGTACTATTGCCAAAATTATCTTTATTACTTTTTTCATTTTATAATTCCTTTTTCACAGAACCGCAGGTAAGCATTTGGCTACCGTAATAAGGATTTTTAATTGCCTTAGCTTCGCTAATCCAAATAGCACCTTTGCCGTCATTGTACATTGGGCAGAAGTCCTGATACAGCTTTTGTGTAGTTCCAAACAAGGTAATAAGGTCGGAAACATCTTTACTCAAGGATGCGAAATGTTCTCTTTGGTGGTCTACCTTTCCTGCGTTGTCGCCAATATGTTCTGCATTTTCCTTGGCATCTTCAGCTATATCCATATATTTTTTATGCTTGTTAGCAGGGATGGCTTTCATATTTACGTTTTTAAATGTTGCCAATAATTGCTTACCTGCATTAGCTGCTGCTTTATCATTATCTGCTACAAGTGCATTTTTTAACGCCAAATAATCTTTTATAATGGGTGCGATAGAGAAGTTTTGAACCTGGTCTTTTACTTCTTGTTTTTCAACTTTTTCAGTCATGGTATCCATTGTTGCCGCTGCAACTGTTACTAATGTAATGATTGAGAAAATTATATTTTTCATTTTAATGCTATTTAATGTTATTAAAGAAATTTTGTTGTTTACTTGTTTTCAAATTCTTTCAGCTTTCGCTTCATGAATTCGATTTCTTTTGCTTGGGTTTCCAATATGTTCTTTTGGAGCTCAATTAATTCGGGGTCGGTAAGCTTAGCTTTTTCAGACATTAATACTGCGGCTGCGTGATGCGGTATCATTCCTTTTACAAATTCCTTATCGCCCACATTTAATTGCTCTCTAATGCCAAACCATGAAAAGATACCAATCGCAAGAGAAACCACAATGACTGCCCAATTGATCTTTTTGTTTTGATACATTCCTTTCATCATCCATAATTCAATAATCAGCATTGCTGAAACCATCAGCAGCGTCATATATAAATTGTTGATGTTCGGGATAAGGTTCTGTAAGCCATCAATCATAGCATACATAATAAAATACATAGCTATAAACATTGCAACAGCCATTACAGCAAAGCGTTTGTACATTGCTAAAGAATGATTGTGATTATTTTCTTCACTCTTTTGAGTATGTTGCATTCCGTGTTGGTTTTTCATACTTTCCATAACAATTGTTTTTTATTTGTTATTAATAATTTCCTGTACGCTGCCACAGGTAAGCATTTTAGAACCGTAATAAGGATTTTTAACCACTTCTTCTTTGCTTAACCAATTTGCACCTTTACCATTGTTGTACATTGGGCAGTGCTGATAATAAACAGGTGTTTCTTGTTTTGATACTTTGATTAATTCGTACATATTTTTAGAAAGCATGGCAAAAGTTTCTCTTTGTTTTGAAACATCTTTGGCTATAGCAATTTTCTCTGCATTTGCTGTTAAATCTTTCATTATTTTCATCCAAACGGTATGTTCTTCTGTTAAAAGCTTTGTCATTTCTACAGCTTTTATTGCCTTTACCAATTCAGCGGCTTTTGCCGATGAAGCACCTGCATCGGTTTTTACCAAAGCATCTTTTACTGCAAAATAGTTGTCAAAAACAGTTTTCAGTTGTGGTGCATTTTGTGTAGTCGTCGTATTTGTGGTAGCCATTTCTTTAGGGTTGTGGCTGCCGTGTTCGGCTTTCATATCCATATCTGCATCTTTGGTCTTTGCAAGTGGTTTTAGTTCCCTGTTATAATGGCAACAGTCGGATAATTTTGCATATACATCATCTGGGGCTAAAAATTTTTCATTGTCGTACCCCGCTAAAGCAATACGTTTTAGAGTCTCATCCTGATTTGTTTTTTTACTATCGTAGTCAATCGTAGCTATCTTGGTATCTTTATTCCAATTTACTGTGACTACATTTTTTACATTTCCTGCTTTTTCAATGGTAGTTTTGCACATTTCGCAGTTGCCATATATTTTTACGGTTTCTGTTTTTGCATTTTTGATTTGTGCAAAACTGTTTACAGCTGATAGTAATACGGTGATTACCATCAATATTTTTGATATTGATTTCATTTTGAAAATTTTAAAATTAATAAGATATATAAAAGGGTTGCGAAAACCGGATTTAGTTTTCGACAAGACGTAACTGTGGATAGCAAGCCATAGTTTTATCCTATTTTAGGCGGTTGCCAAATGGAAGAGTAGCCTGAAGAATAGTAGGCTTGTTTAAAATTGAATTTTTGCTTTTTAGTTTCGGCAAAAAGGTTTGTTAGTTTAAAATAGATAAGCGTAGGTGAGCTAAATGCTGGTGAAGTAGTAATACATATACAACAACTGTGATTACACTTACCGTTGCAGTCGTGACCATCGTTGCATTTTTTACAGGACTTATCCTTACAACCGCTTTTGTGTTCTGCTTTTGCAGATTGGTCTTTAGAACAACTTTTTCGTTCTGTATTGACTGTTTTTTTTGCACAAGCATAGCCTATGCTTGGAATTAGAAAAAAGCCCAAACATAGTAAGATAATAAAGCTGATATGTTTACTAAAAGTTTTCAACATAACAAAATTATGAAATTATTTCTTTTAATTGCTATATTTTACACTTTTTAAATCTCAATCTAAAAGATACTCTATAAGTTTATAGTAAATTTCGTTCATCTAAAAGGGAGACCCAATTAACTAGCGCCCTTCAAATATTGAAAATTAAATAGGTGTTAAATAGTAAAGTTAATTTGTGACCAGGGCTCTATTTGAAAACTGCTTTTTGGATCGTTTCGATTACTTGTGCTCCTAATAATTCGTTTTGATTTTACCGTCAATATTTTATTCATTGCACTTCCTAATTGCAGATGTGATAATTGCAGAGTATTTAGCTGTTATTATGGATTATCTGAATTTTTACATCTTACAACTAGTGACGACAGAAGAAATAGAATATGCTGCAAAATCATTGGGCAGCGCGAAAAGCAAATCATTTTTAAAAATGATTTTTCAATTGAGGCTAAAAATAGATTTATTGATTGTCTGTTCAATGGTTGGACTATATAGAATGTTTATAGACGATTCAATACGAGCCGTTCCCTCTTTTGACAATAAACTAACTGCTTACGTTCAATATATGTGTAAAGAAAAAAGGTTGTCAGATTATACAATTAATAGGCGATGCAGAATGCTTACATATTTATGCTGATAATTTTTAGCATCGATCAAATGTTTAGCTACGAATATAAATTAATATTTAAAATACTACACATAATATATTTATTTAGATGAATCAGGATAATATTGAGGTGAAAAAAAATATTTATACATCTTCAACTAAAACCTACAACCTTTTTTCAAAAACAAACCAAAGCCAAAGTCCGGAATTGTTTTAGAAATGGGGTTGTTCCGCTTTCCGCAAAAATGCGTTTCCGACCGTAGGGAGGAATTGCATTTTTGCCGCCCAACTTTTGGTCAGGCGGTTTTTTATATTTTTATCGGTTGAGAATGGAAATTTTTTAGATTAAGGAAAAAACCTCTGTTTTCTGTCAGTCCATTTCGGAATAAGTTCCACAAAAGAGAACATCCCATTTGTGCCAATGCAGAATTGATATATAAATCCTGTTTTTCAAATGCCTCCGCTAAACTACAACTTGGTGTATCGTCTTCGGTTTCAGACTGTAAAAGCAGTTCTCCAAATTCTTCCGTCACATAAGGAAGATGCGATAATGGCAAAATCGCCATTATCCCATTCACTGTTGGTCATTGTTTTTATCAGTAAATATTCTGTTTGTTGAAGTGATGTTTTCATTTATGCAATTTTTTGTTTGTTACTATTTATTTTCCTGTCTAATAGGATTCTCACAATCTCCTTTTTGTAATCGTAATTTTCACCTTCAAATTCGTAACAATCTGTATCTACATTGTAGATGAAGTCTTGAAAGTCACATTGATTGAGAAAATAATCCTGTAAGATTTGGTTTTCGCATATGGTCTTGCCAAAAACCATACAGCCAGATTCTTCGTAATCCAATACAAATCCGACATCGTAATGATTTGCAACAATCCATAATACTTCGATATTTGGACTCCATCTTGTCTCATAATGGAAAGAACATTCATCTGTTTCACTTAGATAAATTTCACAGAAGTGACCGTTTTTGCTCTTTACAAAATCGGGCAGTTGCCCGATATTTCCCTTAGTTTCCTTTTCTATCATTTCTTGAAATACATTCGAGACTTTGTCCAAAACCTCTTGATTTCCTGTAAATGTTACTTTATTGTTGCACCAATTGCCATAATATTTGTTGTATTAATTGTTGTATTAATTGTTGTTTTCGTAAATGTATGTTCCGCTTGTTTTGAAAGGTTCTTTTCCCTCTGTAAGACGGATTTCTGATTTAAACTTTCTTGAAAGACTTTTTGCATACCATATTGCTGTAGTTCTCTCGCAATAGAATTGGGAAAAGATTTCCACCTTTTCCCAATCATTCTTATCACTTTTCGCTTTCATTTGAAAGTTATATTGTGCTTCCATATTTGAATGCTTTTAGAATGGTAAATCATCGTCCGTATCTTCCGCAAAAGCATTGGACTTCTGTGGCTGTGAAGCTGGTTGTTCTTCTGTGTCAGACTTTTTTCCACCTCCGTGTACTTTGATGTTTGAAGTATGGAAATTCAGTCCCGATTTTATTTCTCCATCTTTTGTAATCCACCCACTCGAACTCGCCCTACCTGTCAATTCAACTAAAGTTCCTTTGGTTAAAATCTTAGCAACATTTGGACTTAGCCAATAAGAACAGTTGTAATAGGTGGTCTGCTCTTTTCGTTCGCCTTGTTTGGTCTTGTAACTGTCATTGATTGCTACTGAAAAATTAACGACCTGCTTGTTGTTTTTTAAATTGTTGATTTCTGCATTTTTTGTAATTCTGCCTACGATGTTCATAATATTTCGTTTTAAATGTTAATAATTATTTTCGCATTTGTTGAAATTTTCGATTTGATTGATTTGGTTTCGAGGACACTCGTTTTTTTTCTTTCTCTGCTTATATCCAATTGGAAAAGCAGAATTATTTGTTGTTTTATTTTGTTGTTTTTTCCGTTGATGTCAAAGACTGTCTGCGATTTAATTGATTCGTATAACTGAGGTTCCGTCTTTTTCTTTGCCGATGATCATAGGAAAGTATCAGGCATATAAAACCACAATCCTCCAAAGTTTTGGAGGATTGTGGCTCGAAATATTTTTGTCCGAAGGATTCAGGAGTGTCTGAAAAAATTATTGGAACTCGTGGAAAGAATTTTTATAGAAACCCAAAAATATTTTTTTAGGTGAATGATGCTGTCCTACATTTGCAATAGTAAAAAGCCAAAAATCAGTTAGAAGTGATTAAATAGAGGGTTTTGATAGTAGGAAAAATGTAAAATTAAACATTAGGTAATCTGTTTTTTTTAAGGTTTAACCAGTTTATGATTTTTAAAATTAAATTTCTCTTTAAAATCATTTTCAGAATTTTTACATTTTACTTTGTTGCACAAAACCACTCGTTTAAATCCTTAAAATCTTTGTACAACAAAGAACAATCTTCAACATTTTTATAGTTTTTCCGGATAACCTGTTTGATTGTAATTCCATTATCATCATTATCTAGGAAAAGTGAGGTTTTATAATATGCTCTAAGTTCTTTATCGACTTTGAAAAGCATTGCCGTAGAATTGAGAATCAAACAATCTGAAATTGAACTTTCTGCACTTTCCAAATTTTTAAAAGTCAGATAATCAAAAAAACCTTCAAAAACTACAATTTCATTGGAAGTATTCAAATCATTTTTTATCAAAGTGACATCTTTTTTGCCCAAACATATCTTTGAATATTTACTTCGGATTTCGACGCCTCCGGAATTATTAAAAAATCCAATGCCGAAATATTTTTTTCCGTTCAGTTCGTAGTAAATCTCTTTAATCAAATTTCTTTGTTCCAAAACCTTTCTGAATTTTAAATATTGGATTAATGCCGGATGTTTGATTTCGCTTACCTTGAGAATCTGATAATTCTTGCTTTGGTCGATTTCTTCAATCTCAAGATTTTCTTGAATCGAAAAATCAAATTTTTCAAGATACTTCAAAGCATCAGAAACTGAACATCGATTCATTTGCTGAACGATTGAAATCACATCATAACTTTTCCCGGTTCCGAAATCAAATGCTTTATTTTTCACAAAATCAACCGAAAAACTCGGGATTTTTTCTTCCCTGTCGAGCGCAAAGTAAAATGCAGTTTTCCAATTCTCTTTAACAGGAAAAAGGCTGAACGATTCCAAAACTGTTCTTATATTCACTTTTTCTTTTACTTCTTCGCAATTCATTTTTTTCTTTTTTAAAGCAATTTTTTTATCCACATTTTCCTTTTTAATAAAAAAAAGACTTTTTAATTACTTTTAATATACTTTTAATGAGGCGTCGTATCCTCTTATGGCAAAGGTTTTGAGCCACTTTTTGGGTGAGCGCAATTCCGAATTCCAGTGAGCGCAATTCCGAAAGTTGAGTGACCGCAATTCCGAAAAAACAACAGTTTTCGGGTGAGTGCAATTCCGAATTCAACTTTCCATTTTCATTCATTTTTAATACAATACTCGTAGTTATCCACATTTTTTTATGGTTATCCATATTTTTAGTGGTTTTGAATTTCGGAGTGAGCGCAATTCCGAAATTTCAATCAAAAGTTTCGGAATTTTAACAATTTTTTAACTTCAGTGACCGCAATTCCGAATTCCAGGTGAGCGCAATTCCGAATTCAAATAATTATCGGGTAACCATTTGGTAATAATTCTCCCATTTTTGTACGCCGATAAATTTGTATGATGTGTTCCTGAATTTCATTTAGAAATAATTTTCCTTGAAATTCCGTAGATTTAATTTCTTTCAATCGAGCTGTTCGGATAAATGCATGGAATGCCTTTTCTATCAAAACTCTTGTTTGTGGAACGTTTCTGTATTGATGGGAAAACTGGAGCATTTCATTTTCGTGCAGACCATATCTTTTTCTGATGTAACTTAATCTTTGGGCAATTTTTTCCCTATTTTCAAGATACACTTCGCTTGATTCCAATTGTTCTCTTGTGTTTTGGGATAAATTGTTGTTCAAAATGATTTTAGTTAAATAAGGAATAATAAAAATTGAATCCCCTCTATAATTGTAATTGAAGGAAAGCGTATTGAATGTATTCAAACTGATTCTTGCAGGTTTTAAAAATTTGAAACAAAAATCCTTGGAAGTTTTATACTTCAATCCAAATTTCTTGTTCAGTGTGGAGAGTTTTAAAACGGCTCCGTTTTCAGGCAGTTTTGCAAGCCAGATAGCGAAAATAATATGCTTATTGTTCCTGATATTGTACACCAAATTGTACAAAACGTAATTGTATTCCGGAATAACCATTAGTTTTTTAAGCCAATAACTACTGATTAGAAACGTGGTGTAACCTCTCTGGTCATAACTAGGTATAGAAATTAGTCCACCAAAAGTTTTGATTTCCTTACCTTTGGAATTAGTAGATTTGTACCAGCTCATTTTGAACTTTGTAAGAAATTCATAAGCATCTACCACCTGCTTTGAAGATCCGCTTGGCGAAATTTTATTGTTCCTGATTTTTAAGGAAGCGAAAATATTGTTCTCGGTTTCAAACTCCTCATCAAACAAGGAGAGTTGTTTAGGTCGGTCTTCCGGACGAAATTGCTCATTGCTGATGATAGAAACAATATTAAATATTACCCGAAGCGCATTGATGGGAATATCCGCAGCCTCGTGACCTTCGAAAATGAAATCGTCCACGAAACGGTTTCCCAAGCGAATTCTCTCAGGATTTATTTCATCATTATTTTCAAATTCCTTGCGGATTAACCGTAAATCCTTTTCCGGGACAGCCATAACATTGCTTTAAATTGGGTTTGAAATTTTTATTTTTCTTGATAAATTTCAATGATTAATCGATTTGCAATTATATACCAACTCGATTTTCTCGCTTTTGAGGGTTTTAGCTCCGTCATTGAGATTATAATACTTGTAGATGTTGATGCCTTCGCCTTGAAAGACCCTTTTCTCGACTTTACCGAAATTTGGGATCTTCACTTTTTGAATTCCTTTGTACTCGGCAAGCATTCCGTTGATGGTTACTTTTTGACCGGGTTTTAAATCTGATAGTGTCATAATTCAATTTTTTTTAATGGATTTTTATCGTAGACATTTGTCGGCCTTTCAAAGGTTGCCGTTTTGGGATTTTGGACGTTTTATATCCGGAATGGATTGAAGTGAAAGTTGATGACTTTCCATTTGACCTTTCATAAAAGGTAATGTACTTTTCAATGAAGATTTCCAATTGGTAATAGGTCTATCAGAACTATTTTTCCAGTCATTGTTTTTCCAATTCTCATATTTCGATTGTATTTCAGAATCTAACTCAGGCACGTAAATTTTTAATGTTTCCGCATACGTTATAAATTCTTCGAAAGACGGAATATTTTCATCGTTCCCTTTTTGAGTGGTTGGTTGTGGTTTTGAGGATTGTATTGTTTGCGATAAATCGCTTTCAATTTCCTGATCACTGGTGTTTTCAGAAAAATTTTGAACGGGACGATCTGTAAGTAATGAAACTCCGGATTCTACTGTTTTTTGAATAGATTCCTCCTTTCCAATTTCTTCTTTACTCATCATTTCAGGGCTAGAAATTTGTGAAGGATAATCTCCTATTAACCTGTATTTACAAGCAAGTCCGCTTTTTGCTTCGTACTGAATTAATCCTAAATTTCGGAGTTTTTCTTTAGTGGATTTTACCGTTTTTCTAGTCACCCCTAATTCTATGCTTATGACAACATCAGAAATTTGAAAATCACAAGAGTCATTGTCAGAACCAATTTTCAGCAGGTATAAGTACATTGAAATTCCCGTTGTTCCAATTGATGTTTTTTGGTTAAAATCCCAAAACCGCCGCATTAATTCAAGGTAATGCATCCTTATTTTTGTGCAAAAAGCGCTAATGCCTTTTCCTTATCAATGATGATAATGTTTCCGTTTTGAATGATGGCATCATCCAACAGTCCTGAAGATTTTATTTCCGAGGCTTTCGAAATAGAACATCCCAGCATTTTTGCCAGACCTTTCAATCCAAATTCATATTTTTTTTCCGAATTAATTTTTTTGGAAACCTCCAAAAATTCTTCAACAGTTAGTCGCCATATCGGAGTTCTGGGATCGATATTCTTCATCTGTTCTTAATTTATAGATTTTTTCAATTCAGAGATCCAATTCCTCGCAGCAGCCCGCCAGCATTTCATTGGTTTCTCATTACTCAATTTCCAGTTTTTAGATCGATAAAAAGAGAAAAAGCAATCTGCTTCAGCAGATGGGAGATCCCGCTCAGTAAAATATAACTCAACTTCATTGAACATCGGAACTAAAAACCGAATCTCATCTTGTAGTAAGAAATTTTGATTTTGAGATATTTTTTTTTCACCTACTTTTTCACTGTCAAAATCAATGATCTCAATCAAGCTTCCTTTGTATGAGTTATAACTTGGTGAATAACGTATAAATCCTGCGCGATAAAGTTCTCTGATGCATTTATGGTAGGTAGCGATTGACCTGATCTTGCTTAACTTCATCACATCTTCCCGGCTAATCCGAAAAGGATTCTGAAACCGGTTCAAACTCCAGAATTGGAAAAGTGAAACATACATACTGATGTGAGAGGGATACAATCGATCATCTTCAATGACACGCTCAAAAAAGCCGATGATATTTTTATTATTCTTCATAATTCCGTATTAAAAATTATTGTTTTTTATCCGCGAGTAATTTTTGGATGTCTTTATAATTGTAATACAAGGAGCCCCCTATCTTGCTGTACGATAATGTTCCGTTGATCCTCAGATTTTGTAAGGTTCCTGAAGATATGTTAAGCAGCTTCTTGACCTCAGAACTCCGAAGCCATAATTTTTGCTCTGTCGTCTTACCCTTGAGTAATATTTCAATGCCTTCCAATAGTTCAATTTTGAATTGCTGAAGGTCTTCCTTGGTGATAATAGATATTGCCATTTGTCAATTATTTTGTTCGACAAAATTTCAAAATCACGCTTAATATCTTTCGGTAGTTTCTCGGTACTACCGAAAGATTCTCTTGTACACCCTTTGGATAAAGAGTTTTAGATCAATGGTTACTGATGATTCAACTTAATTTTTTTGAAATTGGAAAAAAACAACCAATGCATTGCGATAAGCAACACTTTTACTGGATTATAATTCAATATTTATCTAAATTTTTTATTTTGTCCCATTAAGGCTATTGTTTTGCCGATATTTCTAAGAGTTATATTGATCGAATTCAAATTAGCTTGAAGTACTTTTAACGATCATCTAAGTAGAAATCTCGCTGATATTGATGTATATCAAGCTGCTCTATGATAAATCACACAGAAGATCTTTCGGTAGCTTATCGATACTACCGAAAGATTTACAATTACAATTCCTATGAAATACTCTATTTTCATAAATTAAGTTGAATTATGAATAATGAAAGACTCTACATTAATACATATTAATGTTTAGCCACATAAAAACCAATACAGTCTTAATTAGTGAAAATAGTATATGGTCCTATTTAAAATTGGAGAATTTTGTGTAGAAACTAATTGTTCTCCTATAGGTCTAAATCATCCAAATACTGATTAAAATTATGCTGAAGCAATGACAAAAATTTAGTTCTGTCTATTTTTCTTAACCGTATTTCGCCTAAAGTCTTGTGATAATTACCCAGATTAATATTTAGTGAATTTTCTGCCCAACGGAAAATTTCCGCCAGATCTGAATGACCTCCATTAAAACACTTCGTTTGATGAAGTGCATACAACAGCTCAATAAGGGCAACTTTCGGAGCCGTCCATTCCAGATTCTTAATATGGTCAATAGAGTTGTCTTTACCGTCTTTTGAATCAATTTTATTTGTTAAATATTGCTCTAAAAGATCATTTGCCAATATTTGAGACACAATATGGTCGTGGGAGGTGGAAAATTCCTCATCATAACTGTACAGTTCCGGACTGAGCTTTAACTTAAAATCAAATTTGAACCGAACGAAATATTTTTTGTCTAAGTATGTCGATTTACGACGATAATAACTGATAAATTCTCTTTGCTCATTATAGAAATATAAAAGATTGGATCTCTCGTTTTCATAATACGATCTTAACGCCTGCGAATCAGCATAGGGTTTTGAGGCTTCTATGGCTAACACTTTGGAATAGTAGATATATACTGCTACGAACTGCGGTTTGGTATTTTTAAAGAAATATATTTCGTTACTCCAGTCCGGAAATTGATATTGGCGCAATAGGTCTTTCAATTGTCTTACAGCAGCGTCTGTTTCCATCAGAATTTCTTCTGCCCGAATCACAACATCATTCTCACTTCTGTTGATCTGATCTACTGCTGTTGTAAGATCTTTCCAAAGTTGATCTACTTTTTTTTTAAAATTTTGTCCGTTCATACGTTTTTCAATTTATTGTTAACGTAAAAATCGGGCTAAAAAATAAAAAAGTCAGGTCTTCTTTAATTCTTCCTGTCTCATTCTGATAAAATCTCTAGGCCTGATACTGTTGATCTCGAGAAAGTGTGCTGAGAAGATCTGCCTGTTCGCCATCCCGCATATTTTGGCGAGTGTTTCAATTTTATAACTAAGATATATAGTTTCCTCTACAAGTAAATTGGTGATATATCTGATTCTTAAAGCTTTAAGGTATGTTGGAAATGTTACATCAAAGTGTACATTAAGTACATACGATAAATGGGTTCGGTTGCTTCCTATCATTTTGGCAACAATGTCAAGTGTTAAATTCTGCTGAAGAAATTGTTTTTCGTCTTCAAAAATCTTCAGATTTGTTTTGATGTCCTCGATAATTTCTGAACTGTATAAGTCTAAACTGTTTTCATCAGATGAAGCGGGTGGTATGAAGTCGAAACTAATGGTTTCTTTTGAGGTACTTAATTTTTCAAGCACTTCCTGATACCTCGCATTCAATTCCTTTTCTCTTTTCCGGAATCTCCAAATGAGAAAAAACAAGATTACCAATCCTGCAACAATGGAAGAATATAAAATGACCTGATGGTCTCTGATCTCCTGATTCTTCCCTTCTAATAAATTGTCCGTATCATACTCACTATAAATTTTGTCCGTGAGTATCACAAAGTCAGCATTAATAATAGAGTCAGCCTTTAACAACTGGTCCGCGTAATACATCTTCCTTTCAGTATCTCCATTTTTTTTAGCATCATCGATCAGATACAGGTAACTTGATCTGATCTCAGGGGTAATAAACCAAAATTTATTGACCAGCGAATCAACTTTATTAAAATAATTTAACGATTCAGCTCTATTGCCAATCGACTTATATAGTTTCCCTATATTAAAATAGACGCTCGTCAATGATGCGTAATCTTGATTGGTGATCAAAATATCACGTGAGAGTTTTAATCGCTTTAAGGCTTCATCTGTATTTCCTTTTCTCAGCAGCTGAATACCCTTTCCTTTCTGGAAATATCCAAACTCAACTACAAGCTCGTTATTGTTATGAAGTCTTTCCAGCCCAATATTAATCAGAGAGTCTTCCTTATGATATAGTCTTAGATTTTTATAACAAGTGCTTAAGCGATAAATACTGTTAAAATAACCTGATTCATTATTGTACCTAATGTTCCGATCTAAACTCTCTTTGGCATTTTTTTCAAAAAAATCAGCTGCCTCTGAAAAATGTACAGCTGCCTGCTTATAGTATCCCAAATAGCTTTTGATCATTCCCAAATGATAGATGATCTTATTCTTAAGGTAACCATCTTTTGAATTTTTTGAATATTTGAACGCTATCAGATATTCTTCTAAAGCTTTTTTATATTGTCTTAGATTATAGTAATAAATAATTCCTTTTCCTGCATAGGCTCTCGCAATCTGATCCTGGTCGTTTGATTTTACAGCGGTGACAATGGCACTGTCAGCATAAGATAATTTCCTGCTGGTTTCTTTGCTGTAATAGATGGCTTCTTCGTAACCTCGGATCAATTTTTTAAGGTTATGGTCATTTTTTGCTTTGTCAATGTACATTTTGACAAAAACAATTGCCCTTTCATCATTCTCAGAATAAGAATCGATCAATCGGGAAATCTCTTTGTAAGATTGTTGCTGTATCTCTTGACCTTGTGTCATAAACACAAACAAAGTGAATAATAGCGTTAAAACTCCATTATAATAATGCATTATGATAAGATATATACAAATTTAACAAAAAAACCACAATCAAACGCTTGTTCAAACTTTACACCCAAAACAACTAACTGATTATTAATACGATACACCTTAATTTTGTTGGTAGGATTGATCAATAGTTACATTTAATGTATCAATCGATGCAACAATAGTTTTTTTTAATTCCCTAACCCTCCTAATTTCGACATCAGAATTCTAATCAATATCAAAAACCGGCCGGGATAACTTTAAAACCATTGTTAAAAAAATGAAAAAGTATATCTCACTTTTAAGTCTAATAACTGCATTCTGTATGCAGTCTTGTGAAAGATCTGAGTCTGATTTAAATACAACAGAACAGAAACAACAAAATATGAAAGTTCAAAGCAATAAAGAATCTGCAAGGATTCAAAATGGCATTGCAGAAGAAAAAGGTTCTGACAATATGGATACAGGTGATGATGATGAACCGAAAAAAGATAAGCAGCACTGGAGGATGGCGCAGGACACGATCTGGTAAGGATAATTTCTGCTTAACTGATACAGTTTCAAAAAATGGAAAATCAGAAAGTGATCTTAAGCACCGGAAAGAGATGTACGGAAAGTGGAGAATGGGAGGTTGAAGGAAGGATAAGCACCGTAGTTTACCTTTCAAAAGGCGAAGTACTGTCCACCTACTGTGGGAAAAATGTCAAATGGATATTAGTCAGAAAAGGATAAATATTAAGATTATGAAAACCATCAAAACAAGATTTGTAGAATTCACAAGCTATTTTTTCATACTGCTGTTTTGTTACGCCAGCATCAGTAAGATAATGGATTTTGAAAATTTTCAGATCCAAATTGCACAATCACCTCTCCTGAGTGCCTATGCAGTTTTTATTACATACGGAATTTTGATCCTTGAGCTTTTGGTTTGTTTCCTTTTGATCTCTGAAAGAACAAGGTATATCGGTTTATATGGATCCTACATTTTGATGGTTTTGTTTACTGTCTATATTTATTTGATTCTTAACTATAGTGAATTTGTTCCATGTTCGTGTGGTGGCATTCTTGAAAAGATGGATTGGAACACGCATTTAATTTTCAATCTGATATGTATATTGATTGCTGTCTTTTCTATAATTTTTTCTACAGACCATCAGATGATCAACAGAGCAAAGATGAGCTTAATCCTTGTAGTGACAGCTTTTCTATGCTCGGCAGGAATGTTTTTTCTGTACAAGCAGTCAGAAAATATTTTAAAGAGGGACAATGGTTTCCAAAGGAGATTTTTGCAGCATCCCATTCTGAAAGATGGTACTTATGATTTGAAACTGAATTCGTATTATATTGCAGGCTTCTACGGTGATACTTTATATTTGGGCAATTATACCGCACCTTTTTCGATTACAAAAATCACCGATTTGTCTTCATTGAAACAGCAGAATTTACGATTGGACCGAACAGACATCAATTTCAGATCGCCGATATTGGAAGTCGCTGACAGTATAACATATCTGTATGACGGAACAATACCTATCGTTTTTGCAGGACAAACCGGAAAGAATGAGCTAGCGGAACAAAATGTTGGAAAGACCTATTTCAGAAAAATAAAAAGCCTTGATTCAGATCATTTTGTAATCGGTGCTTTTCACCGTCTCAAACAGATACAGACTTTGGGGATTATTGCCAAAGGTCATAAGGATTCAATAAAGCTAAGACCCGATTTGCTTGAGAAAAAAAGTGAAGGATTTTTTGAACCTGACGGGCAGTTAAATTACGATGCTTTTACAGGAAAGGTGGTCTATGTCTATCATTACAAGAATCAGTTTGTCGTTACAGACTACAATCTGAAGTCAAAGAATGTCTACAAGACCATTGACACGGTCAAAACACCGCATCTGGGATTATCCGTCTTATCTGATGGAAGCCGTAAACTGAACAATCCGCTCATCGTCAATGAAGGATCATTTGCTTACAAGGGAGTGCTCTTTGTTCGATCGGACCGCAAGCGAAAACTTGAGAAGGAAAAGGGTAAAAGAGCCATCATAATTGATCTCTATTCTACACAAGAACAAAAATATCTTGGAAGCATAAATATACCGAACAGATCCGAAGAGCAGCGAATACAATTTGCGATAAATAAAGACCAAATGTATGTAATTATTGAAAATGAAATAATCAGATATCGTTTTGCGCAAAACATCATTCAACATTTCATTTCAGGGGAAGCCGAAAACCTGAACAAAGAGTAGGCACCAACAACAAATTTTAACATCATGAAAAAAATGAGACAAATCGTATTGCCATTGGCTATCCTATTTATTGGAGCCGGTAGTGCGTATGCTACCAATGTAGCATCCAAATCTGCTAAAGCAGAAATTCCTGGTTGGAAAATCGATCTTGCAAACCCTAGCGCTCCATGTGTCATGACGGAGCAGCAATGTACGACAGACAATACAGGATTTGTATGTACGGTCAGTGATGCTTCCGGTGTTCACGATCTTTATCAAACAGGATGCGAAACGGAACTCTTCAGAATTCCTTAACCTCCTTCATCAATTAATTATTAAAAGAAGGGTGCTATTAAGCACCCTTTATGTATTTATGTATCCAGGAAATATCTTTATAATCCTTTAAATGATAATTAAACCAGTCTAAAATCTTGACGGTCAGATCTCTTTGTGTTTCTTGCTTTTTCATCGCATGACCCTCTTTATCATAAAATAATGCAATCACAGGTTTTTTATATTTCCTCAAAGCGATAAACATCGATTTTGTACCATCAGGGCTGACATTACCATCGTCTGTCCCAGTCCATAAGAGCATTGGTGCGGTGACATTCTGAGCATACATGATCGGATTATTCCTGATATATTTTTCAGGGTCTTCAGCAACTGTTGATCTAAACCAGTACTGCCGTCCTTCATATCTGTAATAATCTGGCGCATGAAAGTTATAATTATAGGCGTAGTAGGTGCGGATTACATCTGAAACAGCCGCTCCTGAAACATACGCCGCAAAACGATCGGAATGAGTGGCTATAAAATTGGTTTCATATCCTCCGAATGACTGTCCCATCAAACCGATTCTATTCATATCCACATATTTTATTTTTTGCAGTTCATCCAAAGCATTATTGATACTCTCCAAAGCAGATATTCCGGCACCTTTATCAGATTGTGAGATGTCGGCAAGCAACACTGCAAACCCCTCCTCTATCAACAGCGGAATATTGTAACCTGTCGGATTTGCAAAAGATGGTCTCAAAAACCTTTTGGTGAGATATTCCTGTTTCTCATAGATATGCATCACAACAGGATATTTTTTAGAGCGGTCAAAGTTCAGCGGCATATACAACGCACCGCTGATCTTCTCACCATCCGAACCCTTATAAGAAATCCTGATCATCTCAGTTTGCTCAAACTTTTGATCACCGCCATTTGACACATAAAGTTTTCTCGGATTTTCTTTTCCATCCCTTACAATTAATGTCGGACGCTTATTATAATTTTCAGCGATCCAATAATAATGTTCCCGTTGACCCAACTGCTTAAATTCAGTGATTTGATTAGGAGTCGAAGATAAAATTGAATGGAGTTTCCTATTTTTCAAATAGGCATAGGATACATTTTGATCACTTAGATTCGTGATCTTGACAACCAAAGGTTTCTTTAGATCCGCTGTCCTGAAATCTCTTTTATTTCCGATATCTGTATACACACGTTTAAAATCGATCAGTTCGATCATTGAGTTTTCTCCCTTAACTACTTCCCTGACCTTTCTGTTAAAGAGATTCTGCTCAGCAATCGTATTGCCCCCGACCCAAAGGACATCGTTGTCTGAAGTAAAATAAGGCATCATTTCCCGAGAAACATCTAAATCCACTATTTGGCGTTTTATTGTGTTATAGAGTTGCCAGTTATTCTCCTTTTGAATAAGGAGGTACTCACCCGTCGGAGAGATCACCATTTCTTTCTGCACATCGGAGATAAAAGTGTACTCATCCACAGCGGCATTCCACAAAAAAAGTTTATCAAAACCTTGTCCTCCTGCCTTATCCATCTTATCCACCTGATCTTTGTCGACCTGATTTATTAGATACAGGTCATTACCTACTGCCGTTTCCCCAAAATAACCGGAACGGGTCATCAAATTGGTCTTTGCAGTGAATGGGTTCCAGTCAATCTGAATAGCTTTAAGTATGGAGGTATTATGCGCCGCAAGGTCGAAATCTGTTCCATACCAAACATCCACCATTTCTTTTTTGGCTTTTAACTTTTTCTCTAGTTTGATAACGATCTGGTGATCGGAACGTGACGGACTGAGCGTCATCTGATCATAATCATTGTACTTACTGATGTCCATTACATATTGCTTTTTGTCCGGAGCAATGTAGTAGATCTTAGATTTACCATCGTTAAGGCTATGAACCACAAGACCATTTTCCTTAGTTCCTGACGGAACTACATTTTTCAGGTCTTCCGTTGTTGAAAAGACATTTACAAAAAGTCCCTTTTTCAGTAACAGAACTTCATTCAGATCACCCATCTTTCTTCTGACGACCGTTTGATCATTTTTTGCATATACATACTGAACATCAGCAATAGTTTGCCGGAGATTCAGATCGGTATCAAAAACTTCTAACAAACGGCCTTCCTTTTCTGTGTACAATACGATCAAGGCATTAGTCTTATCATCATATAGAAATTTGCTGACATTCTTCAAAGACTGGGATTTCCCTGTTTCAGGATCGAGGTATTCCAGCATTTCTCCGAATTGGATTGCCAGATGATTCCCAACAAACATCATTAAATTGATATTTTTCCTTTCCAACAGAATATCTTGATTCAATATACTCTGCAGTTTCAGATTTTTGGAACCATCGCCCAAAACAGAATACCAGGCCAGCCATTTGCCATTATCAGAAGATTCAGGGAAACGAATTTCCTCAGTTTCCCTTACCAACTTTGCAAGATGTTCATAGTTTTGAGCAGATAGTTTTCCGGTAGTCAGACTGACGAACATAGTCATAAGCAAAGCATATAAACTGTACTTCATTACATATCCAAAGGATTTGAACTCCTGTCCTTCTACATTCCAAATTTCTGAAAACCTCTTGTTAAATCTTAAAATACTTACACTTTTATCTCTCTTACTAATATCCATCATTCTGTGGCGTTAGATTCATGTTCAAAAGCATTTCTTTCTGTGGCAACGGAAAGAATTGGTTGGTTGCTTTCCAATTGACCTTTACAGGTTTGAGCTGATCCAGCTGTCCCCATCTTTTCAGATCTAAAAACCTGTTGCCGTGTTCTGCAAAAAACTCTTTTCTTCTCTCATTCTTTATCTCCTCCATCGCCTGAGACTGTGAAATCGAAGTAGTTAATGCAGTCAGTCCTGCCCTCTGTCTGGTGTAATTAATGAACGGTACTGCCTGAGCGGTCTTGTTTTGTTTCATAAGAGATTCTGCAAGCATCAGATAAACATCCTCCAACCTGTAAATGACGGAGTATTCAGTACTATTGGTCGTTGTAGTCACCTTGTACTTGGTCTGCTTATAATTCGTCTGGGAACCGAATACCACTGCTACAAAATATTGTTGTCTGCGGAGATCACCCATAGAAAAAGAATTGATAAGATCAGGGTTAAGGACAAAAGATGTTGGTGCTGAAACAAAATTGTAGAGCAATGCTTCATTGGTTGGGTCTGTGTTATTCTTAGGCTTCAATTGCCAGATGATATGCTTTCCTGTTTTCTGAAAAACTTTGGACAGGTCATTTTGAAAAACATAGTCCGCATTCTGAATGACTGCCTGACATAGTACTTCCGCTTCCTGCCAATTACCGATCAGCATCTTCATCTTGGCCAGCACCAGATATCCGACCCCCTTATTTATATAGATCCGCTCCGCATTACGATATGCTGTCGGCAGCAGGTTTACCGCCTCAGACATATCTGTTTCAAGCTTTATCAGAAACTGATCCTTTGGCATTCTGTTCAGTGTACTGTTGTACACATAGTCTGTAGTATCGGTATAAGGAATTTCTCCATAGATCTGGTACAGGTAAAAATAAATCAGAGAACGGATCATCAGAGCTTCCCCTTTGATCCTGTCCTTTGCCGATTCAGAAAGGCTCTTTGATCTTTCCACGCCTTCGATAATACTATTCGCCATATAGATTTGCTGATAGGCATTTGTCCAGACCAGACTGACTGTAGAATTCGTTGCAAGGGGCTGGTTGTTGTAAATATCCAGGATCGCATTCCCTGCGCTGGTAAAGACACAGGTAATATCATCGGAATAGGTTCCCAGCAGAGCACCTGAACCGTCTGATGTACCGCTGATCACAGAGCCGGTCCACAGACCTGAATACAAACCTGCCAGGGCGGCATCTGCCGTTTTTTCGTCTTCAAAGATCATTTCAGTGGCCAGTTGGTTATTCGGGAAATCAGTTTCCACAAACTTCTCGCAGGCAATCGTACTGAGTAGAGCGGCGAGCATCACGAGCAGATACATCATTTGATTAATTATATTTTTCATTTTCTTTAAATATTAAGAGTATAGTTTTTATTTGCATATCAAAGGAATTCAGTTTCACATCAGAACGTCACCTGAAATCCCAAAGAATACGTCTTCAAAGGCGGCAGATAACCTACCAGATAAAATTCCGGGTCCATTCCGAAATAGTCGGTGATGGTCAGAAGGTTTTGTCCCTGAAAATAGACCATCGCTTCCTTGATCCCCATTCTATCTACCGGTATCCGGTAATTGACCTGTACATTTTTCAGCCTGATGTAAGAGGCATCACTTACCGCAGCGGTAGAATTCTGAAAGAAACCATGCAGTGAAAGTTTCTGAGGATTATAGCCCGCTGAGTATTGCATATAGGTTCCTTCCGGATTCGAGGGCGACCATGCATCCAGAACCTCGACAGGCTGGTTGCTGAGTGTTCCCGGCATCAGCATCTGGCGGTTGTAATTCCAGTTCCTCTGTTTAACGAACTGCCACAGGAAGGAAGCTGACCATTGACCGAACCTGAACTGGCTTGACCATCCGCCAAACATCCGGACGCCAAGTTTTTCCACTGCCTTGTTGTCATCTGGAAAATTGATCTTTCCATCACCGTTGAAATCCTTGAACTTATATAATCCTGTTGCAGGATCGATTCCCTCATACTGGTACACTCTCGCAATAGTCGTCGGATAGCCAATAACATATTGATTGGAGTAGGTCGAACCTTCGAGGTTCGGAAACTCTACCAGCGTGTTTCGAGGAATACTCAGATTGAATGACGTATCATATCTGAACTTTCCATTTTTGAGTACCTGAATCGACGTGTCAAATTCCCATCCCGTATTCCTGATCTTTGCAGGAAGATTGGACTGTATCGAGGAAAACCCCGTAGTTGCAGGAAGTGGAATACCCACCAGCTGATTAGATGAAGTATTTTCATAGTACGCTCCTGAGAAGTTAAAGCGTCCCTTCCAAAATCCAAGTTCCATTGCCACTTCCTTTTTCACCGTCTTCTCCCAGCTGAAATTGGGATTGTACAATCGTGCGGGATTAAGCCCGGTCTGTCCGTTATAGATATTGGAGGAAATGATATAGGTGTTGAGGTATTGGTAATCCCCTATCTTGTCATTTCCTGTCGTTCCTATACTTCCTCTGATCTTACCTAAGGTCAGCCATTTGGAATCTCTCAGGAAATTCTCTTCCGAAAACAGCCACGCCCCTCCTAATGCCCCGAAATTCCCGAAGCGATTGTTGGGACCGAAACGGCTTGAACCATCCCGTCTTCCTGTAAGGTTTAGGATATACCTTTTTTTAAGCTGATAATTAAATCGGGCAAACACTGCGGTATAGTTGTACTCACTGCGTACCTGATCAGAGATGGTCTTTACACTGGCAGCGCCAATATTGTCGATCAGTGCATTGCTTTCAAATCCCCTTCCCGTTATCGCACCCTGATCAGATTGCGTCTTTTGAAGAGTAGTCCCTACCAAGGCCTCAAACTGATGGTTCCCGAACTGATACGTTCCGACAACCTGCGGTTCAAGTATGTAGGAAAAGTTCACCTGATTATTCTTTGATGAGGTCGAGTTCAGGCTCGTCTGACCCAATGCGGGGTTATTGATGGTGTGGGGCTTCAGTGATCTCTCCTCGAAATTCTGATAGCTGATCCCGGCATTCATCTTGACCGACAGAAAAGGAAAAAGCTTGTAGGAGACGTTTAGCCCGTTGTCAAAAAATGCGGTCTTATTGATATACTCACTGAGGAATGAGGCTACAGGATTCGTAAAGGTGCCGTTTTCCCAGTTGATATTTCCGGACGTATTGTACAGTGCAGGCGCATTCGGACTTAAGGTGATGCTTTTCAGGGTAAGGTCATCGTTCTGAACATTGTTCTTCTGAAAGGAGAACATGTTGACAAAATTGAACTCCAGTCTCCTGTCAGGCGTAAAATAAGAAAAATTGGCATTGACGTTATCCGTCCTGTACCTGAAATCAGCAGGAAGAACCGTTGACTGTTCATTATGACCATAGCTTATATTGTAGGAGGTGATCTCAGAACCTCCGCTCAAAGACAACTGAACGGCATAAGCATCAGCTGTTCCGCCGATCAGTTCTTTCTGCCAATCGGTATACCTCGACTGGTCCCAGGTTCCGTTGATATCATACATAGTTGCAGGATATGGCACATTATCATTCTGAAATCCCTGTTTTCTCATGCTGATATACTGTTCCGTATTCATCAGCTCCATCGGTCTTGTGATCCTGCTTAAAGAATAGGAAGTGTTCAGTTTCAGTTCGGACCTTCCCTTCTTCCCTCTTTTAGTGGTCACAATGATGACCCCGTTGGCTCCACGGCTTCCATAGATAGCCGTAGCATCGGCATCTTTTAGAATCTCAAAGCTTTCAATATCATTTGGATTGATCGCATTCAAAGGATTGATCGATGACCAAGGAAGGATCCTGTTGGAATACAATGAAGGCGTTTCAGAAGCCTGAGGAACACCATCAATAATATATAGCGGTTCATTCCCTTCCCGACGGATACTGTTCTTACCCCTGATCTGAATATCAAATCCCCCTCCAGGTGTTCCCGAATTCTGAGTGATCGAAACCCCGCTCATCCTACCCTGCGCTGAAGCAAGGACATTGGTGACAGGTTGATTTTCGATGTCTTTGGCTGAGATCTTGGCAATGCTTCCTGTTCTTTCTTTGTTTTTGACCTTATAATAACCTGCATTGAGAACAACTTCCTCAATTTCCTTTTCTTTACCTAATGAGATATTGACGGTTATCCTGCTGCCTAAAGTGATTTTTCGTTCGGGATAGTCCGGATGGCGGTAAATGATTACGGGATTTTCTCCCGATACCTGAACACGGTAAACGCCTGCTGCATTGGTCACAGCCACTTCTTCTTTACCTTCCTGAAATACGGAAACACCTTTGACTGGCTGGTTATTTTCCGTGACAGTGCCTGTAATGGTGCGCATCTGCCCTATTGCTACGCCGGAGACGAGCAAGGTGAAGCCAAAAGCCATTTGAAGATGACTTAGGTTGCAAAAGCTTTTTTTCATACTTTTGAATAGGTTTAATTCGTTAGACTTTGCTCTTTCCTACGCTAGCAGTCAACTTTTGTGGAAAGGGCTTTTGTTTTTCTATGGTTACGTTACACTTTCTGTTTCTTGAATATGTTTTTAGCGTATCTATTTGATGATGCTTGGGAGGAAGCTTCAGTAAGGACATAGCAAAACCTCCTGCCCTAGCACATCTTGAAATAATATGAATGAAATCGTGTCCCGTGTAAGCTGTAAAGCCGCAATGAGTAAACTCATTGTAAAGTGTCATTTCTAAATGAGAAAACATTCTATTGAAATCTAAAAACAACAGTAACCATATGCATTATACAGACCGTTGAATTTTTTTGTCTTCAGTATTAAATTCCCTTCGTGCTGAAAATAATTTGGAAAATCAAAAGAAAGCGAGTACTTTTAATGTGCGAGTTTAAAGCGTAGTCTGGCTTTCCTTTTACTTTTAAAGGAATTTCGGAGTTTGTCGATAATATGTAGGTTATACCAATCCAGCATTTTGCAAGCAAAACTGGCATAAAGCTGTAATTTTTTTCTGTTATGCTGGCGGACTATTCCGGTGGGCAAATAAGCAGAATGGTTGAAAATGTCGTCCTCATAAATATTATTTTATATATGGAACGATGCGTTTAAGATGAGGAGTTAAATGCAAAAATAGCATGGAACGGTCTCACACTTTAGAACCGAGGGCGACCAAACCCTTCTTTAAATTTTCATCTAAAGATTACCTTCTAAAGCTAACGTGAGAACCGCTCGCATGCCGTATGCAAAAGTAAGAAACTTTTAGACATGGAGCGATTTCACGATAATCTCGAAGGTAAAATTGGTCTTTTCGGTCCGAGATACATCGTTTTAATTTCCCTATATGGGCTAATTATCAATTCGCTAGAACAAATATAAGAATAAATTTCAATACACCAATATATAGGTGTGATTTTTTAAAAAAATTATGGAAAAAACTTTTGTTTTTGAAACAACTCAATTTGATTATGACTTCATTAATCATATTAAGAGACTTAGAATGGAGAAAGAAATTTCTCAAGAAAAATTAAGTTTAAAAATGGGCTTAACTAAAAGCTTTGTCGGTAATGTTGAAAATATAAAGGAAAATCATAAATATTCTACACGCCATATTGCTTTATTAGCGAAAGCTTTTGGATTTTTAAACATTTCTGAATTAATGAATTTTCCCACACCAAAATATGATAAGATTAAAGTAACTGTGAAGCAGATTTATAATGAAAACGGGACCAGAATTGTAGATATTGAGATATTGAAAATTGAACCTCTTTAATTTACAGAAACCATAATCTATTCGCAACACAAACTAATAATCCAAAACTATATTTATGAATGGAATTAATTTTTCTCCTCAAATTTGGTGGAATGCTATGGATCGAGCTGTCGAATTCGCTAATCATATGGGAAAAGATCTAATCCAAGATTTTAACTTCAAAAAATGGTTGCAAACCGGCGCTATTGAGCATAATTGCTTGGAAATTCATCTCGTTGCTCAGTTAGATGACATCCTCACCGACAAATACGATTATCTGCAAAGTAACGAATATTACCATAGAGTATTTTTTAAAAATATGTATGGAAAAAATATATATGCAAGTACAATTGCAGATTTAGAAAGCAAAATGTTTGGTCAGGAAAATCTTCAAATTGAATATGAGTTTGGGGTGGATGCTCTAAATCATTATATAACTATGCATTTTAATAATTGGTTATTCTTTGGAAAATATGATGATTGGTTTCGTTGGAGAATGTACTATTATTTTTTACTGAATAAACTGGATGATGATCTTAAAAGTATTTATAACTACTATTTCAGTATGGTCTTAGGGCAAATCAACTTGCAAACTAATTTCTTCAATTCGATAGAGCATTACAAAAGATTTCGTGATGAGTATGAAGAAATAAATAAATACGCGGAGCCATCGTTTTTGTCATATCAGGAAAAAATAAAATTAAAATAATTGTACACTTATATCAGTTTTAAATACATAATTTAAGTTTGAGCAATTTGGAATCGAAAGTATTTGAGATATACGATAATTTCTAATTAATTCTCAATCACCTAGGAAATCGTATATTAGATCCAAATAACTTCATGGAAACAAATGATAGAGAATTTATAGAGATTGTAGCGGATTATATGGAAGAAATTTCCAATTTTATAATCAATTCGGAAAAATCACGAGAAGGTTCCGAGGAGCAGTACAAGTTGGCTGAAGCCGAAATTGAAAAGTTACCAGACTTTAAGTTGATATTGGACGGTCTTATGTTGACAATTTCAAAGAATTTCCATACACCTGTTAAGAATCTTGATGATAATATCTCGTACCAGATTGGTGTATCTGCATCTTATATAAGGACACATTTTTTGATTAACAATTTAATAATGTCCGGTGATATAATTGAAGCATCAACTTTAATTAGAAAGCAACTTGAGGCACTCACCAGGCTAATTGAGCTTGAGAAAAAAGAGGTTTCTAAGCTAGAAAAGAAAACACCTAATGTAAATAATGTATTTAATAATACCACGAAGGAGTTGTACAGACAACTTTCCGAAATTGCACATTCTGGAAGTAATAATGTCATAAATTTAATATCGCATTTTGACGAAGGTCACAACCGGGCGGAAGCATCTATTTATCCGAAGTTTACATCACATTCTTTAGAGTGCTATAAATTTCATTGTTTTATTGCACTAGGCTTTTTGGGATATTTCATAAAATCTGCAATGAAAGTATATGGTGAGGATTATGAATATGAAGAAGATATAGAAGTATTTTTGGTTCTGATTGACATTCACAAAGAAATTGATTTTTTAAATAATAAATGATAATATATTTAAACTTAGGTCAAATTTTTCCAACTTGCAAATAGGAATAAATTTTGTATTTTTGTAAAGCACAATATATTCTATAATGAAAAAGACGATATCAAAAGGAGAGAAGCTGAACTGGAAACCATTGAGAACAGTAGTTTCTGTAAAGATTTCTGCCGCAGATCTTAAGGGCAGGAAAGTTGTTGTGTCCGCACACAGTTCTAAAAGAGTGATAAATTAAACTTTAAAAATTTGTACGAGTTAAAATTCATACAGAAAGATAATTGTAAAGATGGTTCCGACCATCTTTTTACATATATATACAAATTCTTCTGTACCGATATTAAACTGCATTATATTATTAGGGCAGAGTATCATAATGGAAATGTAATTGCTCTCAAATTTTATTGTAAAAAAGACCGGGGAAGCGACTATAAGTACAATAAAATTATTAATAAAAATACTTTCAAAACTGTTGTCAAAATACTAGATACCTGTATTTCCTTAATTCCGACCTTGCTTGATAAGCATCCTGATTGTAGTTTTGGGTTGTGTTCCGCAAGATCTATCGATTTTTCTAATCCTAAAAAGTTAACTGAGCATTTACCAAATAATCAGAGGTTTCGGGTCTATTCTCAGTATATTCAGAGTAAAGTAGGTAACGAGACATTTTCCCATATTGAATATCCATCGATCAGCTCATATATGTTACTTAACAACAATGTTCAGGATATTGACAAAGAGGAAAGAAATATTATAGAAATGTTTGAAAGGACTTACATAACTATTCCTGACATTACAAATCAATAATATTTTATAAATTGTTGAATTAAATAAGGAACTATGAAAGCTTACGAAAGTATTAAAGAAATATTATCTTTTTATCAGGTACACTGTGATGAACCTTACTATATATCTTCAGGAAAACTCATTTTTGAATTCCCAAAAAGACTGTTCCGCATGGATTTTTATGCATTCTGCATCTGTGTTTCCGGTAGTATTGATTTAGAAATTGATAATCACCATTACAATATATCCCAAAACGGATTCCTGATATCTGCTCCGTCAACAATTATAAAATTTGTAAATACCAGCAAAGATTTCCGCATGAAGGTTCTATTCTTTGAAAAGAATTTCCTGCTTAAGAACATTTCTAATCCATTTTTTATCGAGAATCTGTCTCTATTCAATAAAACTACTTTTAATGTAGTTATTTCCAACGAAGCAAGTAGTAAACACTTAATCAATTTGTTGGAATATCTTCAGCAGCAGACCACGAGGAATGGTCGTTTTACAGAAGATATTTTTCGTACTATTATTATTAATATTTTATTGGAAGTTGCAGTTCTAATTGATGAAGGCAGAAAAGACAACGCATATCCCACTCCACAGGATAACAATCATATTTTTTTTAAATTCAATGAATTGGTGAAAGAAAATATTTTGCAGCATAAGGACGTACAATACTATGCGGACAAGCTATTCATTTCCAACAAATATCTTATTCTGATTGTAAAAAAAGCGACCGGCAAAACGCCGCATCAGATTATTGATGAGGCCTTATTAAAAGAGGTTTGCGTTCTGCTCGGCTATCCAGAAAAAAATATTTCTCAGATTGCTTTTGAAACAGGCTTTAATTCTACCTCTGCATTCGGCCGTTTCTTTAAAAAGCATGCGTCAATATCGCCCCAAAGGTACCGAAGACAACAGCATTTTTAAAAAAGAAATTCCGTATATGATTTTCGAATTTAGGGATACCAAGGAATTAATGTATATCAATACCTTTATCATATAAAAATAACCTAAAAAAAATATCATATGAGCAATTCGAACAAACATGCATATTTCATCGGAGGCGGATTGGCAAGTCTTGCCGGCGCCGTATATCTGTTAGAAGACGGAGGCTTTAAAGGCGAAAACATTCACATCATTGAAGCCCTGCCGATTTTGGGCGGTAGCAACGATGGTGCAGGAACTAAAGAAAAAGGGTTCATCTGTCGTGGCGGGCGTATGCTCAACGAAGAAACCTATGAAAACTTTTGGGAATTAACATCCCGTATCCCTTCTCTGGATGTCCCGAACATTTCCGTAAAAGACGAAATTCTGGCATTTGACCACGCGAATCCGACAAATGCAAAAGCGCGGTTGATTGACAAAAACGGAAACATTTTACCTGTAACGGATATGGGTTTCAATACTCAGGACCGGATGAAATTTTTGAAATTGTTTTTTGCCGATGAAAATGATTTAGACAACATTACTATTCGTGATTGGTTTGACGATCATTTTTTTACAACCAACTTTTGGTATATGTGGCAAACCACTTTTGCCTGGCAGGAATGGAGCAGTATTTTTGAATTTCAACGCTATATGAAACGTATGCTGTTGGAATTTTCAAGAATCGAAACACTCGAAGGGGTTACCAGAACACCATACAACCAATATGAATCCGTTATCTTACCGTTGAAGGCATTTCTGGACCAGCATAAAGTGGACTTTTCATTAAGAAAAACCGTTACCGATTTGGATTTTGCCGATGATGATGGCATTACCGTAACGGAAATAGAATGCATCAATGCAGAAGGAAACACAGAGAAAATAACCGTGAATGAAGGCGATTTGGTATTCTTTACCAACGGATGCATTACAGACAATTCTAATAACGGCGATTATAACACGCCTGCAAAATATTTGCCGTCAAATCCGCCAAGTTTTGCATTATGGCGTGAAATTGCCAACAAGAAACCCGGCAAGTTGGGTAATCCCGACCCGTTTTTTACCAAACCTGACGAAACAAAATGGTATTCTTTCACAGCAACATTCAAAGGAAATAAATTTCTGAAACTTATTGAAGAATACACTGGCAACAAACCGGGCAGTGGAGCTTTGATGACATTTAAAGATTCATCGTGGCGAATGTCAATTGTGGTGGCTGCACAACCGCATTTCAAAGCGCAAGGCGATGATACTACTATTCTTTGGGGCTACGGATTATATCCAGATGCAGTGGGAGATTATGTGAAAAAGCCGATGATTGATTGCACGGGCGAAGAAATTTTGACAGAGTTGATTCATCATTTGCATTTTGAAAAACACGAACAGGAAATAAAAGATAGCGTTATCAATGTTATTCCGTGTATGATGCCTTACATCGATGCTTTGTTTCAGCCAAGAGCTAAAAAAGACCGTCCTGCAGTTGTTCCTGAAGGCAGCACCAACCTGGCTCTTATCAGCCAGTTTGTGGAAATACCGGAAGATATGGTATTCACAGAAGAATATTCGGTTCGTGCAGCACGCCTTGCGGTCTATACCCTGCTCGGACTCGATAAAAAAGTAACACCAGTAACGGAACACTGGAAAAAACCAGACGTGCTGGCAAAAGCCATTCATACCTCTTACAGAAATTAAACAAAAAAAATTTTGTTAACGACAATATTAGATTGACAATTTAAATTAATACAAAAAATGAAAAAAATCACACTGGCCATTGCACTTTGTGCAACTACTTTCGCTGTAAAGGCGCAAATAACGATTGACCCTGAAATAGGTCTGAATTTTAATAAAATAAAGACAGAGGTAGGCGATAATTCTTCCGAATCCGATGACTCCAAAACGGGGTTCCGTATCGGGGCAGGCGTTAACATCCCTTTGTCACAAGGTTTCTACGTAAAGCCCGGTTTATTTTACAGCAACAAGGGCTCAAAAACCGCTACCAGCATCGGAGATTTCAAAACCAGCATGGATTACCTTGAAGTCCCTGTTAATCTCGGATATCAGTATAAAATTGAAGGAGGAAAGTCCGGAGGAATTTTTGCAGAGGTAGGGCCTTACATCGGATTTGGAGTAAGCGGTAAATATAAAGGAGAGAATATCCCAGTAATCGGTTCTCAGGAAACCGACATCAACTTTGGTAGTGGCAGCGATGAAACTAAAGGATTCGATTGGGGATTTAATTTCGGTGCCGGATACGAAACACCTTGGGGAATCTATCTGAAAGGACAATATGGCCTGGGATTAGGTAATCTTTCCAATATAGACAACGTAACATCTTATAACCGTGGATGGAATCTTTCATTAGGATATCGAATCTCTCTTTAATCAATAAAAGAGATTTTGTATAATAACCAATTTATCTAACTTTATTCTGCTCTTACTTTTGTCAAGGGCAGAATTTGTTTTTGTGCAAAACCAACCGACTATGGCAAGGCATACATCAGGCTATATAATCAAGCAGAAAATTGGCAACTCAGGTTCGCACACGCTTTTTTATGAATTATCCGAACCAATAAATGAATCACCAAAGGCTACGGTTCTTATTCTCCACGGGATGCAGGAGCATAGCGGTCGTTATAAGGATTTTGCGGAATATCTGGCGAGCAATGGTTTTGCAGTTCTATTATATGACCATCTCGGACACGGAAAAACGGCGGAAAATCGGGAAGAACTTGGCTATTTTCAAAAAGAAAATCCCAAGCAGCAACTGATAGACGATGCCGCAACGATGGCTGCATTTTTAGAAAACAATTACCCTAACATTCCTCACTTTTTACTAGGTCATTCTATGGGGTCTTTCATTGCAAGATGCTTACTTCAGAATCAGGAAGCCGATTTTAAAGGCGCAGTCATCGTGGGAACGGGAGGAAAAATCAACGGAATCGGTTTGGCTAAATTTTTCCTGTCCATTAAGAATATTATTGCCCCAAAACACAGGAGCAAATTCATCAACCAAACTTTTTCAAAAATTAATAATCAACATTTTAAAGGCGAGAAAGATGGCGACCTTACCAGCTGGCTGAGCCTCAGCAAATCCAACCGTGAATCATTTTGCCGGGACAGCCTATGCGGAGTACCTTTTACCAATAATGGTTTTTACGCATTAGTTTCTCTAAACCAACAGGCAACGGAAAGAAAATGGGCAGAAAAATTACCAAAAGAATTTCCCTTTCTTTTTGTAAGCGGAGCTGATGATCCGATAGGAGACTTCGCAAAAGGGGTTGAAAAAACGGTAACACAAATGCAAAAAGATGGATTTACAGATGTTAAAATTAAAATTTATCCTGCTATGCGGCACGAAATACTTAATGAGGATATTAAAGAATATGTATATGAAGATATAAGGGATTGGCTCAATAAAAAAATACAGCAATTGGAAAAGTAGACTAAAAATATTTTAATTTAAAAAAATAATTTGTTAATGATTAAAATACGTAGTTTTTTACAGGAAACAGGCAATATCACACAGTTTACCAAAAATTACTTTCTATTAGGTTTCCGTCCACCATATGAAATAAAGGAACTGCTCGCACAATGCTATCTCATAGGTTACAAATCTTTGGGGCTTATTGCCATGACAGGCTTTATCATCGGCTTGGTTCTTACGATGCAGCTGCGGCCAAGCCTCGTACGCTATGGTGTGGAATCCCAGCTGCCTGTAATGGTAGGCATTGCCATCATCCGTGAAATAGCACCCGTAATCGCCGCTCTCATCTTTGCAGGTAAAATTGCCAGTAGCATCGGGGCAGAGCTGGGCTCGATGCGGGTTACCGAACAGATAGACGCAATGGAAGTAAGCGGTACACATCCTTTTAAATACCTTGTTGCCACACGTGTCCTGGCTACAACATTTATGCTTCCCGTACTTATCATCCTGGCGGATGCCATTTCACTATATGGTGCCTGGATAGGTGTTAACATTGGCGGTACAACTAGCCTGTCACTTTTCTATTCACAGGTTTTTGACTCCTTGGATTTCAGTGACATCATACCAGCTTTTATCAAAAGCTTTTTTTTCGGTTTTGCAGTGGGAATCGTGGGTGCCTATAAAGGCTATAATGCAGTAAAAGGAACACGGGGCGTGGGGAACGCCGCCAATTCAGCGGTCGTGCTCTCCTCTATCCTTATCTTCGTTTTGGACCTGATTGCGGTACAGATAACCGGCATTCTCGGATATAATTAAATCATCATTATGGCTGAAACAAAAACAACAGCAAACGGCAATAATGACAATGGACCGGCCATCGTCATTGAAGATATTTATAAAAGCTTTGGTGAAAAAAAAGTGCTTAACGGTTTTAACCTAACGGTCGATAAGAACGAAAATGTTGTAGTTCTCGGAAAATCAGGCACGGGAAAATCTGTGCTTATCAAATGTATCGTCCGGCTTTTAACACCTGATAGCGGTAGGATAATGATTTCCGGGCAGGATATTGTCCAACTGGAAAATCAAGAGCTGGACAAGGCACGCTCAAAAATAGGTTTTCTTTTTCAGGGAAATGCCATCTATGACTCTATGACCATCCGCGAAAATCTGGAATTCCCTTTAAGAAGACGGTGGTTCCGGCTGAAGCAGGTTGAAATTGACGCACGGGTTGAAGAAGCACTCGATAGTGTGGGGCTTAAACATACCGTAGACCTTATGCCATCCGAATTGTCGGGAGGGATGCTGAAAAGAATAGCTCTGGCACGTACTGTCATCCTCAAGCCGGAAATCATCCTTTATGATGAACCTACCACCGGACTTGATACGGTAACGGCAAAAGAAATAGACAGCCTTATCATGGATATACATAGAAAATACAAAACATCATCAATCATTATCTCACACGATATGAACTGTGTGAAAAATACGGCTGACAGAGTAGTCTTGCTGCTTGACGGAAAATGCTATGCACAAGGTACTTATCAGGAATTTGAAAGTTCTGATGACGAAAACATTAAACAATTTTTTGATTAAAATATGAATAAAAATAATATCAAGCTCGGCTTATTTGTAATTTCGGGGCTTATACTTATGATGGCTGTTTTCTTTTACATTGGCAGCGGTTCGGGTATTTTTACCAGCAAATTTGAGCTCAGGGCAAAATTCAAAAACTCTAATGGGCTCAGGGAAGGAAGCAATGTGCTATTTTCAGGGATGCAGGCGGGTTCTGTAAAATCTGTAAAATTGTCCGAAAGGGATGATATAGAGGTCATTATGCTTATAGACAAAGATATTGCAAAGCATATAGACAATAGTGCCAAAGCCTCGATTGGAACAGAAGGCATTATCGGCAATGCGGTGGTCAATATTTTACCTTACGGGAAGCCGGGCAGACCGGTGCAGGAAAAAGAATATCTCACGGCAGATACCAAACCAGGTGTGGATGAAATACTCAACACGCTATCGGCAAGCAACAACAATATACACGATATATCCAAATCTCTTAAAAACACTGTGCATAAAATTGACAGCAGCCAGATTTTAAAATTAATTAATGACAAGGCATTTGCCGAAAACTTAAAATTATCCATCCTGAAAATACGCCAAAGCACGGAAAATATAGAAAACCTGAGCAGTACTGCAGAAGCCATCATTACGTCTACACGCCAGGGAAAAGGAGCAACGGGACTTCTCCTTGCCAACAAAGATTTTGAGTCCCAGCTTAAGCAGACTTTCAATAACGTCAATGCCGCCAGCAATAATCTTAATACAGTAAGCAATGAACTTATCACAGTTGGTAAAAACCTGCAGACATTCAGTAAAAATATAGAAAATGGAAAAGGACCGGTAAATGCCCTTATCACTGATACCGTTCTTACAAAAAACATCAATAACAGCCTTTACAATATCGAAAAGGGAACCGAAGGCTTCAACCAGAATATGGAGGCTCTGAAGCATAATTTTCTCTTCAGAGGTTACTTCCGCAAACAGGAAAAAAAGAAAAGGGAAACCGAAAAACAGAATCTCCAAAGATAACATTATTGGAATATCAGCACATACAATTAGAATTTTGGGATATATAAAGTGAAAGCAATATGTGTAACTTTATTAAACAAAAACAAGGTTATTTTATCATATATTATAAACTAAAAAAATCTAATTATGTATTACAGTAATGGGAATTACGAAGCATTTGCCCGCCCGAAAAAACCGGCAAATATTGAACAGAAATCTGCCGTACTTATCGGTTCTGGATTAGCTTCATTGGCCGCCGCAGCTTTTTTGATACGCGATGCGCAAATGGAAGGAAACAAAATCCGTATTCTGGAAGAATTAGCTTTACCCGGTGGCAGTATGGACGGTATCTGGAATGAGCAGAAAGGCTACATCATACGAGGCGGACGGGAAATGGAAACACATTTCGAAACCCTCTGGGATTTGTTCCGCTCGATACCCTCATTAGAAACGGAAGGCGTTTCCGTACTGGACGAATATTATTGGCTCAATAAAGAAGACCCTAGCTTTTCCCACGCCCGTGTTATCGAAAACCGTGGAGAAAGACTGCCCACGGATGGCAAGCTTACACTTTCCCAGAAAGCCATCCACGAACTTATAGCGCTGGTTCTTCTTCCTGAAGAAAAACTACAGGATGTACAGATAGACCAGGTATTTACAGAAGAATTTTTCCAATCCAACTTTTGGACCTACTGGGCTACGATGTTCGCATTCGAACCCTGGGCAAGTGCGATGGAAATGCGCCGATATGTTCTTCGTTTCATCCATCACGTTGGCAGCATAGCAGATATGTCCTCACTACGCTTCACGAAATACAACCAATATGAATCACTGATTCATCCGTTGGTAAGCTACCTTGAGTCCCACGGTGTTACCTTCCAGTATGATAGCCAGGTTCAGAACATACTTGTAGAAAATGAAAACGGCAAAAAAGTAGCGAAGAAAATCGAATATATTAAGAATGGCAATGCAGAAAGCATCAGCCTGACCGAAAACGACC
Source organism: Chryseobacterium mulctrae (assembly GCF_006175945.1). Taxonomy (NCBI): domain Bacteria; kingdom Pseudomonadati; phylum Bacteroidota; class Flavobacteriia; order Flavobacteriales; family Weeksellaceae; genus Chryseobacterium; species Chryseobacterium mulctrae. Next base: position 3,305,768 of record NZ_VAJL01000001.1, on the reverse strand, counting down.
TGGTGTTTGTTACCAACGGCTCCATTACCGAAAGCAGTACATACGGTGACAATCATAACCCTGCTCCTGTTGCTGACGGCATTGGCGGAAGTTGGCAACTTTGGCAGAATCTGGCAGACCAGGATGATGCCTTTGGAAAACCCGAAAAGTTCTACAAAAACATTCCCGAAGCCAACTGGGTAATCTCCGGAAGCATTACCTTCTTCGACGAAAAAGTGATTCCGTATATAGAAAAAATAACAAAAAAAGACCCAAGAAGCGGTTCTATAGTGACTAGCGGACCTGTCACAATAAACGATTCTAACTGGTGGTATGGCTTTTCCATCAGCAGACAGCCCCACTTCAAGGCTCAGAAAAAAAATGAAGTAATTGTTTGGGTTTATGGGTTGTATTCTCATAAACCAGGAAATTATATCCAAAAGAAAATTACGGAAGCCACGGGGATAGAGCTTTGCAAAGAATTTTTATACCATATTGGTGTTCCTGAAAATGAAATTGCAGAAATTGCACAAGCTGCCAACAGCATCCCTTGCCGTATGCCTTATATCACATCTTACTTTATGCCTCGTGCATTGGGAGACCGCCCATTGGTGGTTCCGGAGGGTTCTGTGAACCTTGCTTTTATCGGTAATTTTGCCGAAACTGGAAAAGACACCGTATTCACGACCGAATATTCCGTGCGTACAGCAATGGAGGCAGTTTACACCCTTTTGGATGTAGACAGAGGTGTCCCGGAAGTTTTTGCTTCTTCATATGACATCAGGGTACTGCTGAAATCCATCTATCACCTTAATGACAATAAAAACCTAAATGAAATTGAATTTCCTTGGTTGATTTCAATCCTTGAAAAATATGGTGTCAAGAAAATAGAAGGTACTTATGTTGAAGAGATTTTAAAAGAAGCCAAGTTGTTATAAAAGATTTTTTTAATTTAATTATTTATACAATTATAAAAAGAGGCTGTTACAAAGCAACAGCCTCTTTTTATTTTGAAAATGAATCTACATATACTTTTCTAATTCCCCTCTGTTGAAATCCATTTCTCATCTTTAAAATAAAAGGGAAATTTCCTAGAAATAGCAGTATCACATAAATTTCCAGGATATTAGCATTTGATTTTCGATTTTCTTATTTATAATATTTTACAATTTATAAAACTCCGGACTGAATGCTTCCTCCAAATTCTTTGGTTCTTTACGTTTTTTGTGGTTTAGTTCGTGTCTTGAGGTTGAAGATGTTACATACGCTGACTGCCGTGAACGCTGTAAATTCCCGATCGGTGAATTCTCTTCGATGGTTCTAAACGGTGTAAAAGACAGATTTTCCATAATTTCAAAATTACCATCCTCAGGAACCGTTTGTTTTGGTATTGTGATTTTTGCCACCGTACGGAATGGTGATAATTCCTGCGACCATTCTTTTGTAAGGTCATTCACAGGCATTTCTTTCAGGTCTTTGCAAAGTTGTATTTGCAACTCAAATGTAAGTTCTTTTTGAGCTATTTCTTTGATAATTCCTTTTCTGTACGGCCATTCTGCGCTGTCTAGATCAATATCTTTTTCCGTGATGGCGTTCTTGGTCTGCTCAGTTGGGATCACTCTTACTTTGGCGATATAATCACCGTGGCGTACCGCTCCCATACTGTAAAATTCGTAAAGAAAACTGTTGATGGAAGGGATTTTTTCAAAAGTTTTAAGAGCGCCCAATTCCTTCAAAGCCTCAAAATTTGGAAATGCTTTTTTATTTTCGGTGACCCAAAGTGTGGCAAATTCCAATTTTCCCAAGGCTCCCTTTTCAAAGAAATCATTTAGCTTTAAAAAAAGCTTTGAAATGAAAACATAATGTTCTGCCGAGTTACAGAAAAACACGGGATTATTAATCAGGTTAAAATCAACATTGGGAGAATCTTCCTCTCCGGGAGATAATTTTTTGCCATCTATCCCAAAAATCTTTAAAGCAAATCCTTGTGCATTACCGCTTAGTTTATCGGGCAAAACTCTGGACGAACCATTGGAAAAGCGAACTGCTGCCTGGTGTGTTCCGGGTTTCGCATAAATGCCCTGCGCCAGTTCTTTGGGCAGATTATCCAAAATTTCAACCTCTGCTTTCAGCACTGCATAGCCATTGGCGTGCGCATCTCTTGTATGATGGGTCGCCCTGCTTAGGTTTGGCGTATTTTTGATGTATTCGCGGATATCGTTATTAATGGTGGTAATATACTCATCGAAATTTTCTGGAATTTCTTCCACTTCGTAACTGTACTTGATGTATTCTTCCATAGTGCTTTTTTTTATTTTAATTCGCTAATCCATTTTAGAGCAGAAATGCTTGGGATAAAACAATATTCGCCGCCTTTCACGATGTTGTAGGTCTGCAAACCACGGTATCTTTTGATGAGGGGTTCTCCCGGTGCAGAAAACAGTGCGTCTTCGTCCTGTACACCGATCATAGGATCTTTTTCTGTTCCCAGATTTTGGGCGTTACCATCGTTTGCCCATTGTTTTTGAAGAAATTCCAGTGTTCCCATTGCATCAGCACTAATGCCAATAAAGTACTGTCCACGTTCCTTACCGTCATTTTTGGTTACCTCCGGCGGAACAATGTCGCCAAAAGTTACACTTTTTCTGATAATCCTGTGCAAACGTTCATCCTCCAAAACAAAAGATTTGGAATCTCTTGGGTTCATCCTGCGGATATGCGAACTGAACGGACACTTTTTACCGTACTCATCATTCTTGAAAGAAAAATCATTGTTTTTTTGCATATCATCTCCTAGCGATTTATCATCCTTTTCGGGAGCTAAAACCAAAGGTGCACCACTTCGCCAGCGACCTACCATTTTAGCAGCCAAGAGCTCTCCCTCTTCCGGCGAAGAAGAATTTTCTTTAACGAACTGATTAAATTCCGCCACTTGGCTCTGGTACTTTCTGAAAACCATAAAAGAACCGTTCTTCCCTAAAACTTCAGGCTGTGGAAACGGCTTTATGGTGCCGGCTTCTCCAGGATAGCCCAGTATAAATTCGCCTGCTTTAAGCGGGCGGTCAAATCCAGCCGGAACTTCTATCCCACTGCCTTCAATTTCCGGGTTGCTAATACCGTCTCTGAATCCGAACACATTTTTAACCTCTTCAGATACGCTGAAATTGTGACTCAAGATTACTTCTATGCCTCTATTATCAGCCAATTTAGACCGAAATTCCTCCAGCTTGCTTTTCCACGCCTCTTCATTGTTGGCGATAATCGCCGCAGCGATGTGAATATGCGACCTTTTAAAAACCCTTTCCCAGTTTTTGGGGTCATTGACACCAATGTCATATAGAAAACGGGAGCGGTCTGCCATTCCTTCCTTGAAGGATTCGGGGAAAGTCTCAAGCGACTCTTTAGGCACGCCGATTTTTTCCAGACCTTTATAAGTGAACGTCAACGTAACCGATGCCCCTTCATTCTTATGCCAGTCTTCCGCAGAACTCACAATCGGCAAGAGTTTTTGGAGCATTTGTCTGGCTGCCACAGCATCTTTGATTTCAATGATTGCCACCGTTCCGAAATACGGAATAGGGCGGCTTCTGAGAATTAAGGCCTGTATTTCGTTCAGCTCAATTTCTACTTTATTGGGATTGAATATCCGCTTTAAAAATTCCAATGCCATACTTAGATTTTATTTGCTTCGTCAATCGCCCTATTAAGTCCGGTAATGATTTTATCATTTCTCCTCACATCATTTACAGTAAGATGCGGAACACCAACATACCAGCCGGTCGCGGTAATCTGATGGTCTACAATGAACTGTTTTACACTCGGGTCTTTTATGCCCGGCCAGCCTTCCACATTACCGAAAATGATGTCCATCAGCTGCGGAATTTTTGTGGCGAAATCATCAATATAAGCATCCCAGTCGCCATCATAAGCCGTGCAGAAAAGAATCTTGGTATCGTTATCAAATAAAACGATACGCAGGTCGTGCAGTGTTCCTACTTTGGTTGCCCCTTTCAGGTTTCCGCCTGCAATTTCCATTATGGTCCTGAGGTTTTCTGCACCTCCCGGTTTAAGGTCTGCCATCGCCGTTAACTCAGATACACGCCCAGAGCGTAACCCTTTTTTGCCGGCAGATGTAGTGGAATGGTCGTAACCATCATCAATACCTTCACTGAAATTCGCCTTTGCCAATTCGGCAGTCAATTTGATTTTGTCTATGAAACCCATAATTCAGATTTTTGATTAATTATTCACATTGTTTTTTGAGATAAAAACAATAATTTTCAAGAGTGTACTACAAATGTAAAGCCACAGGCAGCCTTAAAAATATACCAAAATTCGTATATTATGTACTAAAACTCCCTAATCCCACCTATTTGCTTTAAAAGCTTCAATTGATAAAAGGAAATATCTTATCTTTAATCTTGTTGTAATTTTGAGAGAATAAAACCTATTTAACTATAAAAAATCAATCTTTATAATTGAGATTTATCAATATTATTTATACTGTTGATTATTTCTTCAATATCAGAGTTATTTACACTAAAAATTGTATCAAATATGTGTTTTACTGAACTTAAACCTTTAGTTAAATTAGCAGTTAATTCAAGCTCTTTAAAACTTGTTATCAATGAGTTAATTTTATAAGTTAATTCTTTTTCTGTAAATACTATGTTATTTTCTAAAGAATGAGAATCAAAATTTCTTTTGATTATTCTTAAGTTTATAATTGAAGGTGAAAATAAAAATTTGCTTAAAGAACGTATAAGTCCAAAAGAGGAAGTATTCATATTTTTATGAGGTAAAGACCCAAGACCAACCACGTGATACTTTTGACGAAGTGACTTACTTATGAAATAAGCATCTCTCCAACTCGTTGTTAATATAGCAATATCGGATAATTCAGCTTTACCATCACTTATAAGCTTGGCTATGGTATTAGCTATGTAATCATTATTATTGTCATATTTGGTTTCACAAATTACTATATCAAAATTAAAGTCTTTGTACTTTGAATCATTCTGTAATTCAATATGATCTTTAAAAAGAATTGAGTATCCTTTAACTATATTTGTAGTAGAACGATATGTTGTATCTAAATTTTCTATTTCTGCTTGAAAATCATATGATGCTCTACTGAATGCATTATCAATAGCTCCAGCAAAGGCATATATTTTTTGTTTTTCATCTCCAACCATAAAAAATGTACAATCTTCAGATTCATTTCGAATAGCCTTTAAAATTTCGTATTGAAATATATTTGTATCCTGAAACTCATCAATCGATATTTCGTAAAATTTATTTGCTATAGATTGTGCAACAAAATCATTTTCAGAAACAATCTTATATGATTTGAATAAAATTTCATTGAAATCTATTGCCTTTTTATCTCTTAAGAAATTGAAATATAATTCAGAAATATATATCCACGATTCAATGTTATCAGTATTTGAACAATCTAAATCACCATTTAAAAGTCTTTTTATTTTACTTAGTTCATCAAGTGGATTATCTCCTAACTCAATATCGGAGTTTATTTCTATAAATTCTTTCAGCTCATCATATGAAATTATTCTTGGCTTATGCCATTTGTAAATCCAAGAAAAGGGTCTTAATATAAATTCAAGGCAAAATCTATGAATTGTACCAATAAATATATCTTTATCATCGGTATTTAATCTACTAGCAATTTCATCTGCGGCAGCATTTGTATAAGTTATAAGAGCTAAAGACTTATGTTTAGGAATAGACTCAAGTTTTTTTTGTGCTCTAGCAATTAGAGTTTTTGTTTTACCTGTTCCTGGAGAGGCGCTTACTATTGTATTTCCAGAGATTTCAAATGCTGCTTTCTTCTGCCTACTATTTAGCATTTATAGAAATTTTTTTACAATTTGCAATGTGTGTAATAGCATTTTTAATATAGCCTGGCACAATGAATTCCCCATAAATTAGCGCCCCTCCCTCAATTAAAATACTTAGTTCTTGAGCAAACCTTCCCTTTTTTATAGTATTGTCAATTCTTTTAATTAACTCAGACTCCCAAAGTTCAGGATTTTCCGTTGTTTTTTCAATTAAATTATCATAAGATTTTGAATGTCCTAAGTTTTTAGAGCATTCTTTTAAATATTCTGTATTGATATCAGATGAAGGAAATAAATCAATTTCTAATGTTTTTTTTAACCATACGGATGATCTTCTACCATCATCGCAAGTCTTTTGATATTCGGATCCAGTGAAGGCCCTTTCGGTACCGCCCAGCTTTTCAGGACGCCATCCATTTCCAGACGAAAATCATAATGCAAATGTGAAGCATCGTGTTTCTGAACGACAAATCTCAATTCTTTTCCTGACGGAACACCGCCGAAGGGTTCAGGTGTTTTGTCTTCTGATCTTTTTTTATGATATTTTGATAAGCTCATATTAATTTCTTTAACAAAAAAAATCTCCCTGACAATGCCAGAAAGATCAGATCATTAAAAAGCTTTCTGCTGTTTGCTGTTTGCTTTTTAAATTATTATTTATGCTTATCTTTTAAATAAGCTTCAAGTGTCTTGCGGTCATTAGACCCCGTTGCCCGGATTGCTCCGGTTACTGCCTGTGAGCTTACGCCCAGTTTATCTTTGAAATATTGAATTTCATAATTTTCAGAACCACTGACCTGGCTGCGGTCACGCTGGTCTTTTTTTGATTTATTGTCTGCCATAATGTGATTTTGATGAAAAGAAACAAATAAAATGCCAGTGTAATGACATCAATAGCCACAAAGCGAAGATTACATGTTGATTGTAGAATAAAAGTTTCAAAAGAAGAACCAATATTCATTTACAGAGCCTTATCCACAGGAACACGAAATTGGCTGCCTAGAAATAAGTTTTTGTACAAAAGTCACATCACATAATTCCATATTCTCAGTGATTTTCAAATAATTAATAAAAATAAGAATCCTTCAGTCAACCCAAATAACCTAACAACTTATTGCAATTTTCTTTTTATCAATAAATTTCTGTTTCAATTCCATCATATCCTCACTGACTTTTTCATCAAGTATTTTGGCATAATGCTGTGTTGTCTTAATACTCTTATGACCTAGCATTTTACTCACACTTTCAATTGAAACCCCGTTAGATAAAGTGATCGTTGTTGCAAAAGTATGGCGTGCAATATGATAGGTCAATTCTTTGTTAATTCCGCACAGGTCAGCAATCTCTTTAAGATATGCATTCATTTTTTGATTACTAAGAATAGGAAGCAACTTTCCAGTATTAAGACATACAGGGTGATTTCTATACTTTTCAATAATTTTCTCTGTTTGAGAAAGCAAGGGAATATTAGAAGTAGTTTTAGTTTTCTGACGTTTGGTATAGATCCATTGAGAACCATCAAGTCCTAAATTGATATTTTGGTATGTTAGTTTTTGAGTATCAATATACGCCAATCCGGTGAAACAGCTGAACAGAAAAATATCTCTTACCAAAGACAATCTCTCATTTTTAAAATCTTTGTCAAAAAGCAGTTCTACTTCCTTTTCATTAAGGAACATTCTTGTCACTTCATTGAACTTAGAATGATAGTTCATAAAAGGGTCTCGCTCCATCCATCCATTTGCAAGACAGATACGAATGATCTTACCAAAATTCTTGATATACTTTACTGCAGAATTATTGTTACAGGATCTTTCGGTTCTTAAAAAAAATTCAAAATCGTTCAGAAAGGCGTAATCAATCTTTTTAATTTCAATGTCGGTAACACTGTATTTCCATTTCAGGAAATCTTTGGTATGTTTCAGGCAGGTCTTATAACGCGTTAATGTTCCTTGAGCAAATTCTTTGTCTATAAGCTTCTCCATTCGATCATTATGATCCAGAAAAATAGGAATCAGTGTTCTGGTCAATCTACCTCTACCCACTAACTTATTCTTAAGAGCCTCACAAGTTACTGTTTCCTTATCTCTGATTAATTCGTGATAGGTATCGTAAACTTTCTGCTCAAATGTTTTTAAATAAAAATTAAGTGATCTGCATTCTTCTGAAGAACCACTAACCTTCTGCATAGCAGAGTTCCATTTTGAAGGCTTTACTGTACGTTTTGTGCTGATCTCGGATATTTTGCCATCAATTGTAATTCTTAGGTAAATAGGAGACTCTCCTACAGAATTGATTTTAGCTTTTTTTACATAGAAAAGTAAATTGAATGTCTTGTTCATATCGTTTAGCGTTTAAGATTTAAAATTAACCTTCGTAAAAACTTATCACAAGATATTCAGTTGCTGAACTAGCTACTGAACAGGGTTTGTCTGAATTTTCAGTGACCTTTTTAAACCTGTTTCAACAGGTCACTGAATAGGTCACTTTCAGATTGTGCTTTTTTAGTTCTCTTTGAACAGACATAAAACAAAAAAAGCTTTAAAACATACGTTTTAAAGCTTTTTGTACTACATTGATATTGTAGTTGCGATCCGGACGGGACTCGAACCCGCGACCTCCGCCGTGACAGGGCGGCATTCTAACCAGCTGAACTACCGGATCTTTTTTACAACATCCAGAAGTACCTCCCGTTATTGTGGTTGCAAAAATACAAATTTTTAGTAATTCTGCAAACTTTTAGAAATAAAAAATGCTTCCCAAAATGGAAAGCATTCATTATCAAAGCGATTTTTTTATAAGTGTGCGCTTAATTTCTCAGCGATTACCTCTTTCGGAGTTACACCAACCAATTTATCTACTACTTCACCATTCTTGAAAATAAGAACTGTAGGGATATTTCTGATTCCGTATTGCATAGAAATTTCCTGGTTGTTGTCTACATCTACTTTTCCTACTACAGCTTTTCCTTCAAAATCTGTTGCTACTTCTTCGATGATTGGTCCCAAAGTTCTGCACGGTCCGCACCATACTGCCCAAAAGTCTACCAATACCGGTTTGTCTGATTTTAAAACCGTTTCCTGAAACGAGCTATCCGTAATTTCTAAAGCCATTTTTTTATCTTTTAATTATTAATATTCTTTCTTATTTTTCTAATTCAAAATTACCACTTTAAAATGAAAAGCCTATCTATGCTCAACATTTGTATTTTCTATAACAAAATCTTTAGAAATCTCTTTTAAAGCAGTCACAAAAGTATCGATATCTTCTTTTGTAGTCATGTGGCTGAAAGAGACACGCAAAGGTGTACAATTATCCATTTCATCCTCAGAAAGTACCATCATCATTACCATAGAAGGTTTTGATGCTCCTGAAGAACATGCACTTCCTTGTGACACAGCAATCCCCTTCATATCAAGCTGTAATCCGATTAAAGGATTTTTGTAAGGAAGTAAAAGACTTACTACAGTATACAGACTGTTATCTGCTTCAGAACTTCTACCATTAAACTTCACTCTTGGAATTTCTGCAGAAACTCTGTCAATTGTGTATTGTTTAATAGTCTGCATATGTTCTGTATAAGCTTCCATATTATTTAATGAAAGCTCCAGAGCTTTACCTAAACCTGCAATACCGGCAACATTTTCTGTACCTGCTCTCAAACTTCTTTCTTGCGGACCGCCTGTAATAATTCCTTTTAAACCGCTTGACTTTCTGATAAAAGCGAAACCAATTCCTTTCGGACCATGAAATTTATGAGCACTGCAAGATGCAAAATCAACAGGAATATCTGAGAAATCAAGATTCATGTGTGCCATTGTCTGAACGGTATCAGAATGGAAAAGTGCATTGTTTTCTTTGCAAAGCTGAGCAATTTTCTTAATATCAACGATATTTCCAATTTCGTTATTAGCATGCATTAAGCTTACCAATGTTTTTTTATCTGAACCTTTGAGTAATTCTTCTAATTTAGCTAAATCAATATCACCTTTTTCGTTGGGACGAATATAGGCAACCTCTACCCCTTTTCTGTTTTTCATATCCAAAATACTCTCAGAAACACATTTGTGTTCCATAGGAGAGCTTATGATTCTTTCAATACCAAGATGTTCAACACTTGATTTGATAATCATATTATTAGACTCTGTACCACAAGAGGTAAAAATAATCTCAGCCGGAGTTACATGTAGATAATCTGCAACCTGCCTTCTTACGTTTTCTATAAGAATCTTCGCTTCCTGACCAAAACTGTGAGTTGAAGAAGGATTTCCGAAATTCATTTTCATCGTATCGACCATTGCATCGATTACTTCTTCTGAAAGAGGCGTTGTAGCAGCGTTATCTAAATATATTTTATTCATTTTTTATTTTGAAGATTTTAATTGTACTGAAGTGAATTGATAATTTGAAGGAACTGTAAAGATAAACCAAGGATTTGAAAGCATCTGAATTTCCATTCCGCCCGATTCATACATAGGAACTTCTACATACAACACATTATCTTTTACAGAAATACTTTTTATTTCTCTTATGGTATGATCACCGGATCTGAATGAACCTAGATTATATAGAACGACCTTCTTACCAACCGGAAATGCAGGATATTTCATCACAGGCTCACTTCCTACTTCTACAAGAGAAGTTCCCTGTTTAGACTTTATTACATTCTGAAATTCCTGTTCATTTTTGATGATTACAAAGCCGAGCTGTTCGGTTCCACCTTGCGACTCAGACTTTATAATTTCAGCTTTACTCTGCATATCTTCAGATTTTTGTGCAATTGTGCTTGTGCAACTCATTAGGGTTGCAAAACAAAAAATCAGCAATTTATTCATTTTACTTTTATTAATCCTTCAAAATTAATGAAAAAATTGGTAATGACCCTCATTTGCCCATTTCAGCATAGGCTTATCTCCTGAAGTATCTCCGAACGCTATGATTTTATCGTACTTACTGTCTGAAATTTCTTTTTTTATACGCTCTAATTTTTCTAAACCGTTGCAGTTTTTGCCTATAAAATTGCCTGTAAAAATCCCATTTTTGAACTCTGCCTTTGTAGAAACAAGATTCATCTGTAGTTTTTCTGCAAAAGGTTTAGCCCAAATATCAAGAGAAGCTGTCACCATAAGACTTTGTGTATTTTCTCTATCTATATTTTTAATAAATTCTAAAGCATTTTCTCTAACGATTTTAGGATAATTTTCCTCAAAAAATTGTTTCGATTTCTCCTCAATTTTAGATTGAAGCTGACCCTTCAAAACAGAACCGATGAAGCTTTTCTTTACTTTTTCAGTCTCTGCCAATTTTAATTTTAATAAAATAAAAAGCGGAATATGCTTCAAAAACTGCACCCGGAACTTGGATGGATTATAAAATTTAAGATACATAAACATCGTATCTTTATAGGTAATAGTTCCGTCAAAATCAAAACAATACAATTTTTTCATGCTACAGTTAAAGCTTTAATTTTTTAAATATAAATTCAGGGATATTTCTGATGATCATCATAATAACGCCCCAAATCGGTAAAACGTATGCAACATTCTTTTGTTTTTTGAAAGCTTTGTAAATACATTCAGCCGCTTGTTTCGGAGTTGCCGTTAATTTAGGATTTAAAGGTAAACCTTCGGTCATTTTTGTTGCCATAAAACCGGGTTTTACCGTTAAAACATGAACCTTTTTTTCGAAAAGATAATTTCTAAGCCCACTCAAATAGGCTGTGAATGCCGCTTTTGCACTTCCGTAAATAAAATTACTCTGTCTTCCACGATCACCTGCAACCGACGAAAGACCAATGATTGTCCCAGATCTTCTGCTTTCAAATTTCTGTGCAAAATAATTGATTACAGGAACCAGTTTTGAGTAATTAATATCAATAATCCGTTCTGTATTTTTATTATCGTACAAACCATCTTCGGTACTTTCACCCAAATATCCGGTCGCACAGAATAAGACATTAGAATTGACATGATCGAAATCAAAATAATTAATTTCTTTCGTTAAATCAAGCTCAATAATTTCAGATTGCTGCAAAAATTTCACATCGATATGTTTTGCAAAACGCTCCGTTGCTTCTTTGTTTGAGGTAAAAAGATAAATCCTTTCATATTTTTCGCCTTCCTGCAAAGCTTTTTCCACAAAAGCCTGCGCTACTTCAGATGTACTTCCGAGAACTATCATTTTTACTTATTATTTAAGATTCTTTTGTGCTGTAAAGACACAAATTTTGAGCTTTCTACATTTTTAAGATAATCGGTCAGCGAAGATTTACTCATGCTGTCTTTGGTAAGATAAATTCTCCCTCCGAATTCCTGCACGGTCTGATCTAATTGTTCGACCAGTTTTTTCAGCTTAGAATTTACCTTAAAATCTAATGCAAGAGTATATCCCTCAATTGGAAAAGAATTATATGCTTCAGGGTTATTTTTCCCGAATAACTTTAATACTGCAAGGAAAGAACCGTTTCCGCTGTTGGCAATGGTTTCAAGAATTTTTTTCATTCCTTCTTTTCCATTTTCTTTTGGAATCACCATTTGATACTGAATAAAACCTGATTTACCGTAAATCTTATTCCAATCATTAATCGCATCCAACGGATAAAAATATGTTTCGTAATCGATAAAATTCTTCACCTCTTTTTTGGTCTGTCTTTTAAAATATAACAGATTAAAAAGCTTTACAGTAAGAGCATTCAAAACAAATCCCGGAAAATAAAACGGTACAGTCGGAGAAAATTTTTTCTTTAATCGTAAAGGATTTTTAGAAAATTTTTGAGGAAGTTCGTGCGCAAAAGCATGTTCACCTCTCATCAAAATACTTCTTCCGATATCTTTTCCTTTTTGCAAACAGTCGATCCAGGCAACAGTGTAAGTCCAGCTTTCGCTTTCATCAAACAATCTGAATATTTCGTTTAAATTTTCAGCTTTAATACTTTCCTGACGAATGTAGGCTGTTTCTATATTTTTAAGCTTAAATCGAGCCGAAAGAATAATTCCGGTAAGTCCCATTCCGCCGATTGTCGCATAGAATTTTTCAGAATTCTCTTCTTTTGAACAGATAATAATATCGCCATTTTCTGTCATTAATTTAAAATCGATCACATATTCTGAAAAGCAACCTTCAGAATGATGATTTTTCCCATGAACATCAGATGCAATGGCACCACCAACGGAAATAAATTTTGTTCCGGGCGTTACATAAAGAAAATATCCTTGCGGAACTGAGATTTCTAAAACATCAGACAGCAAAACACCCGATTCACATTCTATAATTCCGTTTAAACGATCAAAACCGATGAATTTATTTAATTTTTTGGTCGAAAAAATACTTTCACCCAATGAGGCATCACCATAACACCTTCCGTTTCCTCTTGCAATAACCTCGTTATGATTCTGTACGAATTCTTTAATCTTTCTGAAGCTTTCTTCCGACTTCATTTCTTTTTCCACAATAGGAAAATTACCCCAGTTTGTAACTTTTTGTATAAAATTTGGCTTCATAATTACAGTAAATTAAAATTAATAATACTGTGCTTAAAATAAATCAATATTAAAAACGAGATCACCCACAAAACCAAAGTAATCTGAATATACCGATCCCGATATAAAATTTTTGTTGGAGATTCTGTACGATTATAAACCAATGTCTGTTGCAAGTACCTTAAGAATGCAAAAACAACAAATATTACGGTATAAAAAATACTGGAATGCGATTTGAGCTGCACTTCAGGAGAAAGTGTAAACATAAGATAACAAACTATTGCTAAAGTCACAGAAATAGATAGTGCAATGTCTGCAAACTGTACATTATATCCATCTAAAGATTTTCTGGTCTTCCCTGAAATCTGTGCATTAATAAGCTCTCCTCTGCGTTTTCCTATTGCTAAAACCAATGCCAAAACAAAGGTCAGTAAAGTCGCCCACTGCGAAATAAAAATCCCCGTAATATAACCTCCTGCCTGTACACGAAGAACGAAACCTATAGCAATGATAAAAATATCAATAATCGGAACGTGCTTCAACTTGAATGTATACGCAAGATTCATCACAAAATAAAATGCGATAATGAAAGCAAATTTCCAAATTGGACGATGAAAATAAAATTGTGCGAATAAGATAAGAGCTACATCCACAATCATTAAACCAATCAGAATGCTTATTGCCATTTTCTTTGAAACAGCTCCGCTTGCAAGCGGACGTCTTCTTTTTTCGGGATGCTTTTGGTCTGCTTCAATATCGTTATAATCATTAAGAATATAAACAACACCTGCAGCCAGAGAAAATATGATGAATGCAAAAATACTTTTACTAAGTAAATCTAAGTTTTTAACATTACCAGAGAAAAAAAGCGGAACAAATACAAAAAGATTTTTTACCCATTGTTCTACCCGAAGGAGTTTTAAATATTTCTTCATTAATGTGGTTTCGATTGCAAAAATAACGATTTATGATAAAAAAATCAGGTATAAAAATACAAAAAAACCGCCAAAGCGGTTTAAGAAATAATATTTATATGTTAAATGACTATTGACCTTGCTGTGCGTCGTTAATCATTTTTTCATTTGCAGTAATTGCAAACTCTACTCTTCTGTTTTTAGCTCTTCCTGCATCTGTATCGTTTGAAGCAACCGGCATAGATTCTCCTTCCCCTAAAGCGAACAATCTGCTTGATGCAATTCCTTTAGTCATCAAATAAGATTTTACAGAATTAGCTCTTCTTTCAGACAACTTTTGGTTGTAATCATCTGCTCCTTTGCTATCTGTATGTCCGTAAATATTGATGTTTGTATCAGGATTATCTACCAAAACTTTCGTTAATTTATCTAAGTTTGTTTTAGCAAGTGCTGTAAGGTCTGAAGAATCAAATGCAAAAGTTACAATACTTTCATTCATTGTGATCTTAATACCATCTCCTACTCTTTCTACTTCTGCACCAGGTAAAGTTTCTTTAATATCTTTTGCCTGCTTATCCATTTTGTTACCGATAACGTTACCAGCAAAACCACCGATAATACCTCCTAAAACAGCTCCTAATGCTGCATTTTTACCTTTTCCAACATTATTACCCAATATACCACCAATTACCGCTCCTGAAGCAACTCCGGCTGCAGTACCTCTTTGTTGGTGATTAGAATTTTGCACTGCTTCACAACTTGTTAACAACAAAGCTGATGATAAGAATAATGCCGCTATATATGTTTTATTAAATTTCATTTTAAAATATTTTTATTAATTATTTAGTGTAGTCCATTCCTGTTCTTTCGAAGTTGTAAACAACTCTGATTGTATTTCCGTCGAATGGCACATTCTGTTCTAAAGAAAACTGGTCTGTTGAATTATTAATTACAGTTAAAGTATATCCTGCCGTATTTTGTTTAGCTTTTGTACCGTCTGCAATTTTTTTAAAGGTAAAAGTATCTCCTTTAATATCAACTTTAATTGCCTGAATTACACTTGGGCAAGAACCACCCCCGTTTAATGTATAAGAGCCAGAATAGTTATTGGGAATAAATCTCCAGTGACTTCCTACAAAACATTGTGCATCTGCACCTTCATCAAAAGGCTTGATTTTGTACTGCTTATCGTAATTGATGCTTACAATCTGCCAATCGCCTTTCATTTTAAGAAATTCTGATCTTACATTTTGTGCATCTTTAGCTTTGTTTACTGTGGAACAAGACACTGCAAAAAGTGAGGTCCCCACTATACCTGCAAGTAGTAACTTTTTCATATTGTAGTTTTATTATTTTAACATTTAAGATAATACAAAAAACCGTGCCAAATTTTATTTATTCAAAAAAATAAAGCCTGAAAAAACTCAGGCTCTATTTAAACTATATTCAATCTGTCTGATTGTCATCTCTTTACAGACTTCTTAGCAGGTCTTGCTTTTTTTACCGTTTTTGTTTTTACAGTATTCGATTTTCCATCGTAGAAATTATTATATGCATACTCTGCAGCTTTTTTCACGTCGATTACTCCACCTGCTTGAGATTTTTCTCCGAATTCATTTTCAGTACTTGCATTGCTTGTTTTTACCAAAGCTTCAATAATCTGTGCAGGTTTAAGGTTGGGCATATAAGCCAATAATACCGCTGCTGCTCCTGCTGCTACAGGTGAAGCCATAGAAGTTCCTTGCTGATAACTGTATTCATTTGTAGGAACCGTAGAATAAATCTCTTCTCCCGGTGCAAATACATTCACCATTTTTTTATTGTAATTTGAGAAATCAGCTCTTAATTCATTATTTCTGTTGGTACTTGCTCCCACAACCATTACATTATTTACGAAAGGAGCTTCATCTGTAATATTTTTAAAATTGGTAGGATAAGCCAAGTGTTCTGCAACGTCTTCATTTTCGTTTCCGGCAGCTTTTACTAGAAGAACGCCTTTATCCTGAGCATATTGAAATGCATCCCAAACTACGTTTTTACCCGGCGAAACAGGCTTTCCGAAACTCATATTCAAAATTTTCGCTCCGTTATCTACCGCATATCTTATTGCGTTTGCAACATCTTTATCTCTCTCATCTCCATTAGGAACAGTTCTTACAGACATAATTTTTGCAACTCTTGATGCAACTCCATACTGAACTTCTTTTCCTTGTGGTAAACCTGCAATAATTCCTGAAACATGCGTTCCATGTTCTGCATCCGGACCTTGGTAATGATTATTTCCATAATTTTTTTCAGAATAATCATCATAATTATCACCTACAATTTCTGCTCTAGGATCATAATTAAGATCATATTGTTTCGCCATCGGACCAAAGTGATCTAAAGCTCCTTTAACCTCTTCTTTAAGCTTAGGTTCTATTTCTGCTGCTGATTTCCCTGCAAATTCAGGACTTTTAGCAATATTACTAAGAATTTCTAATGCTACAGCTTCCAACTGAGTAGAAGGTTTTTTATTTTTAAGAGTTTCAGCAGTTAATGGTTGTCCTCCTAAAATCGTAGCCATAGATGGAATAGATTCGTTAATCATCGTATAACGTTGAAAGCTCTGTCTTGCATCAATACTTTTTTTAGTGAAAAGCTCTTTCGATTTCATATACAATGCAAATTCTTCCGGCATTTTTGCCTGGTTTGCTTTGTTTTGAGTAGAATTGTCGCCTTCAAAAACAGGTTTGTATTTTGCTACAACTCTGGTAACTTCCATATTATCTATACCGATATCACCATTTTTTCCGCCAATAAAATTCCATCCGTGAATATCATCGATGTATCCGTTTCCGTCATCATCTTTACCGTTGTTTGGAACTTCATTAGGGTTTGTCCACATATTTTTCACCAATCCAGGGTGATCTACCTGAACTCCGCTATCCAAAACACCAACAACTACCGTCTTAGGTTTTAAACCTTTCGATTCTAAAAATTTGTATGCATTTTCAGTATTAACACCATAAACTTTTGTCGTCGCAAAATCTTTATGATACCAAGTCATTAAGTCTTTATTTTCTTTTGGATCAACTGCAGGAGTCTGCTGAGCTGATGAATAAGTAAAGCCTGCTAAAAAAACTGCGGCTAATATTACCTTTTTCATATGTAGAATTTATTTATTAATTTAATAATCATCTGTAAAAGCAATATTCATAGGCATTTTACCAATTCTACAGCTTTGTTTGATTATATTTTTTTAATATTTTTAATATAAGTCATCGATTCCGGGCCTTTGTTACAAATAAGATCCACAATCGATAAATCATGCAAAAATCCTAGTTTATCTGAAAATGTCTGAAAATATTCAGCCATTTCGTATTCTGAAGTCTTTTTTGCAGAAAACTTTTCTCTGAAATTAACCTCTTCAGGATTTTTGATATATTCTTCATTCAAAGAGTATGCCTTTTCTGTCTTGAGAAGATTTTGAACGATTTCTATACTTTTTAAATTGAAATCTAACAGAAATTTTTCTTTCTTTTCAAATAGTTTCTCCAATTTATCTTCATAGTACTCAAAATATGGCGAACCTTGATATACTGTTTTAATAGATTTCCAGTGAATTTTTTGCCAATCTTCACGGTACGACATTTCGGTATCTTTGAATTCACGATTTCCATTATGAACAATTGGAATAATTAATGAAAGTCTGCCGTTGGCTCCATAAATATTGGTACGGTTTCTAAAAGTCTGTTTAGGGAAACTTTCAAACTGTTCGAACACCACTTCATTTTCAGCATTCAAAAATTCTGAAAACCATGAAATTGGGGGTAAATAAAATACCGGTAATAATATATTCTGCATAACTATTATATAGAAAAATGAAGCATTTTTTCAAACACTTCATTTTATTTTTTTTAAAATTTTAATTATATCTCGTCTTCTTTTTTCTTCTTTCCGAATAATTTCATAAAATATTCCCAGCCAAAGAAAAGAACAAGTATCATTGCTGCAATCCACCAATAAGAAGTTTTGTTGGCTTCTCCTGTATTGGTTGCTTTAAACATTCTGTCCCAACGGATTTTGAATGGAGCCTGATAAGATGAGCTTGAATCTTTAAAAGCACCCTGTAAACTCATCCAGGTAAACATCGGTCTTCCAACAATATTTTCTTCAGGAACAAAACCAAAGAATCTCGCATCTAAAGAAGCATCTCTGTTGTCTCCCACCATCATATAATAATCCTGTTGAATAGTGTATTGATTGGTTTCTTTTCCGTTGATGAAAATTTTTCCGTTTTTATTTTCTAATGAATTATGTTCATAGTTTTTAATAATCCACTGATATTCTGGTAATGTTTGCTGATTAACAGTAACTACATCACCTTTTTTAGGAATTTTTAGCGGACCGTATTGATCCTGATTCCATCCGCTGTTAATCGGGAAAATAGAATTCGTGGTATCAATTTTAGTTCTTGTCTCATCACGATATGCAATCGCTGATTCTCCTTTTGGCTGAATATGCTCCTGCATATCAATCACCTGAGGAAGTTTTTTAATTTCCGCAGCGGTCTTTGCAGTTAAGCCTTGAAAATAATATACAAATCCGCCTTTTTCATTCTGCCCTTCCTGAACGGGTAGAAATCCAAACGTATTATATAAACTTGGAATATCTAACTGACTTCCTGTGTTTACAATATATCTGTGCTGAACTTCCTGATCTCCTAAAACAGTTTCCGGTTTTCCGTTAACGAAAAGTCTACCATCTCTCATTTCAAAAGTATCACCTGCAACAGCAACCAATCTTTTTACATAAGGATCTGCTCTGTCTAGTGAAACATGCACAGAATCTCTTGGATAGTTGAAAACGACGATATCATTTCTCTGAGGCTTACTGAATTGGAAAACTCTTTCGTAAGGTAATTTTATTCCTTCAACATATGATTTAGGATCATCTTTAGGATTTCCTGGTTCACCCGTATCCATAATTGTTCCCTGCAAGAAAGGTATTGCGACAGGACGCATCGGCAATCTGTAACCATAGCTCCATTTATTTACAAAAAGGAAATCTCCAACCAATAAAGTTCTTTCCATTGAACCGGTAGGAATTCCGAAAGGTTGTGTTACAAAAACGTGGATGATCGTTGCAAAAACAACTGCAAAAGTGATCGATCCCATAAAGGTATCTTTCTTTTTTGCGTTTTTCTCTTCTTCCGTTAGATATAAATCATTTTCGTCTTCAATCTCGGCATCTTTAGAGTAGTTTACCGTTGCCATATAGATAAACGGCAAAATCACGGTCAGTAACTGATCTTTGAATAAATTTTTCCCGAATTTCTTCATTAAATACAAATGAAAAACACTCATCATAATAGGACCTACAATCGGTAAATATGATAAGATTGCCCACCATTTCGGGTGTTTCGTCTCTTTAAGAATAATGAAATAATTATAGAAAGGGATAAATGCGAATAACGGACTATACCCTAATTTCTTAAACAGCTTCCAAGTGGAAATCCCCATCAATACTGATAAAATGAGAACATAAACTGTGTACGTTAAAAAATAATTCATAAATTTTTGTGCCTAATCTGTAATTATGATTAATGAGCAATGTGTAATAAGTAATAGATTCTTATACAAATTCTCTATTATTAGTTTGCAATGTAGGGATTTTGTTACAAATCTAGAGTCCTAAAACATCTTTCATTGTAAAGTTTCCTTTTTTATCTTTAATCCATTCTGCAGCAACTACAGCTCCCAAAGCAAAGCCGTTTCTGTTGTATGCGGTATGTTTTATTTCAATCTCGTCTACTTCACTTCTGTAATAAACAGAGTGAGTTCCTGGAACTTCATTTTCACGGATGGCAAAAATACCCAAGTTTTTGTCCTGAGTTTCTTCCAATTTCCATGCATCAAATTTATTATTATTCTTAATGATCCCTTCTGCAAGAGAAATAGCAGTTCCGCTCGGAGCATCAAGCTTATGAATGTGATGAATCTCTTCCAACTGGCAAGAATATTCATCCACATTTTTCATTAAATCAGCCAATTTTTCGTTTAAAGCAAAAAATAAATTCACTCCTAAACTGAAATTTGAGCCATATAAAAATGCAGTTTCGTTTTCAACGGCTAACTGTTCAACTTCAGATTTTCTTTCCAGCCAACCTGTTGTTCCACAGATTACCGGAATTTTATTTTCAAGACAAGCTTTAATATTATCAAAAGCCACTTCAGGAAGTGAAAACTCAATCACCACATCCGGATTATTAAGGTTTTCAGCGGTCGGAGTTTCTTTCAGTCGGGCAACAACTTCATGCCCTCTTTTTAAGGCAATCTCATCGATAATCTTCCCCATTCTTCCGTATCCAACTAATGCTATTTTCATAAAATTTTAAAACTTATTATCTTACTATTTATTATTTTTCTAGAATCTGAAACTTAAAGCTAAACCCGTTTTTGGAGGATTAGTATTAAAATCATCATAGATTACCGCTGGAACTAATGTTAAATCAGGATCTTTACGACCTTCATACAAATGCGCATCTACAACAGCATCTACAATATTCAAAATATAAATTAAACCTGTAATTGCAATTGCATAATCCCTTTGTCTTTTTACTCTGTCTTGCGCATTTCCTAATGCTACTTTATCAAGGGTCGGGTTTCTATCCAGGAAGTCATTTTGAGCACCATTAAGTTTCGCAACATAATATTCACGATACTTTTTATATTGATTTTGGTTCCAGACTGCAATACCAACTCCGGTTCCTACCGCTCCTAAAACAATGGGAACTTTCCAGTATTTTTTATTGTAAACCTGCCCTAATCCCGGTAACACCGCAGAATACAGACCTGCTTTTGTAGGATTCAGTTTTTTTACTTTTAAAGATGTAGGTGCATTTGCTTTTTCGATATCTTCAACAACTTTAGCTTCAGCTTGGGGCTTTACAGCAGGAATACTATCAGTCGCATAATGCTCTAATCTGATGGTATCTCTTGGGTTGGTTTGCGATAAAGCCAGCCCTGATAAAAAAAGTAAAAAGATGAAAACTATTTTTTTCATTTATTTAATATGAGATAAAATATATTCCAGCTCATCTTCATTTTTAAAATCTAAAACAATCTTGCCTTTTTTACCGGTTCCTGTTGTTTTTATCTCAACTTTTACATCAAGAATATCTGCAATCGTTTTCTGTGCTCTTTTATAATTATTAGAAAGCTCAGCTTTTGCTCTTTTAGCTGCCGGAGATTTTGGATTTTTCAAAGCAGCAGCTGCTTGTTCAGACTGACGTACATTCAGTTTTTCTTTGATAATTAAATCAAATAAAGTTTGCTGATGCTCTTCATTTTCAAGACTGATGATTGCTCTACCGTGACCTGCAGAAATTTCTCCGCTACGGATTGCGTTCTGAATATCCGGACTCAACCTCAACAATCTGATTGAATTGGTAATCGTACTTCTGTCTCTTCCTATTCTTTGGCTTAAATTTTCCTGAGTAAGACCAATTTCTTCCAAAAGTCTGTGATAAGTAAGTGCAATCTCGATAGCATCAAGATCTTCACGCTGAATATTTTCCACAAGAGCCATTTCAAGAAGCTCCTGATCATTCACCAAACGAATGTATGCCGGAATCGTCGTTAATCCCGCAATTTTACTCGCTCTGAAACGTCTTTCCCCAGAAATAATTTCAAACTTTTCACCGTCTTTTCTTAACGTAATAGGCTGAATAACGCCTAAGTTTGTAATCGACTGTGCAAGTTCGTTTAATGCTTTTTCGTCAAAATAAGTTCTTGGCTGTGTCGGGTTCGGATAGATATCTTCGATGGAAACTTCCATGATGTTTCCTACAAATTTATCTGCTCCTTCATCAGTTGCTGTATTGACCGTAGCCTTGGATTCTGCACTTAAAATTGCTCCCAAACCACGTCCCATCGCTCTTTTTTTGTCCTTCATATTATATTACAGCTATTGGCTAATGCTTTTAATTTTTTACTAATTTTTCGTTTCTCAACAACACTTCTTCTGCAAGCTGAATGTATTGGATTGCTCCTTTACTTTCAGCATCATAGTTCAAGATACTTTCACCAAAACTTGGCGCTTCACTTAATCTTACATTTCTGCTGATAATTGTTTCAAAAACCATTTCCGGGAAGTGTGAATTTACCTCTTCCACCACCTGATTTGAAAGTCTTAAACGGCTATCGTACATCGTTAACAATAATCCTTCGATATCTAAATCTTTATTATGGATTTTCTGAACATTTTTAATCGTGTTCAAAAGTTTTCCAAGACCTTCCAAAGCAAAATACTCACACTGAATTGGGATAATTACAGAATCAGCAGCTGTTAAAGCATTCACTGTAATTAAACCTAAACTCGGAGCACAGTCGATGATGATATAATCGTAATCATTTCTTACTTCTTCCAATGCTTTTTTCAGCATGTACTCACGGTTATCTTTGTCTACCAATTCAATTTCAGCAGCTACCAAATCGATGTGAGAAGGTACGATATCCAGATTCGGAGTTGTTGTTCGCTGAATACAGTTTCTTGTTTCAACACTGTGTTCCAAAAGATTATAGGTAGAATACGGCACATCTTCCACACCAAGACCTGATGTTGCATTTGCCTGTGGATCTGCATCAATGATTAAGATTTTCTTTTCTAAAACTCCTAATGCTGCAGCTAAATTTACGGCAGTAGTAGTCTTTCCTACTCCACCTTTCTGATTAGCGATACCTATAATTTTTGCCATTGCTCAAACTTTAAGCTTCAAAAATACACTTTTTTCTCTGCTCTTGGGGAACGACTAAAACTAAAATAGAGTTAAAATATTGTTAACAAGCATTTTAGACATAAAAAAAATTATCCACAAAAATAAATCTTTGTGGATAACTATTGAGATTCGTGTTTAAGATATTAATTATCAAATTTCATGGTAATTGGAAACTTAAAATAACTTCTTACAGATTCCCCTTTTTTATTTTTACCAGGAACCCATTTTCCTTTTACGGCTTTAATGGTTCTGATTGCTTCTGCGTTGAAAGAAGCATCTTTTCCGTTGGTTTTAATATCAGAAATGGTTCCGTCTCTTTCTACAATAAAAGTAACTGTTGTATTTACAGTTCCTTCATCTTGAAAAGCAGAAACATCAAACTTATTCATCACTTTATTTCTGAAAGCATCGATACCTCCTTCGAATTTTGCGGTTACACTTAATTCATCTGTTCCTTTTACCGAATTATCAGGTCCCGAATCAGTTGGTACAACAATTTTTGGCGGAACAACCGTTCCAGGTCCAGAAACAACATGTGTTGGTACATTAATTGTTGGAGCTACTGGAGCTTCTAAATCATTTTTCACTCCCGCAATTGCATCTTTCGGAATATCTTTTACAATATTACTCTCATCTGCATTTCTTGTAGGAGTAGCAATTGTAGCATTATATTGTTTTACACTCGGAGGCGGTGGTGTTACCTTTTCAGGTGGAGTCACTTTTTCAGGGAGCTTTACTGCAGGCTCATCTGGAATAACCAAAACGAATGGTTTTTCAGTGTCTCCAGTTGACTGTGTTTCTGCAGTTTTAAAAGCAGAAATTACAGTTGGAATAATAGAAACCGCAGCCAATAAACCGACACCTATAAAAAATGCTTTGGTTAAAATCCTGTCTGATTCTGTTCTTAATACATACGCCCCATAGGCTTTGTTACGGTTTTCGAAAAGGATTTCGTTCAGCCGAAATTCCTGGTTGTGTTCTAGGTGTTTCATCACTATAAAATTAAATTTGTTAATATATAGATTATCAGTTTTCAATACTATTTGAAATAATCTTTAAAGCACCATCAAAATTTCTGCCAAAAACTTAACAAAAACTTAACTTTATATCAAAATCAGTGTTAAAGTTTAAAATTTAACTATTTTATGGATAAGGTTTGGTTGATAGTTGATAGTTGATAGTTGATGGAAGTTACATGATTGAGAATAAACATCATAATTGAAACAGCTTTTTTAATTCCCCTCCTTTGGAGGGGTGGCGAAAATTCGGAAGAATTTTTGACGGGGTGGTTTAAGAATGTGAAAAAAAACTAGCCGTAACTTTATTTGAAAGAAAAAACCACTTTCCTAGCCCCGATGGGAACGACATCCTTTTTTGTTTTTGGTGAAGGAAATCAGGTTCGGGAAAAACAAAAAAGATATAGTGGACAGCGGGAAATAGCTTCTAAAAGATTAGTTTTTGGTTATTAGTTGATAGTTTTTAGATTCTTCACTGCGCTTTCGCTTCGTTCAGAATGACAGGATTTATTTATGGATGTTTGAGATTGCTTTGCTTCGACAAGCTCAGCACAGGCTTGCTATTACTTCTCGCAATGACGCAAAAAAAAGAGACTATCGATTGACAGTCTCTTTTTATTTATTTGAAAATATTCGTTAGAATAATTCTTTTCTGATGATGTTCTGACTTCTTTCAGGACCTACAGAAACCAAATATACGTTGATTCCTAAATACTTCTCGATAAATTCGATGTATTTCTGCGCAGTATCAGGAAGCTCGTCGTAGCTTCTTACTTTCGTTAAATCTTCGTTCCAACCCGGTAAATCTTGGTAGATTGGTTCGTAGTTGTATAATTTTTCTGTTGAAGAAGTAAAATAATCGATGATTTTTCCGTCTTCAGTTTTGTAATGAGTAACGATCTTAAGGTTTTCAATCCCTGTAAGAACGTCTAATTTCGTAATTACCAAGTTATTGATCCCGTTGATCATACAAGCGTGCTTCAAAGAAACAAGGTCTAACCAACCTGTTCTTCTTGGTCTCCCTGTAGTCGCTCCGAATTCACCTCCGATTTGTCTGATTTTCTCACCCAATTCGTTATCTAATTCAGATGGGAAAGGTCCGTTTCCAACTCTTGTACAGTATGCTTTTGCAACACCGATTAAGTTTTGAAGTGAAGTTGGTGGAACTCCCGCTCCTGTACAAACTCCTCCTGTTGACGGAGAAGATGAAGTAACGTAAGGATATGTTCCGAAGTCGATGTCTAACATCAAAGCTTGTGCTCCTTCAAACAATACGTTTTTACCGTCTCTGATGGCTTCATTTAATTCTAATTCAGTATCTACGATTCTGTCTTGAAGCTGCTTTCCGATCTCTAAATATTCATTGTAGATTTCTTCAACATCCAAAGTAGGCTTTCCGTAATATTTTTCGAAAAGAGAGTTTTTAACTTTTAAGTTTTTCTCAATTTTGTCTCTTAAAATTTCAGGATTCAAAAGATCTACCATTCTGATACCGATTCTTGCAATCTTATCTTCATAACATGGTCCGATTCCTTTTTTAGTAGTCCCGATTTGCGTTCCTCCGTGCTCTTCCTCACGGTAAGTATCCAAAAGAATGTGGTAAGGCATGATGACATGCGCTCTTCTGCTGATGAAAATGTGATCAGTTCTCATGTTTTTGCTTTCGATCTGATTCACCTCCTTAATGAAAGATTTAGGATTTACCACTACACCATTGGCAATGATACACTTCCCTTTGCACTGAAGAACTCCCGATGGAAGAAGGTGCAAAACAAACTTTTCATCGCCTACATAAACCGTGTGACCAGCGTTGTCGCCCCCTTGGAAACGCACCACATAGTCTGATTTTGCCGATAAAACATCCGTTATTTTTCCTTTACCTTCATCTCCATATTGAAGACCTACAACTACGTAAGTTGACATATTTTACTTTTATTTTAGATTCATGCAAAATTACTTTTAAAAAATTGGGTGGGCAAATTTGTGATAGATTTTATTTTTTCGTGGGGTGGAAATCATGTGATTGGATTTAGAAATCTACCATTTAATTAGATTATATTTGGAAATAAATTCTTTGAAAAACACCTTATAAAAAATCAGTCAAAATTACAATCTGAATTGCGAAAAGGCGAAAACTCAGGTTTCATAAAAAACTTTAATCGCGAAAACTTCTTAAACAATCTTCACAAAAAATATTTAAAATAAAATGCAAGAAAACTCAAAAGATGAATATTTAAAAATAGCCAAAGAATATCTTTTAAATGAATATGGAGATATTGTTCAAATATTCGAAGACGACATAAGTGAAACTGACGACACATTTTGCTTTCATTATCAATCTAAAAAGTTTTTTGAAACATTAAAATTTGAACACCAATTTGTCGGACAAGGTCCTTTATTCATTCTAAAAAGAAGTAAAAAAATAATTTCCTATGGAAGCGCAACAGGAGAAAAATCTGGTCTTATTCATATAATTAATCAATTGAATAAGGAAAGACTAATAAGGATTTTCTATAAAGATTATAATATTTGGGATGGGAAATATGATTTAATAATTAATAAAGTTGAAGATGAAATGGGTTTTGAAGAACTAATTATTGCAGATTTAGTAAGTGTTTTACTAAAACATAAAATATGGAAGGCTAATCAATACAATAGTGATAATCCAAATGACTATTATTATACTGAAGAAGAAATAAAAGAAACGTTAACAAAATCTCCATTAATATTAAAAAGACCTTTTTGTGAGAACTTAGAAAATCTTCTTGTTGATCTTATTAACAAAGATATGTACCTTGATTGGACATTATCAGAAGTTAAATAATTATAATTATTACCATATCTTTGATTATCCACCAAAGATAATCCACACCATGAAATCACTACAAAAATCAGGATACTTATCTGAAAACATCACCGATCAAACCCAACTCTTTTACACTTTGTTTTATCCTGAAGAAATTCCTGTAAAAGCAACCTTACAAATCGTTCATGGGATGCAGGAACACAGTGGAAGATATTCAGAAATTGCAGAATATTTTGCCGATCGAGGATTTGCGGTGTTGACTTATGACCATTTAGGACACGGAAAATCGGTAAAAGAAAAGAAAGATATTGGATTTTTTCAACGTAATAATCCGGATGAAAGATTGATTACAGATGCCGAAAAGATGAGCAAATTTCTGATGGAGCAATATTCTGATGTTCCGCATTTCATTTTAGGACATTCAATGGGTTCTTTTATCACGCGGTGCCTTCTTCAAAAAATGAGCAGTCAGTTTTCAGGTGCTATTATTACAGGAACGGGCGGACCTTTAACAGGAATTAATCTGGTGAAAACCTATTTTTCTTTAGCTAATAAACTGGCTCCTCAAAAACGAACTTTTTTCAATAACATTTTTAATATTGTCAACAACAAACAATTTAAAAAAGATAAAGACTTTAGCAATACAAGTTGGCTCAGTCTGAATCGCGTCAATAGAAATGCATTTTCTAAGGATGAGCTTTGCGGAATTCCGTTCACCAACAATGCGTTTTATGCGTTATTCAGTATTTACAAAAAAGCAACGGCGAGAAATTGGGCACAAACTATTCCGAAGTCCTTCCCTTTTCTTTTTGTAAGCGGGCAAAATGACCCCATCGGAGATTTTGGAAAAGGTGTCACAAAGACCGTTGATAATTTAAAGCTCGACGGATTTAAAAATGTAGATATGAAAATATATCCTGAAATGCGTCATGAAATACTGAATGAAGAAATCAGAGAAAACGTGTTGAATGATATCCATCAATGGATTTTAAAACTTTTAAAATAAAATAACTTATTACATGACATTTTTTTAACCACAAAAAAATCAAAAGATATTATTGTGGTTATAGTTATTCAAAAATTTGAAATTACAAGCTCAACACAATGTTTAATCATAGCAAGTTTTATTTTAAGGAACAAAAAAAATTAAAACACTCGTTTCATTCAAGCTTCATCAGCGACTTTGTCGCCATTCTTTGCTCCTTAAAATAATAAGTTTAAAATTTAAAATCTTTGCGTTGTAAAAGATTTTGCTCAATTTCTTAATTCAGGTTATTATAGAATAATCTCTTTATCAACTCCAATTTGTTCTAAAAAAACTTCATCATGCGAAATCACCAGCAAAGTTCCATGATAATCTTTAATAGAATTCGTCAGAATTTCTACATTCTGAAGGTCTAAATTATTCGTCGGTTCATCGAGAATAATCATATCGGGAGCTTTATTGCTGATGGAAAGTCCGCAAAGCAAAAGTCGCAGACGTTCTCCACCACTCAGAACATCACCTATTTTATCCCAAGTTTCCTTTCCGAATAAAAATCTTGACAACAATGTTTTCACTTCAGATTCTGGCATTGCATTATCATTGAACTGTTCGGCAAATTCATAAACCGTTGCATTTCTATCTATCAAAGAATATTCTTGGTCAATATAAATCGTCTGAAAATCTGACTTCACAATAGTTCCGAAAGAAGGTTTTAAATCTTCCAACAACAGTTTTATCAAAGTCGTTTTCCCGGAACCATTCGAACCTTTGATAGAAATTCGGTCTCCACTTCTGATTTCAAGATTAAGATTTTCTTTCCAAAGATTTTCTTCATGATATTTAAAATTAATTTCTTCCACCGAAATCAAAATTTTTCCCGAATGCAGATTCGAATCATTAAAATTCACTTTCATTTGGTCAGCATTTCTCACTGACGAACGCAAATCCCGCAAATCACCAGAAATATCATTGATTTTCTCGGCATGAACAGACTTTAATTTTGAAGAATTTTTCTCCGCATTATTACGAAGTGTATTCATCATAATCCTTGCAACACCCGATTTTTCCTGCTTTCCTTTTCCTCGCGCATCGAGTTTTTGCTTTCGCTCCAAAGTTTCCCGTTCCTTTTCTTTAGCTTTTCTCAAAGCACGTTCTTTAGAATGAATGTCATTTTGCAAAGCTTCATTTTCAATTTCTTTTTGTTCGGCATAAAAATCATAATTTCCACCGTATGTTGAAATCCCCTGATTGCTCAGTTCAAAAATAGTATCAACTAAATTGAGCAAAGTTCGGTCATGACTCACAATCACAACCGTTGAATTTGTTTTTTCAATAAAATCATACAACAGATTTCGACCTTCCAAATCGAGATGATTTGTAGGTTCATCGAGTAAAATAATTTCAGGCTGATTGATTTGAATTCCTGCAAGAAAAACCTTTGTTTTTTGTCCGCCACTCAAACTTTCCAAAGTTTGGTTTAAATCTAAATCTTCAAGTTTCCAATATTGCAAGGCATTTTGACAACATTCTTCGATGTTCCAATCTTCATTTAAAGTTTCAAAATAAATTTCATCCACTTCGCCATTCGTTATTTTTTGAAGGGCGTCGAGTTTTTTATCGATTTTCAAACATTCCGCAACCGTCAAGTCATTAAAATTTCCAAACATTTGTGGAACATAAAAAATGTCACCTTGAATATTGACATTACCTGCCAAAGGTTCAATTTCGTTCGCCAAAATTTTCAGCAGGGTAGATTTCCCCGTTCCATTACTTCCGACCAAAGCCGATTTTGAGTGAGTGGGTATCGTTAAATTGATAGAATTAAAAAGTAGATTTCCCGCAGGAAACCCAAAGGATATATTGTGTAGAAAAAGCATAATTTCTTTCTTTTAGTAAGGTTAAACTGCAATAACATTTTCGGTTATTGTTTATTAAATCTGAAAGAAATTAAATTCTACATGTCTGATGTTTTGGGTTTTGTGTGATGCAAAGATAGTGATTTTGGAACATTTCAAAATCTCTTAACGTAAAGTTTGTCATTCTGACGAAGGAAGAATCTCGTATTTCAACTCTGCAAACTCTCATCTTTTTCTCTTTTTTTAGGAGCTTTTTCCAGCTTTTCGTTACAATCTTTTTTTTTCAAAAAAGGATTTTCACTGCAATCTGGGCTAGATTTTCGGTCTTTCTTTTCTAATTCTGTAATCAATACAAAGTTTGTCATTCTGTAGGAATCCCTATACGAATCTTTATCATAAAAATTTAGATCCTTGCAGAATAAAAATTATAGTGTGAAAAATCTTGAAGTTAAAGAACCACCCCGTCAAAAATTTCTTTGAAATTTTCGCCACCCCTCCAAAGGAGGGGAATTAATATCGTCATTGCGAAAAAGGAAAAGAGTCTGTGTAGAGCTTGTCGAAGTAAAGCAATCTCAAACAAACTTTTTTAGTGCAAAAAACTGATTTTTTATTTCTTTTACAACAAAAAAATTCACTAAAAATCAAACCTCAACTCCACTCATCACTTGTCTGAAAAGTCCTTTGATGTGGTCGATTTCAGATTGATACATCGTCTTTTTTCGGCAGCCAAAGTAAAGAGTGTTTTCCAGTTTTTTATCGCCTTCCCAAATCAGTTGTATTTCACCACTTTCAATTTCATTTTTACATAAAAAATCAGGAACGACGGCCAATCCGGTTCCGCCTTTCAGACAACGGATAATCGAATTTAAGTTTGGAACAATATAATTGGGTCTGAAATTAGGTTTATGCCCGAAATTCATCAGCCAAAATTGAAAAAGATGCTCCATATCTCCGGTTGTACCGTACCATTTTTCGTTTTTCAGCCAGCTTTCAATTTTTTGAAGATCTTTGGTTTTTAAAATCTCACCAAAACTTTCTGTATCAATATCTTTTCCGCCTACCAAAATAATTTGTTCAGAAGAAAATGCTTCATGCAGAATATTGGGCGAAGTTCCTTTTTTGGGAGTGATAATTAAATCTAAAATCCCTTTATCCAGCTGGTCCAACATTTCAGGATACTCACCAAAACTGATAATTAAATTAAAATCCAGCGTTGAAACATACTGTTCCAAAGTGGTTTGAAAAGTCTCAAAACACATTCCGACACTGATGGTTGGTGTATGTTTTTCGGTAGACTTTTGAAAGTTTTTTTCAACTTCTTCGAGCTTTGTCAAAGGTTCTGAAATTGCATTAAACAAGACCTTTCCTCTCTCAGTCGGAATCATTTTCCTTCCGGTTCTGTCAAATAATTTGTATCCAACATAAGCTTCAAGCGAACCTAAATGCAAACTTACTCCGGGTTGCGAAATAAAGAGAGAATCTGCCGCTCCGGTTAACGTTCCGGTTTTATAAATCGCTTTAAAAGTGCGGTACCATTCTAAATTAACCATAATAGTTATTTTAATTATGATACAAAATTACGAAATAATCAGAATACTGATAGCTTTTCATTTCTTAAGAAAGAAGCATAATAATTCGGAATCTCACTTTTCTCGATTTCCTGAGCAACTTTTTCGAGCGGATAATTTAATTGAATAATTTCAGGAGTGATTTTTTCTTCATCCAAAGTCAGGATTACATAAGAAGCCAATCGGTTTTCTTCTCTCGAGCGACCAACAGAACCACTGTTAATTGCCCATTTTCCATTAAAATATTTTTTAAATGACATATGAGTGTGCCCCATCATAATTACATCAGACTGAGATTTACTGAGCATATTTTGAAAAATCTCATCATTTTCTGATTCATATAAATAGGTATCATTACTTTCTAAACTGGAATGCACCAACTGAATATTCCAATGTTTTTCGCCTATCTTATAATTTAGTTTTAAATGAAAAGGTAATTCTGATAAAAATGTTTTGTTTTCTTTTGTAATGTATTTTTTGGAGTGATCAATAGCTAAAAATCTAGCAGCGGTTTCTTCTTCAGAATGCTTGATTAAAGGAATTACAGGGATATCAAAAGCAATTCTCTCATCATGATTTCCCATTAAACAAGGGATATTCAAACTCCTGATTTTTTCAATTACTTCATTTCCCCAAGGAGCAAAATCTCCGAGGTCTCCCAAACAAAATTTTTGACGAATTCCTCTTTCTTCAATATCATTTAAAACCGTCTCCAAAGCTGGAAGATTTCCATGCACATCACCAAAAACCGCAATTTGAATCATTATTCTTTTAATTATCAAACAAATTTACATGACAGAAAATAATTTTAATGCAAACAAACTATGACCTTTAACCATGAAAATGAAATTCGTAAAAGATAAAATGTAATAATAAATTTGGCTTCGCAATAAATGAAGAGTTTTTAAAATCAACATTTTTAAATATCATTATTCTGATAGTTTAATATAATTTATATTATTTTAATTATACAAATTCTCAACCTAACTTTGCAGAGTAAAATTTAAACAATCATACAAAATGAAAAAAGTATTAATCATCAACGGTGGACAAAACTTCGGACATTCAGGAGGAAAATATAATCAGACAATTGCAGAAAACACATTGGAAGTTTTAAAAAAATTCGAAAATGTAGAAGTGAAAATCAGCAATGTAAGCGACAATTACAATAAAAACGAAGAAGTAGAAAAATTTGTCTGGGCAGATTATATTATTTACCACACTCCGATTTGGTGGTTTCAGTTGCCGAATGGTTTGAAAAAATATATCGATGAAGTTTTCACAGCCGGTCATGCAAAAGGAATTTATATGAGCGACGGTAGAACTTCTGAAAATCCGAAGATCAACTACGGAACCGGAGGAATGTTGGGTGGAAGAAAATATATGGTTACTACAAGCTGGAATGCACCGGAAACAGCCTTCACACTTCCCGGAGAATTTTTCAACGAAACAAGTGTAGACAATGGACCATTATTTGGTTTTCACAGAATGAATGCATTCGTTTCTTTAGAAAAAATGGAAAGTTTCCACTTCCATGATGTAGAGAAAAATGCAAATATCGAGCGCGATATGAAATTATACAGAGAACATCTTACAAACGTTTTTGAAAAAGAACTAAAACCACAATTAGTCTAATGAAAATCTATCTTACCGCAATAATAAAAGCAAAAGAAGAGCACAGAACCGAAATTTTGGAAGTTCTTCAAAATATGGTAACAGAAACCAGAAAAGAAGAAGCCAACGAGCTGTACACACTTCATCAAGGAATTGAAGATAAAAATCATTTTGTTTTCTACGAAATATGGAAAAATGAAGAAGGATTGAAACAGCATAACGAACAGCCTTACATTAAAGCCTTTGGAGATTTAGTTGATG
This sequence comes from Chryseobacterium mulctrae, assembly GCF_006175945.1. NCBI lineage: Bacteria > Pseudomonadati > Bacteroidota > Flavobacteriia > Flavobacteriales > Weeksellaceae > Chryseobacterium > Chryseobacterium mulctrae. The sequence continues at coordinate 3,272,672 of NZ_VAJL01000001.1, read as the reverse complement.
AAAAGTTGCAGGAAAAACCACAGATTTATTTAACTGAAATTATTTAAACATTAAACTATTAAGAAAATTTAAGATGTTAAGTTTAATTAAGGAAAATCAACAGATTTTTTTTTAAAGCAAACGCTTAAAGCGTAACTAGATCTTAATATTCTAAACTTCTTAAATAAACCTTAATGGTTAGAAAATTATTAAATATGAAAAAATTAGCATTATTAATTCTTGCATTATTTACAGTAGGATTCATACAATCACAAACCAAAAAATCAAAAAATATGAAAAAGAAAATTCTGTTTGTCGTGACCAGTCATGACAAAAAAGGTGACACCGGCGAAGAAACCGGATACTATCTTGGTGAAGTTTCGCATCCTTGGGAAGTTCTTCACAAAGCCGGTTACGAAATTGATTTTGTAAGCCCGAAAGGCGGAACTCCGCCTGTTGATGGATTTGATTTAAAAGATTCTGTCAATAAAGAATTCTGGGAAAGTAAAGACAAAAGTAAAATCGACCAATCTTTACAGCCTTCACAAGTAAATCCAAATGATTATTCTACCATTTTTTATGCAGGAGGTCACGGCGCAATGTGGGATTTTGCGGACAATACAGAATTATCAAAAATTGCTTCAAAAATTTATGAGAACGGAGGAATTGTAGCTGCAGTTTGCCACGGTCCGGCTGGTTTGGTGAATATTAAATTGAATAGCGGAAAGTATTTGGTTGACGGTAAAAAAATTAACGCTTTCACCAATGAAGAGGAAGCTGAAGTAAAATTAACAAACGTAGTTCCTTTTCTTTTGGAAGATAAACTGAAAGAAAGAGGTGCGAAATTTGAAAAATCTAGACTTTGGGAAAATCATGTTGTAAGCGACCAAAGAGTAATTACAGGACAAAATCCTCAGTCTGCAAAAAGTGTGGGTGAAGCTATTTTAAAGGAATTAAATAAATAATTTCAGTAAAAACAGCCAATAATACGTTTGTCATTATGAAAGAAACGAAGTGGATTGAAGAGTCTCTAAAATTGAACCTAGATTCTTCCTTCGTCAGAATGACAAAAATTGAAAATATTTTAAGGTTAAATTGAAAACAAAATCAAAAAATAAGATAAAGACAAAATGCAATATAGAAAATTAGGAAACACAGATCTAGAACTTTCAGTGATCACTCACGGAGCGTTTGCGATTGGTGGAAATATGTGGGGTGGAAATGAAAAACAAGATTCCATCAACTCAATCCATGCTTCTCTAGATCATGGTGTAACTTCCATTGATACTGCACCTTTTTATGGTTTCGGATTGAGTGAGGAAATGATCGGTGAAGCTATCAAAGGAAAAGACCGTTCGAAAATCCAGTTATTAACAAAATTCGGATTGGTTTGGGATGGAAGCAATAATGGAAAAGGTGAATTTTTCTTCGATGCAAATGATGACGGCAAAATAATTCCTGTGTATAAATTTGCTTCAAAAGAAAACATTATCAAAGAAGTTGAGGAAAGTTTAAAAAGATTGGGAACAGATTACATCGATCTTTTACAATTGCATTGGCCCGATTCTACAACGCCGATTAGTGAAACGATGGAAGCGATGGAATTGCTCATTCAACAAGGAAAAATCCGTGCAGCAGGTGTTAGTAATTATTCTGTTGAGCAAATGGAAGAAGCCAATCAAACATTCAAATTAGCAAGCAATCAGGTTTCTTACAGCATGCTTAACCGTGCAATTGAAAATGATTTAGTTCCTTATTCTTTAGAAAATAATTCGGGAATTATCGTTTACAGTCCAATGGAAAGAGGCCTTTTAACCGGAAAATATTTTAAAGAAGATCAATTAAAAGAAAACGATCACAGAAACGGATATTTTTCACAGTTCGATTTAGATAAAGTAAAAAAATTCTTAGAAAAAATAGAACCTATCGCACAAGACAAAGGAACTACTCTTTCTCAATTGGTTTTACGTTGGACAACTTTACAACCCACAATTACAGTGGTTTTAGCAGGAGCAAGAAACGCTCAACAAGCCATTGAAAATGCAAAAGCAATGTCTTTTGATCTATCTCAGGAAGAATTGAATTTTATTAACTCTGAGCTATCTCAACTTTAATATCGTACTTAAAATTCGTTAAAAAACGAAATAATTCTCTCGCTGATTTTTCAGATTAAGCTGATTTCGTATACTTTTAAATTTGCAAAATCTGCATAATCAGCAAGTGTTAAAAATAAAAGAGCTTTTCATAAAACTTGAAAAGCTCTTTTTATAAACGACTTTAAAGTATCTAAAGATCTACTTTGCGATCGGCAAATGTGTAGAAATTGCAATTCTGTTCCAAGCATTTATGGTAACAATCGCCATGATAATTTGAGCGATCTGACCTTCATCAAATAATTGCTTAGCCTTATAATACGTTTCTTCAGTCAAACCTTTTTGGCTGATCAAAGTAATTTCTTCCGTCATTGCTAAAAGCACCTGTTCCTCTTCTGTATAAAGATCCAACGCTTCTCTCCATGCGTTTAAAAGATAAATTCTTTGTGGTGTTTCGCCGTATTTCATCGCGTCTTTTGTATGCATATCCAGACAAAAAGCACATCCGTTGATTTGCGACGCTCTTATTTTGATCAATTCTTTCTGAATATGGTTTAAAGAAATGGTTTGAAGATATCCTTCCAATCCCATCATTGCTTTGTAAGCGGCAGTGTCTACAGTTGCCATATTAATTCTTGCACTCATATTGTTTATGGTTTTTTAGTTAATGTATCTATTGAAAAATAAAATTCTTTTTGTGTTGCCAATAAAAAAGCTGCTGCACTTCCTACCCAAACCGAATAATCTAAAGGCGCTTTTATTCCCAAAGCAATACTCATTGATAAAGCGAAAACAAGCAATAAAATTCCGGTTCCGTAAGCTGCGATTTTTGTTTTTAAACCCAAGATCAGCATCAAAGGAAAAAGTATTTCTAAAAAAGTAGCGGCATAAGCAGAAAACGCACTTAGAGTTTCGGGAAGAAAAAACGTTAATTGCCGAGTATATTTTTCAAAGTTTCCCCAGTTTCCCCAAGCTGAGTTGTCACCCCAAAAACCAAATCTGTCTGCCACTGCAGAAAGCATCGTCATCGAAATCGTTAACCTTAAAAATAACTGTGGAAATATAGAATCTTTGCCTGTCATTGCGTTTGTTTTTATGAACAGGACAAAGTTGCGAATTAAGAATCGCAAAAATCTTAAACTGGTTTAAGAACGTAATTTTGCTCTTATTTCACTTAAATATTCCGGTGTAAAACCTAAAAAAGAAGCCAATAAATATTGTGGAATTCTTTGGATAAACCAAGGATACAGAGTACTAAAATGCACATAATATTCTTCCTTCGTCATCTCATAAATATAGCGGATTCTTTTTTCAGCAGCTGCATAAGCGGTTTGATAGATCATTCTGAAATAACGTTCCATCACCGGATGTTTTTGAAGCAACAATTCCTGAGAATGGAAATCAATCACTAAAATCGTAGAATTTTCAACAGACTGAATATTAAAATCTGTTTTCACCTGTTTTTCAAAAGCAAAAGTGTCGGAAATCCACCAGTTTTCGATGGCAAATTCTGTGGTTTGCTCTACACCTTTTTCATTTACAAAAAACTTTCTCAGACAACCTTCGAGAACGAAATATTTGAATTTACAAACATCTCCTTCAAGCATTAGATTTTCTTTCTTTTTTGTTTTTAAAACCTGGAAAAAAGAAAATACAGAAGCAAATTCTTCATCATTGATGGTAATAAATTTAAACCTGTTTAAACTTTTATTTTTCTGAGAAACAAAATAGAGAAAGCGAGATAATGTAGATTTGTCCAAGTAATATTCAAAGTCTCAAATCTTACTAATAAAGCTTTGAAGCTATCAAGCCATGCATTTGCTTTTTCTATTTTGAATCTTCTTTTATACAACTCATTATCAAAATATTTTTCATTCTTTGTATCCCTGTTACGAGGATTCCCTTTGATATTTCCAATAATTTCTTTTTTATACAGCATATCTCTAAGTTTTTTACTGTCAAAACCAGAGTCGGCATTAAGAAATAATCCCTTACACTCTATATCAGCAGCATCCAGAAGACCGAAAATCTCTTCCAAAGTATCTTCAATATTATAAAGATCATGATGTTCACCGCTTATTGGCTTTCCCATTGAAAGCATTTGTCCCTGATTATCACAGAGAAAAATACAATTACTGGTCTTAGATGATTTTCTTCCCTGATAACCTACCGATTCTCCTCCTGTTTTACTTCGGGTATGGCTTCCATCCAATTGGACACTGGAAAGATCTAATTTCCTTTTATTATTTTGAAGAAGAGAAATCCAAATTCTTTTGAAAGAGCCGTCCTTACACCATTTATTGAAATAATAATAGACTAATTGCCAGCTTATTGTTTCTTTTGAAAAATATTCTTTGAGGCTTAATTCCCGCCATTGGCAGCCTGTTTTCAATCGTTTTATAATGAGTTTAAAGATTTTTCCTAAATCAAATCTCGTGGAAAACCCTCGTTTGTCTTTGCTTAAATGAGGTAAAATCCATTTTTCCAGTTTATCTTTGCTTATGAGTTCCAGATTTTAGTTCTTTTTTTTGCAACTCTAAATTGCTAATTTTCTGGAAACTCTTTTTCTAAAAAGTTTAAACAGGTTTTTTATCTAAATGCGCTTTGAAAGTTTCCATTTTTGAAATTGTATAACCAAACTTAACTTTATTTTTTTAGTTTTACAATAACAAACAATAAATCATGGAAATCGTTGCCAAAATCTTAATCGCAGTTGTCGCTCTAGAACACCTTTACATTCTTTGGATGGAAATGTTTGCGTGGGAAACCAAAGGAAAAGAAGTTTTTAAAGCTGCTTTACCTGCCGAAATGTTTAAACCCACAAAAGGGTTGGCCGCCAATCAAGGTTTGTATAATGGTTTTTTAGCCGCAGGATTAATCTGGTCTTTTTTTATTGAAGATGAAAAATGGCAAACCAATATTGCTTTATTTTTCTTGAGTTGTGTGGCTGTAGCAGGAATTTATGGTGCCATTTCAGCGACTAAGAAGATTTTTTTCGTTCAGGCTTTGCCGGCAATTTTGGCGATTATTGCGGTGCTTTTGAAATAATTTAGTTCAAAAATATTTATTATTGAGAACACCATTTTTTCTATCGTTTATATAAAAATTCAGCTTTCTTCAAACCATAAAACATAATAAAAGCAACTATCTATAATTCAATACATTCCAATCTTAAATTTCGATTAAATATAAAATCCGTAAATTTGCACCATCATAAGAAATTGATGTACAGCTTTTTTATGCTTTCAGCATAATGATAAATTTAAGTTGTTCTGGCAAATATCTTTAATAATCCTGATGATAATTATTCTTTGATTCAATTTAAAAAAGATTGATTTCTTTTTTTACGTAATACATTCTTTGTCAAAGTAAAACCTTTTTAAGACAATAAACACGATCATTCATTTGATATGATTTTGTATGCTTTTTGTTATTAAAAAAAAGATTTTACTGTAAAAATCATACTGAACATTTTTGCATGCGGTGATATCACTCATCAAAGCATCGTTGTTTCAATTTCTTATTTCAAATACATTAACAAAATCTGAATATGGATACAATTGATACTAATCGAAAAGTAAAACTTAAAGTTGAAGATCTAACGATAATTTTCGGGAAAAATAAAGAAAAGGCGTTAGAACTTCTGGATAAAGGTTTTTCTAAAAAAGAGATTCTTGAAAAAACAGGATGCACAGTAGGAATTAATAAAGCAAGCTTTGAAATCTATGAAGGGGAATTCTTTGTTATTATGGGACTTTCAGGAAGCGGAAAATCAACTTTGCTGCGTTGTCTTAACAGACTGAATGAGCCGACTGCCGGAAAAGTATATATCAATAACGATAATATTACCGATAAAAATAATAAAGACCTTCTGGAAGTCAGAAGAACAGAAATGAGCATGGTGTTTCAGAAATTCGGATTGCTACCTCATCATACTGTTTTAAGCAATGCAGCGTTCGGACTTGAAATACGAGGAGAAAGCAAAACGATTCGTGAAGAAAAAGCGCAAAAAGCATTAGATATTGTAGGTTTAAATGGCTTTGAAAACCAATTGCCTTCACAGCTTTCAGGAGGTATGCAGCAAAGAGTCGGCTTAGCCAGAGCTCTAGCGAACGATCCCGAAGTTTTGTTGATGGATGAGGCTTTCTCTGCACTCGATCCGCTGATAAAATCTGAAATGCAGGATCAGCTTCTCGAATTACAGGAAACTCTACAGAAAACAATCGTCTTTATTACTCATGATCTGGATGAAGCCATCAAGATCGGAGACCGAATCGTCATTATGAAAGACGGTGTCATCGAACAAATAGGAACTGCAGAAGATATTTTAACCAATCCGGCAAGTGATTATGTAAAAGCTTTTGTAGAAAAAGTTGACCGTAAAACGATTATTACAGCGAAATCTCTAATGTTCGACAAGCCAACTGTAGTTCGTTTCAGAAAAGATGGTCCGGAAGGTGCCCTCAGAAAAATGAGAACCACAGGTTTGGAAACTTTACCCGTCGTAGATTTCCAAAATAAATTTCTGGGTTTTGTGACGCTGAGTGATATTGTTCAAATCGCAAAGAAAAAAGAACCAACTGTTGAATCGGTGATTAACAGTAATGTTCCTTCGGTATATCAGGAAGCAACCGTCGAAGAAATGCTCCCTTTAATTTCGGGAAGCAAATCAGCGATTGCTGTGGTAGATGAAACCAATAAATTTTTAGGACTGGTCACTCAATTATCTCTCATCATCGAGGCTACAAAGTATAATGAAGAAGAAATTATTGAATTAAAAGAAATCGCAAACAACCAATAAGATGAATAAAACTATAGATATAGGTCAATATGTAGAAACTGCTATCAATTGGCTCACCGATAACGCAAAACCTTTCTTTGATATCATAAAAAATGTTGGCAACTCTTCAATTTTAGGAATTGAATGGGCTTTAGTCAACACGCCTTTTTACATCATCATTCTACTTTTCACATTATTAGCTCTATGGAAAGCAGGAAAAGGAACCGCCATTATGACGGCAGCCGGACTTACTTTAATATTTTTAATGGGATTCTGGAAAGAAACCATGGAAACATTATCACTTATTTTTGTGGCAACACTTACCGCATTGATCCTTTCCGTTCCTCTCGGAATATGGGCGGCAAAAAATCAAATTGCGGCGAAAATTATTCGTCCATTACTCGATTTAATGCAGACAATGCCTGCTTTTGTTTACTTAATTCCTGCTGTATTATTTTTCAGTATCGGTAAAGTTCCCGGTGCATTTGCAACCATTATTTTTGCCATGCCACCTGCAGTACGTTTAACGACTTTGGGAATTGAATCTGTTCCTAAAGATATTGTAGAAGCAGCCCGAGCTTTCGGAGCAACTAATCGTCAAATCTTATTTAAAGTAGAACTTCCTTTGGCTATGAACACAATTTTAGCAGGGATCAATCAAACTATTTTATTATCATTATCAATGGTTGTAATCGCTGGAATGATTGCAGCAGGCGGTTTGGGTGAAAAAGTTTTGGAAGGAATTAATAATCTGGATATCGGTTTAGGATTTGAAAGTGGTTTATCAGTCGTGATTTTAGCCATTATTCTCGACCGGATCACTCAAGGATTTGTAAAGAAAAAAACAGCAAAATGAAAAGAATAAATTATATATTATTACTTACTTCTGTTCTCATTTTAGGAGTATTTAATTCTTGTAAAAACATAAAAAATTCCAAATACATCAACATTGGAATGGTTGATGGTTGGGCAGAAGACGTCGCAATGACACACGTTGTAAAAGCTATTTTGGATGAACAGGGTTATCATGTTGTCATTCAGAAAGCTTCCACAGATATGATTTTAGCTTCAATGAATAACGAAGACACAGACCTTTTTCTGGGAGTTTGGTTACCTTATACTCATGCAAGTAAAATAGCTAAGTTCCCGGAGTTGACCAACCTTGGAACAAATTACGACAACGGAAAGATCGGTTTAGTAGTTCCCGATTATATTCCCATAAAATCTATTGAAGAATTACCAAAATATGAGGAAAAATTCAAAAATAGGATCATCGGTATAGAAAAAGGAGCCGGAATGACCGCTGCAACAGACAGAGCCATTATTGATTACAAATTAAATTATAGACAGATCAATTCTTCTACAATCGCTATGATTACCGAACTTCAGAATGCAATAAAACGTAAAGAATGGATCGTTGTTGCAGGATGGCAACCTCACTGGATGTTTGGCAAAATGAAATTAAAATTTCTCGAAGACCCCAAAAAAACATTTGGGGAAGCAGAAAAAATTAAAACGTACAGCAGAAAAAGTTTTGGAAAAGATCATCCTGAATTAACGCAGTTCTTTTCTAAAATGTATTTTGATGACCAAACCATGACTGATCTTTTGACTAAAATGGAAAACAGCAAGAACAAAGAAACTACAGCTAAGGAATGGGTTAAAGACCATTCTGAACTCGTCAATTACTGGTTGGATAAAAACTGATCTTAATAAAATTATTTTTTAGTTTCTCTCGCAGGTTTTGCAGATAGCGCATATTTTTTCAGAAAGAATCATCTGCTAATCAACCTAATCTGCGAGAGATTTTATATTTACTCCAATAAAAGACTGATTCTCAAGAGCTCATCGATTCCTTAATTTTTTCACGGTGAATCAATCCCCAATTCACCAAAGTTTCGGTAACCGGAAAAACAGATTTCCCATATTCTGTAACAGCATATGTTACGGTGATTGGTTTTGTATCCTGAATCGTTCGGGTGATCAATAAATTTATTTCCAGTCCTTTCAATTCTTTGCTCAGCATTTTTGCAGAAATTCCCTCAATTCCTCGTTCCAGCTTTTTGAAATGAATATTTTGATCTGTACGATTGGTTAAATACCGTAGAATCATCAACTTCCATTTCCCACCTAAAACATCCAGACTGTCGCGCATTGCGAATAGTTCTTCTGTACAATTCGCTTCCCTTTCTACTCCGTTTTCTATGATCTTTGCCATCGATAGTTACTTTAATGTTACTAGTTACCAAGAGTTAACTAATAACAAATATAAACTATTCTGTTTTTACATTTGTACTTCAATGGAGAATTATGAAAGTAGTTATTTTAAATAAAAATTTACAATTGGAAGATGGCTTTGTTGAAAAACCTGAACCAAAAAGTAACGAAGTTTTAATACAAATTAAAGCAAGTGGTTTCAATCCGATCGATTATCAAATGCTGGAAAACGAGTTGGAAAGAAAGCTCATCAGTTCCCCAATTTTAGGACGTGAACTTTCAGGAATCATTGTCGACAAAGGCAATGATGTTACTCAATTCAATATTGGAGATAAAGTTTTTTGTGGAAGTGGCTCTATGGGAAGCAACGGAACTTATGCAGAATTTATCGCTGTTCCAGAAGCAATTGTAGCCTTGAAACCTAAAAATATTTCTTTTGAACAAGTAGCTGCAATTCCGTCAGTTGGAATGACTGCTTTACAGATCTTCAATCGTTTAAAGCTTAACCAAAATGACCCTGTATTCATTACAGGAGCCGTTGGCGGTGTCGGTTCTTTTTTAATTAAACTTTTATTGGCTCATAATTTCCATAACATCACTGCAACAGTCGGAACTGAAGAAAACAGAAATATTCTACTGAAAATGGGATTGAAAGACCATCAAATAATTAATTATAAAAATGAAAATCTGGTCGAAAATATTCTCAATGCCAATAACAATCATTTTTTTGATGTTGGAATTGATCTGGTTGGAAATTATATGTCAGAAATCACGGCACAAGTTCTACAAATCAATGGAACTTATGTCGATGTAACAGCATTGACTCATAAACAATCGCGCGAAACGCTTTTCAATAAAGGAAATATAATCATGAATATTTCAAATTATGCATATGCAATGACCCAAAATTATCAATATTATCAAAACAGTTTAAATGAAATTTCAAGATTGATTGAAAACGAAATCATCACTCCTCCTAATTATAAACATTTAGGAAGTCTTTCTCTGGAAACAGTCTTGAAAGCTCATTCGATGCTAAAAAACAATCAAACCCAAGGAAATAAATTAATAATGACTCATGAATAAAATACCAAGAAGAATTGTAACAGGAATTGAGAACGGAAAATCAACTATCATCGAAGATCAACCAATTGAAAATGTTGTAGAACATCTTCCGGGCTTGATCATTTCAGACATTTGGAATACTCAGAAAATGCCAGCAAATTTAGATTTTGAAACTCAAATTCCTAATACAGGATTTCCGCAAACACCGAAAAATGGAACGTACTTCAGATATGTTTTCATTCCGCCTGACAAAGATTTGGGAGTGGAATTTAAAGTTGGAGAACCTCATCCAATGATGCACCAAACTCAGACTTTAGATTATATCATTATACTTTCCGGAGAATTGTATTTAATTATGGAAGAAGGAGAAACACTGTTGAAAGCCGGAGATATTGTTATCCAAAGAGGAACCAATCACGCCTGGAGCAATCGTTCTGATGAAGCTTGCATTCAATTGGCGGTGTTGATCGATGCAGAATAATTTCTTTCGCAGATTTTGCGAATAATGCAGATTTTTTGTTTAAACTCCTTACACACAATCATCTGCTAAATCTGCAAAATCTGCGAGATATAAAATTAAAGTTTTAAAATTTCATTTAATTTTTTCTTCATTTTTTCAGGCTTAAATTGTCCTTCATGATAATACACCAACTCCTGATTTTCATTTAAAATAATCCACAATGGGTAAACAGGTTGATTTTTATTTTTAGATAAAGCCAAAACCAATTCATGAATTCCAGAGTTTCCGTTGGGTAAATAATTGAATTCTTTCCCTTGAAAAATGATTTTTTCTTTTGTTTTTTCAGCTTCAAAATTGATGAAATCAAAATTCTCATTGATCATTTCAACCAATTCTTTATCTTTATTTAATTGAAAAGATTCAATCTTGCAGATGGCGCACCAATCGGTATAAATATGAATAATTGTAGGTTTTGCTTCTTTCTGTTGCTGAATTTCCCAATCCGAAAAAGTGCCGCTTTTCATCTGTGAAAGACAAAAACTCGGCACCAACATTAAAAATAAAAATATCGTTAAGTTTTTCATTTTATCAAATTTTTGACCTTCATTACTTTAGAATTCATTTGACACAAAGATTTATTTAGGATAGCATATTATTTTAAGAGGCAAAGGCAAATAAATTTGCTTCGCTAAGCTTGAAAATATAGCTTAATCAACTTATTGATTCATCTTTGCTCCTTAAATATTTATATCTAAAAAATAAATCTTTGCGTTAAAAACATATACAAATCAATCTTACTTTAAAATATATTTCACGCCTAAAAAACCTCTGATTTTCTGCATTGGAGCATATCCGTACGTCGTATCAAAGGTATATCGATTCGGATTAGAGATTGGGTCGCCAACATTTTTATCAAACGGGTCAAACGGTCGCATCAAAGGATCTTTTGGGGTGAAATTGAATAGATTTTTAATTCCGCAATACACTTCAAATCCGGATTTAAAACTTTTCGAAACCTGAATATTCGCAAGATTATAAAACGGAGAATATTCCGGTCGGTAATCATTCGGTAAAACCGGCAATCGCATCGGTCCGTAAAATTGTCCTGTAAAATCTATCGTCAAATTACTCGGAAATTTATATGTTAGATTATATGTTCCACTCCATTTTGGGGCATGAAGTTGTTGGGATTTTTCAGTTTCGCCATCAAATTTTTGGTATACATCTAAATAGGTAACGCCAAAATTCACACTTAATGGAAAATTAAAACTATAATCTATATTCATTGATGCTCCTCTTGAAATTCCGTAACCATTAAGGTTATCATAAATAATTTTCTCAGGATCCGTATCAAAATCGCCGACAATTTTATTGCTGAAATAAGTATAAAACGCTGAAGCATCCAAATTAATCAACTTGTCACCAACAGGAATTTTCCAGACATAATTCAGGTTTCCATTAACCGATTTTTCGGGTTTTAAATTAGACTGAATCACAACATCTCGAGAACCCGTCAAAGCAGCATGGTCTTCTGTAAATAAATTGACAACTCTGAAACCTGTCCCGAAATTGAAACGCAAAGTATGATAAGGATTCGGGGAAAACTTCCATGCAAAACGCGGTGAATGTACAGCATGATGTATTTTATCGTAATCAAATCGGTAACCTAACAACAAAGTATTTTTATCATTTATTTCCCATTGGTCCTGAATAAAAGCGCCTAAAATTGGTGATTTCATTGGCTCATTTGTCAATCCATCACCGGATAAAGTTCCGGGCGTGTTGTCATCATAAAAAGTTCTTTTGAAAGTCACGCCTAAGATCAAATCATGATTTCCTAGTTTTTTATCCCAATACGTTTGTGCAAAAGCTACTTTTTGAGTCGCTTCAAAAGGATTGGTTCCGTAAAAAGAATTCTGGTCATGAAAATTGTAAGAAAACTGCGTCACAATATTTTCTTTCATCGGCCATTGATAAGCTCCAAAAGCTTCTACCCGGTTCGTATAAATACTTTCACCATAAACCTCATCGCTTCCACGATACGATTTATTCCACTGCATTTCTCCTCCAAAACGGTCTTCATACAAATACCTTAACGCAAAACTTGCCTGTCGATTTTCTTTTCTTTTGAAATTCCATTTATTGAAAATTGAAATTCTATTTTGTAACGCTGCATCGGTGAAATTGTCTTTATTTTCGTCGAATCTTTTGGTCGAATTAAAATAATTTAAACTTAATAATGAAGCTATTTTTTCAGACACATTAAATTTCGTAGACAAATCGACATTATTTTCAGCCCAGCTTGTTGTCATTAAATCGACACTCAATTTCGGAGCTGTCAAAGCATTTTTAGTAATAATATTGATGACTCCACCCATCGCTTCAGAGCCATAAAGTGACGAAGCCGGACCTTTTACTACTTCAATTCTGTCAATTAAACTATTCGGAATTCCACTCAAACCGTAGACTGTAGAAAGTGAGCTCACAATCGGCATTCCGTCAATCAAAATCATTGTGTAAGGTCCTTCCAAACCGTTGATGTGAATATCTCCTGTATTACAAACCGAACAATTCAACTGAGGTTTTACGCCGTTTACCATTGCAATCGCTTCAAAAACATTCGGAGTTGGATTTTTCTGGAAAAATTTCTGACTGTAAATTTCCACTGCAACTGGACTTTTCGACTTGCTGATTGGCTTTATTGTTCCGGTAATTACAACATCATCGATATCTTTTGTTTTGATTTCTTTCTTCTCAGAAATCTTAACAGAATCGGTTTTTTGAGTTTTATTTAAATCTAAACTGTCTGTTTCCTGAGCGAAACAAAACGACGATAAAAAAACTGCAGAAAATAATATTCGCTTCATGAAATAAAATTGTTAGACAAAGCTAACATTTATTTTTAGAACGACAAAACTTAAATAAAATTTGTTTTTAAATTTCAATTCATTAAAAAATATTAAATTTGAAATTCTAGATATAAAAGTAAAAATGAGATACCATCAGTCGGGAAATATCCCTCAAAAAAGGCATACAATTTTCAAATCTCCTGAAGACAAATTCTACTATGAGCAACTTTTCGGAACGGAAGGTTTTCATGGAATTTCTTCTTTGCTATATCACGTTCATCGCCCTACTCAAATCAAATCGATTGGCGAACCGAAAGATGTGACTCCGAAAATTGCCGTAGACAAAAACGTAACTCCAAGAATGTTTAAAGGAATGAATGTAACTCCTGAAGACGATTTTATGGACAGCCGAAAGTTTCTTTTGGTGAATAATGACCTGAAAATGGGATTGGCGAAACCGAGAAAATCAATGGATTATTTCTACAAAAACGCTGAGTGTGATGAACTTTTGTACGTTCATAACGGAAGCGGAACTTTGAAATCTTTTGTGGGAAATCTTGAATTTTCTTTTGGTGATTATCTGATTATTCCCAGAGGAACGATTTATCAGGTTGAATTAAATTCTGACGACACGGTATTTTTCGTTGTCGAAAGTCACTCACCGATTTATACTCCAAAAAGATATAGAAACGAATTTGGACAGCTTTTGGAGCATTCTCCATTCTGTGAAAGAGATATCATCGCTCCGACTTTTGTTGAACCAAAAGACGAAAAAGGAGAATTTTTAATTAAAGTAAAAAAAGAAAACCAGATCACCGATTTCATTTATGCAACGCATCCATTCGATGTTGTTGGTTGGGACGGTTATTTTTATCCTTATAAATTCAATATCAAAAACTTCGAACCCATTACAGGAAGAATCCACCAACCGCCACCAGTTCACCAGACTTTTGAGGCACACAACTTTGTAGTTTGTTCGTTCTGTGCAAGAATGTATGATTATCATCCGATGGCAATTCCTGCACCTTACAATCACTCGAATATCGATTCTGACGAAGTATTATTTTATACAGAAGGTGATTTTATGAGCCGTAATCATATCGATTTAATGGATTTCACCCTTCATCCGGGAGGAATTGTTCACGGACCGCATCCTGGAGCAATGGAAAGAAGTATCGGTAAAAAATTCACCGAAGAATACGCAGTAATGGTAGACCCTTTCCGTCCTTTGAAAATTACTGAAGAAGCGATGAAAGTAGAAGACCCGTCTTACAAAACTTCATGGCTGGAAAGCGAAGATCACAGTCTGGAAGATCGTTCACAGGAATAATACAGCTTTTGGTACTTAGCTTTTAGCTCTAAACTTGTTATAAAAAAATTGAGGACTGAATTTATACATTCAGTCCTTAATTTTTAACCAGCTTTCACCAAAACATGATAAATATTTTCTCTTATTTACGGGTTATAAAAACAATATGAAGTATCTTTAAAGGATTAAAGAAAGTCGTAGAATATATCTATAAAATTTTAGAAAAATGTACAATTATATTAGTGCAGAAGAAGCTGTATATACTGTAAAAAGCGGAAACCGTGTATTCTTTCATGGAAGTGCGTGTACTCCGAATCATTTAATTGACGAATTGGCAAGACAGTCTCACCGTGTTGATAATGTAGAAATTGTTTCTATTACACAACAGGGAAATGTAGAAGTTGCAAAACCTGAATACAAAGACAAGTTTTTCGTTAATTCTTTGTTTGTTTCCACACCGGTAAGAGATGCCGTAAATTCTGACAGAGGAGATTTTGTTCCTGTTTTTTTAAGTGAAATTCCGATTCTTTTCAGAAAAAACATTTTACCGCTTGATGTAGCATTTATTACGGTTTCTCCACCCGACAATCATGGTTTTTGTACATTGGGAACTTCTGTGGATGTTGCAAGAGCCGCAGTTGATACCGCTCAAACCATTGTTGCTATTGTTAATCCTTTGATGCCGAGAACGCACGGCGACGGAATGATCCACATCAGTAAAATTCATAAACTGGTTTGGCACGAAGAAGAACTTCCAACCGTTGATTACGGTGCAAAAGTAGGTCCGGACGAAATGTTGGTGGGTAAAAATGTTGCTGAGTTAATTGATGATAAATCTACACTTCAAATGGGAATTGGAACTATTCCCGATGCCGTTTTAAAATGTTTAGGAAATCACAAAGATCTTGGTGTTCATACCGAAATGCTCAGCGACGGAGTGATTGATTTAATTAAAAACGACGTTATCAACAATAAATATAAAGGTTATCACAATAATAAAACCATTACAAGTTTCTGTTTCGGAACTAAAAAATTGTACGATTACGTAGACGACAATACCGTTTTCGCATTCAATGATGTAAGTGCGGTGAATTTTCCGATCAATATCATGAGAAACAAAAAAATGGTTGCGATTAATTCTGCTATTGAAATTGATTTGACCGGACAAGTTTGTGCTGATTCTATCGGAACAATGCAATACAGCGGAATTGGTGGACAAATGGATTTTATGAGAGGTGCTGCCCTAAGCGAAGACGGAAAACCGATCATCGCCATCACTTCGAGAACAAAAAAAGGAATTTCCAGAATTGTACCATTCTTAAAACAGGGAGCGGGAGTCGTAACTACAAGAGGTCATATTCATTGGGTAGTAACAGAATACGGAAGCGTTTATTTATATGGAAAAAATCTTCGTCAGAGAGCTCAGGAATTAATCAGTATTGCACATCCCGATGACCGAGAAATGCTGGAAAGAGCAGCTTATGAGAGGTTTAAACATTAAAAAAATAAAAAATATAGCTTTTCAAACTAAAAAAGTTCTTACATTTAAGTAAAATAACCATGAAGTTTTTGGCAATCGTTTTGCCAAAAACTTTTGTTATATATAAATAGTACACAAATGAAGACGATTTACAATTCTATAAAAGAAAAAGTTGCAAAACATCCGAAAATTCAAGATTCAGTTTTAGGAACAGTAAATGAATGGAAAAGGAGTCATTATATCATTCTTTCAGAAATCATTAAAGAAGAATTAGCATCATCTGAAGAACTCAAAAACGATAAACGGTTTGAGTTGGGAAATACAATTTCGCACATTACTTTACAGCGTTTTTTTGAAAGCGATTATCAAGATAAAACACACAATGATCTACGTTTTTTAAAAACACTTGATAAAATATGCATTTTTTTAGGCTTTAAAGACCTCAACTCATACATTCATGATATTAAAGAACACCAAGTACTTGAAGAAAAGGTAAACAGCGATGTTTTTTCAGTAGATATTGTGTATCAATACTGTACAGCAGTTTTCGAATTATATAAAAATTTCCCTACCTTAAAATTAGACTTGTTCAAAGATTGGGTATTCGACAATTCCCCTTTTCTTGAGAGAGCTTCCGCATTTAGTAAAGAACTTTGTGAAAGACAGTTTGAACTTGTTACCAAAAACAATCGGTCAAATTTTGAAATATTTGATGTGAATATTATAACAGACGATCCTGATAAAAAGATTCTTGAAACTCAGGAGTTCTGGAATCTGCTCTTCAAAGTCGGAGAAACCGGAGAAGAGCACTTTGTGAATCAGCTCAACACCCAAATTTATTTTATCCGCAAAATAGATAATGTGTGGAAAATATGGGATAATTACAACCCAGATGCAGGAAGATTAAATAATAAAAATTAAAAGCCGTAAATAATTACGGCTTTCTTTGTTTTGAAATAATTTTGTTTTCCACATCTTGTATCTTTAACAAATGTAAAGTAAATAACAAAACAACAATAAACTTAAACAAACTTAAACAAACTTTAATATTAATTAAAAATAAGACAATCGATTACATAACGATTTTGTTTTTAATTATTTACAGGAATTTTGTAATTTGCAAGCCATTAAATAAAAGTAAAAATAGAAAATATGTCAACACTTACATTTGCCGAAAAAATTGCTCAAGCTGAGAATTTTTTACCAATTAATGGTACAGATTACATCGAATTTTATGTAGGAAACGCTAAGCAAGCGGCTCATTACTATAAAACAGCATTTGGATTTCAGTCTGTTGCTTATGCAGGTCCTGAAACCGGAGTAAGAGATCGTGCATCTTATGTTCTACAGCAAGGAAAAATCAGATTGATTCTTACAACAGGTTTAAAGTCTGATTCTCCAATTAATGAGCATGTAAAAAAACACGGTGATGGTGTTAAAATTTTGGCACTTTGGGTAGATGATGCGTATGCAGCTTTTGAAGAAACTACTAAAAGAGGTGGAAAACCATATTTAGAGCCTACAACATTAACTGACGAACACGGTGAAGTAAGAATGTCCGGAATTTATACTTACGGAGAAACTGTTCACATGTTTATCGAAAGAAAAAATTATACAGGTCCTTTCATGCCTGGTTACGAAAAATGGGAAAGTGCTTATCAACCGGAAGAAGCTGGTTTATTATACGTTGATCACTGTGTAGGAAACGTAGACTGGGACAGAATGATTCCTACTGTTGAATGGTACGAAAAAGTAATGGGATTTGTAAACATCCTTTCTTTTGACGACAAACAAATCAACACAGAATATTCTGCTTTGATGTCTAAAGTAATGTCAAACGGAAACGGTTTTGCAAAATTCCCGATCAACGAGCCTGCAGAAGGTAAAAAGAAATCTCAGGTTGAAGAATATTTAGATTTCTACGAAGGTGAAGGTGTACAACACATCGCTGTTGCAACAAAAGATATTATTCATACCGTAACTGAGTTAAAAAAACGTGGTGTAGAATTCCTTTCTGCTCCACCGGAAGCTTACTACGACATGGTTCCTGAAAGAGTTGGTCACATTGACGAAGATCTTAAAAAACTTCAGGATTTAGGAATTCTTATAGACCACGACGAAGAAGGTTACTTACTTCAGATCTTCACAAAACCTGTAGAAGACCGTCCTACTCTATTCTTCGAAATCATTGAAAGACACGGTGCCCAAAGTTTTGGTGCAGGTAACTTCAAAGCATTATTCGAAGCATTAGAAAGAGAGCAGGAAAAAAGAGGAAATCTTTAATCTAAAATAATAAATACAGAGTTTTGTCAGGATGCAGATCTTGACAAAACTTTTTTATAAAACACAGTATTATGATCAAATTTTTCAGCGGATTGCTCCTCATTGGAACAAGTTTTTTTGCACACGCACAATACGGAACTTTAGATGCTATTCTCACCAAACTTGAGGAAAGAAAAGGTATTAATCAAAATTTAAACGATGTAAATATTGATGACAAAAAATTTGTTTTGATAAAAGACCTGCCCGATCATACGGAAAGAAATTTCATTGTGATAAAAGGTCAGAAAGCAACGTATGTCGAAATATTTGACGATAAAGCCACTGGTGAAAGTACTTCTAATGTTTTTTCCGGCGACATCGTGAGAAGCCGAAAAAATATCATTTCACTGAGAGCCGATTTGCTTGAAAACAAAAAAGTTCCGATTCCCGTTACCAAAACACTGTTACTGACAAGACAGGATAACATCTTGTACCTTATCGACGTCAACAATAAAGACAGATGGATTGACGAAGAATCCTTTTCTAAAGCGAAGATTAAAGCTAAAAAGTAAAATCAGTATTGATTTTATTCTAATCTAAATTAAATTACAAAAATTATGAAATCATTTGTAGAATATTCATCAAATTCAGACTTTTCAATCCACAATATTCCTTTCGGAGTAACTGTTTTCAATAAAGAATTCATAGGATGTTGTACAAGAATCGGAGATCAGATTATAGATCTTGCAACCTTGTATGATCTTGGTTACTTTGAAGATATCGAAGGTCTTGATGACAATATTTTTGAAGCATACACTTTAAATGAATTTATTGAACTTGGAAAACCTGTAACCAACGCTGCACGTCTTAAAATACAGGAATTATTGCTTGAAGGTTCTATTTTATCTAAAGATGAAAAAACAATTGAAGAAGCGTTTTACGATGTAGATCAGGTGAAAATGATGATGCCTGTTCACATTCCAAATTACACTGATTTCTACAGCAGCATCGAACATGCGACCAATGTTGGGAAAATGTTCAGAGATCCTGCAAATGCACTACTTCCAAACTGGAAACATTTACCGGTAGGTTATCACGGAAGAGCTTCATCAATTGTGGTTTCAGGAACAGAAATCAACCGTCCAAAAGGTCAGATGAAACCTGCAGATGCAGACAAGCCTGTTTTCGGACCTTGCAAACAATTGGATTTTGAATTGGAAATGGCATTTATTGTCAATAAAAATACCGAAATGGGCGAAAGTATCTCTACAAAAGATGCCGAAGACGCTATTTTCGGAATGGTTGTTTTCAACGACTGGTCTGCAAGAGATATCCAATCTTGGGAATACGTTCCGTTAGGACCATTTTTGGCGAAAAATTTCGGTTCATCAGTTTCTCCATGGGTAGTTACTTTGGAAGCTTTAGAGCCATTCAAAACTACTTCTCCAAAACAAGATCCTGAAGTTTTGGATTATTTAAAATTTGAAGGCGACAAAAATTACGATATCAACTTAGAAGTTTATTTACAGCCTGAAAACGGTGAAGAAAACCTAATTTCTGAAAGCAACTACAAACATATGTACTGGAACATGACTCAACAATTGGCTCATCACACGGTAAATGGCTGCAACGTAGAAGTTGGTGATCTATACGCAAGTGGAACGATTTCAGGAAGTGATCCTAAATCTTTCGGTTCTATGCTTGAGTTAACATGGAGAGGACAAAACCCAATTCAGCTAAACAACGGACAGGAAAGAAAATTCATCGATGATAACGATACCATTACTATGAAAGCTTGGGCTGAAAAAGACGGCGTGAGAGTAGGTTTTGGTGAAGTTGCTGGTAAAATTATTCCTACAAAGTAATTATATTTTTAAACAAGAATATTTAGATGCTTCGACTTCGCTCAGCATGACACCGCTAAAAAACATTCTGCAAAACAGTTAGTATTAGAAATGTCATGCTGAGCGTAGTCGAAGCGTTTTTATAATTATATCTAATTTAAATACTTAAATCATTAAGTTAAGTAACAAAAATGAAAACAGTAATCCCATCCGAAATAACTCCAGTGCAACTACAAACGATAATGCAGACTGCCGTTTCACCACGTCCAATCGCTTTAGCTTCTACA
This sequence comes from Chryseobacterium mulctrae, assembly GCF_006175945.1. Lineage (NCBI taxonomy): Bacteria > Pseudomonadati > Bacteroidota > Flavobacteriia > Flavobacteriales > Weeksellaceae > Chryseobacterium > Chryseobacterium mulctrae. The sequence goes on along the minus strand of NZ_VAJL01000001.1, from coordinate 3,252,047 downwards.
GTTGATAAAAATGGAGAGATCAATCTATCGCCATTCAGTTTCTTTAATATGTTCAGCACGGTTCCTCCGATTTTGATTTTTTCACCATCGAGAAGAGTACGCGACAATACCACAAAACATACTTTAGAAAATGTTTTGGAAACTTCTGAAGTAGTGATCGGAACCGTTAATTTTCCAATTGTACAACAGATTTCTTTAGCCTCTACAGAATATGGTGAAGGAGTGAACGAATTCATCAAGTCCGGACTAACGATGAAGGATGCTGATCTGGTTACACCTAAATTAATCGAAGAATGTCCTGTTAATTTTGAATGTAAAGTTTTAGAAGTAAAATCTTTGGGAGATCAAGGAGGTGCGGGAAATTTGGTCATTTGTGAAGTACAGAAAATTCATATCCGAGAAGAATATCTGAATGAAGAAGGAAACCTGGATCAGAAAAAACTGGATATGGTTGCACGTCTTGGCGGAAATTGGTATTCTAGAAATAATGAGAATAATCTTTTTGAAGTCCCAAAACCATTGGTTACGAAAGGAATTGGATTTGATTTACTTCCGGATGCTATAAAACTCAGCAAAGTGTTTACTGGAAATGACTTAGGAATGTTAGCTAATGTAGAAGTTTTACCTTCTGAAACTTGTCATAACGACGAAAACATTCACTTGGAAGCTCAAAAATTATTATTAGATAGTAAAATTGAAGAAGCCTGGAAAATTCTAGTTAAGTAAATTTCAACTTGAAATTAAAATAAAAGGAGTGAAAATTTTCACTCCTTTTATTATTTTTTAAAAACAACATTGCGAACGTCCTTCTATCTGAACTATTGTTCCGAAATCAGATATGCAACCAGATACAACACACCTGCTCTCTCCATCACTAAGATAAAACTGATAACATCCGACTGGCGGACAAGATGCTCCTTTTCCTAAAATACTCTTTTTAGCTTCTCTGCTTAACTTTTGCCCTTTTTGTAAGTTCAATTTTTTCATGAAATTTTCTATTTAAATGATTATTAATGTATCACTAAAATAGGAAAAAATACAACATCATCATTAAAATTCTACAACAAATGAATAATCTTTTTTATAAGAATATTATTTTAAATCATAATCAACCAAATATTTAACAATAATCCTAAGTAGTTTTTTGCAAAAAACTCACCTTGATAAATATAAAGAAAGGAGTGAAAATTTTCACTCCTTTTTTATTTTTAAAACTAAATACTTAGTAACAGCATTGCCAACGTCCATTAGCATCTTTGCTTTGTGTTCCAAAATTAGGAGATTGACATGGTGGTACAATGCATAACACGCCTTGTCCATCACCAATATAATTTTTATGGCAGCCTGTTGCACATTGTATTGGTTCTAGACCTCCTACTCCTCCTGAGATACTTTTCTGAGCTGCTCTGCTTAATTTTTTTAAATTTGATTTTTTCATAAAAATTTTTGTTTAATGGTATTAATGTTTCACTAAAGTATGAAAATTATTAACACCAAAAATAATTTTAACAATAAAATCAAATATTTTGTTTGATAAATTTAATAGACTTTTCAACAACTTCATTCAACTCTTTTGGTAGCGCATCATCTCTCCAAGGTTCTTTAGCGCCAAATGTATGGTTTGCATTTTCAATAAGATACAATTCTGAAGTTGGATTTAAAATATGAAGATGTTCCGCATTTTTCACGTCTACACTTTCATCATGGGTTCCATGAATAATTAAAACCTGAGCTTTCGCCATTTCCATCGAACGTTCTACATCAAAACGATGCTCATCATTTTTAAAGTCTTCAAAAAACTGGAAATAATGTGGCATTTGCTGCTTTGTTCTTCCGTTCTCTACATAATAAACTCCGTTTTCTTTCCATTTTTCAAAATTTTCTTTTGTAGGAAATCTTTCTAAAGTATCTACGCTTGCCAAAGTAATCAACCCGTTAATTCTTTCGTCTTCACAGGTTTTAATAATAGAAATTCCTCCTCCCCGACTGTGACCGATTAATATTATTTTTTGGTCATCAACTTTTGGATCTTTAACGAAATGATCAATCACAACATTTAAATCTGACAATTCTTTTGAATAATTATTATTTCCAAAAGCTTCCAAATCAGCAAAATTCTCAGGATCTTCAACGGTAGTTCCATTATGCGAAAAATTAAATTTAACAAAGAAGAAGCCTGCTTCTGCAAACTTTTCTGCCATTAAATTCCAGGCACCCCAATCTTTATAGCCTTTATAACCATGAACAAAAATTACCAAAGGCATTTTCTCATTGGTTTCAGGGTAAAATGCATCCGCAAGGAAATCTTTGGTTTCAGGATTTGAGATGAGAATATTTTGATTTTTGATGATTTTCATGTATTTTATTTTTGAATTAATTGAATCCGACAGATATTTAATTTTCCGCAATTAGTCGAATCTTCAAGAGAAATATTTTAATTTAAACAAATTTTAAACCTAAAAATAGCACAAATAGAAATAAGCACAAAGGAAAACGTTATTTTTGCATTATGTCAGATTTAAGAACAGTTACTGTACAACGTTATATCCTTCCGCTTCGTGAAGGAGGCTCACTTCCTGCTTTGGCAGAAGCCGATGATGATTTTAAATATGTGTTGAAATTTCGTGGAGCCGGTCATGGTGTAAAAATGTTGATATCAGAATTTTTAGGAGGAAAAATTACTGAAGCTTTGGGATTACCAATTCCAGAGCTGGTTTTTGCCAATCTTGATGTAGATTTTGGAAGAACGGAAGCCGATGAAGAAATTCAGGATTTATTGAAAAATTCTGAAGGATTAAATCTCGGGCTCCATTATCTTTCAGGTTCTATTGCTTATGACTCAAGTGTGAAAGTTGATTCGTTGCTTGCTTCAAAAATTGTTTGGCTGGATGCATTTATCACCAATATAGACCGTACTTTTAAGAATACCAATCTTTTAATGTGGCACAAAGAATTATGGATCATTGATAATGGTGCGTCTTTTTATTTCCACCACTCATGGCAGAATTTTGATGCGGCTGCGAAAACTCCTTTTAAATATGTAAAAGACCACGTTTTGCTTCCACAGGCAACAAAATTAGATGAGGCAGATCAATTTGCTCATTCCGTTTTAAATGAAACTTTGTTCAGAGAAATCGTCAATACAATTCCACAGGATTGGTTGCACTGGAATGATGCCGAAGAAAGTCCGGACGAAATCCGTGAAATTTATTTCAACTTTCTGAAGACCCGATTAGAAAATTCTCAAATCTTTATAAACGAAGCCCAAAATGCAAGAGGATAAGATATACGAATACGCCGTAATACGTTTGGTACCGAAGGTTGAAAGAGAAGAATTTTTCAACATTGGACTGGTTTTGTTTTCGAAAAAAGAAAAATTTATCAAAGTAGAATTTTATCTCTGTCCCGATAAATTTAAACTTATGCACAGCAAACTTGATTATGATGATATTACTAAAAATCTTGAGAGTTTTAAAAATATTGCTGAAGGAAAAAAAGAAGGCGGCCCGATTGCTTTACTCGAAATTCCAGACAGATTCCGTTGGCTGACTGCGGTGAGAAGTGCAGTTGTACAAACTTCAAGACCGCATCCCGGAAAATCGAAAGATTTAAACCAAACTTTTGGTAAACTTTTTGAAGAGTTGGTAAAGTAGCAAACCAAAGCAATATTTTATGAGAGCATTCCACTCAAACACAAAAAATGATAGGTTTTTAAAGAACCTATTTTTTTTATTCCTATTGACAATTTCCACGTTTGGATTTTCACAAAAACAGAAAAGTACACTTCTTTTTGAGCACGCCAATGTCTCAGAAAATATTGTTTACAAAACCGATGAAACGGGTAAAGATATTAAGCTTGATATTTACCGTCCGAAAAATACAGAAAATAAACAACTTCCTGTTGTGATGTACGTTCACGGTGGAGCTTGGGTTGAAGGTGACAAAATCATTACAGCCGATAACTATGTTGAAAATACCATTTTAAAACTTTTAGAAAAAAACTATGTTGTTATCAGTATTAATTATCGTTTAGTTACAGAAAATATTCATTTTCCGGCACCGATTCAGGATACAAAAGATGCGGTAAGATGGGTTCGCAAAAATGCTGATAAATACAATCTTGATGAAAACAATATCGGAATGTGGGGCGTTTCTGCAGGCGCACATCTTTCGCTTTTAAGCGCTTATACTCAGGATAAAGATTTTGTGGGAGATTCAGAACTTTCAAAATATTCGGCAAAAGTAAATTATGTGGTTGATAATTTTGGACCGACTGATATGAACAGGCTTCTTCATACCCGTGCTCCAAAACCACTTTTGTTAACTGTAGGTTTAATTTCAAAAAAAATTATTGATATCAGAAGTAAACTGATCAAAGGAATAACTGGTTTAGACGGTAAAGAAAATAAAAAAGAAGTAGTAGAATTTTGTAAAACGATTTCTCCTCTACATTATACTCAAAATACGGTTCCAACTTTAATTTTGCATGGCAACAAAGATAAAATTGCACCTATAAGACATTCTAAAAGACTCAACAAAATGTTGAAAAAGCAGAAAACCACTCATGAATTAATCATTGTAAAAAAAGGTAATCACGGGTTTTCCACAACAGAAAAAGCTTATCAGGAGGAACTTAACAAAGCAATGGTCGACTTTATTTTATCTCAGGAAAAAGCTAATTTCGTCAATCATTAGAAAATCAATATCAGAATATAGTTTTTCAAAAAGAAGCAATAAACAACACTTTAAAAATCAAATATTTAATTTTAAAATAGAAATATATCACTTATTATTTCGCTAATTTGATATACATATTGATAAATTTTATATAGAAAATAATTACCTTGGTCAAACGCTTAAATTATTCATAATAAAAAAGCAAAAATATTAATTATTTACTCACATAAAAGAAAAACAATATGGAATTTCTAAATGGAATTAATGCATTGACCTTAGTATTCACATCCCTGCTTATCTTTGCGATTGCTTACCGTTTTTACGGAATTTATTTAGCCAATAAGGTTCTCCGTTTAAATGACAAAAACACAACTCCCGCTGTAGAATTTGCTGACGGAAAAGATTATGTTGCGACCAATAAAAATGTTCTTCTCGGACATCACTTTGCAGCGATTGCAGCAGCAGGACCATTGGTAGGACCGGTTTTAGCAGCTCAATTCGGATATCTTCCCGGAGCAATCTGGATTTTAATTGGCTGTGTTTTAGGAGGTGGAGTTCACGATATGGTGGTACTTTTTGCATCCGTAAGACACAAAGGACAAAGTTTGGCAACCATTGCATCCAAAGAAATCGGAAAAACTACCGGAACGGTTGCAGGTTTTGCCATTTTATTCATCTTAATTTTAACACTTGCCGGACTTTCTTTAGCCTGTATTAATGCAATGCACGAAGCATCATGGTCATTATTTACTGTGGTTATTACGATGCCGATTGCGATTATCATGGGATTGATTATGCGTTACAGAAAAAACTCGGTGACTTTTGCTAGTATTTTGGGCGGTGTCCTTTTAATTGCCGGAATTATTGGCGGGCATAATTTAATGCAGAATGAAACGATGAACAATATGTTTACATGGGACATTACAACCATTTCTATTGCAATTCCATTATACGGATTTTTGGCTTCTGTATTGCCGGTTTGGCTGCTTTTAGTTCCGAGAGACTACCTTTCAACTTATTTAAAAATCGGAACGATTATCATGTTGGCCATTGGAGTAATTGTGATTCATCCAACCATTCAAATGCCTGCTTTGACTGAATTTATTAACGGAGGAGGTCCCGTAATTGGCGGTCCTGTTTTACCTTTTATCTTTATTGTAATTGCATGTGGAGCGATTTCAGGTTTCCATGCGGTAATTGCTACAGGAACGACTCCAAAAATGCTGAACAGAGAAAAAGAAATTTTATTTGTAGGTTACGGAGCGATGCTTGTAGAAGGTTTTGTAGCATTAATGGCTTTGATTGCAGCTTGTACTCTAATGCCCGGAGATTATTTTGTCATCAATACACCAAAAGAAACGTATGATGCATTTTTAGCTACTCATCCAAGTTTACATGGTGTTGAAATTGATTATTTTTCTGAAAGAATAGGAATTGATTTACACGGAAGAACCGGAGGAGCTGTTTCTTTAGCTGTGGGAATGGCTCATATTTTCAATAAAATTCCTTACATGGATCAGCTGATGGCGTATTGGTACAATTTCGCGATTATGTTTGAAGCGGTATTTATTTTAACCGCAATTGATGCAGGAACGAGAGTTGGAAGATTTTTCTTGCAGGAAATGTTGGGATCTGTTATTCCTAAATTTAATGATAAAAACTGGACTCCCGGAATTATCATCAGTAGTTTATTGTTCACATTTGCTTGGGGATATTTGGTTTTTACCGGAAATGTAAGCAGCATTTGGCCACTCTTCGGAATCAGCAATCAGTTGCTCGCAGCCTGCGGTTTGATTGTCTGTACCACAATGCTCATTAGATTAAATCGAGGGAAATATGCGCTTTGCTCAGCAATTCCAGGAGTTTTCATGGCGATTATTACATTTTGGGCTGGCTACATTCAGGTGATTGATATTTACATTCCAAAACAGCAATACTTATTAGCAACGTTAGCAGTTGTAGCAATGGTTTTAATGCTTGTTGTTTTCGTTGGTGCGTTTAGAAAATGGTATCAGTTGTTAAAAATTAAAACTTCACATACTGATTTTTATGGCGAGACGGTTAAAGAATTGGTGGAAAGATAACCTAATTCTCTTGTCTTAAAACAAAAGAATCAAAAATTTAAGACTTGAAAACTTTTTCTAAAATTTAAAATAAAGAAGACATAATAAATATTATGTCTTCTTTATTTTAATCTTATGAACAAATTCTAATTATATTTTTTATTGATTTAAATCTTCGTCAGTTTAGCATATTTCAAAATCAAATTCTTCTCGCCTTCGTGTAAGAAAACGACTTTTGCTTTGATATTTTGCGGATCGGTTCCATCTAAGAATTTCACTTCTCCAATTCCGAAACGGTCGTGTCTTACCTTGTCTCCAACCTCGATATCTTGTGACGAAGCTCCGCTTGGATTGATAATCCTTGCATTACTTACCGGTTTTAATTTTTTAGGCTCAGCAATTGGTTTATCATTTTCGGTTTTAGAGATTGTTTTCTTTTCTATCTTTTTAAAGCTCTTCATTTCAGAAGGATGCTCGTCAAAAATATTGGAAGTAATCCCTGCATTATTAATAAACCTCTTCTCAATTGCTGGATTCAAATATTCAATATATTCTTCATCTACTTCACTTAAAAATCGTGAAGGTTCGGCATCAGTAATTTTCCCCCACTGAAAACGGGAAACTGCATAAGAGAAAAACGCCTGTTTTTCAGCTCTTGTCAAGGCAACGTAAAACAAACGTCTTTCTTCCTCTAAATCTTCTCTGGTTGCCGAACTCATAAAACTTGGGAAAAGATTTTCTTCTAATCCAACTAAATGCACAACCGGAAATTCAAGACCTTTTGAAAGGTGAATCGTCATTAAAGAAACCATATCTTCCTCGTCATCTTTTCTTTGTGTATCAGCGGAAAGCGCAATATTTTCAAGAAAATTCGGCAAACTAGGATCACCATCTTCTATCTGCATCTGTTCTTCAATGAAACCCTGCATCGAGTTCATTAATTCCTGAACGTTTTCTACACGCGAAATTCCTTCCGGAGTTTGGTCGTCTTTTAAAAATTTAATCAAACCGCTTCGCTTTGCCACTTCCATCGCAACACTGTATGCTGTTTCTGTTTTAAGCAAAACCTGAAACGCTTTAATCATCGACCAAAAATCACTTAGTTTTGTTAAAACTCCATTATTAAATTTCAATTGCGGAGCATAAATCCCCAAATTGTCTAACACTTTAGACACCGGAAGATTTTGTGAATCTGCAAAAACAATTAATTTATTTTGAGTGGTTTCACCAATTCCTCTGGTCGGATAATTGATGATTCTCATCAAAGCTTCCGAGTCATTTTCATTCACTAAAAGTCGAAGATAACCAATCAAATCTTTCACCTCTTTTCTTTGGTAGAAAGACAAACCTCCATACACTTTATAAGGAATATTTTTACGTCTTAAAGAGTCTTCAAAAGCCCTTGTTTGAGAATTGGTACGATATAAAATCGCAAAGTCGCTGAACTTTCTCTGCTCCCTGTTTCTCAGTTCCCAAATATTTCCGGCAACAAAATTGGCTTCATCAGCATCGGAAAGTGAGCGGTACACTTTAATTTTTTCCCCTTCCTCATTTTCACTGAAAACATTTTTCTTGAACTGCTGAAGATTTTTCGCAATGACAACATTTGCTGCATTAACAATATTTTGCGTTGAACGGTAGTTTTGTTCCAAAGAAACAGTCACCGCATCAGGATAATCTTTTTTGAAATTTAAAATATTATAAATATTCGCACCACGGAAAGAGTAAATCGACTGTGCATCGTCTCCTACCACACAAATATTTTCAAATTTTGAAGCTAAAGCTTTCACAATCAAATACTGAGAGTGATTCGTATCTTGGTACTCATCTACCAAAATATATCTGAATCTGTCCTGATATTTTGCTAAAACTTCGGGAAACCTTGTTAAAAGTTCATTGGTTTTCAACAATAAATCATCAAAATCCATCGAACCATTTTTGAAACAAGCTTCTACATATTTTTCATAAATTTTTCCGATGAATTTCATGTTGGCTTTTTCGTCAGCTTCCATTAATTCGGGATTATTATAATATGCTTTTACGGTAATCAGGTTATTTTTATAATTGGAAATTCTTGACTGAACTTTTTTAGGTTTATACAAATCAGCATCAATATTCATGTCTTTCAGAACTTTTCTGATCACATTCAAAGCATCCTGTTGATCGTAAATAGTAAAGTTGGAAGGATAACCCAAATAATGCGCTTCACTTCTCAAAATTCTTGCAAAAACAGAGTGGAAAGTTCCCATCCAAAGACTTCTCGCATTGCTCTGTCCTACAACTTTCGCAATACGTTCTTTCATTTCTTTCGCAGCTTTATTGGTAAAAGTTAAAGACAAAATATTGAAAGGATCTACTCCATTGGTAATCAAATGCGCAATACGCATCGTGAGTACACGTGTTTTTCCGGAACCTGCTCCTGCAAGTACCATCAAAGGTCCCTGTAAAGTAGTAACGGCTTCAAATTGTGATTCATTCAGTCCTTTCAAATAATCCTCCATGCTGCAAAAAAATTTTGGATGACAAAATTAGTGTATTATGAGGAGAATTCAAATTTGTATTTAATTTCCATTACTGAAGTAAAACTGAATAAAGTTTTAGAACCAAAATCTGACGCTATAAATTCAACCATTACCTAGAATTCTTAAAAAAATATTAAAAATTTTGTAACAATAAGTCTAATTTTACAACTCATTGACAAAACAATTTCTATTTTATGAAAAAACGACTTCTTAGTGTTGCAGCTGCTGCCTTTTTTGGAGCAATGCTGAATGCACAACAAATCAAATTTGAAGAGTATGATTTACCAAACGGTCTACACGTAATCTTACACCAAGATAATTCTGCACCGGTAGTAACAACAGGTGTAATGTACCATGTAGGAGCAAAAGACGAAGTAGTTGGAAGAACAGGTTTTGCACACTTTTTTGAGCACCTTTTATTTGAAGGAACTCCAAACATTAAAAGAGGAGAATGGTTTAAAATCGTTTCTTCAAATGGTGGACAAAACAACGCAAACACAACAAACGACAGAACATATTACTACGAAACTTTCCCTTCAAACAACGAGCAATTGGGACTTTGGATGGAATCTGAAAGACTTCGTCATGCGGTAATCAACCAAGTTGGTGTAGATACGCAAAGAGAAGTTGTAAAAGAAGAAAAGAGATTGAGAATGGATAACCAGCCTTATGGAAATCTTTTCACAAACGTACAGAAAAACTTATTTACAAAGCATCCTTATCATTGGTCTACAATTGGATCTATGGATGATTTGAATTCAGCTAAACTAGATGAGTTCCAAGCTTTCTATAAAAAATATTACGTTCCAAACAACGCAACTTTGGTTGTAGCAGGAGATATCAAACCTGAGCAAACAAAAAAATGGATTCAGGAATATTACGGAGCAATTCCTAAAGGAACGGTTTATCCTAAAAACTTCCCGAAAGACGAGCCTATCACAAAAGAAAAAGAAGTTACAGCATACGATCCTAACATCCAGCTTCCTGCTTATGTTTTTGCATACAGAACACCGGGTAACAAAGAAAAAGATGCTTATGTTTTAGATATGCTTTCTTCTTATTTAAGCAACGGAAAGTCTTCAGTTTTATATAAAAAATTGGTAGATCAGGAGAAAAAGGCACTTCAGGTAGCAGCTTTCAACCAAGGTCTTGAAGATTATGGTATTTTCGCATTCTTTGCAATCCCGATGGGATCAACATCAAAGCAGACATTACAGACAGACATCGATGCTGAAATCAAAAAACTTCAAACGACTTTAATTTCTGACGAAGATTATCAAAAACTTCAAAATCAGTACGAAAATCAGTTTGTAAATGCAAACTCAAGCATTCAGGGAATTGCAGCTTCATTGGCTACAAACCACGTATTGATGGGAGATACAAACTTAATCAACAAGGAAATCGACATTTACAAATCTATTACAAAGCAGGATTTACAGAATGCGGCTAAAAAGTATTTAAATTCTAACCAGAGAATCATCCTTAACTACTTACCTGAAAAAAAGTAATCGTATAAAAAACTTCGTGTTTTAAATATGATTATAAATTTTTAAATTTTTTACAATGAAAAAACAATTGACCTATATAGCCGTAGCATTTTTATTCTCAGGAATGCTTTCTGCACAAAAAATTGATATTAACGCAATGCCGAAACCAGGACCAACTCCTGAGATTAACATTGCAAAACCAAAAACTTTTCAGCTTAAAAACGGAATGACCGTAATGGTGGTTGAAAACAACAAATTACCAAGAGTAAACGTAAGTCTTTCTATGGACAGACAGCCTTATTTTGAAGGTGATGTAACCGGAGTAAGCGAAATCATGGCAGATCAGCTTGGTAATGGAACTACGACTTTAAGCAAAGACGCATTCAACAAAAAAGTAGACTTTTTAGGAGCTAACTTAAACTTCTCTACTGGAGGAGCTTCTTCAAACTCTCTTTCAAAATATTTCCCTGAAGTTTTAGGTTTAATGGCTGATGCAATCATCAATCCTAAATTTTCTGCTGACGAAATTCAGAAATCTAAAGACAGAGCTGTTGAAGGTCTAAAATCTTCAGAGAAAAGCGCAGATGCAATTGCTTCAAGAGTTTCTAACGCATTAGCTTACGGAAAAAACACTTCAAGAGGTGAATTTGAAACAGAACAGTCTATCAACAAAATTCAGTTAGCTGATGTTCAGAATGTGTATAAAAAATATTACGCTCCAGACAATTCTTATTTGGTAATTGTTGGTGATGTAAAATTTGACAAGGTAAAACCAATGGTTGAAAAAGCTTTCAACAACTGGAAAAAAGCTGACACAAAATTCCCAGCTTTAGAACCGGCTTCAAATGTAGCTAAAACTGAAATCAATGTAGTAGATGTTCCTTCTGCAGTACAATCTGTAGTTTCTGTAGGAAACCTGAACACATTGAAAATGAAAGATCCTAATTACTTCCCTGCAACAATTGCCAACTACATTCTTGGTGGTGGTGGAGAAGCTAGACTTTTCATGAATCTTCGTGAGAAAAACGGATTCACTTATGGAGCTTATTCAGATATGAGCGCAAGCAAATATTCTCCTTCTTTCTCTGCTGAAGCTAGTGTAAGAAACGAGGTTACTGATAAAGCAGTAAAAGAATTTATGAACGAAATCAACGGTATTTCTACTGTAAAAGCTGACGAACTTGCCAATGCTAAAGCTAAATTGAAAGGAAGTTTCATCATGGCATTAGAGCAGCCTGCAACTATTGCAAGATTTGCAGTTAACCAAAAAGTTCAGGACCTTCCGGCTGATTTTTACACTAACTATTTAAAATCTATTGATAAAGTAACTGCAGCAGACGTTTCTAACGCAGTAAAAGCAACTATTTTACCAAACCAAAGCAGAATTTTCATCGCTGGTAAAGCATCTGAAATTTCTGAAGGATTAGAAAAATTAGGTTACCCTGTAAAATATTATGATGCATATGCAAATCCTGTTGCTAAACCGACAGCACAGAAAGTTGACGCAAGCGTAACAGTAGCTTCTGTTGTTGACAAGTACATTAATGCAATTGGTGGAAAAGCTAATTTGTCAAAAGTGTCTTCATATACAACGAATGCATCAATGTCTATGCAAGGACAAAACCTTGATTTCAAAATTGTTAAAGCTCAAGGTGGAAAAGAACTTCAAACAGTTTCTGCTGGTGGAATGACAGTTCAAAAACAAGTTTTTGATGGAAAAACAGGGTATTCTGAGCAAATGGGACAAAAAGTTCAGATGACTAAAGAAGAAATCGCTGACAACTTAAAAAATACTGAGCTTTTCGAAGAACTAGGTTTTGCTAAATCTGCAGATTACAAATTGACAGGAATTGAAAAAATCAACGGTGAAGATTCTTATGCAATCAAAGCTGGTGATAAAGCTTATTACTATAGCGTAAAAACTGGCCTTAAAACAGGTGAAAGTGAAACAGTATCTGCACAGGGACAAACGTTCACAGTTCCTACTACTTTTGCTGATTACAAAGATGTTGCTGGTGTGAAAATGCCTTATACCATCACGGTTAATCAAATGGGTATGGATATGGTGATGAAAGTAAAATCATACGAATTAAACCAAGCTAAAGATTCTGACTTCAAATAAAAATTAATATATTTTTAATGAAAACGGTAGCAACTGCTGCCGTTTTCTATTTTTAGCGTAAATCTTATTTTGTGGTTCGGTAAAAAAACATTAAATTTGCCCATTCAAAAAGATATTAAAATTAATGGATACTATATTTACACTATTAATGATTCTTATTATGATTGCCAGCGTTTTATTGGTAATCGTTGTTATGGCTCAAAACCCAAAAGGTGGCGGTCTTTCTAGTACATTCGGAGGTGCATCTTCTGCACAATTTGGAGTACAAAGAACTAATGATTTTATGGAAAAATCAACTTGGACTTTAGGAGCAGTAATCATCGTTCTTATCTTGATAAGCGTTGTTGTGACTGGTAAACCTAAGCAAGCAGCACCGGTAATTCCTCAAGCTCCAACTAAAGAAGCTCCAGCAGGAAAAGCTCCAGCTTCTCAGTCTTCGGCTCCGGTAAGTGTTCCGGCAAATAAATAAGAAATACTTTATTTAAGATAAAATGAAAGCAACTCGATGGAGTTGCTTTTTTTATTTGAGTTTAATCTTTTCTATTTTATGCCTTAGCTTCAAACCTGCTTTCATAAATGAATATTGTAGAGGTTTGCTTTGTCTATAATATTTATCAATAAAAATCTGCATTGCTCCGTAAAATCTTTCGAGGTACACCTCATCTTTCACCGTACTTTCACCCTTATGATGAAGGATAGAAGCTTTTCCGTAATAATAGTTTTGATAACTGTTATTCAACAACGTAAAACAAAGATCAATATCTTCACCATACATGAAATATCTTTCATCGAGGCCACCAACTTTTTCATAAATCTCTTTTCTAACCAGAAAAAATGCCCCGGTAATCACCTCCACTTCTGAAATCCCATGCTCTCCTACATCATTTCGGTAATATGATTTTGAATTTTTCTTTTTAAAATTGGTAAATAATTTTTCGAAAGAATTAATCATACCCGGAACTGAACGTTTACTTTCCGGAAGAAAATTACCGTTCGCATCGTGCATTCTCACCCCCAAACATCCAAAATTAGTTTTGGAATCAGCAAAATCTAAAATTTCATTTAAATAAAAACCTTCCAGTTCTGTGTCCGGATTTAAAATTAGTAAATATTCTCCAGTCGCTTTTTTTATCGCTTTATTATTAGCTTTGGCAAAACCATCATTTTTTTCAGAAGCAATAAAATGTATTTTCGGAAATTCAGGAATGAGATCCCCCATGAGCTGTCGATAGAGTTATTATCAATTACAATAACTTCATAGTCAATCTTACTACTATATTTTTCAATAGAAAGCAGGCAGTTTCTCAAAAGCCGAGTTACATTATAATTAACGATAATGATTGAAAGTTTTTTACTCATTTTTAATCCTTTTCGTTATATGGAAGCCTGTTTGTGATCGATCTGCCCAAAGAAATTTCGTCTGCATATTCCAGTTCATCACCCACAGAAATCCCTCTTGCAATCGTTGAAAACTCCACACCCGAATTTTTGAACTTTTTATAAATATAATAAGCTGTAGTATCACCCTCCATGGTAGCACTTAAAGCAAAGATAAATTCTTTTGCCAGACCATGTTGCAACTTTTTTTCAATACTAGGAATATTCAACTGATGAGGACCTACTCCTTCCATCGGAGAAATTTTCCCACCTAAAATAAGATATTTACCTCGGTATTTTCCGGTATTTTCAATAGCAATAACATCTCGTACATCTTCCACAATACAGATTAGTTCATTGCTGCGTTTTTCATTGCTACAAATTTCACAAATATCAAAATCTGAAAAATTGTGGCATTCTTTGCAGTATTTAATTTCATTCACCAGATTGATGATTGAAGTTCCCAAACTTGTTGCTCTAGAATGAGGCTGTCTAAGTAAATGAAGAGCAAGACGCAAAGCGGTTTTCTTCCCGATACCCGGAAGTCCGGAAATCTCTTCAATTGCTTTTGCCAATACTTTACTTGGGTAATCCATAGCACAAAAATAAGAATTATAGTTGTAAAACAGAAGAGTCAATGCGCATTTGCAATGATAACTTTGAAGGATAAAATTTCAATGGCAATCTCACCTTGCAGAATTATTCATAAATCTGAAAAAACCACTATCTTTGATCATCAAAATATTAAACAGAAATAAACTAAATGGTACTCAACAACCTTAATTATCCGCTGGATTTTAAATTTAAAATCACAACTTTGGCCAGCGATTTCAACATTACAGACAGGCAAGGAAATTACGTAGCTTATGTTCGTCAGAAAATGTTTAAACTAAAAGAAGACGTTATCGTTTTCAATGACGAAAGCAAAACTAAAGAACTTTTCAGAATTCAGGCAAACCAATGGATTGATTTTAATGCATCTTACTCTATTAAAGATACGATCGGAAAAAATTTCGGAAGACTTGCAAGAAAAGGAATGCGTTCTATATGGAAATCTTCTTACAATGTTTTAGATGAAGCTGATCAACAAAAATTTACCATTACAGAAGATAATGCGTGGGTGAAATTTTTCGACGGAATGGTTGGTGAAATCCCAATTATCGGAATGTTTACCGGATATTTTCTTAACCCGTCATACACCGTAAAAGGAATGGATGGAAAAGAATATTTTAAGCTAAAAAAAATGCCTTCGATGTTCGGAAGAAGGTTCCAGCTTGACAGACTTATTGATATTGATGACGAAGATGAAAGTTTAGTAATTTTATCTTTATTGATGATGGTTTTACTTGAAAGAGCAAGAGGGTAATTTGCTTTTAGGAACTAGCTTTTGGCTTTTGGCATAAAACTCGAAGCTATAAATTTAAAAAAATTAAAAATGAAATATTTTATCATTCTCTTTTCAGCCTTAACTTTAGTTGCCTGTAAAAAGGAAAAAGAAACCGTTCCAGATTCAAAACCAACAGACTCTCTGAATATTGTTCAGGATTCTGCTAAAACAACTCCTACACCTGAGAAAGTTTTAGTTGATGTATTTCCTTTCCCGAAAGAAATCAAAGAATGCTCTTGCTATTTTGCAAAAAACAAGGCAGATTTTGAAAATGAACAATACATTTACGCTGATGATGCAGGAAAAACTGCTTACATGAAACTCGACGGAAAAAGAATTGCTATGAATTTGATTTCTTCAAGCGATATGGAAGCTGGCGAAGACCTAAGTAAAGAAATTGAAAATGAGAATTATAAAATCTCTGTAAAAGGTAAAAAAATAAAACACGAAGAAGCTTTGCTTTTTGAAGGTACTTTAACCATTGAAAAACCAGACGGAAGCAAAACTAACATTCCTATTTATGGTGAATGTGGATGTTAATAGCAATTAGCAAAAATATTGCTCCTGAATTTCGGGAGCATTTTTTATTTCGTAATTTTGATAAAAATAAATTTTTATGGAACTATCCAATATAGAACCGCAGATTATCTGGAAAAATTTCTCCAAATTAAATGCAGTTCCGAGACCGTCAAAAAAAGAAGAAAAAGTAATTGCTTTCATTAAAGAATTTGGTGAAAATTTAGGACTTGAAACTACAGTAGATAAAGTAGGAAATGTGATTATTAAAAAACCTGCTACTCCGGGAATGGAAAACCGTAAATCAATTGTTATGCAGTCGCATTTGGATATGGTTTGCCAGAAAAACAACGATGTAAATTTCGATTTTGAAACTCAAGGAATCCAGATGGAAGTTGACGGAGACTGGGTAAAAGCAAAAGGTACAACTTTAGGTGCAGATAACGGTTTAGGAGTTGCAACTATTATGTCGATTCTTGAAAGTTCAGACATTCCACATCCTGATTTGGAGGCTTTATTCACAATTGATGAAGAAACAGGAATGACCGGAGCTTTAGGTTTAAAACCTGGACAATTGAAAGGACAAATCCTTTTAAATTTAGATACAGAAGAAGATGACGAGATCGATATCGGATGTGCAGGTGGAATTGATGTTACCGTAACCCAAAACTATGCAACAGAAGCATCTAACGGACAAATCGTAAGAATTGAAGTAAAAGGTTTACAAGGTGGTCATTCAGGAATGGATATCCACAAAGGTTTTGGAAATGCCAATATCATCATGGGCAGAATTCTTTACAAAGCTTTGGAAAATCAAAACGTTCAGTTGATTTCAATTGATGGCGGAAGTTTGAGAAATGCGATCCCCAGAGAATCTGTAGCTTTAATTTCTGTGAGAAATGCCGGTGAACTTATTGAAAATGTAACCAACGGAATTAAAAAAGAAATCTTAGAAGAGTTTGCTTCTGTTGAAGCTCATCTTCAAATTAATATTGAAAACTCTACAAGCTCAGAAAAAGCGCTTTCTGTAGAAAATTCAAAGAAAATTATTTTGGTTTTAAAATCTCTTCATAATGGTGTTTACAGAATGAGCCCGGATGTACAGGATTTGGTAGAATCATCAAACAACGTAGCAAGAGTAGAATTAAAAGAAGGTGGTCTGAAAATTTTAAATCTTTCAAGATCATCTGTTGATTCTTCTAAAGATTCGGTTGCTGAACAATTGAAGTCTGTATCAGAATTAGCCGGAATGAATGTAGAATTCAGCGGATCTTATCCAGGATGGAAACCAAAACCAGGTTCTGAGATTGTACAAGTTTTAGAAAAAATTTACACCGAAAAATTTGCAGAAAAACCACACGTTGTCGCTTGTCATGCAGGTTTAGAGTGTGGAATTATCGGTGCTAATTACCCAGAAATGGAAATGGTAAGTTACGGACCAACCATCAGAGGAGCTCACTCTCCTGATGAAAAAGCAAATATTTCTTCAACACAGAAATTCTGGAGTTTCACGAAAGATATTTTAGCGAATATTCCGTTGAAATAAGAATGTAATTTTTATATTGAAAATATCCAAAGTCTTTTGATTTTGGATATTTTTTGATTAATAATCTAGATTTTGGCTAAAGCCAATATGAATTTATTTTTATAGACGGGCTAAAGCCCGCCTCTATTGAATTCTAAAAGCATAATATAAAAGAAAATCGAACATCTCAGGATTTCCGTATTCAATTTTGTTTATTTTTGTTTAAACTCATTCAAATGAAAATCACAAGCCCCCATCAACTTAATCAAGAACAAAAAGAACAGATCCTGCAATTGTGGAATAATGAATATCCTGAAAAATTAGCTTATAAAAACATAGATGGATTTGAAAACTATCTT
The DNA here is from genome assembly GCF_006175945.1 of Chryseobacterium mulctrae. Lineage (NCBI taxonomy): Bacteria > Pseudomonadati > Bacteroidota > Flavobacteriia > Flavobacteriales > Weeksellaceae > Chryseobacterium > Chryseobacterium mulctrae. The sequence continues at coordinate 3,234,012 of NZ_VAJL01000001.1, read as the reverse complement.
GAAAAACTCAATGAGGTCGATCATTTTCTTTTATTGAATGATGATGAAAAAATTCACGGTTGGGCCATAACATTTGAAAGAGAAAGTGAAACATGGTTTGCGATCATTCTTTCTGAAAACCTTCATGGTAAAGGTTGGGGAACGAAAGTTTTGAATGAACTGAAACGATATAAAAATGAACTGAACGGTTGGGTTATTGATAATAGCAATGACCAAAAACTTAATGGCAATTTTTACAGATCGCCATTAGAATTTTATCTAAAAAATGAATTTAAAGTTTTATCTGATGTAAGGCTTGAACTAGAGATCATGTCTGCCGTAAAAATCAAATGGAAAAAATAATTAACATATAACAATGAAAAGTATTACTTTATTTTGCGGATCAAGTTTTGGTTCGGACGAAATATATAAAGAACAGGCAACTTTACTGGGACAAACTTTAGCGAAACAAAATATCCAACTTATTTATGGCGGCGCCAATGTAGGATTGATGGGAGCTGTCGCAGACGGAGTTTTAAAGGAAGGCGGAAAAGCGATAGGAATTCTTCCCCATTTTTTGCAGTCAAAAGAAATTGCACATCAAAATCTGACCGAACTTATTTTGGTAGAAACCATGCACGAAAGAAAAACCAAAATGAATGACCTTTGCGACGGTGTGATCGTTCTTCCCGGAGGTTACGGAACTCTAGAAGAGTTTTTCGAAATGATTACCTGGGCGCAATAGCTAAGTTTTCGTTGCGTGCGAAGCACGAACAATGAAAACCCTGTTGAACGGAAGCTTCGGGAGCTTTTTTCAGCATTATGGGTTTACCGACGAAGGATTTTAAAGATATACAGGAGACTTTCAGAAAGGTCTCTTTTTTTGTGGGTGAATTTGATGGTTTTTCTTGGTTTTATCGTGTTTTCCTTCACTTTTAGGCATAAATACCCTTACCCAAAATGCTAGATTTTTGGCTTTTCAAAGTTTTGGCTCATCTCCAAAAACCAAAGGGGCGGACCGCGCAAATCGAACGTTGCAATCGTTACCAAATTCCCAACTTTGCAGCAACTACATTTCGGCTGAAAAGTTTTGGGTGGAAATTTTCCTTTGGGCTGAATGCCTAAATTCTGTTGCAGATTTTTTAGCTTCATTCGTTTCCATGTGCTGCTGAGAAAACCGTAATGGCGGATTTTCACAAATCTTTTCGGCAAAATATGCATCGCAAAACGGCGGATAAACTCCTCATGGCTCAAAACCATCTGCTTTTTGATGCCTTTTTGGCGGTAATCTTTGTACTCCAACGTTACATTTTCCGCATCAACTTTCCTGATTCTCTGGTTGCTGATCGCGATTTTGTGCGTATATCTTCCCAAATATTCCACCACAGATTTCGGGCTGCCAAAGGGTTTTTTAGCGAAAACTACCCAAGGTTTTTCCCAAAGTTTTTGTCTGAGTTTTTCATAAGTTTCTGCTTCATTTTTTCGGTTTTCAAATTGATTTTCATCATTTTCCGTCTGATTTTTATTACATTTTAATGATAACCGAACCTTCAGCTTCTCACAAAATTTAGCCCTGAAAACTTTGCTCAAAGCCTTTACAGGAAACAAAAAATTACCGTCGCTTCTGATGTTTTTCCAAACTCCGTTTTCATCCACGCCGCCACCCGGAACGATGCAGTGCAAATGCGGATGCAGACTCAGATTCTGTCCCCAAGTATGCAAAATAGCGATCATTCCCATTTTTAAACCTCGATTTTCACCAAAGGTTTGCAGCGTTTCCCAAGCCGATTCAAATAAAATATCATACAACATTTTCGGAGCATGAAGTGCGGTTTTGTTCAGCACTTCCGGAACGGTAAAAACCACGTGAAAATAAGGCACTGGAAGCAGTTCGGTTTCCCGGTTTTCAATCCATTTTTCGCGGTTTTTGCCCTGACATTTCGGGCAGTGCCGGTTTCGGCAGGAGTTGTAGCTGATGCTGATATTTCCGCATTCGTCACAAGCGTCAATATGACCGCCCAAAGCCGATGTACGGCACTTTTTTAACGCAAATAAAGTTCTTAATTGCCAGGAATTTAATCCTAAATTTTCTAGTTTTGAACCTAAAATATTCAACACATCTGCGACTTCGTATCGAGGTTGAGATTCAGGTTGAGCAGACTGTATTTTTGAGATTTCTAAACGTTGATTTTCATTAAATTTAAAGCTTGAATTTTGGCTTTTAACAAATTCAAAACCAACTACTTCGCTCTGCATTCCTCAAACAAAGTATCCAGTGGAGAGAAGAGTTTTTGGGTAGAAAGTTGGGCGATTTGAAGGTAAACGAGGGTCGTTTCGATGTTTTCGTGGCCGAGGAGATTTTTGATGCTCACAATGTTCATCCCATCCTCCAAAAGATGCGTCGCAAAACTGTGCCGAAGCGTATGAACACTCACTTCTTTCAATATTTTTGCCGTTTTTGAAGCCTGTTTCACCGCCCATTGTACGCCACGTTGCGAATATCTTGAATCGAATTCTCCACCTGCACGATTTGCTCGAGGTTCTCCAAAGAGAAAATCTTCCGGTTTTTCCGCTTCAATATATTTTTTCAAACCCCGAATCAAATGTTCCGACAAAGGCAAATAGCGGTCTTTTTTGCCTTTTCCCTGAACCACTTTCAGCTGTTTTCGGTAAAAATCCAAATCGCATAAACGGAGATTTCTGACCTCCAGACAGCGCAATCCGCAACCGTAAAGCAACCCGATTAAGATTTTATGTTTTAAAAGTTTACAGCATGACAACATCTGCCAAACCTCCTGTTTACTGAGCACAACAGGCAGTTTTTTCTCTTTTTTAATTTCCGGAAGACTTAGATAATCGTAGCTCAAACCTTCCGATTTCAACAGAAACCGAAGTCCGTAAACCGTGTGTTTAAAATACGATTGCGAGGGTGATCTTGATTTTTTCTGAAGGTAAAAAAGGTAATCGTGGATCTGCTCAGGATCCAATTCTGTCGGGATTTTCCCGAAATGCAGCGACACCGCCGCGACGTGTCTGGAGTAATTATTGAACGTGCTCTGACTGCGTCCCAACACCGAAACCGTACGTTCAAAACGGCTTAAAAGTTCTGTAAAACCAGGCACTTCGCGCTTTGCCTGATTGATGATTTTGTTTTCTCTGAGCTCGTCTAAACTCTTTTTTTTGTAGCCATTCTATTGATTTTTTAATTAACTTTACAAAGTAACTGATTTATGCGATTGGGAAAGCTACCGAAGGTTTAGTTCAACTTGGGCTTCATAAAAAACCAATTGCTATTCTGAATATCGACGGATTTTATGATGCTTTAATTAAACTGGTTCAGACAATGGTTGATAAAGGTTTTTTAAAACAAATCAATCAGGAAATGCTTTTGGTAAGTGATTCTATTGATGCGCTTTTAGAAAAAATGAGAAATTATCAGGCTCCGACTGTTGGAAAATGGATTTCAAAAGAGGAAGTTTAAAAAATTTTAAGCTTAATTAATAATTAGGAAATAATTATTAAAGTTTGTAGATTTAAATATTGACTAATTATTATGATAAATGATAATCTAAATAAAATACTAACTCAATATGAGGAAAAATCTCCTTTGTACTCTTCTTTTAGCTTTAAAGCAGAGAAGATATTAAGGAAGTTATGTAAAAATTTTTCGATACATCAGATCATAAGTCGGATAAAAACAAAAGAAAGTCTTGCACAGAAAGTCATTAAGAAGAATAAATACGAGAAGCTTGATGATATTACCGATATTTTAGCGCTGCGGATTATTACTTATTTCGAAGACGACATATCAAAAATAGAGGAAATCCTTAACAAAGAATTTAAAATTGACTGGGAAAATTCTATTGATAAAAGAAATATTGAAATTGATAAATTCGGTTACAGAAGTGTTCATTACATTTTACAACTTAATGATCACAGAGCACAAACTACAGAGTATGCAGAATATAAAGATATTAAATTCGAAATTCAAATTAGAAGCATACTTCAACATTCGTGGGCAGAAATAGAACACGACCTTGGGTATAAATCTTTTACTGAGATTCCTCAAAAAGCAAAACGAACATTTTACAGAGTAGCGGCATTACTTGAGCAGGCAGATATTGAATTTACAAAGCTAAAAAAGGAAATTAAGGACTTTGAAAATACTATTACTAAAAATTTAAAAAGTAAAGAAAAATCCATTGAAATCAATGAATCGACAATCATTGCGTTTGTAAAAAAAAATCAACTTTTGCGAGAAATTGAAAATGAAATCAAGAAAGCATTAAAACTTAATGAAAACCCTAAGTTCGATTCTACTTACATATCATCAAATAATTTCTCATCACAGCTTAAAGATTTAAAAATATTTGATTTAACACAGCTTGAAGAAAATCTTATTAATTACAAAGAGCAAATTAGTATCCGACAAATAGATTATTTAAAATCTTTAAATGAAAATGTTACAAATAGTAAAATAAAAATATCTTTAGTACAAGGCGCTCCAATAGTTTGGTTAATTGATTATCTTAAAAACAAGATATAAAACGTTAAAAACCAAAAAACTCCTAACGAAAATCTTCAGGAGTTTTTTTATGTTGTTTGAAATTTCTCTAAGGATAAGGAGCAATTGCTACAGCCAGACCTTCCATCGAAGGAACCATATGTAATTGGCAACCCAATCGGCTATTGCTTTCAACATGAAAAGCTTCGCCCAACATTGCATCTTCTTCATCGCCCATTGGATCTAGTCCCGGATCTTCCAATACATAAACCTGACATGAAGCGCACATTGCCATTCCGCCACAAACTCCGATGGTGCCTTCTTCTGCCAATTCATATGAACGGATAATTTCCATTAAATTCATGGACATATCCGTTGGAGCAACCACTTCGTGAGTAACACCTTCTCTATCGGTGATTTTTATATTTATATCGCTCATTTTAATAAATGTTGTTAGTTGATGGTTGATAGTTGATGGTTTTCAGAAATGTATTAGCTAACAACCGACAACCAGAAACTAAAAACTAAAAACTAAAAACCAAATTAGTCTATTTTCTTTACAACTGCTTTTTCAGCTTCTTTACGGCTTCCGTCGAAACCATCTACTCCACTTACGGTTGTATATTTTAAAACGAATTTTTTACCCGGATTTAATCTATTGTAAACACTCTGACACATCAAAGTCGCCTCGTGGAAACCACAAAGAATTAATTTTAATTTTCCAGGATAGGTGTTGATATCACCAATTGCATAAATACCGTCAATATTGGTTTGATAGTCTAAAGCATTGTTTACTACGATTGCATTTTTCTCGATATTTAATCCCCAGTTTCCGATTTCACCCAATTTTGGTGTCAATCCGAATAATGGAATAAAATAATCAGTTTCAATATCGTAAGGATCTTGTCCGTCAACTGCTACAGTAATTGCTTCTACTTTTCCGTCACCTTTAATTGCGGTAACTTCAGCAGGAGTAATCAATTTAATTTTACCTTGATTCTTTAAATCCTGAACTTTTTCTACAGAATCTAAAGCTCCTCTAAACTCATTTCTTCTATGTATTAATGTCACTTCACTTGCAACATTTGATAAGAAAACACTCCAGTCTAAGGCAGAATCTCCACCTCCGGCAATAACTACTTTTTTATTTCTGAAATGTTCCGGTTCTTTAACGAAATATTCAAGACCTTTTTCTTCATAATCTGCAACATTATCCATTGTAGGTTTTCTAGGCTCAAAAGTTCCTAAACCTCCTGCAATAGCAATAGCTTTACATCTGTGAACTGTACCTTTGTTGGTAACCACTTCAAACCACTCGTCATCTACTTTTGTGTAAGAAACTGCAGTTTCTCCTAAAGTGAATCCTGGCTGAAACTGTTTGATCTGCTCCATTAAATTATCTACCAATTCACCAGCATTTACAGACGGATAACCCGGAATATCGAAAATCGGTTTTTTAGGATACAATTCTGCCAACTGACCTCCCGGTTGAGGAAGTGCATCGATAATGTGACATTTCATTTTTAAAAGACCTGCTTCAAACACGGCAAAAAGTCCCGTAGGTCCTGCTCCGATAATCAATATATCTGTAGTGATCATAATATGATGATAATTTAATAATTAATAGCAGCAAATTTACTAATTTTAATGCGAAGCATATTTAATTATACTCAAATAAAAAACTGAGATTTATCAAAAAGACACAAAAAGCTGATAATGAAAAAATTGGCAGTGTTTTTGCAAAATTTATATTATGAAGAAGATACTCCACATTATTACCATATTCGCTTTCTTTTTAGGTTATTCCCAATTGACCAACGTAGCCGATGGCGAATCGATCTCCTTAAGAATACATTACGGATTTCTAAATGCCGGAACAGCAAATCTCACCACCCAAAAAGTCAATTACAGAGGAACTCCACATTTATATGTAAAAGGAACCGGACAAACGACTGGAGCTGTGAAAGCTTTTTTTAAAGTTGAAGATTTATATGAAAGTTATATTAATATCAATACAGAATTACCAAGTTTTTATGTAAGAAATGTGAAAGAAGGTAGTTACAGACAGCATTTGCAAACTGTTTTTAATCACGATAATCAAACATTGATTTTAACAGATAAAAAAACTCCTGCAAATGGTTCAAAGCTTATAAAATCTGTAAAAGGCGTACAAGACATGCTCTCATGTTTTTATTATCTGAGAAGTAAAACACCCGCAGAGCTGAAAGTAGGAACCATTATTAATATGAATGTCTGGATTGATGATGAAATGTTTCCTTTTCAGCTTAAAGTAACCGGAACTGAGAATTTAAAGACAAAGTTCGGAACTATTAATGCTTTAAAAATTATTCCTTCGGTAAAAAGTGGTAGGGTTTTTAAAGAAAAAGAAGGAGTAACAATGTGGGTAAGTAATGACTACAATCACATTCCTTTGTTACTGAAAGCTGAATTGGCCGTTGGCTCTTTAAAAGCAAGTATTGATGATTACAAGAATGTAAAATTTCCGTTAAAGTTTACAAAATAAAAAAAGCCTCCGGAGTTTCCAGAGGCTTATCAACCTAAATTAACATACTTGCGAAATTACTTTCCCAGGTATTTATGAAAAACTTTCCCTTTGCGTATTATACAAACCTTTTAACTTTGTAAATATCACTTAGGGTTTTATCATTTGTGTTTTTATAACTATTTTGATTGATTTTTAAGGCATCTTTTACAGAGCTTTTCAGCTCTGCAATGATGACACTTAGGTTAATCAATTGTGTTTACAGACTAAATAAGTTTTGGTTTTACTTTTTAGTATCGTTTTGCAGAGCTTTTCAGCTCTGCAATCAGACACTTTTTCTTTTCTCATCATGTATGTTTTCAAACCAACTTCAAAATTTAAAATTTCTATTATTGACATATTTTAAAATCCTGAACTTACTTTAGATTAATGTCTCAAAAAAATTGCCTTTAAAGAAATTCTTTTACGTCCATCTTTCATAGTGTAAAAATAGAAAGACATAGGGCTATCTTCACAATATTTATTGTAGATGTAGTTCGACCTAGTTGTAGATATTTATCTACAAATCATCATGGAGCAACAATGAATATAATCGACAAGCCTTCTGTGAATAAATCTTTAAAATAGATAGTAATAACGTAAGAAGTTGAGTAAATAAAAAATCCTCCGTAAAAATTCCGGAGGATTACCAACCTAAATTAACATGCTTTTGAAATCATTTTCTAGGGAGTAATATGGAAAAACTTTCCCAGTGCATATTACTTTTTTCAATTCCGCAATTAGTCACGGCTTTATCATTTGTGTTTTTATCAATATCTTTATTGATTATAAGGCATCTTTTACAGAGCTTTTCAGCTCTGCAATGATGACACTTAGGTTAATCAACTGTGTTTATAGTTATAATAAAATTTGGTTTTACTTTTTAGTATCTTTTCGCAGAGCCTTTCAGCTCCGCAATCAGACACTTATTCTTTTTTCATCATCTATGTTTTCAAACAAGTTCAAAATTTAAAATTCATCTTATTGAAGATTAAAAAACTCTGAACTTACTTTTTGATTAATGACTCAAAAAAACGTCCTTAAAAGAACTTCTTTTTTGTTCATCTTTCATAGTGCAAAAATAGAAAGATATAGAGCTATCTTCCCAATAAGTATTGTAGATGTATTTCGATATAGTTGTAGATATTTATCTACTACTATATTAATCTGAATGGGAAATAAGAAAGACTAATGATAATTTTTGATTAGATCTGCCAAATCAACTACATTCTCGATATGCAGTTTATCAAAAATTCTTTTTTTGATTGTACTTATGGTGTTCTGCTTTACGTTAAGATTATTTGCAATTTCTAAATTACCATATCCTTTTGCGTACATCTCTGCAATTTCCAGTTCTCTTTCCGTGAGTTTTTGTAAAGGGTTGATGATGTTACGATTCTGTAATGAATCTATTAATAAACCCTGCGTAATTGAAGAAATATATTTTCCGGTTTGATGAATTTTGAGAATCGCTTCTTTTATTTCGTTTTCTTCACTCAGCTTGCTGAGAAATCCGTTTGCTCCTGCATTAATATATTTAATAGACTGTGTACTTTCATCAACTCCTGAAAAAACTAGAATCTTAACTTCAGGTTTGATGCTTTTGATTTCAGAAATTATATTCAGGCTATTTCCGTCTGGGAAAATAGCATCTATTACAACAATTTCTATTTGCTGCATTTCAACAGTTTCTAAGACCTTCTGAAGTGTAGATGCATGAAAAACGCCTCCCTCAAAACCAATCTCCTCAATAAGAAATTCTACGCCCTGCCTTATGAGACTATGATCATCAGCAAGTAAAAAATTAATGGTTTTAGTATCTAGATTACTCATTTATTGACATTCAAATTAATTGTGAAACGCACTGTTGTACCTACGTTTTGCTCGCTGTCTACCGAGATATCCCCAGAATACAGCTCTACAATTTCCTTACATAAGCTCAATCCTAAACCCGCACCTAAGTTCTCTACATCTTCCGAAAGAACTCCTTGGTAATAGGGTTCAAATATTTTTTCAAGATCAGATTTTGAAATTCCAACTCCGGTATCTTTTATTGTGGTGATTAAAGCAACCGTATTTTCATCAACAGACTCTGCTTTTGTTATCACACGTATTTCTCCGTTCTCAGTAAATTTATTTGCATTGGCAAGTATATTCATAAAAACCTGATTGATCTTTGTATTATCAGAATACACCTCAATTTTCGGGTCTATACTTTCTTCAACAATAAACTTATTATTTCTTGTTTCAATATAAGGTTCTATCGAATTTAAGATAGAGGTTACTTCATTTTTAAGATTAAAAACCACCGGTATTAACTGGTTTTCTACATGTTGATTTTTGGTATATTCTAAAATCTGATTGGCCTGCATCAATAAGGTATTATTGGTAAAACTGATCGACTTTAAATATTCTTTAATACTGTCATCATTGGTTTTTTTATTGATTTTTCTGATGAAAATTCCAATAATCTTCAACGGCGAACGCAGTTCATGACTCAACATTCCCAAAATTCTGTTTTTAAAATTAAGGTTCTCTTTAATCTGCTTGTTGGCTGCATTGAGTTGGTTTTCATATACAAATGCGATTCTGGTCAAATACATTATTAATATAGACACAATAAACATCAAAACCATTGCTCCCAAAATCAGATTTGTTCTAATCTTATTGTTTTCAGAATTTTGTAAAGCATATTCTTTTTCAAGATCGGCTTTAGAATCTTTGATCGCAAAATCATAAATATTCATCACCCCATTACTATAAATAAGAAGTTTATTAAATATAGTATAAAATTTATTGTTGTTATTTTGTTTTCCGATTACCTGCACCTGCATTTTCTTTATTTCTCCGGTATAATAATTTTGAACAAGATTCATTACACTGTCTACATCAGCTTTTATAGCAGTTGCTTCAGGGATCTTTCCTTGCTTCACGGTAATAATTGTACTCTCTTTACGTACGTTCTCTTTCCCGGATATTGCATCTCCCAAACGTCCGAAAAGACCTTTTTTCTTAACCGTATCAGCAATCGTTTTTGTTTCTACTTGAAAATCATATTTATCCAAATTATAATTGCTCTCATACTTTTTCAGCGAAGGTAAAGGAGTGGGAGCTTTAAAATTTGATTGGGTAGAATATTGATAAGTAGAATCAACCAAAAGCTTCAGGTTTTTACTGCCTAAAGAGTCTTTTTTTTGAAATGATAATATATTTTTTAATTTAGGAAATTTAGCCTCATAGCTATTAATGTTGTCTAAATTTGCGCCTAATTTATCTAACGAAGCAAAATAAGAATCCAAATACTTTTTGTCAGCATTTACAAGATATTGCTGAAGAGAATTTTGAGCGTTTAAAAGCTCTTTTCTGGAGTTATCTGTTAATTTTTCAAGAGAATTTACTTCTTTTAACTGATTTTCAATGAATGCTAAATTCTTTCTATTGATAAATTCGTTATAAAAAAAGCCTGCAATGATAAGCTGTATCAATAAAATACAAAAGATAAGAGAGTAATGAACGATTTTTCTGAATCTAAAATTTAACGCTTTAGGTTGGCTATCTGTTGACTTCATATACATGTATTTAAAGCTTTTTTGCGATCAGTATCAGATTTGAACTCTTAGTTACAGACTGCAAAAATATTCTGGTATATTATCATTTGTTTAGAATGATATATTTTGTAGATCGGAAAAAATCCTATCACAACACTTATACTTTATTCTCTGAATTCTATAAAAAAATGTATTTTTTTCTTAAAAAAGATTCGTCTTTAAGTGATTTATAAAGTTAATAAAAAATCCTGTGAAAATTCACAGGATTAAAAATTATTTATGTTAAATTAATTACAATGTTTTAAACTGTTCTAAAGTTCTTATATCATTCTCAAAGAACATTCTGATGTCACTCATTTGGTATAGAAGCATGGTAATTCTTTCAATCCCCATCCCGAAAGCGTATCCTGAATACTTCTCAGAATCAATATTTACATTTTTCAAAACAGCAGGATCTACCATTCCGCAACCCATAATTTCTAGCCAGCCTGTTCCTTTGGTAATTCTATAATCGGTTTCAGAATTCAATCCCCAATATACATCAATCTCAGCACTTGGCTCTGTGAATGGGAAAAATGAAGGTCTCATTCTGATTTTAGATTTTCCAAAAAGCTCAGTAGTAAAAAACTGAATCGTCTGCTTTAGATCGGCGAAACTTACATTTTCATCAATATATAAACCTTCAATCTGATGGAAAATACAATGTGAACGTGAAGAAATTGCCTCATTTCTGAAAACTCTTCCCGGAGATAAAATTCTGATAGGCGGTTCGTTTTCTTCCATATAACGGATCTGAACCGAAGAAGTATGCGTTCTCAATAAAATATCCGGATTCTGCTCGATGAAAAAAGTATCTTGCATATCTCTTGCAGGGTGATATTCCGGAAGATTCAGCGCGGTAAAATTATGCCAGTCATCTTCAATTTCCGGTCCGTCTGCAACGGCAAAACCAATAGATTTAAAAATCTCAATAATTCTGTTTTTCACTAAATTAATCGGATGTCTAGATCCTAAATCTAAAGGAAAAGCAGGTTTTGTAAGATCTTCTTTTTCTAAAATAATAGAAGAAGCAGAAGCATTTTTCAAATCTTCCAGCTTTACATTAACCGCTTGCTTCAGAGTATTGATTTTCTGTCCGAATTCTTTCTTCTGGTCGTTGGGAACTTCTTTAAATTTTTCAAAAAAATCATTCAGAACTCCTTTTTTCCCATTATACTTGATTCGGAAGTTTTCTATTTCCTCTTTACTTGTCGTATTGAAGCCATTAACCTCAACAAGCAATTCTTCTATCTTTTCAATCATTGTTTTACCCTTTCAAAAAAATGTATTTGCAAAAATACGATTTTCAGTTTAAAAAACCTTTTCAATTTTTCATAAAAAAATCTGTTTCGCGAGAAACAGATTGTATAATTGTTATTTAAAGCTGATTTGATTTAATCTAAAACAGTAGCAACGATGCTTATTAAAATTGTAAAAATATTAATTCCAAAAATCAGATAATATTCTTTCTTTTTCCTCAATATATTGATTAAACTGAAGAAAAATGCAAAAACCACAAACAACATCGCCGGAATTGTAAACAGTTCTACAAAAATCTGAATGATTTGATTGCTGTAAGAAATATAATAAAGAATCTGAAGACTCAATAAAAACATCAGACAAGCAATACTAATTATTAAAACGACCTTACTCATCTTGTTTTGTTTAAATTATTTTTTCTCTAAAGCTTTCACTCTAATCTGAAGCGTCACTTCATTTTTAATCACTCCATTTGCAGCAGGAGATTGAAATTTCACACCAAATTCTTCTCGCATAACATCTTTAGGCTCTGTTGCAATACTTACTTCTGCTCCATTTACAGCAACATTTGCTTTAAACTGAGTCGGTTTTGTAATTCCTTTTATCGTTAAATTTCCATCTAAAATAGTATTATAATCACCTTCTGCAGAAGGGCTTACTTTGGTAATTTCATAAGATGCTGTCGGAAATTTTCCAACTTCAAAAAAGTCAGCACTTTTTAGATGACCGTTTAGTTTTTCAAGATCATTTTTTTTATTTTTCAGATCTTCCGAAGTTAACGAAGCCATATCTGCAACAAATTTTCCGCTTTCCAATTTTCCGTCTTTTACAGTTACATCGCCGCTCTCAAACTTAATGGTTCCGAAATGACTTGTATTTTCAGATTTAAAAACCTTATATCCTTTCCATTCTACATTACTGTTTAAAGTATCCAAAACAAATCGGCTTCCGTCTTTCGTTGTTGTTACTTCATTAGCATCACTTGTTACCGGTTTTTCTTTAGAACAAGAAACCATAGTGAACAAAGCAGGAATTGCGAGAGAAAATAATATTCTTTTCATTTTGATATAATTTATGCATGGCTAAATTACTAAAAATATGCCAGTCTTCCCCAAAAACCCTTATTTTTGCAGTATGCTATTAGAGATAAACAACTTATATTTTTCTCATTCTCAGGAAAAACCGCTTTTTCAAAACTTTAATCTGAAACTGGATGAAGGTAAAATTATTGCATTGGCAGGCGAAAGCGGTTGTGGAAAATCTACGTTATTAAGTCTTATCTACGGATTACACGACTGGAATCAGGGTGAAATTGTATTTGAAGGCAGAAAACTGATGGGCCCGAAAGGAAATCTAGTTCCGGGTGAAGCTGAAATGAAATTTGTTGCGCAAAACTTTGATTTAATGCCCTATGCAACGGTTGCAGATAATGTCGGGAAATTTATTTCTAATATCAATTTAGCCAAGAAAAAAGAGACGGTTTTAGAACTTTTAGACGTTGTTGGCTTAGTTGAATTTGCAGATGTTTTACCAAAAAATCTAAGTGGCGGACAACAGCAAAGAGTTGCCATTGCAAGAGCACTTTCTGTATTGCCAAAGTTACTTTTGCTCGATGAACCGTTCAGTAATCTAGATTTTGCAAGAAAAATTGAACTTCGTGAAAAACTGTTCAGATATGTAAAAGAAAACAATATTTCTTTGGTAATTTCTACTCACGAATTGCAGGATATTATTGCATGGACAGACCAAATTATCGTTTTACAAAATGGAAGACTGATTCAAAATAATAGCGCAGAAGAAACCTATAAAGATCCTTACAATCCTTATGTTGCAAAACTTTTTGGAGAAGTAAATATTTTTAGTGAAGATGAAATTTCAGAATTGCAGATTTCAAGATTTTTCTATTATCCGCATCAAATCAAGATTTCTGAAAATGGTGTTGAAGCAGAAGTCTTAGAAAGCAGATTTGCAGGAAATCATTATTGGAATAAAATCAAATTCAGAAACAAAGAAATGGTGATGTTTAGTAACAATCAGCTTGAAAATCTTATTAAAATTACTTTCGATTAGTACCTTCTTTAAAACTTATTATTAATAAAATATTAAGTCTCTTAATGTTAGTATGTGGATAATTTTCAACGATTTAGCCTTTTCCATACAAAATATCTTTATACTTTTGTAAGACAACAGCTTAAGGAAATTTTTGGTTAATTCTCTTTCTGCCTTCCAGACCTAAATTAGCATTACTGCAATCACGTCTTTGAAAGATTACTCTGTCCAATTCTTTCCTTTTTTTATTGATTTTTGGCAATTAGTTGAAAGACTATTCTAATTACCAAAAACCAACATTGCTTATATATTAAGCCTTCTTTACAAATTCAGATTTCAAAGCCATCGCACCAAAACCATCAATTTTACAATCAATATTATGATCGCTGTCTGGTCTTAAACGGATATTTTTTACTTTAGTTCCTGCTTTTACTGGTTTCGGAGCGCCTTTTACCGGAAGATCTTTCATTACAATTACCGAATCTCCATTTTGAAGTTCATTTCCATTGATGTCTAAAATCTGATCTTCATTTCCTGCTTCTTTAGGATCCCATTCGTGGAAGCATTGTGAACAAACCATTAAACCGTCTTGTTCATACGTAAATTCAGAACTACATTTCGGACAAATTACTACATCACTCATATTATATTTTTTTGCAAAGGTAACATTTTAGGCTGGATGACGGAATTCTACCCTTAATTATGGGACTTTAAAAACAATAATTTATACATTAGTGAAAATAATTTTATGAGATTATTACAAAAAATACTTTTCATCTTAAACCTGTTACTTTTGGTATGGCTATTTGTAATCCATATTCCTGAATTTGATTTAGCAAGAGTTAAAAATCAATCCTATTTTAGAACTCAGATTTCTGAAATAGAAAATAATAATTCAGTTGAAGAATTAAGGAATATTGCAAAATCAAACCTTTTTTCAATCAAAAGAATACATGAGATAAATGATGAGAAAGCTAAAAACCAATTTTATATAATAACTTTAATTCTTGTTTTACAGATTTTTCTATATTTTAATTCAAGAAAAATCTAGAAAAATAATTTGTTTCAATATTCTAATCAAAGATATTACTGCTCAGGAGCAACGATTTTAAGTTTTGAATTTCAAAACATCAAACTTTAAACCTTGAACCTTAAACTAATTTCGTATTTTTGCAGATTCAAACAGCTTACAGCAATTTATGGAATTAATTCACAGAAACCTGGCAATCGGAATTCACGATGCTTTACAGGAAACTTTTTTCGAAAAAAACAAATACGCGGATAAAGTAATAGAAAGACTTTTGAAATCCCACAGACAATGGGGAAGCCAAGATAGAGCCGTTGTTTCTGAAATTTTCTATAATATCATCCGTTGGAAAAAACGCCTTGAATATTATATGGGTGAAGGTGTAAAACCAAATAACATCTATAAACTAATCATCGCTTATCTTCTTTGGAGCAAGACTAATTATAAAAGATTTGAAGAATTTGAAGGAATCAAAATTGCCGACATTACTACAAAACTTAGAAAAGGAACTGTTCCTACAAAAGCTATTGAGCATTCTATTCCGGAATGGCTTGTTGAAACTCTGGAAAGAGAATTAGGCGAAAAATGGGAAAAAGAAATGCATGCTTTGAATGAAAAAGCACCAACCGTTTTAAGAGCAAATTCTTTAAGAACGACTCCTAAAGAACTTATTTCTGATCTTGCACACGAAAATGTAGTTTCTTATCCTATTAAAAATTATCCTGATGCGGTACAGCTTGAGGAAAAGAAAAATGTTTTTCTTACCACAGCTTTCAAAGAAGGTTTGTTTGAAGTACAGGATGCTTCTTCACAAAAAATCGGTTATTTTCTTGATGTAAAAGAAGGCCAAAGAGTGGTTGATGCTTGTGCAGGTGCAGGTGGAAAAACACTTCACATAGCTGCTTTAATGAAAAACAAAGGTCAGATTATCGCATTAGATATTTTTGAATGGAAATTAGCTGAGCTAAAACGTCGTGCAAAAAGAGCCGGAGCTCACAACATTGAAACAAGAGTAATTTCTGATACGAAAGTAATCAAACGTCTTCACGATAAAGTAGACCGACTTTTAATTGATGCTCCTTGTTCTGGTTTAGGAGTTTTAAAAAGAAATCCTGATAGTAAATGGAAAATCGACCAAGCTTTTATCGACAGAATTAAGACAGAACAGCAGCAAATCATGCAGGATTATTCTAAAATGCTGAAAGTGGGTGGTAAAATGGTGTATGCAACATGCTCTATCCTACCTTCTGAAAACAACAAGCAAGTAGAAGAGTTTATTAAAAACAATCCTAATTACAAAATGATTAAAGACGAAAAAGTAATGCCAAGCGAAGGTTACGACGGATTCTACATGGCTTTGATCGAAAGACTTTCTTAAAATAATTTCAACATATTATACATGAACTACTCTATTTTTTGGAGTAGTTTTTTGTTGATATTATAGACATAAAAATATTCAGGAGTATCATAAAGTATAATCTTAGTGCCAATTTTTTCTTTTCCTAACCTAAACGGATACCAACTTTTCTTTTCTATCGTAATTTTCTGTGGGGTATTATCTTCATTTCCATCAAAATATGAAAATGTTTTAGCATTATGAAAAATAAGAAAAAAATACGAATCTTGAGAATTGATATAATATTCAAAATCACAAAATCTGAACTGTGATTTCATTAAATCCGCATAATCATTTCCAGACTTAAGCTTGTCTAAGTTCATACCAAAAACAAACTCATTATTTTTCCAGAAAATCTTCATGGTGGGATTATCGGATAACGGAATTTGTTCATTTATAATTTCATCGACCAAGTTTGATTTTACTTTGGTTATTTCTGAAATAAACTCTTGAGAATTCGCTAAAATCTGAATTTTATCTGTTTCACTTAACCAATAATCCGTTTTAATTAATTTTCCATGGAGCTTTTTTCTATTTTTAATAGCATACTCAACCATTTTCAAAACATCTTCAACACTTACTTTTTGGCTTTGAATTCTTATTGCAACTCCACTTCCACCTTGCATCTTCTTATATCCTTCATCAAGTTTCAGTAATTTATAATTGGTATCATTCTTTTCCAGGATAAATAAACTAGTCTTATCAGGATACAAATATGTTTTTCTTTCGAGCATTACAGTATCTTTAAAACCTAGCTTATCTGCAATTTGTTTTGAAAGTCTACCTAAAATCTCCATTTTAAGTTCCTCTGCTGAAACCGTTTTTTCTCCAAAATTAAATTCAGAAATGTAAAGCGTTTTTACATTTCCGTAATTTTTGATTTTGGTTTTAGTCGAATGACCAGTATAATAATTAGAAAAAATTAAAAAAATCAGTAAAGAAAAAATAGACTTCATGTTTTTAGTTTAAACGGTAAACGAAATTCTAAAATTAATATTTTACATCTAAACCATTACAAAGAGATTTGACAAATCATCAAGTATAAATTACCTTTGTAAAAACCATCAATACATTATGTTTAAATCTATTTTAGCAAGTTTTTTTATTTTATTATCTGTTTTGAGTTTTTCGCAGACTTACGAAATTCAATATGAAAGTTCGTACAACGGAAAAGCTCAACCTAATCAGAACCAGACAATTGTTTGGGTAAATGAAAATGAAAACTTTATTTTAAATACAAAAATTAAAGAACAAAAAAGCGATTATCCTTTTGAAATCAGCAAAATTGAAAAGCCTTCAAACACGATTATTTCTTATGCATTTTTAAAACCGAATGAAGCTATTTCCACTTCAGACAAAGAATCGATTGCTAAACAGGAATTCGAATTAACTACTCAAACTAAAAAGATCTTAGGCTACAATTGTAAAAAAGCAGTTACAAAAATCAACTCGAATACCATTGAAGTTTGGTACACCAATGATTTAAAAATAAAAGGCGGACCATCAAGTTTGGGACAAAACTTAGGCTTGGTTTTGCAGGTTGAAAGAAACGGAAATTCTGCAACAACTGCAGTTTCTTTAAAGAAAATTAAAACAACAGGAATTGACAAGATTATCAATAAAACGATCTCTACTACAGATTTATTGAGCTATAAAGATCTTCTTTGGAAAAGCAGATTTACAACGTTAAAAGTTTTTGAAAATGAAATTATCAATTTCTCAGATCAGTCAAAATCTGATGAAAAAATAAAAAGATTTGCCAACGGAACGATTATTTTAAAGAAGGTAAAGTTTCCAAAAATTGCTCAGGGCGATAATATTTTTGTAGAATTAAAGCAACAATCCAACGGTGACGCTTACGACAGAACCGGAACTGTATTTTTTATTCCTGAAGAAAAGTCTCAGACGTTTTTTGATGGTTTAGAAAAAGGAGCAAAAACACTTCCTGTATACGAAAATGGCAACGGAAAACAATATCACGGAGTTGTTTCCAATCAAAATTATCAACCGACAGTTGAATTGATGAGATTTTTTACCGCTTTCGGAATCAACAAGTTCAATCATATTGAGTTAAAGGATAAAACTTGGCAAACGGTAAGTCCGTTTCGTCAGGATATTACAGAATTAAAACCTTCCCTTTCAGAAAAAGAACTTTGGATTGGAACTTTCATTGGAAATTATGACAAAGGCGGTCATAAAGTAAGTTTAGATATTACCATCCACAACAGCGAACAAATTGTTAATAAAAACAATAAGGTCATTCCGCTTTTCAACACGACTAATATTATGGAAATGGCGGGTCAGGATTATGCAACAATGTTTAATAATGACAAAGGACTTTTTGTAGAATTTAATTTAGAAAAAGATCTTAAAAATGCACAGTTAAGATACATTACAACCGGACATGGAGGTTGGGAAAATGGTGACGAATTCATCCCGAAAGCCAATTCAATTTATGTAGACGGAAAATTAAGCTTCTCTTTTACACCCTGGAGAACAGAATGCGCGTCTTACCGATTGTTTAATCCGGCTTCCGGAAATTTCGCAGACGGACTTTCTTCTTCAGATATAAGCAGATCAAATTGGTGTCCCGGAACGGTAACCAATCCAAACTTCATTTCTTTAGGTAATTTAAAAGCTGGAAAACATACAATTCAGGTGAAAATTCCGCAGGGAGAACCAGAAGGAACGAGCTTCAGTGCATGGAATATTTCAGGTGTTTTACTAGGAAATGAGTAAAAACAAAACCTCCTTGCAATATTATTACAAGGAGGTAAAAACACAAATGATGAAAAAAAATTATTTCGAGCAACAAAGGTGAGAAAAATATTTGAATTACAAATAATAAATTAAAAAATATTTATGTTAATTATTGCTTCTTTATGAAACATAGTTGTTTTTCTATTGTTAAAAAAATTCTTTCAAGTACTAAATTTTAATTATTTTAATTAATTTTTTAAATTAAAAATAAAAAATTAATTAAAAATATAAACTATTTACAAATTTTTATTGCAATTTTTAAACCACACACTTAGCTTTGTATCAAATAAATATAACATGTGTGGAATCGTTTGCTTATTTGACGCAAAACAGTCAACCGAAATACTAAGACCTCAGGTTCTTGAAATGTCTAAAAAAATCCGTCACCGTGGTCCCGATTGGAGTGGAGTTTTTCAAAGTGAAAAAGTTGTTTTTTCTCATGAAAGACTCGCTATCGTAGATCCCGCTTCTGGAAAACAACCTCTATTTTCAAAAGATGGAAAAATTGTACTTGCCGTAAACGGTGAAATTTATAACCACAGAGAATTAAAAAAAGAATTCCCTGATTATGAATTTCAAACCGAGTCTGATTGCGAAGTCATTATTGCTCTTTACCAGAAATACGGAAAAGATTTTATTGAAAAACTTAACGGTATTTTTGCTTTTGCATTATACGACATTGAAAATAACACTTACCTCATTGCAAGAGATCATATGGGAATTTGCCCGCTTTATCAAGGTTGGGACAGAGAAGGAAATTATTACGTTGCTTCTGAATTGAAAGCTTTAGAAGGAATCTGCAAAAAAATTGAAACATTTTTACCTGGACACTATTTATATAATATTGAAGGACACAAACTTCAGCAATGGTACAAAAGGGACTGGGAAAACTTCGATGCTGTAAAAGATAATGTTATAGATATTCAGGCTATCAGAAAAGGACTGGAAGATGCCGTTCACAGACAATTGATGAGTGATGTTCCTTATGGAGTTCTGCTTTCAGGAGGTTTAGACTCATCTATTATTTCTGCCATTACCGCAAAATTTGCAAGACAGAGAATAGAAAGTGGTGACACTCAGGAAGCGTGGTATCCAAGATTGCACAGTTTTGCAGTTGGATTGGTCGGTTCTCCCGATTTGGCAGCAGCGAAAAAGGCTGCAGAACATATTGGCTCCATTCATCATGAAGTTAACTTTACCGTTCAGGAAGGCTTAGATGCGATTCGTGACGTGATTTATCATTTGGAAACTTATGATGTGACAACAATTCGAGCTTCCACTCCGATGTACCTTTTGGCAAGAGTCATAAAATCTATGGGAATCAAAATGGTACTTTCCGGTGAAGGTGCAGATGAATTATTTGGCGGATATTTGTATTTTCACAAAGCTCCGAATGCAAAAGAATTTCACGATGAAACCGTAAGAAAACTTAGCAAACTTCACTTATATGATTGTTTAAGAGCCAACAAAGCATTGATGAGTTGGGGAATTGAAGGCAGAGTTCCGTTTTTGGATAAAGAATTTATGGATATTGCGATGAATGTAAATCCGGAAGATAAAATGATTCGCAAAGAAGAAGGAAAAATTGAAAAATGGGTTTTAAGAAAAGCATTTGAAGATCTTTTACCGGAATCTATTGCTTGGAGACAGAAAGAACAGTTTTCTGACGGCGTTGGTTATTCATGGATTGACACTTTAAAAGATATTGCTGAGAAATATGTGTCTGATGAAATGATGGCGAATGCAAAATTCAAATTTCCATTAAACACACCACAAAACAAAGAAGAATATCGCTACAGAACAATTTTTGAAGAGCATTTCCCAAGTGAAACTGCGGCTGCAACAGTTCCTTCGGTTCCTTCAGTTGCATGCTCCACTCCTATCGCATTAGAATGGGATGAAGCATTTAAAAAGATGAACGACCCAAGTGGAAGAGCCGTAAAAGTGCACGAAACTTCTTATTAAAATCTATGAAATTTATCAATCCTGTATTCGTACAGGATTTTTTATTCAATAAAATCAATAATATTTGCATAATTTAACTAAGTATTAAACTTATTATCTAATAAATAATTATATTTGGAAAATAAAAATAATCTCTGTTGTAAAATGAAAAGAAACATTACTATTTTTTTTGCTTTACTGTGTACAAGCTTAGCTTTCGGACAAGGTAAATACGGAAAAGTTCTCAATTCTAAAAAACTAGCTCTTTCTTATAAAACTGTGAAACCTGTTGATAAAGACGATTATTATCAACAATATTATTGGTTGGTAAAAGCTGAGCAGCTTAAAACATATCCTCATCTTGCTGATGTAAAACCTGTTGTTTTGTACAACTTTGTAAAGAAAGTAAACCCTCAAAACCCTACAAAAAAATTAGATGACAGAGGAAAAGAACTGAGAAAAACAGCAGAATTATCTTTAGATCAATACTTCAAAAACAAAAATTTCCAGAATAATGCAGTTTTGCTTTATAATTTGGAAACCTATGTAGATCCTTCTCAGGGAGAATATTTTACAAAAGTAGATGCTGAAAAAATCAAGCAACTAGTTCCTAAAGAATTTTTCGGGTTCGCTTCTTTAAACAAAAAAACTAAAGAAGAGACCAACTATTATCTTTGGGTTGACAAGAAAAATGATAAATTTAAAATCGTTGACATCATTCCAAATGAAAAAGACAATGCTAAATTTTACGCTTCTGTAAAGCAATATCTTCCGAAGTATAAGTTTGAAAGAAAATATATGCCTACAGTAAAAAAGGGTACTAAAGCTGATAAAACAGATAAAGATTTCTTTTACATTATGCCTTTTGAGCAAAATAAAGATAATATCGAATACAAAACAGAAGATTTTGAAACATTCATCCTAAGCCAGGTAAAAAGAGAAGGTGAAGCATGGATTGGAGTAGAAAAACCGAGAAAATAAAAAAGTTAATCTTTTAATAAAAAGCCCTGAAAAATAATATTTTCGGGGCTTTTAATTTATATTAGCGACAATAAAATTCACTTAACTATGAAAATAACATCAAGCTTTCCTGCACTATTTTTATTTGGAATTTTCTCTGCTCAATCTTACAAAGCAGTTTATGATTTCAAATGGAAACCTCAGAAAAACGCAACTGAATATTTGCATGAAGATTTTGCATTGTTGATCAATGAAAACAAAACATCAGAATTCTTATCTTACATTAAATTTAAAAGTGATTCTGCCAAAACC
This sequence comes from Chryseobacterium mulctrae, assembly GCF_006175945.1. Taxonomy (NCBI): domain Bacteria; kingdom Pseudomonadati; phylum Bacteroidota; class Flavobacteriia; order Flavobacteriales; family Weeksellaceae; genus Chryseobacterium; species Chryseobacterium mulctrae. The sequence continues at coordinate 3,211,692 of NZ_VAJL01000001.1, read as the reverse complement.
ACAGTTGTAAATAATTTTAAAAAAGCAGGACAAGGAAGTATGTCTTTTGATTTTAAATATGGTGAATCTAAATTTAATGAGGTTATTTCTAAAAATTACACCACCAGAGAAATTCAATTTGAAAAACAGCTTCAAGACAAACTTTTCGTTGTAAAAAACAATTGTAAAATAGCCTGGAAAATAGATGCTGAGAAAGATAAATTCTTAGGATATTCTGTTCAAAAAGCAACCACAGAATTTGGTGGCAGAAAATGGACTGCATGGTTTTCTACAGACATTCCCATTCAGGATGGACCTTATAAATTTTCTGGTTTAGCTGGTTTAATTTTAAAGATGAATGATTCGGAAAATGAATTTATATATGAAATGAGATCAATCACCAAAGAAGCCAATGACATTTCAGAACGAAATTTCGGAGTTTTCAATACCATTAAGCTTAATTCTGGAAAATTTCATAAAATTTGGGAAGAATACAAAAAGCTACCATCCTCTATTTTCAACTATCAAACATCTTCAGATAATGATGCTTGGATGGCAAGCTACACCATTGGCGGTGGAGACACGAATGATAAAAAATACCGTGAAAATTATGATAAAAAGACCAAGGAGTTTTTAAAAAGTGTTGAAAATCCGATCGAGCTGAAAAATGATTGTCTGTAATAAAAATAGATACAATTAAATCTAAACTTCTTATCTTTGCAAAACAATGAAACACTTAAACAGCATTTTACGCTTACCGTTTTTCAGTACTTATTATTACCCGTTCTATCGTTCGGGAAGTATTTCTATACCTAAAATTCAATAAAATTTAAATTAAAAATATTGATGAGCCCGAACAGATTTGTTAGGGCTTTTTTATGCTTAAAATACAACAAAATGATACACACATTAAAAGAAAATGTAGAAATTATTCTACCAGAAAACGGTTTGGAACAGAAATTAAAACAAGCCAAAGAAGAAAACAGAAAACTCATCATCAAACTCGGTTTTGATCCCACTGCTCCGGATTTACATTTGGGACATGTTGTTGTTTTGAAAAAACTGAAACAGTTTCAAGATCAGGGACATCAAATCATCATCATTGTCGGAAGTTTTACGGCAAGAATCGGTGATCCGACCGGGAAAAACAAAGCTAGAAAACCATTAAGCAAAGAAGAAGTTCAGCATAATGCAGAAACATACATTAATCAGCTTTCAAAAGTAATTGATGTAGAAAAAACGAAAATTGTTTTTAATTCTGATTGGTTAGATTCTCTGAATTTTTCAGAAGTTATTCAGTTGATGTCAAAAGTTACAGTAGCTCAACTGATGCATAGAAATGACTTCAACAAAAGATTCACCGAAAACTCTCCAATTGCAATGCATGAATTGGTTTACCCAATTTTACAGGGATTTGATTCCGTAAAAATAGAATGTGATATTGAAATGGGCGGAACCGATCAGCTTTTTAATTGTACAATGGGAAGACAATTGCAGGAAGCTCATCACATATCACCACAAATTGTGATGTGCATGCCTTTATTAAAAGGACTTGATGGAAAAGAAAAAATGAGTAAATCTTTGAATAATATTATCGGATTAACAGACGAACCGAACGAAATGTTTGGAAAAACAATGTCGATTCCTGATTCTCTGATCAATGAATTTATTGATTTGACCACAGATTTTTCAGATGCAGAAAAGCAAAATTTGAAATTGAGAATTTCTGATGGTGAAAACCCAATGAACATTAAAAAAATCATTGCGAAAAATATTATTTCTCAATACCACAATGAAGAATCGGCTGAAATTGCTGAACAGTTTTTCATTAATCAGTTTCAAAACAAAAATTTTGAAGAGAAAGTATTTGAACCAATTTCTATTGAATCTTTATTTTCGAATCAATCAAAAATCAGCTTGATTGAGCTTTGTCATCATTTGAAAAATAACGAAAGTAAATCTTTCATAAGAAGATTAATTGAAAGCGGCGGAATTCAGATTAACAATATGAAAATCAATGATCCAAATGCAGAAATTAAGCTTTTAAAAGAGACAAAAATTAAGATTGGGAAAAGAGATTTTTTTGAATTGGTGTAAAAGATTTATATCTTTCAATATTATATTTAAATGATATTAATGAAAACTCAAATAATAGAAGTAATTAAAACTCAAAATTTCACAGATTTAATATCTGATGTAAACGAAATTATTTTAGATTCATTTTTAGAAGATGGTTTTGTGAAAGACCTTCCAATTTTTGGTTTATTTTTTAAAGGAAAGAACTTAGTATCAACAATTCAGGAAAAACTTTTTTATAAAAAGATATTCACTTTTTTAAAAGAACTAGAAAACACTTCTTCAACGGATAGAGAAAAAGAAACTGAAAAAATAGATAATAATCCAAACTATAAAACAAAGGTTGGCGAAAAATTATTATTTATAATTAATGAAAATGACGATTGCGAAAAAGCAAAATATGTTGGGATCTTGTTCAAAGAGTTTATCAATCAAAATTTGAATTATAATGATTTTATAAGATTATCACATTCGATCAATAAAACTAATATCATTGATTTAAATAATTTTATCAATGGTTCTATAACAAATTTACTAAAAGAAGAATATGAATATTATATTAACACAGGTTTAATAACCCAAGAATTTTATGATTCAATGGATAAAAAAAACATGATAGGAATACTTCCTCGTGGAGAATCTAAAATTGTTTACAAGAAATCATATATTGGAAAAAAGATAAGATATTTCTTAAAGTTAAAAGATCTCTTTTAGTGAAATAAAAATTTATTGATTCGCCATCGTCACATAAATAATTCTTCCGCCTTCTTCATTAGAAAGCAATATTTTTTTGCCTTCTGACAATTCAACCATTGAATTGGGCGGAATCTCTTTTTGTTCGGTTAAATCTTTCATAGAAGTCAAAGTCTGATTCACCAAAACCCATTTATCTTGATAAAAAGTAAAGTATCCGACTGGTTTTTTATCTTCGAAAGTCAGACTTTCATTGCGGATTATTTTTCTTGAAACGTGCCATTTGAATAAATATTGATTATGATAGACCATTAATCGATGATTTTCAGGCTTCCAAACCTCATCATCATATTTAAAATACAAATCGAGAACAGGCAAGCTTCCTTTGTGTGAAGTTCCACAGAACGGACATCTCGGAGTTTGGGTATTATCAAAAACATACCATTTCTCGTTACATTCAGGATTATGACAAGGCTGAATTAAATCTACTGTTTTCAGTAAAGCCGTTTCCCATTCATTTGCCAAAGGTCTTTTTATTGGATCATGAAGCCCGTCAATAAAAGCTTTTCTAAACAATTCAGACAAATAAGGTCCGGTAACGGTGTAAGGAATTTTATTCGGATCGCCCCAGAAAGCATCCCATTTTTTAAGATATTCAGTTCGCACTTTATTGGTCAAATCGGTTGGATGCTCTACGAAAAGAGCTTTTTCTCCCATTGATAATATCTCATCTTTTTCAGAATCCAGATCCCAGATTTTTCCGCCTCTCAAAGGATGGCGACGAAGAAGATACATATAAATAAGCACCGCCAGAGCATGAAGATCAGTTTTCTGATTCGGAAGCTGTCTTCCCGGATCATGCAGATGCAAATGTTTCGTTTTTAAAACCTCGGGAGCGATAAAATCTGCTGTTCCAATCACTTCAGGCGGAAACAATTTCGGAACAACCAATCCGTCAATATCAATAATACAGGCAGATTTCGTCACCGGATCAACCAAAATATTATTATAAGAAAGATCTGAATGCGCCAAACCCATCTGGTGCAATTTTTTAATTCCACGTGTGATGTTGATCGCAATCTGGAAATAACTTAACCAGTCTCCCAATTCAGATTTATCCAGACGAAGCGGATAATGCTGGTTTCTGAACATCGGAGCGGTGAACCACTTCCCCACTTTATCACTTCCTGCAATGTTATCTGAACCAAAATATCCTTTCGCAAAAAAAAATTTCTGACTGTAAACAGGAACAACAATTCCCGTTAAATTATTTTTCTGAACAATATCGTAAGGCCATCTGAAAACCTCATCTAAATAATAATCTGAAGCGTTTCCGTTTTGAATATTCACCAAATACGTAGAGACGATTCTTTTAATTCTTTCCTTTTGTTCGTTTTCTAAAGGTGTTCTGTAAAAAGCCACCACATATTTTCTGTCAGGTGAAAAATAAACATCTTTCACACCTCCTTTTACAGGGTTTTCATCTACGTATTCATATGATTTTGTAGTGTCTAAAATTGAGGAAACAGTGGTCGTTTTCATGAAATTCAGTAACTTAAAATTTATTTATTATTGCTCTCCCTATTAGTAATTTAAGAATTCTAAATACTTCTGCCTCATTAATGTTCAACCAATGCTTTTCAAAAATTGGTGTAAACCTATCAAACTGCCCGTTCTTCTCTTTATAAATTATTAATCTGTCTTTATCACAAATACCAAAAATAGAAGATTTCATAATTCTTGCATATGACAATGCTTGATTATAAGATTTAGTTTTTTCAATATTGGAACTCATATTAAATTTAGCTTCAATAACCAATGGAGAATTTTGAAAATACGTTTCTCCTTTTGGGAAAAATACAAAATCTGGAATTACTTTTTCTTTTCTTCCAGCCTTTTGTGATAGTTGTCTTACCCAATCATTCTCAGAATATCCTAACTTTTCCAATAATGGTATTAAAAGCTTATCCTCTACATCTTTTTCATTTCTTATGTTAACATCAAATTCTACATCGGGTTTATATAATTGTGGAAGAATAGAAATATCAAATCCTTTCTCAATTAATAATCTTTGTAGTTCTTTATAATCTTGTGGCGAAAAATGAACACCATTTACTCCTTGAAAATTTTTACGAGTAATTGGTAATAAAGAAAAATATGAGTCCGCTTTTAGTTCAGCCAAAGTTATCTTTGGAATGAGTATACCGTTTGTAGCTCTAGTTCTGCTATTATAATAATTAAAAGGTGTATAAACTCCGTCAATATCTGCTCTCCAAATTGATTGTATACAACTATGTGGTGAAAGTACATACATTACAATAATATCACCTCGCTTGGTATTTTCATTACAAGTCCAGACAGATTTCTCTCCTTGAATTGGGTTCTCTAGAAATATTTTATAATCCTCTTTACTCCCACCAGTCAACCAAATATTCGTAGGTTCTGGTAATTCATTTTGAGTTTGTTTAGCTTCTAATAGCAAAAATGCAAAATCATAAATACAAGCACAGGTTTCTTCAATTGTCAAATCATTTTCTTTAGAAAATTGTTTAATATTATTATTTAACTCATTATACAATAAAAGCCTTCCTTTTTTATCTGATTTTATAGGCAACTCGGGCATTTGAATATTTAATACATCAAGAATTTTTATAAAAACATCAAACTCTTCACTAAATAATATTGGAACAAAAAATAACTCACTGTAAAAATATAATATAAGTGATATTTCTGGTAATACTGAACAAAAGGATTTATAATCTTTTTGAAGAATAATAGGTTTTTGATTTTCTACTCTTACAAATTTTCCTGCATCATTCTCTTCAACATAAAAAATTTCAAGATTATCAATAAGATTTTTGAAGTATTCTGATGTATCATTATTATCAGTAAAAAGCAAATTATCAAATTCAATACTATTAATTATTAAGAAACAATTATCTATAAAATAATCTTCACTATCAACTCCTCCTAAGTACTGATTAAGCTTTTGAAAAATATTTTTTGTCTTTATTTCTAAATCATCTTTTCCAGTATCGAATGTAAATAAATCAATGGCTTCTTTTCCTTTTTCGGAATTCTTATATAAGTTCCAAATATTTTTATTCATTTACAATAATTGTAGTAATTAGTTAAAAAGTAATAAAAAGATTTAAAGAGACTAATAAATCACCGCCAAAGTACGATCATCATGATTTCCTTTGCTCCAGAAATCCATCCAGGAAAGCAATTGTTCATCAATGTTTTCATCGTTTTGAAAATCTACTTTCGCTTCATCATCATTTTTACCATTTAAATCTTCAAAAAAAACTTTCCAGCTTTCTATGTCTTCCAGTTTATTTTCGGTGATAAATTTCGGGTCGTAAATTCCATCCGTCATTAAAACCAATTTAGAAAAGTCTTTAGCATGCGTAATTTTGAAACGTGAAGAAATAGTGTCATCAAAAATTTCATTCATTGTGATAAAACGAGTTCCGCCCCCAAATTCGCCGACGTCCATTGTGTTCAGCAATTTTACCTCAGAAAAATCTTCATTAATCAGATTGATCGGACAGTCACCTACTCCAAAACTTAAAATAATATACCCATAATCAAACTTTTTAACCAAAGCAAAAATCAAAGTAGAATGTAAATCCTTTAGCATGACAAAATGTTCTTCTGCTTTATCTTTTAATGTTTTAAAAGTATCAGAAACTCCTTCGTAAAGAATTTTTATAATGTTTTGTTTCGCTTCAGAATTCTCATTCTCTAAATTGAAAATTTCATTGAGATGAATATCTAGCTTGGTTAAAACTTCTGTATTTTTAAAATAATCGTTGATTGATTGCGATGCCAGTTCAGAGCCATATCTTGCTAATTGTGCCGAACCAGCTCCATCAGAAACCGAAATAATACTCCAGGAATTAGGTAAATCATTTACCGCAAAATCATCATCTCTGAATTTTCCTTCATGCGCATGAGAACGACCTCTTTGCGAAGACACCACAATTTTTTTATCTGAAAAATTTCCTTTAAACTTTGCTTCATCTGATTTGTGAAAAGGCGCTTCTTTATCGGAAGGAATGTTTTTCCACAAATCTTTTGGATCTGCGTTGACGAAAAGCTGCGCTTTTTTAAATTCAGAGTTTTGCTCGTCTTGAATATGAAAAAATTCGATCTTTAAATCGTAAGTATCGCTTTCAAAAGGTATTCCTTTAATCTTGTTTTCTTCAAAGCTTAAACCCGCCAATTCCAGACCGGAAATGTCTTTAATTCTGATATTCGGAAACTGTTCCATCGGAAAAATAAATTCATATTTCTTCTTGGAATGTGCATTGGTAATCGGAAAAAATGCGTCGGCAAATTCTTCTCTTTCTTTATAAATCATTGCTTCCTGCATAATTTTGTTCTGAGCTTCAATAATCAGCTGTACATGAGTCTGAATTTCCGTTTGAGTCAACAGCTTTGAAACTACTTTATCCAATATTTTACGATCATGAATATCATGATTTTTCAAAATCTGCCTGATTATATTTTCCATTTAGCCTAAAGTTCGGTTGATGTCAAAACCTTCATTGCTGAATCCGTAATAATCTCCGGTTCCACACCATGGACATTCATTGTAACCTTCGCCTTTTAAACAATGAATTCCGCCACACGAACAGGTTGCCAAAGCAATCGGATTAGCACAATGCGGACAAGAAGGAGCACCGTGAAGTTCTTCCACCGAAATTTTCTGACTGCTTTTCTGCGCCGAAGAAAGTCGGTAATACGAAGCATCGTCTATTCTGTACGTTCCTTCCAGTCGGTAATATCGGGTTTGCATTCCTGCAATACCTGAATCGGTAAACGATTTTTTATATTTAATTAAGTACGATTTTTTTGACTCTGAACATTTTCCGTTCAGCACTACAAAATTATTATCGGGAAATCTTTGTTGAGCTTCGGGATCAACTTTTTCTAAAATACTGTGATCGATTTTAGATAAATTAATTCCTTCTTTATTGGCTTCCGTCACACTCTGGCTTGTCGTTTTAATAGAGTCTGTCACCCATTTGAAAAATTCTTTGTATGAATTTTCAGAATTGTTATTAAATAATAAAACGTTATCTGAAAGTGAGCCCAATAATTTATGATTGGTATTATCACCAATAGATATTGCAATCGTGTTTGATTTTCCGTGATAGTTTTTATTCCATTTTTCGATAGCGATTTGAGCGTCATCAGTAGGAACTCCGTCTGTAAAAAGAAAAACAAGAGGTTTCCAGTCACCTTTTCTATCGTAAGTGGTTTTTACAATATCTTTATCGATACAATCCATTACTTTAAAGAGACCTTTTGCCAAAGAAGTTCCACTTCCTACAGGGATTTTAGGCGGATAAAAAGAAATAATATCCTGCAACGGCGTAATCACTTCTGCTTCACCTGCAAAACCAACAACAGAAATCCAGACTGTTTCTAATGAATACGGATCTTTTTTCAGTTCTCTTACAATGGTTGAAATACCTTCCTGAACCTGATCAATCGGTTCACCAATCATCGATTCGGAAATATCTACCAAAAAATAAATGGGAAGTCTTCTCATCATTTTTAATTTTAGAAGATTTAAAATTTAACCATTAAGGTTCTATTAAGGATTTAAGAATATTAAGTTTTAGCTTCGCTCTTAGCAACTTGCTTTAAAAAAAGCTATTTGATTTTTCTTAATGAAACTTAACTTCTTAAATCATCTTAATGGTTTGATTTTTTATAATTTTTAGTGACAGATTTTAAATAATAATATTTAATTCTGATGGTGGTGGCGGAAGACTGATGCTTTCACCTGTTCCCTGAGATTTCCCACCCATTGTGATGGATGAACTTACCCATTTGAAAAATGAAGATAAGGTTGCAGCATCGGTTGTATCGAGTTTTACGACATTATCGGTCAATTCTTTCAGGAAACTTTCATCAGCTTTTGGACCTGCAGCACATCCTACAATCACCCCAAAATCCATATTTTTGATTATAGGAATCATCTGTCTGTATTTTTGAATATCTGAAGGTTTTCCGTCGGTAAAAATAAAAAGAAGCGGTTTCCAGTCACCTTTTACTTCTGTTGAACCTTTTATTAAATCCACCTGAAGCAGTGCAGAAACCAGTTCCAAAGCAGCTCCTGTATGAGTAGGACCACTATCGGGACACGTAATTTCCATCGGATGAAAACTTGCCAGATCAACCATCGGAATAATATTTTTTACTTCACGATCGAAAGTTGTGACACTTAAATACAATGTATCCATCGCTTGCGGATCTGAACGAAGCGCACTTATTAATCCGTTGAAACCATTGTTCAGCGCCTGAATGGGTTCACCATTCATCGAGCCGGAAGTATCCAGCAGAAAATACGCTAATAATCTTCTGTTCATTTTGCGACAGTATTATTTGAAAGATTTAATTAAAAATTTTAAAATCCATCAAAATTAAGTTCTCTTAAATATTAAAGAAAATCAATTTTGATGGAATATTTTTTATAAAAACTTTGATTAATTAGTAAGAATAGTTTTTAAGAATATCTACAAAACTATCGGTATGGTTGGGTTCTCCTAAAGCACGGAATTTCCAGTCACCATTGTGTCTGTAAGCTTCCGCAAAAACCATAGAACACATTCCGTTCATACTTGCGTCGCCCGAAAGACTGTATTTTGTAATTTCTTTTCCTCTTGCATCAACCGCACGGATAAATGCATTATCGATCATCCCGAAATGCTGGTTATTCTTTCTACCCATGTAAATCGTTACCACAAAAATAATTTTCTGATAACGCTCATCAAGCTGTTCTAATTTTACAATAATTTGTTCATCATCACCATCTCCGGCTCCGGTTCTGTTATCTCCTGTTAACCAAATATGTCCGCTTGGATGTTGCATTGAGTTGAAGTAAATAACGTCTCCCTGATAAAGTCCCATTTGCCTTCCGTCATTGGTCTGAACGGTTCTTCCTAAATTGGCAACTTTTCCGTTTCCATCAAGAAGAAATGCAACTGCATCTAAATCATACTCCGCTTCTTTGCTGAACATTTTTCCGAAAAAACCTCCCTGTTTACGAACATCCCATCCTAAACCAATTGTTACCTTAGACAGATCATAAACACTTTCTCCACGGTCGTTTTTTCTTAAATCAATAGTTTGACCTTTTTGTAAATTAATTGCCATTTTTAATATCTTTTTTGTGTTGTTTTAAATTTTATTTTGGTTTCTTTTTTTTTGTAGTATTTATTTTAACGCAAAAGGTGCAAAGATTTTTTCTCTACTAAATGTTTTTAAGGACGCAAAAGCGTTCTACTCAGCAAAGATTAAAAGTCTTGGATTTACGCTATTTAATTATGTTTTTTTATTTGATGATTTGACCTTTATAATATTTCTCTAAAAAGAAACCAAGATCTGCTCTGTAACCGATACCTGAAGCTTCAAATTTCCAGCTTCCGTTTCTTTTGTAAAGACGTCCGAATTCTACACCTGTTTCAATAGAAAAATCTTCATCAAGCTCATATTTTGCAATTTCCTGATGATTGTTATTATCCACAACTCTGATGTAAGAATTTCTTACCATTCCAAAGTTTTGCTTTCTTCTTTCAAAGTCTTCAATTGTTACCACAAACAGAATTTCTTCCACTCTTGGATCTACTTTTTCAAGATCAATAACAATTGCTTCATCATCGTCTCCATCGCTGCTTTTTCCATCGGGATCATCTCCTGTATGTTGTAAAGCTCCGTCTGGAGAATTTAAGTTATTATAAAAAACAAAATACTCGTCACCAACAAGCTTTCTGTCTGAATCAATCATAATTGCTGAAGCATCTAAATCGAATGCATGACCGGTACCTTCATTTGGATCCCATCCCAATCCGATTGTCATTTTTGTAAGTCCTAATTCTATTTTTTGACCTTTCTGTAAATTAATTGCCATAATCTATAAATATAATTTTTCCCTTAAGATAGATTTGATTTTTGAATTAACCAAATTAATGATAAAAAGTCATACAGTTTTAAAGTTTTTTTAATATTTGAAAAAAAAATTAAGCAAAAAAAAATCCTGCTTCAACTGAAACAGGATTTCTATATTTTAAAATGAATAAGATTATTTTTCTATTATATTATTACGTGCTTTTGCCAACATCGGAATAGAAATTAATCCCATCACCAACATAACGACAATCTGTAACGGAAGCGAGATAAATGAATACGTCAATCCCATTTCGCCACCAAACTCAGCACTTTTGCCCATCGCAAGGAATAATGCCATAAAACCGTACTTCATTGCCAAATTAAAGGCTCCAATTCCGCCACTTGCAGGAATTATCATTCCTAAAGTTCCTACAACAATGATGAAAAATCCGTCAGCAAAAGTAAAATCTGAAGTTTCAGGTAATGCAAAACATACCAAATACGCTACAAAGTAATAAGAGATCCAGATTCCTAATGTATATATAATGAACTTTCCTTTTTCTTTCAGTTTGAAAATCGAGGTAAGACCTTGAATAATACCATCAATAAAACCAATAATTTTGCCCAGAACAGGAACGTTAACAAATTTATTTTTAAAAACAAAAAATAAAACGCCTGCAACAGCCAATCCTGCAACAACTAAAAGTATTTTATTTGGATTAACATTTATCCCTGAATTTTTATAAAAAGCCAGTATTGCTTCATATTTAAAGATTAGGGTCAATCCTAAAAATCCAAACATACAAATCAAATCGACTACTCTTTCCAGAATAATTGTTCCAAAAGATTTATCAACAGGAACTTTTTCAACACCATATAAAGCAGTTGCTCTTGCCACTTCACCACTTCTCGGAATGGTCAAATTCATCAAATAACCAAAAGACAGAGACCAAAGCGCATTTGAGCTTGAGATTTTATGTCCCATCGGTTCCAACAATAAATTCCATCGAATTGCTCTGAACCAATAAGCTAAAAGTGCAAACACAGCGGCAAAAGCAACCCAAAGGTAATTGGCTTTCGCTAAAGATTTCTGAATGACTTTAAAGTCTAATCCTCTCAACGCTAACCACAAAAAAAAGCCTGCAAAAGCAAGCGAAATTACTATGGTTAAAAAAGATTTTAAAGTTTTATTAGATTTTTTCTCCATATTTTAGGTAAGAAGATTGGTTTTTTCGTCCGGGAAAACGATTTTCGGCTGAAACTCCTGAGCTTCTTCTGGTGTCATCTGTGCATAAGCAATAATGATGATGATGTCATCACGTTGTACTTTTCTTGCAGCAGGACCGTTCAGACATACTTCGCCAGATTTTCTTTTTCCTTTGATTACGTACGTATCAAAACGTTCTCCGTTGTTGACATTGACGATATAAACTCTTTCTCCCACTACCAAACCTGCAGCTTCGATAAGATCTTCGTCAATGGTAATACTTCCAATATAATTAAGGTCTGAAGCCGTAACTCTTACCCTGTGAATTTTAGATTTGAATACTTCTATTAACATGTTGCAAATTTATTAATAATATTTAATAAAATCATTTTAAAATGAAAATTACAACTATCATAAATTGAGGCAATTATTTTTATTCCAACTAAAATATCAACAGTTATTTTATAAACTTAACAATCATATCAGCAAAAAAATCAATACTTGATATTAAATTAGGAATTTAATAAATTAAAAAATAAATAATATAAATATAGCAAAGTCAATGTACATAAGTAGTTGGCACGATTTTAGTACCTCGAAACGTAGATTTTTCGCAAAAACCCAAATTGTCAAATTTTGATTGATTTTAAGAAATTGTAAAAAAAATCAATAAGTTTTTACAAAAAATTTGCACAATTTGAAAATTGTTTTAAATTTGCTTTTATAACTAACTAACTTTTAATATTAAAAATTATGAACAAGTCTGAATTAATCGACGCAATCGCAAAAGACGCAGGTATCACTAAAGTTGCTGCAAAAGCTGCATTAGAATCATTTATTTCTAATGTAACTACTACACTAAAGACAAAAGAAGGAAAAGTTTCTTTGGTAGGTTTCGGTACTTTCTCAGTATCTGAAAGAGCAGCAAGACAAGGTATTAACCCTGCAACTAAAAAACCTATTAACATCGAAGCAAAAACAGTTGCTAAATTTAAGGCTGGTGCAGATTTATCTGCTGCTGTTGCTACAGCAAATGTTCCTGCTGGTAAAAAGAAAAAATAATCTTCTGATTATAAAAAAGAAAACCTCATCATCTGATGGGGTTTTTTTATTGCTAAATAAAGTTGTTATTTTAAAAACTAAGGCGCCAATCTAGAAATCTTCCAATCAAGATCTTCTAATGTATAGATAATTCTATCATGCAATCTATTGGGTCTTCCCTGCCAAAATTCTATTTCGTAAGGCTTTGCGATATAACCGCCCCAGTTTTCTGGTCTGGGAACTTCTTTATTTTCATATTCCTGCTCTAAGACTTTTAATTTTTCTTCTAAAAACATTCTGTTGGGAATTTCCTGACTTTGAGGTGAAACTGCTGCACCGAGCTGACTTCCTTTCGGTCTTGAATGAAAATAACCATCACTTAAATTCGTTGCAATTTTTTCAAGATTTGCTTTGATAATTATCTGTCTTTCTAAACCCGGCCAAAAGAAGTGAAGACAGGCTTTATGTGTTTTTTCGATAGCTTTTCCTTTTCTGCTGTCGTAGTTGGTATAAAAAATAAAACCTTCGTAAGTATATTCTTTCAGTAAAACCATTCTCGTGCGCGGACAACCATCTTCTTCCAACGTAGAAACAGCCATTGCATTAGCCTCAGAAACGGAAGGATTTTCAGAAGCATTTAAGAACCAATCTCTGAATTGCTCAATAGGATTCTCTTTAATCTCAGTTTCAATAAGTTGAGATTTTTCGTAGATTTTTCTTTTATCGTGGAGGTTTTCCATAAATAATTTTTATTAAATTTGAGTATGAATTACTCATACAAAGGTAAAATATTAATTTCCACACCCGATATTTCCGGCGATATTTTTTCAAGATCGGTCGTGCTGATTATAGATCATTCCGAAAGTGGAGCATTCGGTTTGATACTGAATAAGAAAAATAGCAAAATGAGTAATCGTTTCAAAAACTTCTTTGATTTTGAAATTGAAGTTTACGACGGCGGTCCGGTAGAAAATGATAAAGTCTTCTTTATCATTAAAGGAAAAAAAGTAACTGAGAATTTTACCGAAATTAATGATGACTATTATCTTACAGAAGATATTGAACTTATCATCAATGCTGTTTTACAGAATGAAATCAGTATTCAGGATGTAAAAATATTTTCAGGATATTCGGGATGGTCTCCATCACAGCTGGAAAATGAAGTTCTACAGAAAGTCTGGACGGTTGTAGATGTTTATAATCTGGATTATACCCTTCCCAATGATCATACTTTGTGGAAATCTATTATGCAGAATCTTGGCGGTGAATATCTTTTGTGGGCAAATGCTCCGGAAGATATTTCGTTAAACTAGTCATTACTTCACATTGAAGCGATTTAAAATTTAACAAATTTTTAAGCTTTCTTTACATAATTTTTAAGATACTTTTCACGTTATTTGATAACCTAAAACAATGAACTATGAAAGCATTAAAATTACTGGTTGTATCATTCGCATCTGCCGCAATGCTTTCTTTCTCAACCGAAACCAAAAAGATTATTGTAATAGATGCAGGACACGGCGGAAATGATTTCGGAGCCAACATCAATGGTGTGTCAGAAAAAGATATGGTTTTGAGTATCGCTCAACAAATTAAAAAAGCAAGCGATAAAGACGGAAAATATGATGTTATCTTAACAAGAAGTGATGATACTTATGCAACTCTTGCAGAACGTACCGAGCAAATCAATAAACTGAATCCCGAAATGGTTATTTCGCTTCATATTAACAGAACTCCTGAAGCAAACACCAACAAAAGCGGTCACGAAATTTTCATTCAGAATAATCAAGAATCTAAAAATTTAGCTGAAAAATTATCGAAAAAATTAGGAGAATGCAACATTAAAGAACAAAATCTGCATATCCTGAGAAATTCAAAATCACCTGCAGTTTTGGTAGAATTAGGCTATATCAACAATACTAAAGAAAGAGAATACATGAACAGCAGCCACGGGCAAAGAGAAATTGCTCAGAAATTTGCTGATTTCATCAACGAAAAATAATAAAGAATACAGTTTCTGATCTCAATCAGAATAAAACCCGGTAAAGGACTTTAATGTTGTTTACCGGGTTTGTCAATTTTAGAAACTATTTCTCCAGCTTTCTACCAATTCGGTAAAACGAGCGCTTTCAAAAGTTTTATTTCTAATTTTCTTTACAGAAAAGATCCCTTTTTCATCTGAAATTAATAGAATTTCTTCCGCTTTTTGAGATTCAAAAGCAATAATTTCATGTTCCTGCGTATCGGAAAGATTATTTTTATGCAAAAAGGTCACAAAGTTCTCCAATAAAGGCGAAATATATGCTCCTTCTGACTGTTTTGGTATCTTGATAACATTTCCTTCCAAGAAAAGAAGATTTCCAGTTGTAGAACGGGCAATACGTTTGTTTGGATTTAATAAGATCACATCATCCAAGTCATTTTCCTGGGCGTAAATTCCTCCATAAATGTTTTCAGGGCAATGAACTCTGATGTTACTCAAAAGGTTATTATTTACATTGATTTCTTTAATTAAATCTAATTCTAAAGGTCTTTGATGAATAGAAAGTACATCATCCATTTCATCTACTTCAAAATAATAAGAAACCGTCGATTTAGATAAAATAACTCCGTCTGAATTTCTGAATACCAAGAAATTGATAATTCCGTTTTGAACACCTTCTCCTTCGATCACTTTTGTATTAAAAAGATTCTGAAAAAACTCCAGCGTATAAGTAAGAGGAATATTCATTCTCATTTTTCTCATGGAAGCCATTAAAAAGAAATAGCATTCTTCATCCATGATTAATTTTGAATTTCTAATAAAAAAAGAAACTTTCACAGCATCTCCCGAAAGAAACGCACGGTTTTTCAATTCAAGTTCTTCAGATGTAAAATAGGTATTTTTCAAAATTTAATTCTTTTATAAAAAAATAATGAACGATAAATCGTTCATCAGTTTTGTTCATTTAAAACAGTCCTACTTAAGAATTAAGCAGCACCTAATTTTATTCTAAGGTTTTCGATAAGATTTTCCCAGTACATTGCATTTTCCTCTTCATCACCTTCTTCACAAAAATCTGTAATATTTAAAGCTAGATCTTCTGTAATATCATCAATTGTGATGGTCATTTCGAAGAAATTTTTCGTCCCTTCGTCTTCTTCCCATCTGTAACGTACGAAACCTTCAGGCTTATATCTGATTAAAGTCGCCTTTTCAGCAGGACCTCCACCCCAACTGAAAAAGAAATCATCACCTTTCTCTACTACCTCATCCGCAAACCATTCAGACAATCCCTCAGCAGTTGCCAAATATTCGTACAAAATCTCTGAAAGACAGTGCATTGGGAATTCGTAATGGACTTTATGTTTCGCCATATAACTTATTTTTAACGTCACGCAATATATAAATTAATTTTTTCATTACGCAAAATTATATTTAAATTTTTATGATTTTTGTCAGAAATATTCTTATTGCTTCAAAACGAAGTTTAACAGCCAATTCCGAAATAAAACTGCATCAAAAAATCTTATGCAAAAGCAACCTTCTGCGCACAGCTTTATATAGGGTTTTCCTCGTTTAAAACGTCAAGAATAATCTTACATCCTTCTGTAATTTCTTCTTTAGAAATTGTTAGCGGTGGAGAAATTCTCAGGTATTCATTTCGGTATAACTGCCAGAAAACAATAAGACCTTTTTCCATACATTTTTTAGCAACATTGAGTGTAAATTCCGGAGTTCCAAGATTTACCGCAAGCATCAAACCTTTCCCGTTGATATTTTTAATTTTAGGATGAACCAAAAGTTCTCTGTACAGTTTTTCTTTTTCATCCACTTCATTCATCAAACCACTTTCTAAAACTTCTTTTAAAGTTGCATGAGAAGCTGCAGCAATCAAAGGATTTCCTCCAAAAGTTGTGATGTGCCCTAATTTCGGAGAGTGAGAAAGCGTTTCCATAATCTTTTTCGAACTCATAAAGGCTCCGACCGGAACTCCACCTCCCATTCCTTTTCCCATCACCAAAATATCAGGAACGATACCGAAATGCTCAAAAGAAAAAAGTTTCCCTGTTCTACCAAAACCTGGCTGGATTTCATCAAGAATCAATAAAGCTCCAACTTCTTCACATCTCTTTTTTAGTTTAATTAAATAATCATTATTTGGAACTAAAAATCCTGCTGCTCCCTGAATAGTTTCAAGAATTACGCAAGCTGTTTTTTCTGTGATTTTATCGAAATCATTTTCATTATTAAACTCAATAAAAGAAACCATTGGTAACAAAGGACGAAATTCTCTTTTGTGACCTTCATGTCCTGAAACGCTTAATGCTCCGTGCGTATTACCATGATAAGAGTTTTTGAAAGAAACAATTTCTTCTCTACCCGTATATCTTTTTGCCAGTTTTAAACTTCCGTCAATTGCTTCCGCACCGCTGTTGACCAAGTAAGTAATTTCTAAAGGATCCGGAGTTGCTTCAGCTAATAATCTACACAATTCAACAGGTTTTTCCTGAGCATATTCGCCATAAACCATCACATGAAGATATCTATCAGCCTGCTCTTTAATCGCATTTACTACTTTCGGATGCGAATGCCCCAAAGTATTGGCAGAAACTCCCGCTACGAAATCGAGATATTTTCTTCCGTCTTTTCCAAAAATATAGCTTCCTTCTGCTTTTTCCACTTCAAAACCTGCTGCAAATTGTGTCGTTTGAGCCTGATATTTAAAAAAATCGTTTTGCATTTCCATTGTATGAAAAATTTTAGGCAAAGCTAAAAAACATTCATCAGATGTAGAAATTTCATACATGATTATTACCCGTATTTGTACAAATTTCAACTTAGGGGTCTAAGTTACTAAAATTACACGTCTAACTTCTTCGATTAAGACGTGTAATTTAATTATGTTGTGCGTCTAATTAAGATTAAGCCTTGTCAAGGTTTAGAACCTTGACAAGGCTCTCCAAATAAAACAAATATTTACAAAGAAAAAAGACCAGCTTTACAACTGGTCTTTCATTTATTATTTTCTTACCCTTTTAGGTTTTTTAGCTTCTTCTTTAGCTCTTTCTTTTTCCGCTGCTTCCTGTACTTTATTGTAAAGAGCATCGTTGGGTTCGTATTTTATCTCTTCATAATTTGGTGAGTCAACGAGAATATCCTGCCATTTCCGTATTCGGTCTTTGGTATTCCAGTTGAAATCTTCAAATTTTTTCTGCTCCGGAGAAATCTGACTCATCGGATACGTTTTTGCTGCCGCTCCGATACTGCATGAAATAATCTGAACCTGACGCTGATCAAACAATGCACTGATAATTCCGCATATTGATACATTAACCCCGATTCTTTCGTTAACCTTTGTTTTCTTATTAAATTCATCGGCATACGTTATTGCTTCAGCATTTCCGATTACTTTAATTTCTTTGATATCCGGACCTTCGTAATACACCGTCATTAATTTTCCTTTCACCTGATGAAATTCATCTAACAGATTTAATGAATCTACTTTAGCAATCGCAAAACCGTTTCCTATTACTTTTAAAGAGTCGATATTTTCAGTTTCAGTATTAAAATAAGCTTCTACTTTATCACCGGTCACCTGTTTTTCGCCGCTCCATAAAATAGGATTAGTGTACATGTGCATAATTCCATCTGTTTCGTTGAAAGCAATAGAATCTGCTCTTCCCTGTGCATTTGATTTATAAATTCTTGCTTTTTTGAAAGCCCTCAAATAACTTTTCTTTTTGGTAATATCTGCAGTATCCGGTTTTTGATAAGACAGAATTTTTTCAGACGAAAAATAAAGCGAATCTTTTTCAAAAATCTTCACCGCATAAGGCTCTTTAGTCATCATTGACGAGTCTTTCTTTTCATAAATCTCACCATAACCACCTTTAATGTATCTTTTCTCTAAAGGATCATCAAGCGTAACATTTCCCGTAGCTTTACCGAAACCAGTGAGTTGATTATAATACATCTCATCTCCGGTAAGAATCTTGTCATTATAATAAATCCTCGAGTTTTTTGTAAGAAAAGACTCTTTGGTATTCATATTATGAGTTCCTTTATCGGTAATAATTCTGTTCTTCGGATTTTTATTATTAGTAATTACGGTATAACCGTTAATGGTAACAATATTGGTATTCTGATTCTGAACCACATTATCGCCTTCCAAAGTATAATCTTTATCTACAATTTTAACTCTTCCTGTAAGATCAATCGTACGTGTCGTCAGAAAATAAGTGGCAGTTTTTGCGTAGGTTGTGCTTTTACCGTCATTGATAGTTCCACCTGTATTAAAATAAGCCTGATTAGAAACCCTGTCGTAATACATGGTTTCAGTTTTAATAATCGTTCCTTTAGGATCGGTTAAGACCACATTTTTTCGGGCAACACCTTTTTGAGTATTTCCGTCGTACTCCATTTCTGATGATGTAATGATTGAGCCATCAGAGTTTTGAAGTCTTGTATTTCCGATTGCTTTTACAAAGTTTTCGGCTTCATACATCACCACTTCATCGGCGCTTAAAATAGAGCCTTGATGATCGATGACAACATTTCCCTTTAAATATTGATTACCATCATATTTGGCAGGATCTTTAATAATTTCATCAGCATGAATAATCTTCACCTTTTGTCCGGGCTTACTTTTCTGTGGCTGATTTTTTACAGGACTTTGTAAATAAGGGTCTCGTTGCGCAGGTTTCGGTGTAACCTGAGCCAAAGTAAACGAGGAAATAAATAGGAATAGAAAAAGAACCAGTCTCATTGATTAATCATTCTTAGTGCCATAAAAATACAGCGAATGAGAATCAATTTTTACGCCAAAAGCTCCTTCTATTGCTTCTTTAATCCCTTGAATTCTAGGATCACAGAACTCGATGATTTCTTCAATTTCTTTGTCTGAATCTTTTTTGTAAATCACCAAATGATCGTGCTGCTTATCAAAATAAGATTTCTCGTAAGAAGATGAAGTCAATGTTTTTTCACCAAACTGGTGCTTACGAATTAAGCCTGCATCAAGGAAAATCTCGATGGTATTGTAAATCGTAGCTTTAGAAACATGATATTTTTTCTGCATCATCAGAAGATACAAATCATCTACATTAAAGTGATGATCCATATTATAGATCTCTTCTAAGATGGTATATCGTTCAGGCGTGTTACGAAAACCTTTTTCAAGTAAATAATTTCGTAAAACGTCTTTTATTAAAGCTATATTTTTTTCTTTTTGTAAAGTATCCATTAAAAAATTTATCTTACAAATTTATTGATTTTTATTTAAATCAATATCATGCATTTAAGCTCTGTAATGCAAGTATTAAAAATTAGATCTTCTAAATTCTGCCTGTTGAATTTTACTGCTTGAGATCGTTTCTTCCGTTAATGGCGCCGATTCTACGACAACATTGTGCGAAGTAACACCCCAAGATTTGAAGTCATCGCTACCGATATATTTAACAAAATTATAAATATTTAACGTTATTTTTTGTTTTACCGTTAAAAGAATATCGTTGATATAGGTGTTATCTATGATTACATACTTTAAATCTGGCGGAACATTATGCGCTCTCAAAGAGGGATGGCTGCTTCGTGATGGAATTGTTCCGTCTGCCATTAAATCCTTTAAAACCATATTGAAATAATCATTGATTCTACGGTCTACCTTAAATCCTAAAAGGAAATTTACTTTATAAATCGTTCCCGGCAAAATTTCATCTATGCTGTATTTAAATGTGTAAGGATCTTCTTGGTTGACAATACTCAGAATAAAATAATGATCTGCTCTTTTAGGCTGTTTTTTAATAATGGAATAAATAATTTTCGATTCTATTTCATCATTTCGCTTCGCGCGGCTCAGATACGCAAGATTGGTACAATATTTTGGTATTGTTTCATCCAATTTCATGTCTTTGATGATAGAAACATATTTATCGATCTTCACATAGCTCGTGAAATTGGCTTTTAATAATCTTCCGTTGTACCAAGCGTACATACAAACTGCAATGAAACCTCCAAGAACCATTGTTAACCAACCGCCGTCGAAAAACTTAATTACATTCGCATAGAAGAATCCAGATTCAAGGAAAAGATAAATGGCTACAAAACCAAAAAGGAAGAATTTATTTAATCTTGTACGGCTTAACCAATATGTTAATAAGATTGTGGTCATCAACATCGTTATGGTAATTGTTAAACCATAGGCTGCTTCCATGTGCTCTGATTTCTGGAAGAAAATAACGACGATAAAACAGAAAAACATCAATCCCCAATTGATTCTTGGGATATACATTTGTCCTTTTACTCCTGAAGGATATTCGATATGCTGATTAGGCCAGAATGAAATTGACATCGCCTCAGAAAACATTGTAAATGAACCTGTAATTACTGCCTGACTTGCAATAATTGCTGCTAAAGTTGCCAAAATTACTCCCGGTAAAACGGCCCATTCCGGCATAATTCCGAAGAAAGGATTGACTCCTGAGAAAACTTTTTCATAGTTATCTAACAACCAAGCTCCTTGTCCTAAATAATTAAGGATCAACATCAATTTAACAAAGATCCAGCTTACACGGATATTTTTCGCTCCGCAATGTCCTAGATCTGAATATAATGCTTCCGCTCCGGTTGTACATAAAAACACTGCACCCATGATTACAATTGCACTTGGCGAATGGGTAATCAGGTTATACGCATACATTGGGTTGAATGCTTTTAAAATTTCGATATGATCAAAAATATGCATTGATCCGAAACCTCCCAAAACCAAAAACCACGTCACCATGATAGGTCCGAAGAATTTTCCGATAGAAGCCGTTCCGAATTGCTGTACAACGAAAACGATAAAGAGAATAAATAGGGTAATAAAAACAACCGGTGTTTCTGGATTGTAGATTTTAAGTCCCTCAATTGCAGACATTACCGTAAGAGAAGGCGTAATCACACTATCGGCAACCAAGGTTGATGCACCAATGATGGCGACGACGTAGAGCCATTTCTTTTTTAGTTTTTTAACTAAAGAATATAAAGCTAAAATTCCACCTTCACCGCGGTTATCTGCTTTAAGAGCGATAATCACATATTTAAGAGTTGTCTGAAGTGTTAAAGTCCAGATAATACAAGAAAGCGCACCTTCAATATAAGTGTCGAAAGGCATCGTTGAGCCATCTTTCCTTGCATTGACAATTGCCTTCATTACGTAAAGCGGTGATGTACCAATGTCTCCGAAAACAATCCCTAGAGAAACGATAACTCCCACAAATGAAAGCTTTTTAAGGTCTATATGATGACCTCCTTCTGTAACTTCTGCCATGTCAGCTTATTATTTTTAAAAGCGCAAATTTATATTAAATTTATCAGCCACCGTCACATTAGTCATGCATTGTATAAATGAAAAAACTTCCTTTCGGAAGTTTTTTTCTATAATCGCACAATAATTATTTCACGTACATTGCTTTTTTGATTTCCTCTTTCACTTTTTCAAGTTTAGGGAACCATTCTGCAAATAACGCAGATGAATAAGGAGCAGGCGCATCAGGAGTAGTAATTCTCTTGATTGGCGCATCCAAATAATCAAATGCTTTTTGCTGTACCATATAAGTAATCTCTGAAGATACAGAACCAAATGGCCAAGCTTCTTCTAAAATTACCAATCTGTTTGTTTTCTTTACTGAAGTTAATACCGTATCGAAATCTAAAGGACGAACTGTTCTTAAATCGATAACTTCTACAGAAATACCTTCTTTAGCCATATCTTCAGCCGCCTGAAGAGCCAATTTCATGATTTTTCCGAAAGAAACTAAAGTAACATCAGTACCTTCTCTTTTAATATCAGCTTTTCCTATTGGTAAGTAATATTCTTCTTCAGGAATTTCCATTTTGTCTCCGTACATCTGTTCAGATTCCATGAAAATTACCGGATCGTTATCCTGAATTGCAGTTTTTAATAATCCTTTCGCATCATAAGGGTTTGAAGGAACTACTACTTTAAGACCCGGAACGTTTGCGAACCAGTTTTCAAAAGCCTGAGAGTGTGTTGCTCCCAACTGACCTGCAGAAGCTGTAGGACCACGGAAAACAATCGGGCAGTTCCACTGACCACCACTCATCTGACGGATTTTTGCTGCGTTGTTGATAATCTGATCGATCCCAACAAGAGCAAAGTTGAATGTCATATATTCTACAATTGGTCTGTTACCATTCATTGCAGCGCCTACAGCAATTCCTGTAAAACCAAGTTCTGCGATAGGTGTATCGATTACGCGCTTAGCACCAAACTCATCCAACATTCCTTTAGAAGCTTTGTATGCACCATTATATTCTGCAACCTCTTCTCCCATTAGAAAAATGGATTCGTCTTTACGCATTTCCTCACTCATTGCCTGCGCAATCACTTCACGAAAAGTATGTTCTGCCATATTTATTTGAAAAATTTAGAGTACAAAAATAGTGTTTTTTTATTATTTACATAACAAAAAAGACAACTCATTGCTGAGTTGCCTTAATATTTAATATTATTTTAAACTGATTAGTTTACTTTCTGCCAAACCTGTGTTCTTCCTAAAATAGAAACGCCCATATATCCTCTTACATTTAGCTTATCTCCGCTTTTGGTGATGGTACATTTGTAAGTTTTACCTGTTTTAGGATCTGTAATGGTACCTCCTGTAAACTCATCGCCATCTTTTGCCAAACCTCTGATGATTTCCAATCCTAAAATTGGCTTCCCTTTTCTGTCATCTTTACAGCTTGTACAGTTAGGATCTGCTGGTTTAATCAATAACTGAGATACTTTTCCGTAATATTTACCGTCAGATTTTTTGTAGATTTCTACGATAGATTTTGCCTGTTTTGTTTCATCATCTATGGTTTTCCATTTTCCTTCGATTTGTGCAAAAGACATCACACTGAACAGTGAAAGTACAAATGTTGCTAATAATTTTTTCATATTATAGAGTTTAATTTAAATTATAGATTCTTAAATTCTTAATTAGTTAAAAATAGACATAAATTTTAAACGCACAAACATTTTTATTATCCTTTGCATATATAACAACAGAAAGAGCATTTTTTAAAATTAAACAAATAAAAAATTAATTCAATTTTCTATTGATTACGCGGCTCATATAATCCTGATACCATGCTTTTGCCATTTGTTTTCCTTTTTCGGTTTCCGGAGATTTTATTTTATCATTCAGATTGTTTTGAAAACCTAAATCGCTTTTATCATAAATTCCGATAATATTTTTACCATCGAATCTGTAAATATAATTTCCATAGATAAACTGCTCCGAAGTTCCGTCTGAGTTTACAATCAAAGGCTGGTATTTTTTTTCACTTACCAAACTTCTACCCCAACTTCTTATTTTTTTATTGTATCCGATTAAATCTGCCAAAGTAGGATAAATATCAATTTGCTGTGCCAATTCATCATTCACTCCTTTTAATTGATATTCAGGATTTGGAGAATAAAAAATCAACGGCACCGCAAAACGGTTCATCGCTTTTTCGTATTCAGAATAATACACCTGATTGGTGTGATCTCCTGTAAAGACAAAAATGGTATTTTTAAACCAAGGCTGTTTTTTAGCAGTTTCAAAATATTCTTTAATCGCATAATCGGTGTATTGCATCGGTTCATGCATTTCAATGTTCCCTTTTTTAAATTTCCCGTTATATTTTGCAGGAATTTTAAACGGATGGTGTGAAGATGCTGTAAAAACGGTTGCCATAAAAGGGGTCGACTTCCCTACATTTTTAGCAAAATACTGTAAAAACGGTTCATCCCAGATTGCCCACATTCCATCAAAATCTTCATTGTGATTGTATTCGTCTTTTCCGAAATAATGTTTAAAACCAAGAATATTTCCAAAACCTAAAAATCCCATTGAACCATTCGGAGCACCGTGGTAAAATGATGTATCGTACCCCATATCATTACAAACCGAAACAATCGACTGAATTTTCTGATTAGAATAAGGCGAGCTCGTAAAAGCATCCATCAAGCTCGGAATTCCCGCCAAAATACTGCTCATCCCATGAATTGATTGCCTTCCGTTGGCAAAAGTATTAGGGAAAATAAGACTTTCATTTGCCAAACTGTCTATAAATGGTGTGTAAGAAACATAATCTTTAATGTTTTTATCTTTATTAAAAGCTCCGGAATATTCTCTACCGAAAGATTCCACAATAAAAATCACAATGTTTGGTTTATCCTGAACCTGTCTGTCGTATGTTTTATAGGTATTGATATTTTCATCAATAAATTTCTGATCGACAAAATGAACTTCCTTAAAATTATTGGTTCCCATGGTTCTGAAAAACGAAAAAGTAGAGTTCAAAACCAAATTTCCCTGAAGCGGAGTTTTTACAAATTTATTCGCATCAACCAAATTAATTGGTCTTGTGCTGTGTTTGAAATCTCCTCTGATTCCGCCAACAATTAATACCGCAGAAATACACAAAGTCACCACAGACCAAATAAAGTAAGGAATGAGCTTTACAGGTTTTTTATAATTGATTTTAAATCTTTTATACAGAAAAACCCATGCAGCCATTAAAAACACAAACCAAATAATAACAAATGGATGCTCTATAATAGAAGCAGTGAATACTTTTAAAATATTCGTCTCATGTTTTGCTACCTGAAAAGCTGCAGAAGTAAGCCTTGCCTGAGAAAATTTATAGTAAATAAAATCCCCGAAATTCATTGCATACGCAATTCCGTTGGTGATAAAATAAAGCCAGATCATAAATTTTTGATATCCGCTTTTTGTATTGATGACAATAGGAATTAAACTTAAAAAAATAAACAAAGCATTCACATACAAAATCGCTGTAAGATCAAAAGCAATCCCGTGATAAGCCAAGCTCAGATAATCTACAATGCTGTCTACTTTTATTAAATCTTTATTGAAAAACCAAAACAAAAGTCTCGCAATCTGATAAAAAACAAAAGCCAAGAAAATCCTGTAACATAGAACGAGGATTTCTTCTTTTCTGAATTCTTTGAAAAATTTCATTTTTAAATAGTATTGTTTTTAAAAGTCGATTATTTATCGGTTGCAAAATTACATTAAATTCATATGTAGATATTTATTTTTTTTAAAGGTCATATGCAATCGCTAATATATACTGACTTATCTATCACTGTTAGTTATAGCGATTTCATAGAATTGTAATTTTTAGTTGACATTAATTAAGGTTAAAATTTTTAAAAAATGTAATTTTGCTTCTATGAATTTCATTAAGAACAATCTGGCAAACGCCATTACACTGGGCAATCTTTTTTCGGGTTGCGTTGGTGCTGTACATTTGATTTTAGGTGATTACCAAACGACAGCAATCTGCATTATTTTGTCTTTGGTTTTAGATTTTTTCGATGGTTTTGTGGCAAGAGCATTAAAAGCCAATTCGAATTTGGGAACCCAGCTAGATTCTTTGGCAGATATGGTAAGTTTCGGTTTTATCCCGGGATTGACGATGTTTAAAATGCTGGAACCTTTCGGAAATGAACTTTTTGGATTACAGCTTCCTTTTGAAATTAAATACTTCGGGTTTTTAATTACGCTTTTCTCTTGTTTGAGATTAGCAATTTTTAACCTTGACGAAGAACAGAAATATTATTTTAAAGGTTTAAATACTCCTTCAAATACAATTTTAGTTTTTGGATTATTTTATGCTTTCAAAGAAATCCAAAGCTTTAGTTTCCTTCTTGAAAATGTATTGTTTTTATTGATCTTCACTGTAATTTCTTCTTGGATCCTTATCAGTCCGATTAAAATGATTGCCATGAAATTCAAATCGATGAAACTACAAGATAATTATCCGAAATTAACTTTATTAATTGGCTCAATTCTTATTTTAGCGATATTTAAAATTGTCGGAATCCCGATGGTTATTCTTTATTATATTTTTATTTCAATTATATTTCAAAAACAGCTGAATTAAGAAGCTGGATGATAGAAGCTGGAAGTTTTATCCTGATTCTATTTTCAAATTAATACATTCTCAAAATTATAAAAAATGAACTTAAAACTGCATAAACCTCTTTGTGTATTTGATCTTGAAACAACAGGAACCAACGTTGGAAAAGACCGAATTGTTGAAATCTGTATTTTAAAAGTAAATCCCGATTCTTCAAGAGAAAGCAAAACATGGAGAGTAAATCCCGAAATGCCGATTCCTGTTTCGTCAAGTGAAATCCACGGAATTTATGATGAAGACATCAAAGACGCTCCAACTTTCAAAGAAATTGCTCCAAAAATTGTTGAGATGATTTCCGGATCTGATTTGGGAGGTTTTAATTCAAACCGTTTCGATGTTCCTTTGTTGGCTGAAGAATTACTTCGTGCAGAATTTGATTTTGATTTAAACAAATTCAAATTAGTCGATGCACAAACAATTTTCCATAAAAAAGAACCAAGAAATTTGGGTGCTGCTTACCAATTCTACTGTGGAAAAACTTTAGAAAATGCCCATTCTGCGGAAGCTGATGTATTGGCAACGTTCGAAGTTTTGGATGCACAAGTTGGAAAATACGACGATCTTCCTAATGAAGTTGCCGAGTTAAGTGAATTTTCTACTCAGAATAAATTTGCTGATTTAGCCGGAATGATTCATTACAATGCAAAAAATCAGGAAATTTTTGCTTTCGGAAAATACAAAGGTCAGGTTGTAAAAGAAGTTTTCCAGAAAGATCTGGGATATTTCGGATGGTTGCAAAACGCTGATTTCCCTTTGTACACCAAGAAAATTTTTACTAAAATTCAGCTTTCAAGTAAATTTTAAGTTTAATAATCTTTTAATTTTCTATAAAGTATGAAAATTGAGTTATAAAAATTAAAAAAGGATGAGCAACTTAGTTAAGTTTAAATTTTACGAAACTGCACTTGAAGCCAATCGTGACAAGCAGATTCTTGCCGAAAGCAACATCAACAGTTTCATTGCAAACGAACAGCTGATTCAGTCGGATTGGTTGCTTTCACAAGCTGTTGGCGGAATTCAGCTACAGGTTTTTGAAGATGATTTTGAAAACGCCGAAAAAATCTTAGCTGATTATAAAGAAAACGAAAAGTTTGCCCTTGAAGTAGAACATATGATTGAACATCCGAAGTTTGATTTTGTCTGCCCTAAATGTGGCTCAAATCACATCTACAAAGACGACAGATCAACAAGTTTCTTTGGAATTTCTTTGCTTTCGAGTGATAGATATGTGTGTTACTATTGTGAGAATGAGTTTACGCATTGAGAAGATGGAGGTTTGAAGCTGGGTGATGGAGGTTGACATGATTGAGAATATATTTGAAATCGCTACGTCGTTTCACTCCTCGTTTGGTTTTAAACACTACAATTTTATTAGCCCCGATTGCAGTGACATCCTTTTGTGCAGCGCAGCGGAACAAAAGATAAAGCGGAAAGCGGGAAAAAGCTTCTTAAAAAATACTACTAATAAATAACAATGAGTGATTCTGAGATTGTTTTTTCGCTCATCACAATGACAAATAAATTATGAAGATAATCTGCATAGGAAGAAATTACAGCGAACACGCAAAAGAACTGGGAAATGCTATTCCCGATCAACCTGTGATTTTTATGAAACCCGACACCGCGGTTTTAAAAGGAAACGATTTTTACATCCCCGAATTTTCAAATGATGTACATTATGAACTGGAAGTGGTGGTAAAAATCTCAAAAGGAGGAAAATACATCCAAAAAGAATCTGCTAACAAACATTATGAAGAGATTGGTTTGGGAATCGATTTTACTGCAAGAGATTTGCAAAGCGATCTGAAATCTAAAGGTCTTCCATGGGAACTGGCAAAAGGTTTTGATGGTTCTGCAGTGGTGAGCAGTTTCTTTAAAAAAGAAAATTATAATCTTGAATCTTTGAATTTTTCGCTTCTCAAAAATAAAGAGAAAGTACAAAACGGAAATTCAAAAGATATGATCTTCAGCATCGATGATATTATTGCTTTCGTTTCGCAGTATTTTACATTGAGAGTTGGTGATCTGATCTTCACAGGAACTCCGGAAGGTGTAGGAAAAGTATCTGAAAATGACGTTTTGGAAGCTTATCTCGAAGACGAAAAAATCTTGGATATAAGAATTATGTAACAATATCATTTGAGATTGGTCTGTTTTTTTCATATCTTTAAGAAGACTTAAATTACAAATTCGAACTTATGATTAATATTATTTTACCTGTAGATTTTGGAGAGAAAACAGATCAGCTTGTTGATGGCGCCGTAAAATTTGCCAAAGAAGTAAACGGAAAGATTTGCCTTATTCATGTTGCGCCAACAGATATTGGTTTTGCAATCGGAGATATGGGATACCAATATTTTCCGGAAGTGGAAGAAAATGAAATCAGAGAAGAATTGGTTCTTTTAAATAAAATTAACCAAAGAATTCTCGCTCAGGATGTAGATTGCGAACATATTCTGAAACAAGGTATCGCAAAAGATATTATTCTGGAATATTCTGATCTTAAAAATGCGAGTTACATTGTAATGGGTTCTCACGGAAGAAGCGGCATTTACGATGTGTTTGTAGGAAGTTTAACCAAAGGATTGACGAAAAGCTCGAAAATTCCAGTACTGGTTCTTCCAATTCATGAATAGTTTCAACTAAAAAAATAAAAAAGACCGATCAAAAATTTTGACCGGTCTTTTTCTATATAACCAATTAATTAACCTTCTTTTTTATAGATCGCAGGATCGTAGTAAGGATTCTTACCTTCTGTAGGAGAATAATATTCTTTGTCTTTGTCTCCACCAAGAGTTACCACCAAAACGTAGCACCAATACGTGAATAGTACGCAACATACTGCGAACAAAATCCAGTTTAAAACGTTTCCGAAAATATCGTAGAAACCAAATGCCCATTTGAATGCATCACTTAAGAATAGAAAGAAAGACGTCATTATTTTCCTTTTTTAAATTAACTTTGTACAAATTTATAAAAAATGTTTAGATTACTTTCAAAAGAAAGCAATATTTTTTCAATTCCTGTGTACATTGGTTTTCTGCTTTTAATAGTAATACTATTTAACATACTGAATTTCAATACTTACGAAGGGATTATTGCAGGAATTACTTTTGTAGGAATTGCATTGGGATATTTCTGTTTCAACGCAATAGATCTTAATTATCACACTCATTTGCCATTATTCCTCTACACATTTTTTATTTTCGGACTGTACGATGGCAATATCGACCTCGGAATTGCAGTTGCCATTCTTACCAATTCTTTTCTTTTGCTTCTTTTAACGAGTACCAATGAAGATGTAAGAAAGAAATCGTACGTTTTGGTAGGTTCTATTGTTGCGCTCAACTTTATATTTTTGCCAACAACATGGCCGATGATGATCTTTGTATTGATTCATTTGATAGTTACTTCCGAAAGAGTCGGTTTAAATATTTTCAGATTTCTGTTGGGAATTATCATGATTGGACTGAGTTATTTTTCAGTAATGTTTTTCTTTCAGTTCAATTCCTGGAATACCGATTACATTCCTTTCGGGAAAATGGAAATGATGACGGATTACACAGACTTATTTTCACTGATTCCAATTGCTTTACTGCTAATCTATGCAATATATGACCACTTTACCCATTACAATAAGAAAAGCCCTGTAAGTAGATATAAATATACTTTTTTACTTGTTTTTTCTTTAGCTCAGCTTATAAGCATCGTTCTTTATATGAATAAGAACTACGAATATTTATTACTTCTGGCTTTTCCATCAACGATTATTTTAAGCCGTATGATGAAATTCTTACCTAAATACTGGATGCAGGAAACAAGTGTTTGGTTAACCATTGTAAGTTTAATTGCTTTTAAAGCAGGAACTCACTTTAATTTATTTTAAAAAAAAGATTATGATTCAAATAGACGATAAATTAATTTCTGAAGATATTTTTTCTGAAGAATTTGTTTGTAACCTTACCAAATGTAAAGGTGCATGTTGTGTAGAAGGTGATGTAGGCGCTCCTTTAGATAAAGACGAGCTTGTGATTTTAGATAATATTTATGATAAAATAAAGCCTTATCTTACAGAAGCCGGAATTAAAGCACTCGACGAGCAAGGAACATGGACAACCGATCCTACAGACGGAATGTATGTGACTCCGATGATTGAAGATGCAGAATGTGCTTATGTAACTTTTGATGAAAGAGGCGTTACAAAATGTGGCATCGAAAAAGCTTACGAAGATGGGGCTGTAGATTGGCAGAAACCGATTTCTTGTCACCTCTACCCGATCAGAGTTACCGACTATTCTACATTCTCAGCTTTAAATTATCATGAGTGGAGTGTTTGCAGCGACGCCTGTACTTTAGGAAAAGAACTTCAGGTTCCAGTTTATAAATTTCTTAAAACTCCGCTTACCAGAAAATATGGTGAAGATTTTTATGCTACACTAAGCGATGTTGCTGAAGAGTGGAAGAAAGAGTATGGGAAATAGTTGATAGTTGATAGTTGATAGTTGATAGTTGAAAAATAAATGATTTTGTTATCATTATTCTTTTTATCAGTGCATTGAAAGTCCCGAAGGGACGACTTAATAAAGAATAGGATGAAATCCTATTAGTTAAAAAAACATCACAGATTCCTCAAAAAAAACAAACCACCGCAGAAAAATTTCTGCGGTGGTTTTCATTATATGTAATCTACTAAGATTATTTTACTGCAGTAGCTTTTACTGTTGCAGCAGCTTCTTTTTTAGGTGCATTTTCCCAACCGTCTTCAGGCATTAAAGTAGCAATAACTCTGTTCTTTGTAAGATATTTCTTAGCAACATCTTGCAAATCTTTTACAGTCAATGCTTTTACTTTTTCCTGATAATTTAAGATTTCATACTTATTGCTTCCGTCTAATTGATTTTTAGAAATAGCATTCATCCAATAATTATTGTCTTTGATGTCTGTTTTATAATCATTCATCTCCCCTTCTTTATACTTATCAAGATCTTTTTGTTCAGGACCTTTATCGATCAGTTTTTGAAGCTCTGTAATTGCACTTTTCGTCAATTTATCTGCATTTTCAGGTCCACAAGGGAAACTTAAGCTGAAGCTATAGCTGCTGTAAGGAACTTTTCCCATATAACCTCTAGCTCCACCACCGTAAATTCCGCTTTCGTCTTCTCTTAGTTTTTCAATAACTTTGATGGTTGCCACTTCACCTAAAGCTGAAAGTGCTAAAGCTTCTTTCTCGTTATAAGGAGCTTCACCCGAATAAACAATCTGTACCATACTCTTCGGATCTTTACCTTTTTTGTACACTTTGGTATGATCTCCAGTGATTCCTCTATATCCTGTATCTTTAAAATTTGTAGTTTTTCCTGTAGTTGGTAAACTTGCGATATATTGTAAAACTTCATTTTTAAATTTAGCCTCATCAATATTTCCTACAAAATAGAAATGGAAGTTTCCTGCATTGGCAAATTTCTCTTTGTAAACATCGTATGCCTTTTTGTAATCTGTCGCCGCCCAATCTTTTTCTAATGGAAGAATTCCGATGAATCTCGGGTTTTTCTGATTAGTAAACTTAGCATGCTCACTTGCGAAATAAGTCTGAGGATTAGACAAAATGTTATCCAGCATTGCAGACTGTTTTACTTTGTAAGCATTGAATGCTTCCGGGCTGTAATTTAAACCTGTAAAATAAGCATAAACAAGCTCCATTGCAGTGCCAAGATCTTTTTGGTTGGTTCTACCCATTATTCCTTCTAAAGTGCTGCTGATGTAAGGATTTACATTCACTTGTTTTCCTGCCAAATAATTGGTAAGATCTGCTTTAGAAGCACCGTTTACCCCAGCTTCAGTTAAAGCTTGATAGGCAAACTGAGTTTTATTGAAATCTGCATCATTCAATAATGAATTTCCGCCTAAACTTCTTGCTGAGAAAACAATCTCATCATCTTTAAAGTCGGTTTTTTTGAAGGTTACTTTTGCACCGTTGCTTAGCGTCCATGTTGTGGTGCCTAATTTTGCATCGGTTTCAGTTTTAGCAATTTTACCTTCAGATTTGAATGGTTTCACTAAGTTTTTAAGGGTAGCTTTTTCTTCGTAAGGTTTAAGATCAGCCATTTTTACATCGTCAAAAGTTTTTAAAACCAAAGCTTCTGTAGGCATCGTTACATTGTCTTTTTTAGGACCTGTAATTACGATCACCCTGCTGTCTTCTTTCACCATTTTTTTGATCACCTCATTGGTTTGTGCCAACGTTACAGATGGTAAGAAGCCTTTTACATCTTCATATTCCCAAGCAATTCCCGGCATTGGTTCCTGCTCAAGGAAGTTTCTTACATATTCGTCTACCAACATATCGCTTTCTGTTTTGTCGCGGTTGTTGTAAGATCTTTCCATATTAGACATTATCTGAGATTTTGCTCTGTCTAGCTCACTTTGTGTGAAACCAAATCTTTTAGCTCTTTCAGTTTCTT
The DNA here is from genome assembly GCF_006175945.1 of Chryseobacterium mulctrae. Lineage (NCBI taxonomy): Bacteria > Pseudomonadati > Bacteroidota > Flavobacteriia > Flavobacteriales > Weeksellaceae > Chryseobacterium > Chryseobacterium mulctrae. Next base: position 3,178,364 of record NZ_VAJL01000001.1, on the reverse strand, counting down.
CTAAAAGTACTTTCAAAGCGCTTATCTGATTTCCTTCTTTCACCATGGCATACCCTTGGAAAGCTTCCTTCGTTCTCGCATAAGTTCCGCCGTGATAAACAGATCCGAAAGTGAATGGAGGATTATTAGAATTCACCAATTCTCTTAATCTGTTGTTCAGCATTTGCGTTGCAAGGTTTTCGATCAGGCTTTGGTTGTATTGTTCAACGGTAACATCCGGTGTATAAGAATCTGCATCCTTCATAATAAACTGAACCATAGAATTAGTCGCATCCGGATCAGTTTCTATCGCTACTAAAGTTTCTTTATGATTCGGAAGATCAAAAGTTTTTCTTTCTCTTGGCTTAGAAGGATTCTTGTATTTGCTGAAGTTATTTTTAATCTTCTTTTCTACCTCATCTACATTAATGTCTCCTACAACTACCAATGCCATCAGATCTGGTCTGTACCAGTCTTTGTGAAACTGTCTGATGACATCCGGTTTAAAATTCTGAAGCACTTCTTTGGTACCGATAGGTAATCTGTTGGCGTACTGAGATTTGTATAATAATTTAGGTAAATATTTATCAGACATTCTTTTGTCTGCTCCTAAACCTAATCTTAATTCTTCTAAAACAACTCCCCTTTCTTTATTGATCTGCTCATCAGTCAATGTTGCATTAAAAGCCCAGTCTTCCATTACCTTCAATCCTGAATCCAGATTTCCAGGTTTATCTAAAGGAACGGGAAGCATATAAACGGTTTCGTCAAAGCTTGTGTATGCATTAAGGTGCTGACCAAATTTCACTCCTATCGACTGTAGAAAGTCTACCAATTTGTTGTCTGGGAAATTTTTGGTTCCGTTGAAGTTCATATGCTCCATAAAGTGGGCAAGACCTCTTTGGTTTTCGTCTTCAAGGATAGATCCTGCGTTGATTGCCAGCCTGAAATCTACTTTCTTTTCCGGCAATGTGTTCTTTTTGATATAGTATTTCATTCCGTTAGGAAGAGTACCAGTCCTTACAGAAGGATCCATCGGGATATTCTGTGCAAAAGCCATAGATGACATTAGAATAACCGCAGCTATGGACGATAGAGTTTTTTTCATATAGTTTGATTTATTTTTTTATCTGAGCTAAAATTAAAGATTAATCCCAGCCCGAAGAAATTTAATCCCAGATTATTTAGTTAAACTTGCGTTAAAGTTTTAAAAACAAAAAAACCGGCAAAAGCCGGTTTAAAATATATAATCAGTAACAACTACTTAAAATCTGCATCAGAAACACCAGAATTAACGGTAACTTTTGTTGTTTTAATAACTACTTTCTGCCCGCTACCTTCAGCGTCGATATCTCCCGGAAATTTGATTCCGTCTACAGTAAGGTAAGATTTTATTACTGCATCACCCATTTCTGTGTTTGATTTATATAAAAGCCCCGTAACCACATCAAAGTAAAATTTACCTTTATCTGAAGTCAGTACATTATAATCCTTACCATCCAGCTTTTCTACAGTCACTCCGCTGAAATTAGCAGCATCATATCCTAAAGCATCGATGGTTTTTCCCTTTTTCAGCTCCGAAACTGTCGTTGCAGGTAAGTCTGTTTTGGTCCCCATCTGGTTTACGTATCCTTTCTCGCCATCAAACATCTGGGTAACTTCCTGTCCCATTACCGACTGTACAGATCTGAATTTGTTGCCCATTTTTTTGGTATTCATGGTAATTTCCATTCCCTGAAGAGACATTGTGTTTTCTGTAATTGTTGTTTTTACAGCCTCCAGTTTACTTTTTCCACCCAATGCATTCAGGTAGCTATCGATAACCAACTGAGGAGAAAGTTGAGATTTTACTACTGGTGCAGTAATAGTCGTTTTTGTCTGCGCATTTACAGTAGTGGTAAACAATGCTGCACAGAAAAACGGAATGATGATCTTTTTCATATTGAAATATTTATTGTTTTAAAAGCTTGTGAAACCTATTATTTCTTTCGGTTTCATTGTTAAATTAGGAGTGGTAAAGATAATCATATTATAGGATATACATTAAACCTCCGAAACACCTTTAATATTTCGGAAAAAATTCTTTTGAGAAATGAAACCAGCAATTATTGCAAGAGCCAACCTTACTTTTAATCTTTAATAAATTTTGTAGAGGTTGAGTTTCCGTCTTTATGGATTAGTTGTAAAATATAATTTCCCTTTGACAGCGATGACACCTTAAGTTGCGATAGCTTTGAGCTGTTTTTCTGTGAAAAAACTCTACGGCCTACAAGATCGAATACATGAAATTCATCAATTTCTTCAGGAGATTTTACATAAAGAATATCTTTTACAGGGTTGGGATAAACTGACGCACCATTATCAATCGTCACAGATTTTACACCCAGGCTTTCGACCGCATTTATTTTGATATAAGAAAAATTAGCCACTGTGATGCCAGTATTCAGCTCCCAACATGCAGACAAGTAGGTTCCATAAGCTGTGGAATTGGTATAAATAGCCTTTGAAGGAACCGAAGTAGAACTATTACTCCCTGTATGGCGTATTTCTATAACAAGATTTCCGCCCGTATAAAGATAAGGCGTATCGAATACGAAGGTATAAGCGTAAGGATTGCTGCTGTTTCCGCCAGGAACAGAGCCTGCAGGGATCGTAAGGCTGCCCGATTTCACCATAGTCTGATTCCCGGTAATATTGGTTGCAAAGTTCATTTGCATATTGGGAGGAGCCACTCCTTTGCTGAGATAAATCTCATAGCTGCCGAATGTAGTATCAGAAATCGGCCAAGAATTCGTATGAGAATCCTGAAGCCTGAACGAAATCGAGCTAATGTATTTGTTGGTCATTAAAGAAATTGGAGCATGAGCAATAAGCATCTGAAATCTTCTTGGAACATTTGAATATGGTCCCAGAAAAGCCCCATCTTCACCACTAAGACCGGGCAAAGTGATAAAACTGCCCTGCGCTTTAACGTTTGAAGACAACATTAATAAGAACAACAATGCATAGAAACTCAGGTTTCTGCTTCTTTTTCCGTTAAAAATAACAAATGAATCTGAGAACGGATAACTAATAAGGAGTAGACCTTTTTTCATATGTATATTTTTTGTGATTCTAAAGATACAGTTTATTAATAAAATCAAAACTAAGGTTTTACAGTGTGCAAAAATAGAAAACCTTAGCAATTATAATCAATTGGCATAAACTGAAAAACCTCCAATTTCTTGGAGGTTTTCAAATATTTATATCAAAATAAATTATTTTTTAAGTTCTTCTAAAAACTCGTCGTGAGAGATTTCAGTTTCCTTTTTTGTTGCTTTTTCAAGAATAACGTCTTTCAATTTAGCCATTGCTACTTCAGAAGAAATTTGTCTTACCTGCTCTTGGTCTTTCAACATTTCAGCAGCATATTTTTGAATTTCTTCGTCACCTAAGTGGTGAATTCCGTAGATTGCCAATTGATTTTTCACTAATTGTTCAGCCTGAGCCAAAACATCAGCATAATCTAATTGAATATCGTTATCAGACATCAATTTACCTTCGATAATCTGATATTTCAATTGAGTTTTCTCAGCTTCAAGAATTGCTTGCGCCTGCTCTTCAGACTGGATGTTCTGGTTAGAGAAGATCAACCACTTAGTCAAGAAAGACTCAGGAAGTTTTACTTCTTCTTTTTCAGAAACCTGCTCCAACACTTTGTTTACAAAGTGTACGTCTGCATTCTGCTGGAAGTACTCGTCTAATTCAGCTTTTACTTTTTCTTTAAGCTCTTCTTCAGTTTTGATGTTTCCTTCACCATAAACTTTATCAAATAATTCCTGATTAAGTTCTGCCAAGTTTAAGCTATAGAAATCTTTTACTTTAACTTCAACTTCAGCGTGGTGTAAATGCTCAACTTCTTCTTTAGAGAAACCTAATTCTTTAGCCAAATCTTCGTCAGCAGCAAGAGTTTCTTTAGAAACTTTTACAGACTCATTCATCTTCAAACCTTTAAGCAATTTGAAAGCTGCTTTGTTTTCAGCGGTAATGGTAGCGATTTTTGGTGCGTGATTGTGCTCTCCTTCTGCATCTTCTTCTACAACCTGAGTAATCTCGAAGTTGATATAAGAATCTTTAGTGATCTTATCTTGAGGAACCTGCTCAGCAAAGCGCTTCTGCATATTTTCGATGCTCTTGTTGATTTCTTTTTCAGAAGCCGAAACTTTGTAGTGAGGAGCTTCATATTTAGCCAAGTCAATAGTAAACTCAGGCTCGTAACCTACTTCGAAAGCTACTTCCAACTTCTCTGCATTATGATTGAAATCATTTACAGGCTGTGGAACCGGCTGACCAACTAATCTTAGTTTGTTTTCGTTGATATAGTTATTTAAAGCATCAGAAACTTGTTTGTTGATTTCTTCGAATGCAATCCCTGCTTCATATTGCTTTCTAACCATACTCAAAGGCACTTTTCCTTTTCTGAAACCAGGAACCTGTGCGTTTTTAGCATAATTAATCAATTGCTTTTCTACTTTTTCTTTGTAGTCAGATTTCTCCAATGTTACTGTAAGCAATGCACTTACATCATCATGGTTTTTTGCGGTAACCTTCATTATTGATTAAAATTTTAGGTTGCAAAAATATGAATTTTTTATTAAAACAAGACATTCCTTTTGTTATAATACGTTAAAATAAAAAGACATTACCGAAATAATGTCTTTTTATAATATTAAAAATTTGTCTGAGCTAACTTTTAGTGTGCGTCAACGGTAATATCTACATCAGTTTCACCACCTGTAGTCTGACCTAACTGATTGGTTGCTGAAGGATAATTTTGATTAACTGTTGCAGGACCGTGAATCAATTTGATGTTCATCTTTCCTGTCGGTTGCGTAGAATTAATTTTCCATTCAGTTCTTAAACCTAATTTTTGTCCGTCTGTTCTTACAATATCATTCGCTGCTCTCAAGACTGTAATATCTGCGTTTGCAGGAGCATATGTAATAAAATGATGATCTTTTTCTTCCTCAATTTCATCAGATGAATGATAATGATCATCGTGCTTAATTTGGAAATCAAGTTCAGTTAAATAAGTACTTCCTACGGTTAGATGTAAATGCCCCACTGCTTCACCAGAGATAACACTAACCGTTTGTACGTCTGCAGCATCAGCTTTATTAGTCAATTTTAAAACCACTTTTCCAATTTCGTCATGCTCATGAACATCTTCTGGAATTGTATCATCATCTGACCTACATGAAAATACTAAAAGTGCTGCAAAAAGGACTAGTGTAATATTGATAAATTTTTTCATTTTAATTTTAAATTTTAAGTTGTAAATAAATTAGAAATTGTATTTAAGAGTCACGACGAAGTTCCTTCCGGGTTCGTACATATAATATCTGAGTCTGTTCAGATATTCGCGATACTCTACATTAAATACGTTATTAATTCTGAAATTTAAATTCAGATTTTTAAATAAGTCTGCTCCCACAGAAGCATTAAATAAGGTAAACGCAGCAGGTGTAGAACTAAAATCAACGACTTCATTTCTTTCCACTCCGTCTTTAATAAAAGTTACCGGTAAATTTCTTATCGGAAAACGATTTTGCTTAAATGTATTTCCGTTTTCTAAAGTAACATAGAAATTCTTAGGTTTATTCAGATTCAGCTCAATAGAATTTCTCAGTTTTGCAGGCATCATCAAAATCAGTGGTTCATTATTCGAAAGATCGTCACCTCTTAAAATACTGAATCCTGATTTCCATTTTAAATTATCTAAAATTGACAATTCTGCATCGGCATCAACTCCGTAAATTCTCGCTTTAATCTGCTGATAAGACCAAACCGGAAAAACCCCTCGGTTGGTATTTAAAACACTCGTTGGAATTTGGTTCACAAAATTATCAGACATCATCAGATAAGGATTGGCTTCGATGTGAAGACCTTTCAATACATCAAAATGACCCGCCAATGAAAGATTAATATTATAAACTGTTTCTTTTTGAATGTTTAAATTCCCTTCTTCCATCACCGCTGCTGAATGATGTAAACCATCTGAAAATAGTTCTGCAGCATTCGGACTTCGATCTGCTCTGGATACATTCAGCTTAAACTCAAGATTCTGAATCGGCTTATAATCTAAACCTACATTCGCCGAAAAATTATGATAATCTAAAATTGGTCTGGTTAAAGTTCTGCTTCCTGATTCACTCACAAAAAACTGTGGAAAAACATCTGCATAATTCGCATTCCATTTATCAGAATCATAATATTTGTAAGCATCATATCTGCTGAAATCATATCTTGCCGCAGCTTCAATATTAATTTTTGAATTAAAACGGTATTTAAAAACAGAAAAAGCTCCGCCATCATACCTGTAATAATCCGGAATCAAACGTCTTGCTTTGGTTGCAGGATCAGGAAAATTATCCTGAAAAGCAGCAGAAATTCCGCTTTCTAAACTCCAGTTTGTACGCTCAATTAAATGAACCAAACTTGCAGAATTGGTGATTAATCGTAAATCCATTGAAGGCAATTCGCTCAGTTCTCCCCTTCTGATATCATATTCCTGTCTTCTGTTTAACTGAAAACTGTATTGAAAAGTCAGCTTACCAAAATCTGCAAAACGTTTGTAAGCGGAAAGTTTTGCAATATGATGCTCTACTTTCTGTTTCGGATTGTCGATATTGTGTGTAAACTGATCAAGATAGAAAGGCTGCCCAAAATTTACCGCATTATAAAAATCTTCGGGACTCGACAAATGTGCACCTCTGTAAATCCCAAATTCTTGGTTAATTCCGCTATAAGAAACATCAAAACCCTGCAAAAAAGAATGTTTCCCAAATGAGAAATTAAAAGAATTAAATTCCATCCCTGTATTTTGCAATGTATGATGCGGAACATACTGATCGCCAGTTTTTCTGTAACTTCCTCCGGTTTTTACAAACCATTGGTTTTCCCAAGATTTAGCAACATTAGCAGCAATTTCACCTCCTCTTCCACTTGAAATTCCTGAAAGTTTCAGGCTTCCCATAATGGTATCTTTTTTCGGTAAAATAGCCGGTTCCAAAACGACAACTCCGCCTACTCCTTCATTTCCGTACTTTAAAGCAGATGCACCTTTGATGACATCAATGTGTTCAAAATCATTGACATCGATATTTGGAGCGTGCTCAACTCCCCATTCCTGTTCCGCCATTTTCACACCGTTATTCAGGATAGAAATTCGGCTTCCATATAACCCACGTATTACAGGTTTTGTAATATTATTACCGGTTTTCAACGCGGTAACACCAGAGATTTTCGATAATAAATTCCCCAGATTTTCTGTAGAATTTCTTTCGATTTCCGTTTTATTAAGCGTTCTCATAATCACAGAACCTTTTGTTTTGTGACTTCCGTGAATGGTCACGGTTTCTATATCACCGATATGATGTTCCAGCGTGATTGCTAAATGCAAATTTCTGTCGACTCCCACATTTTCAGTATAATCGTCGCACAGAGCATGTTTAGCAATGAGCTGATAATTTCCTGCAGGAATATTTTTAAATGAAAACTCACCTTTTTTATTGGTATTGGCTGTAAAATCTCCAATTTTCACCACCGCATTTTCAAGCATGGTTTTATCGTGAAAATCCTGAACAGTTCCTTCTACCGTGTAAGTTTTCTGTGCGTTTGTAATTGCAAATCCACAAAGGATAAGCAGAACACTATATATCAATTTCATTGTAAAATAGATTGATTGAGTGTTTTTTTAAGCTGATTTTTTAAATAATGAATTGCTTAAAAAAACACATTCGTTAAAATTTTGAATTGGATTTTTTTTGTTTGAAACTATGAATCTTTATGATCAATTTTGAACCATTAAGATTTTATTTAAGCAGTTTAGAATAATTAAGTTCAGCTTCGCATTTTAAGAGATACCTAAAAAATTTATATGATTTTTCTTAATAAAACTTAACTCCTCAACTTACCTTAAAGGTTAAAAAAACGGCTAGTTTAATAAAATACATCATGCATTTAAAAATTATTCAAATCTTGAAAAATTTAAAGCAAAAAAATCCGAAAAGAATCTATTGATTATGAAATTGCGGGAGGTCCCCGAAGTTGAAAAGAAAATTTAGTTTGTGACCAGATTTTTTCCTGTACAGCAAAAACCTGCTCTACCTCATGAGTATGTTTGATCAAAGTGAAACTAAATTCATCTGGTAATAAAGTATTTCCTGTTGCTAAGAAGTGACAAGCCAAACAATCGCCAGCTTTTTCTTTTGCGTCGGTTTTTGAAATAGCGTTTTCTGTTTTTTTAAGATTAAAATGCTTAAAATCTCCAGACTCGTGACTGTGAAAGCTTGAAGAAAAGAGCGCAAAAAAGTAAATCCCAAGCATCAGCTTTGAGATAAAACTCTTTAATTGTCTACTTTCCTTAAAAACCATTGGGCAAAATTATAAAAAATAAATGAAAGGCTTTTCAATAAAGATTAGAAATAACAATTATTTATTGTTGATACTTTTGCCTTGAAGCAAAAGTATCCAAAAATTCAAGACTGGAATCATCCGCTAAAAATTAAAATTGAATCCTAAAATTCCCAAAACTCGTGCGGATTGAAGATAAAATTGATTAACATATATATTGCCGCACTCAAACAATGGGAATTTCTTAACGGCTTCAATTGTAATTTTCTTAACGCTCCTACTTCCTAAGTCGTTCTTCTATCACAAAAAAAAGATGAACTTTTCAGTCCATCTTTTTAATATTTATTTAAAAAAAATTAGTCTAATTGCGTTCCCAAATGTTCCCATTCCTGTAATGCAAGATCGAGTTCCTCTTTGGTTTTATTATATTTTTCTAAAGTTTCTTCAGAAGGATTTTCTTTAGTAAACGTAGCTTCAAAAGTTTCGATGGCTGTTTCCAGTTCAGAAATTTTTTCTTCTACTTTCTTTAATTTATTCTGAATACTTTTCTGTTCTTTACTGATAATGGTTGATTGTTGTTGGTTATTAGTTGCTGGCTTTTCTTCAACTTTTTTTACTTCAACTTTAGGTTCATCACCATGAAGCTTTGCTTTTTCTGCAGAAATTTCTCTGATTGATTCTTTCTGTCTGAATTCAAGATATTCATTGATATCACCTAAGAATTCTTTCATTTTACCATCACGGAATTCGTAGATTTTATCACAAAGACCTTGTAAAAATTCTCTATCGTGAGAAATTACGATTAATGTACCTTCAAACTTCTGTAAAGCCAATTTGATAATCTCTTTAGACTGAATATCTAAGTGATTGGTAGGCTCATCCATAATCAACGTGTTGAAAGGACGAAGAAGCAATTTACAAAGCGCCAAACGGTTTCTTTCACCTCCGGAAAGAACCTTTGTTTTTTTGTTTACCGCTTCACCCTGGAAAAGGAAAGATCCTAACAAATCTCTTACTCTAGGTCTTGTTTCTTCGGTTGCTGAATCTTCAGCTTCTTCCTGAACGGTTTTATTAGGCGTTAAAACCTCTTCCTGATTTTGGGCAAAATAACCGATGTTTACATTATGTCCTAAATTCCAGCTTCCTGAATAATCTTTTATGTCTCCTGCAAGAATTTTCGCCAATGTCGTTTTTCCCTGTCCGTTTTGTCCAAGAAGGGCAATTCTGTCACCTCTTTGAACGATGAAGTCTACATCATCGAAAATCTGTTTTTCACCGTAAGATTTCCCAAGATTTTCAGCTTCGAAAATAACTTTTCCGGGAACTTGTGACTGTACGAAACGGATATTGAATTTAGAAACGTCTTCGTTATCAACTTCAATACGCTCTATTTTATCTAATTTTTTGATCAAAGACTGCGCAAAAGATGCCTTAGTCGCACTTGCACGGAATTTGTTGATGTTATCTTCCATCTGCTTGATTTCCGCATCCTGATTCTTTTTAGCCTGAATCAGTTTTTCACGGCGGTCTTCACGCATGATCAAATATTTAGAATAATTGGCTTTATAATCGTCCACTTTTCTATTATTTACATCAAAAGTACGATTACAAACTGCTGTCATAAACTGTTTATCGTGACTTACCAAAACAATTCCTCCCGGATAATCTTTCAAGAAATTTTCCAGCCAGATAATCGATTCCATATCCAAGTGATTGGTAGGCTCATCGAGAAGCATCAAATCGTTTTTCTGAAGAAGCAATTTTGCCAATTCAATTCTCATTCTCCAACCTCCGGAAAACTCGTCAGTTATTTTTTGAAAATCATCTGCTTTAAAACCTAAACCGAATAAAACTTTTTCGATATCGCCTTCCAAATTATAGGCATCATGGTGCATCAAAAGGTCATTCAGATCGGTCATTCTGTTGATCAGATCTGTATAAGAATCGCTTTCGTAATCGGTTCTTACCGTCAATTGATGATTAATTTCTTCCAATTCTTCTTTCCAAGCATTAATTTGCTCAAAAGCCTGCATGGTTTCATTCCAAACTGTTCTTCCTTTTACAAAATCAAGATCTTGTTTTAAAAAACCGATGGTAATATTTCCTTCAGGAACTACGTTTCCTTCATAGAAAGTAATTTCTCCGGAAAGCATTTTCAGAAGCGTAGATTTCCCCGCTCCGTTTTTACCAACCAAACCAATTTTATCATCCTTTTTGATGGTGAAATTTACGTTTTGAAATAAATAATTACCTGAATGATGTAATCCTAAACCCTGAACCGAAAGCATTTGAAATGAATATTAAAGTGAATAATGAATGTGAATCTTTTTCGGGTGCAAAAATACAGAAAAGAAATGAATGACAGTAAAATAAAAAAGAGCCGTCTTTGTGAGACGACCCTATCCTAAATTTTAACAAGAATATTTACCGTCCTAGCTTTGCTTCGGCAGGCATCATATTTTCTTTTAATAATTGTTCACATTCTATATTTTGCGCTACAATTATTTTATTTACAATGTATTTTACATTTTTAAAAATTAAATTCTACAATGCTTTGAGAAATGTTGTTGGTCAGAAAATCGATGTAAATAATATTGGGCAAAGCATGTCTTTTTACTACAAATTCATCCTTTAAAACTGCAGGTAATTTTCCGTTGGCTTCTTTAGCCATGTTTTCTATAGAATCAAAAAAGTCGGTAAATCCTTGTGGAGTTAATGTCCATGACAACAGGAATAAACTGTTTTTACTTTCATTATTTTTAGAAAATTCGTCCCATTTAGCCAGTTGATTACTCTTCATTTTATCATAATTATTGGTATCTGAATATTGGTCAAAAACTTCCAGATTATAACTTCCATCACCAAAATCACGATATCTACATTTTCCCTGATCTGGATTGATAAAATCATCATAATCAAACACAACAATCATTTTACCTCTTAAGTCGCCCAATTTCACCTGAGTAATATTAATTTCAGGATTATTAGATTTATATAAAATATCGGTGTAATTATTGATTACGTCATTTATTTTAGGGATAATTTCGCTTGGCTTATGATCTTTATAATCCCGGATATGAGAAATTTTCAGAATTGCGATTTCAGACGGAGAATTTTTGAGAAAATTTCTTACATCATTCAAAATATCAATAAAATATTCGCCGCTACAGCCATTGCCATCGGTTCTGTGAAATGTTACAAGTTTATCTTTGTCGAAATCTATTCTTACATCAAAATATCTTGAGCCGTTTTCGAGTTGCTTACCGATTGAGTCATATTGGGTTTTCACCAGGTGATTTGCAAAATTCAAAGGAGCGCAGTTTCTAAGTTCAGACATTCCTGCATCGTGACTTCCGGGAATGGTAATCTGCTTCAACGTTTTTTCAGAAGAAATACTTTCCATCCATCTATTCAGCATTATTCCGAACGAAAAACTGATTTCATTTACAGGATTTCCACCTCTTAGAAAAATAAACTCATTCAAAGAACCCTTATTGCTTTTTACGACCGTATTTACTTTATTTCCGCCAATATTATGACAAGCTGTACCGCCAAACCACCAGTTGTTGCTTCCTGCACTGTGACCTTGAGCTAAAACGATATTATTAAAAGTAAAAATTTTATTGTTCTGAAACTCTAAAACCAAAGTTCCCAACATTGCGAAATTCAAATCATCAGGATTGTGATTGAATATGGTATTGTTTTTATTGACCTGTCTTGAAAACCATTCTGCAACTTTTTTCGAACCTTTTCTACCGATAGAAAAATTAAACTTTCCATCGCTTCCGCAATACGAAGAAAATCCTTGACGAATATGATGATCGGGATCTTGCCCATCTGTAACTGAGAAGTCTTTTACAGTAAAACTTCCTTTTACCAAGCTACCTGTACCAGAAGTAAAGACAACTTCATTATTTCTGTATTCCATGATTACTATTTGTTTTTTGGTTGTTTTGAAAAATATTTTGTAAAGCTTTACTGAAAAAATACAATTCAAAGTAACGAGAATAAAAGAACAAATATTAGCGTAGAAATAACCAAATAAAAAATTCCGTACAAGTACGGAATCTGTTTTTAAGCCGGGGAATAAATATTGTTAACGATAGCGTAAATTACAATTCCTACCGTATTTTTTGCGCCTATTTTTTCGATTGCTCTTTGTCGGTGACTTTCTACAGTTCGTGGACTGATAAAAAGCTTTTCGGCGATTTCGTGATTGGTAAATTCCTGGCAAATCAGCTTCACAACATCTTTTTCTCTTTCGGAAAGGTCATGATCCATACTAAACAATGATTTTTTCTTAGAAGTATTATTCATGTAAGAAAGAAGCATTTCATGGTCTTCATTCGTAAAGAAAATACCATTTTCAAAAACTCTTGATATGGCTTCTATAAACAATTTTTTGTCGGAATTTTTTGGAAGAAACGCAGAAACTCCCAACTTGACCATGTAGCCTAAAACCGATGTTTTGTAATGAGATGAAAGGATAATAATTTTTAAATCAGGATATTTATCTTTTAAAATCTCAACCAATTCGAAACCGTTCATCGGTTGCATCTGAACATCAACTAAGGCAATATCGGGGAAATTTTCTTCGGCACACGTCTCAAGATTTTCTAGAAATAGGTTTCCATTATTTGCCATCATCGTTACCGAAAAGTTTTTTTCTTTTGACAAAAGCATTTTTACTCCTTCGAGAATTAGCTGTTCATCATCAACCAAGGCAATTTTTATTTGGTCACTCATTATTTTTCTGAATTTTAAAGATTAATCTGCTTCCTTTATTTATGATACTTTTCCATTTGAATTTGGCATCCGTCGACTGCATTCTGGATTCTATATTTTTGATTCCCATTCCTTTTTTAACCTTTTCATAATCAAAACCTTGTCCGTTATCAAAGATAACAATTCCTGTAAAATCGTTAAAATCTTTAATGAGAATATCAATTTTATCTGCACTTGAATGCTTAATCACATTCGTTGTAAACTCCTGTATTATTCGATATATCTGAACTTCTACAAACACATCTTTTTTTTGGTATTCTGAAGAAACATGGAGTGAAATATTAATTCTTGCCGATAAATTGGTAATTAATTCTTCGATATATAAAATCAAACCTAATCTTTCGAGGTTTACAGGATAAAGCGAATGTGAAATATTTCTCGTACTATCAATTAATTCTGAAATTTGTCCTGAAATAACTTCTGAAGTAGAATCATCTTCAATATCTAGATTATTCAGCCATAAAGAAAGAATATTTAATCTGTTGCCAATGTCATCATGAACCGAGACCGCAATTCTTTTACGTTCTTCTTCCTGGACTTTGGTGTTTTCTAAAACCAACTGTTTCTGATGCTGGATTTCAGCTAAGTTCTGCGCTTCTTTTTCTTTTAAAATACGGTCTACAAAAGTTTTGTACGCCAACAATATAAAAAATACGATAACTGCAAGTGTTACAATTATCAGAATAAGCAGATTGATATTTAAGGTTACTTCTTTAATTTTAAAAAGGTATATACGATTGAACAATAAAGAAAAGTTGACAGAACATTATTAACACCCATGATTAAATAAACACTTTCTGTAGATAAATTAACAAATTGCGACAGCACTACAAAAATAAGAACAGAAACCGAATAATAAAAGAAGATACTTGCGTCAACCAAAATAAACCGGTCTATATTTTTTCCGTTTTTAATCTGCTGAATAAGAAATGTCGCAACAAGACAGATGATGACCAGATTGGAAATAATTTTTGCCAAATCATAATTAAAACTAATCTTTAAACCATAAATCACAAATAAAAAACCAAGAGAAAGAAGTCCTGAAATAATCAAAAAAAGTTTATTTAGATTCAGTTTCCTTATAAAAAGTCCCGTTAAAAGGTAAAATTCTCCTGCAATAAAGAAATGGTATAAAAACGAAGTATCATCTGACTCTAATATATAAGGCAATGTAAAACTACAAAGCTCAATTAAAAAAAGAAAAACAATATAATAAGTATATTGTTTTTCTTTCTTATTTAGAATGGTAAATTTCCAAAATATCAAGAATATGATGGCTAAAAGCAATCCATAATTGATAAATAAAAATGTTTTGTAAAATTCTACCATTTTTAGCAATTATTCATCAGTTCCAAGATCTGGTATTTTACAGATTGGAGGACAAGGCTTTGCATAATCATAAGTATTTGAGATCGTTTCTACACTTCCTCCATTTCCTAAATTTTTATGAAAAGCAATAAATATTAATGCCGATAATTGTTTTTGATAAATCTCAGAATATTTTAACCCAAATGAACAAACAAAGCTAAGATCTGCATCTGCATGACAAATTTTTTCTGAAGGAACATAGAATTTATTAAAAATAGTTCTTGCTTTATCTTCTTTATATTGAGCATAAAACCAGTCTTGCCCGTTACTTTGCCAAGATTCGATAGAATTTACCGCTTTATCCTGCTCCATGATCGGTTGGCTTGTAATTGGAAAAAACATATCAGAATCATTATCAATCTTACGCATATCTTTTGACAACAACGCATTCTTAACAACAGTATAAGTCTGAACTTCAGTTAATTTCAAATCATTTTCTAAAGCTTCAAAAGTGCAATAAGGAAATTCACCAACGGCTACTTTAGTTCCTTTTTCATCCAATGGGCATAAGATTATAGCCAATTGACCTTTAATAACTCCTATTTCAACACAAAATTCTTTGTTAGAGTTATTTTTCTTAAGCCATTGCACTTGTTCAGGTGATAGATTGAATACATAATTTGGCGGAAAAAGCTCTGCAATTCTTTTAATGTCCTGCTTTGCCATAATCCAACCTTCCAAAGCCATGGAATATTCTTCTCTGTTTAAATTATTCATAAAGATGGTTTTTAATTTCTGTGCATAAAATTATTGAATCTGCCTAAACTACGCAAACATCCCATGAATAAATAATAATTATTTAATAGTTTCTCACCGTCACATGAAAACAGCTCTGTTGTTTTTCTTTAATGTAATAAATGCGCCCTGCATCCGCATAGTATTTTAACACCTTTTCTAATGCAGCTTCCATT
This sequence comes from Chryseobacterium mulctrae, assembly GCF_006175945.1. Classification (NCBI taxonomy): domain Bacteria; kingdom Pseudomonadati; phylum Bacteroidota; class Flavobacteriia; order Flavobacteriales; family Weeksellaceae; genus Chryseobacterium; species Chryseobacterium mulctrae. The sequence goes on along the minus strand of NZ_VAJL01000001.1, from coordinate 3,162,927 downwards.
TTTGGATTATTCTTTAAAACACCATTAAATCTTACATAAGAAATATCGAATGAATTACCGTAATTATGCGAACTAATCCCTAAACTTGCGTTAGAATTTACTCTTCTCAACCTGCATTGATCTTCAAGTGTTCTGGTAATTGATGAAACTGTAAAAGTATGACCTTTTGTTTCTTTACTGAATCTTGAGCCGATTTTTTCTAAAGTCGCCTTTCCTTTAGAAACCATCCAGGCTCTGCTGTAATCTAATTTCTGAACCTTAAAACCTTTTCCTGATTTTTTGATGGAATGAAATTTCCCGCTATTGATATATTTCTGAACGGTTGCTGTGGTTTTCAGAAGTTTCACATTAAAGCTTTTTGAAGCATCTAAATGGGGTTTATAAAGCGGAGTCGGCTCAACTTTTAAAACTTCCGTAAGATCATAACAAGGCAGCGTTTTTTTGGATTGCTGACTAGAAAAAGTGTGATGGAAAAATAAAGGGATTATAAAAAGATACTTCCTCATTAAATATCATTTAAAATGTAAAACGAATAAATATTGGTTTTCTTACATTCAAAGATATTAATTTCAAGGAATGACATAATATTTTACATTTAAAAATATTAACTTAAAAAAAGTTAATTAATATGATTATCATTAAAAATAAAACCATAATTACAATAAAATAAATATTTAAAATAAAAAATCATTGAATTATTAATTTTTGTAAATTAGCTTACTAATTAAAAAATACAATAGGAGATGATTTCAAAAACCTCAAAATTTGTTGCTGAAATGTTCGGCACCATGGTCTTAGTTTTAATGGGTTGCGGAAGCGCTGTAATTGCAGGAGCAGACGGAACCACAGGAGTAGGACTTCTAGGAATTTCTTTCGCATTTGGCCTTAGTGTTGTTGCCATGGCTTATGCAATTGGTCATATTTCGGGATGCCACATTAATCCTGCAATTTCAATTGCGATGGTTGCAGCAGGAAGAATGAAAATGGGCGAAGCAATTAGCTACGTTATTGCTCAGATTATCGGAGCCATCATTGGAGCCGGAATTCTTTACCTGATTTTTACCAACCATCCCGGTGCAGAAATGAAACCGTGGGCTTTAGGATCTAATGGTTGGGGAACCGGATATCTTGATCAGTATAATACAATTGCAGCTTTTGTTGCGGAATTCGTTTTCACTTTTATCTTTTTGATGGTGATTTTAGGATCAACTTCTACAAAAAACATCAATGGTGGATTTGCAGGTTTAGCAATTGGTTTTTCTTTGGTTCTAATTCATATTGTTGGAATTAAAATAACCGGAGTTTCTGTAAATCCGGCAAGAAGTATTGGTCCCGCAATTTTCGCAGGTGGAGAAGCGCTTTCTCAATTATGGTTATTTATTTTAGCTCCCGTTTTAGGTGGGGTTTTCGCAGCATTCACTTACAATTTACTGATTGAAAAGCCTGAAGCGGCAAAATAGTAAAAACACATTTTCATATAAATAAATCCTGTCTTTTCAGACAGGATTTTCTATTTTATTTTCTTAATTTCAAAAGGATTTTTAAAGATGAGTTCTTCATGCTTTCCTTTCACCTCCATTTTTTTTGATAATAAATTGAGCGCCATTTTTCTTATAAAAAGGTCTTTATCAGTGAGATTCCAATAAGAATCTTCGTGAACTTTTGCTGGTTTTCGGATTAAATAAAATTCAGTTTCCCAAGAATCTACATTATGATAAAACTCAATAATTCCACAATGTTCAGGAATAACAGAATGTTCAATCATTCCCATTGGCAAAAGAAAACTGAAAGAATTGCAGATGTAATCTCCACAGCAAATCTTATCGTGTTTTAAGAATTTCTCACCTGTTGCAGTATTGACGTAAGATTTTTTAAAGTCATTTTTAAAATCGCTTTTAGACAATTTAATTTCTATTTCATGGCTAAAACCTTCTGCATTTATAATTAAAATATCAGCTTCCCAATCTGCCTGAAAATGGTTGGTCAACACAATTTCTTTCTCAAAATCACATTGAGAATGAATGTATGCATGAACAAGCTCTTCTATTTTTAACATTATTTTTAAGAAACAATTATTAAACTCTAAAATTCTACCACTCTAAAACCCTCAAACACAAATTAACTCACCAGCAAGCTGCAACCGCGAATATCGGAATGGTCAATCCTTCCCAAAACCTGAAATTTATCGCCAACAACTTTTCCTAGATCCTGAGTAGCAATAAATGAGCAAGAATGAATATTTGCTAAATCAATAATATTAATAGCACCGGTTTTTCCTTCCTTTTCATAACTGAAAGGGTCTTCTACATTCCTCATCAAAACCCGCATCCAGTTTGGACACTGATATTCATTTTGTCCCAAAGAATAAGCTTGCGAAAGAAGCTCGGTCATAGAATATTCCGAATAAATTTTCTCAGTTTTAAAACCTTCCTGTAAAATCTTCAGCAATTCATCTTTGGTCATTTCCTCTTTTCGTCCCTTCATTCCACCTGTTTCAATTACAGTCAGGGTGTTGGAAAGTTGGAGGATTTGAGAGTTTGAATTGCAGAAATCAAGGAAATCTAAAAGTGCAAATGAAACTCCAAAGAGAATAACTTTTTTATCTTTTAGCTCATTTAAAAGCTTAAATAAATCTTCATGGTTGTAAAGAAAATATCCGTTTTCAGGTTTGTCGGATTTTTTCATTAGATAATCGACCATGTAAATTAAAGAAGAATTTTGTTTTTCAAGATAACTTGGCAACAATCCAAGAAAAATAAAATCTTCCGGTTTTCCGATAAACTGTTCAAAACTTTTGTAAATACTTTCCTGATAAATATTTTCATCAGCAATGAAATGCTTAGACAAATTCATCTGAGTTGTTCCAGAACTCTGAAAATATAATTCTGTAGATACATTTTTGTCTAAAATCTGATGATTTTTAAACATCTCAATTGGCAAAAAAGGAATTCTGTCTAAACTTTCAATTTCTTCTGGATTGATTTTCAAATAGTCAACAAACTTTTTATAGACTTCTACATTGTCATATTGATAACGAAATGTTTTAAGCGAGGCAGTCAAAAAGTCATGTTCTGTCTTTATGTCGAATATATTTTCCAATGATATAAATATTTTAAAACCTGATAATGATTCAAAACAAATCATTTATTATACCAAGCATAGCTTTTAATTATTTTTTAATATTAAAATTAAAAATTTGGTTGGATTCTTGCAGTTGTAATTTCGGAATATGGATTAGTAATAAAGGTCATAAACCTTTATTCAATAATTACCTCTTTGCGAGGTAATTTTTTTATTCTTGTTTTTCAAACGTTTTTAATTGAAAATCTTGTTCGAAAACCCCATATGTGAAATAAGAAATCCAGTCTCCTAAATTGATGTATTTTGATTTTTTTCCTAAATCTAAAACCATCGGCAAATGTCGGTGACCGTAAATAAAGTAATCAATATTCTCTGTTTCAAGCTTCTTTTTAGAATAAATAATCAAAAACTCTTTATCTTCTCCTAAAAAAGCTTTGTCTTCATCTCCAGAAATCATTTTATTTTTCTGCGACATATACAAAGCAATCTTCATCGCAATGTCGGGATGCAACCATTTGAAAAACCATTGTGCAATAGGATTTGTAAAGACTTTTTTCATTCTTTTATAGCCTTTGTCTCCCGGTCCTAATCCGTCCCCATGAGCCAAAAGAAACTGTTTTCCTGCAATTTCAAAATATTGTTTTTTATAAAAAACGGTACAGCCAATTTCTTCTTCAAGATAATCTTTCATCCACAAATCGTGGTTTCCTACAAAAAAATAAACCTGAACACCGTGATCTTTTAATTCGGCAATTTTTCCTAAAACACGCACATAACCTTTTGGAATTACATGATTCCATTCGTGCCAAAAATCAAATAAGTCACCCATCAAAAATAAAACCTGAGCATCTTCTTTGATCTCATTCATCCATCGGATAAATTTTTCTTCACGCACTTTACTCTCCTTAGGATTAGGAGCTCCAAAATGCTGATCCGAAGCAAAATATACTTTTTTTCCCGGCTCTAAATTGATGGTTGTTTTAATCACCTTTTATATTTTAAATTCAGTAAAAAAATATTAATTATCCTCTGCAAACCATTCTCCGTAAGAGTTTTCGGTTTCGTGAAGTTTAAGATAAGCTAAAGAAATTCCTTCCGGAAGTTTTGATTTTACTTTTGCAGCAATGGCGTACAACATATTTTCGCAAGTCGGCTGAAAAGTACAGTAGATCACTTTATGACCCTGACTTTCTAAACCTTCTCCCAATTCTCTGTGCGGAGAAACTCCGTTAATCAAAACAGCATGATCCCAAACATCAACAATTTCAGATTTTACAATATCTTTAATATCGCCAAAATCTACCACCATTCCGTTTTTAGGATTTTCAAGATCATTTACAGGTTTTCCTTTTACAGTAACGAAAAGTTTATAGGAATGCCCGTGCATATTTTTACATTTCCCGTCATAATTATACAAAACATGAGCAGTTTCGAATGTAAAAATTTTTGTAATACGTATCATAGTGCAAAGATAAGGAAATTCGATATGTAAAAGAATCACCTTACCCTGACTTTAATTTTAATCTAATTAAAATATCGTCGCTATAAATACAATCAGTACAATTGGCACAACAATGAAGGCAATTGGTAAAAGAAGATTGGCAATGGCTTTTCCTATCGAAAATTTTTGCACTTCTGAAAGTCCAATCACCATAAAAACCAAAGTTGCAAGTGATAATAGATTTTCTATAATGAATGAAATCCAGAAAACAACGTTTATGAACATACCTTTTTCCAAATATCCTGCAAAATCTGTAAAACAATCAACGCCATAAACAGCAATCTGCAAAAACAGAAAAAACAGACCTAAAATTGAAGGAATCATTGCATAAGCCATCATTCTAAAAATGGAAGATGTATTTCCAACGCCATTCAGCCATTTTCCCGACCAACTTAAAAGTGCTGCATAAATATAATAGGAAATCCACCCCAAAGCTCCACCAAGAATAACGCATCCGAAAACAATTAAAAACAGTGATGAATGATCACCCATATTTTTAGAACTAGAGCGCTGAAAAGCACTCGCTACCCCCGCAAGAAACATAAAAAAGTACAAATATTTCTCGTATCGGGTATCGTTTATAAATTTGAAAACTCTTCGAGGTTCCGTCCAGATCTTTGTAAAAACATCCTGATCAGAAAGTGCATCATATTTTTCAAACTCCTCAAATTGATCTTCTGTATATTTTGTTTCCATGTAGTTTTTATAGGATCACGAAAATAAACATATTTATTAAAAATCAAAGTAAACTTAGCCAATTCTCATCCAATCTTTTAATTTTCTGAGTTTCTTTATCAATAAAAACCCAAAGCGTAAGAGAATCTACAACCAAAACATCATTACAATAGAATTCTACTTTTCTCGGCTGTCGAATTCCTTCCGGTGATTTTGGATAAGTTCTTATCGTAACTACATCATCTAAATAAACCTGCTTTTTGTATTGAATATGATGATCGAGAAGCATCCAGATATCATCTGGAAAACCTAATTGATTTTTTACAGAATTCCAATGTTCGCCCGCAATTTCTTCCACCCATTTTACATATTGTACATTATTGACGTGATTATTTGCATCAATATGTTGTTCTGTAATTTTTATTTGCTTTTCAAAAATCAAACTCATCTTCTTCAAATATTTATTCAAAAATAAGATATCAAACAGAACCTTCTCAATTTTTGGGAAGGTTCTTAACAATTAAATTTAGTTAAAATGATCTTTTTAATATTTTTTTCTGTTAGAAAAACGCAAAGGCGCAAGGAAACTTACAAATTACATGTTTTAAGACGCAAGGATTTTATCTTCGATAAAATTTACAACTTTTAATATTTAAAATCTTTGATTTTCTTGCGTCTTAAAAAACATTATAAATTTCATTAAGCTTTGCGTCTTTGCGTTTTTCCAACAAATTATTTTTAATGAATTCTTTTAATGAAACTGTGCAGTCTCAGTAGAATCTTTCATCGCAACAGTCGCCGAAGAACCTCCTGTAACAATATTCTGAACCTCATCAAAATATCCTGTCCCCACAAAAGTCTGGTGTTTTACCGCTCTGAAACCTTTTTGCTGCAAGGCAAATTCTCTTTCCTGTAGTTCAGAATAACCCGCCATTCCTTTTTCTTTATAAGCTAAAGCCAATTCAAACATCGCCGTATTCAATGCATGGAAACCAGCCAATGTAATAAACTGGAATTTGTAACCTAATTTCGCCAATTCTTCCCTGAAGTTCAACATTTCTTCAACACTCAGTCTTGCTGCCCAGTTGAAAGAAGGCGAACAATTATAAGCCAACATTTTTCCCGGATATTTAGCATGAATTCCTTCTGCAAATTTTCTCGCCTGTTCCAAATCAGGATTTGAAGTTTCCATCCAAATCAAATCTGCGTAAGGAGCATAAGATAAACCTCTGTCAATTCCCTGTTCCACTCCATTTTTCACCACATAAAAACCTTCGGAGGTTCTTTCACCAGTTACAAATTTTTTATCTCTGTCATCAATATCTGAAGTCAACAAATCTGCTGCATCCGCATCCGTTCTTGCAATAATTAAACTTGGAACGCCCAAAACATCCGCCGCCAAACGAGCCGAAATTAATTTATTAATCGCTTCCTGAGTCGGAACCAAAACTTTTCCGCCCAAATGACCACATTTTTTCGCAGAAGATAACTGATCTTCAAAATGTACCGCTGCAGCTCCCGCTTCAATCATTTGCTTCATCAATTCATACGCATTCAGATTTCCACCAAAACCAGCTTCTGCATCAGCAATAATAGGAACTAAATATTCTTTTTCTCCACCTCCGTTTACCGATTGAATCTGATCTGCCCTCAACAAAGCATTATTTATTTTTTTTACCACAGAAGGTACTGAGTTCGCAGGATACAACGATTGATCAGGATACATTTCACCAGATAAATTAGCATCTGCAGCAACCTGCCATCCTGAAAGATAAATCGCTTCCAATCCTGCGTCAACTTCCTGTACCGCTTGATTTCCCGTCAAAGCTCCTAAACCCGCAACAAAATCCTGAGAATTCAGTTTATCCCAAAATTTCTTTGACATTTCTGTTGCAATCGTATAATCTAATTTATAAGAACCTCGAAGTTTTAATACCTCTTCTGCTGTATAAGGTCTTTTCACACCATTCCAACGTGGGTTTTCTAACCAGTCTTTTTCTATTTCCTGAATTTGATCTTGTCTTGTTTTCATAATATTTTTTGTTTAGTTAATTGTTGATGTTAGTTGCTAGTTGTTGGTTTTTAGTTGACAGTTTATAACTCTCAGACACTAAAACCCTCAAACTCTCCCACTCAAATAAATGGATAAGCTTTTAAGGTTAAAAATTCTTCGAAGTTTTCGCAGAAAATCAATTCGTTGAAAAGTTCTTTTGCCAGATTGAACTTTCCGTTTTTGAAACGTTCTTCACCTACATATTTTTCGATGCGTTCCAATTCTTCAAACTCCCACTGCAAAATCATTTCTCTCGTCAATGTTCGATCATCATTTAATATCGCTTCATTTTTTAGCCATTGCCAGATTTGGGTTCTTGAAATTTCAGCTGTGGCAGCATCTTCCATCAGGTTGTAAATAGCTGCGGCACCAACTCCCATTAACCATGATTCGATATACAAAATTCCAACGTTAATGTTTTTTCTTACGCCTTTTTCAGTGATTTCACCTTTCGGAATTTCCAGCAAATCATTTTCTGTAATTTTATAATCAAACTTTTTATCTATTTGATTTTTCTCAGGCATAAATTGATCGAAGATATCTTTCGCCACAGAAACCAGAGCAGGATGTGCCACCCAAGTTCCGTCGTGACCATTTTTAACTTCCCTTTCTTTATCATTTCTCACTTTTCCGAAAGCCTGACTATTTGCTTCATAATCATTTTTAATAGGAATTTGTGCCGCCATTCCGCCGATTGCATGAACATTTCTTTTGTGGCATATTTCAATCACTCTTTTAGAATAAGCGCTCATGAAAGATGAAGTCATTGTCACCTGATCTCGATCTGGAACGATAAATTCAGGAAGATTTCTGAATTTTTTAATGAATGAAAAAATATAATCCCATCGTCCGCAATTTAAACCGGAGCTGTGTTCTTTTAATTCAAATAAAATTTCGTCGATTTGAAAGGAAGCTGTAATTGTTTCGACCAAAACTGTTGCTTTAATAGAACCTTGCGGAATCCCAATATAATTTTGAGCAAAAACAAAAACATCATTCCACCAACGAGCTTCTTTGTAATGCTCTAATTTTGGAAGATAAAAATAAGTTCCACTTCCATTTTCCTGCAATCTTTTTATATTTCTGAAAAAGTAAATTCCAAAATCGATTAGCGAAGCAGAAGTTGGCTCACCATTAATTTCAACATGCTTTTCATTTAAATGCAAACCTCTCGGACGAACCAACAAAACAGCCGTTTTTTCATTCAACTGATAAGATTTCCCCTGCTCATTCGTAAAATCAATTTTTCGATTGATGGCATCAGAAAGATTAATTTGTCCTTCCATACAGTTTTTCCAAGTTGGCGAATTGCTGTCTTCAAAATCTGCCATAAACGTTGAAGCACCAGAATTCAAAGCATTGATAATCATTTTCCGATCGACTGGTCCTGTAATTTCTACTTGTCTGTCGAGCAAATCTTCAGGAAGTGGAGCGCAGATCCAATTTCCATTTCTGATTTCTTCTGTTTCAGATAAAAATTTCGGAAGAATTCCTTTATCAAATTCCTGCTGAGTTTTTTTTCTTTCTTCTAAAAGTTCTAATCTTTTAGCATTAAAATTTTGATGAAGTTCAACCAAAAAATCGATCAAATCATTGGAGAATACTTCTTCAAACTGCGGTTGAGTATTTATATTTAATTGTGTTTTAGTTTCCATAACATCTTGATTTTGTGATTCGACATTACAAACCTAAATAAAAATTTTCACATACAGCGAACGTTCGCTAAATTTATTTTAAAAATTATTATGCGAAAAATCGCTTCTAAATATTATATTTGAACTATGAATTCTGACAGCGACTTTATCAAAACGGTTTTCGGACTTAAACTAAAACAGCAGAGGCAAAAGAAAAATTGGTCTTTGCAGGATCTTGCCTTAAAGACAGGATTATCAAAATCTTACCTTAATGAAATTGAAAACGGTAAAAAATATCCGAAACATGATAAAATTATTCAGCTTTCAGAATCTTTAAACTGTACTTTTGATGATTTGGTTTCAACAAAGCTTGATAAAAGTTTAGCCCCTTTCAACGAAATTTTACAATCTGATTTTTTTAAAGAAATTCCTTTGGATCTTTTCGGAATCAATAAAAATAACCTCATCAGTATTATCAGCGATGCACCAAAAAAAGTGACCGCTTTTATTAATGCTTTGATAGAAATTTCACAGAACTACAATTTAGGAAAAGAGCGGTTTTACTTTGCCGTTTTGCGTTCGTTTCAGGAATTAAACGATAATTATTTCCCAGAAATTGAAGATAAAGTCTTGCAGTTTGCGCAGGAAAATCAATTGAAGATCAATACAAATTTACAAACCGATATTTTAGAAAAAATATTGACTGAAAGATTCAATTACACGATTCAATCAGAAGATTTTGAACAATATGGAACGTTGGATAATCTTCGTTCGTTATTTATGCCTGAGAAAAAATTATTGCTTTTAAATAAAAAATTAGAGCAAGACCAAAAGACTTTTATTTTTGCGAAAGAAATAGGCTTCAATGTTCTGGAATTGAAGAATCGTCCGAACACCTATTCATGGCTTGATTTTGGAAGTTTTGAAGAAATCTTGAATAACTTTTATGCTTCTTATTTCGCAGGGGCTTTATTAATTTCAAAAGAAAAAACAATTGAAGAAACTTCTGAATTTTTCTTACAAAACGATTGGAAACCCACAAATTTTGAAGACTTAATTAAAAAATTCACTCATTCACCTGAAACGTTTTATTATCGTTTGACCAATATTCTATCTTCAGAATTAGGAATTAAGGATTTGTTTTATTTATGTCTGGTAAAAAAGAAAAACTCAGATAAAATTCAGATCTTAAAGGAATTGCATCTTAATCATCAACAAGCTCCACATGCCAACGCAACCAACGAACATTACTGCAGAAGATGGATCGCGATCAAAAACCTGCATGAATTAACTGAAAATGAAACATTGACGGATGCCCAAATTTCGCATTATAAAGATCAAGGTGTAAGTTATTTGGTGATCTCCACCTCGCAGAAAAATCCATTTTCGGATGGAAGCAACAGAAGTTATTGTTTGGGAATTTTATTGAATTCACAGACCATTAAAAAAATTAATTTTATTAAATCTGAAACTTTAAAAACCATTAATGTTGGTGTGACTTGCGAATCGTGCAGCATTGCCGATTGCGAAGTTAGACAGTCGCCACCAATTCGATTGGAAAAGGAATATTTTAATTCGGGTATGAAGAATGCGATTGAGAAGATTCGGAAGGATTTTTAGGTTTGGAGTTGGAAGCTAGATGATGGAAGTTTAACGCATTGAAAATATTTCTAACTCAGAGATTTTAATTTCAAAAGCGTTTCAATTAATTAATAGAAAATTAAAACGCAATTTTTAAAACTTCCAGCGTCAAGCATTCATCTTCCAGCTAAATTCACTATCTTAGTTCTACAAAACACACAAATGATTTTAGATATTTTCTTTCCGAATCGTTGCATTCACTGCAACCGGATTATTGACGGCGACTTGCTTGTCTGCAATGTTTGTTTTGAGCAAATTCACTTTACGCATTTCAACTTTTTTGAGGATAATTATATTTTGGAGAAATGTAAACTTCTTTTTCCCATTGAAAATGCTTTTGCATTAATGCAGTTTGAAAAGGAAAATTTAAGCCGAAAAATCATCCACGAATTAAAATATAAAAGTCGAGAAAAAGCCGGAAAGATTTTAGCAGAATGGACGACAGAGCGTTTAGATTTCAAAAATGAAAAACCTGATGCATTTGTTTCTGTTCCATTGCATCCGAAAAAATTAAAAGAGAGAGGTTATAATCAACTGCATTTGTTTACAGAAACATTATCTAAGTTTTATGAGATTCCTTTTAGTCATGATTTAATTAAAAGAAACCATTATTCAAAAGCACAGGCTTTGAAAGACAGACAACATCGTCTTGAAACTCAAAATACCTTTTCCATCACAGAAAACATTTCAGGAAAACATATTTTATTGATTGATGATGTTTTTACCACCGGAAATACGATTGCTTCAATTGCCTGGGAAATTTTGAAATCCGGAGACAACAAAGTGAGTATTTTGGTAATGGCAATGGATGAATAACATTTATAATATAAATGCAAAATTGGTCATATTAAAAAATACGACCAATTAATTTATCATTAAAATTTTAAACTTATCTCTGCAATTTTTCTCCGTAGCTTAAATCTCCGGCATCACCTAAACCTGGTGTAATATATCCTTTTGAAGTTAAATTTTCATCAATTGCTCCAACCCAAATTTTCGCATTCGGGTAAGCTTTTTCAATGGTTTCAACACCTTGCTTTGAAGCAATTGCTGCTACAATATGAAGCTGAGTTGGTGTTCCGTTGGTTAGCAAATCTTTAATCGCTTCAATTAAAGAAGCTCCGGTTGCCAACATAGGATCTGCAACAATTAAAGGTCTTCCGTCAATATTCGGACAGGTAAGATAATCCTGTTTGATTGAAAAATAATCGTTGGCATCGTGTTTTCTGTACGCTGCTACAAAACCGCAATCTGCTCTATCCAAATAATTTAAAATCCCTTCAAACAAAGGAACTCCCGCTCTTAAAATTGTGGTAATTACAGGTTGAACAGCAATTTCCTTTATTTTAATCGTATCTAAAGGAGTCTGAATTTCAACTTCTTTCTGTTCTAAACTTTTACTGATTTCAAATGCTGCAATCTCCCCGATTCTTTCCATATTTCTACGGAATCTCATTCGGTCGTGCTGAATTTCTACGTTTCTAAGTTCATTAATCCAAGTATTAACCAAAGAAAACTGTTCTGATAATACGACTGTATTCATTATTTTGAGAAGCTTTAATATAAAATTTAATTAAGAATAAAATCCCTCTTAGAAAATCTAAAAGGGATTGGTAAAATTATTTTTGTCTGAAATACACTTCGATAGGAACTCCGGTAAACCCGAATTCTTTTCTCAATTGGTTTTCAGTAAATCTCTTGTATGGTTCTTTTACATATTGTGGTAAGTTACAGAAGAATACAAACTGCGGTGACGGCGTTGGAAGCTGTACGCAATATTTGATTTTAATGTATTTCCCTTTGTTTGCAGGTGGTGGAGTTGCTTCAAAAATCGGAAGCATTATTTCGTTCAATTTAGACGTCTTAATTTTCTTCTTACGGTCTTCATAAACAATCATTGCCATTTCCACAGCTTTCAAAATTCTCTGCTTCGTTAAAGCCGAAACAAACAAAATTGGAATATCACTGAACTGACCGATTTTATCTCTGATTGATTTTTCGAAATCTCTGATTGTATTTGTTTGCTTGTCTTCAATCAAATCCCATTTGTTGACAACGATTACGATCCCTTTTCTGTTTTTCTGAGCAAGACCAAAGATATTCATATCCTGAGATTCCCATCCTAAAGTAGCATCAACCATGATGATCACCACATCAGAATATTCAATAGAACGAATAGATCTCATTACAGAGTAAAATTCTAAATCTTCATTTACTTTAGATTTACGGCGCATTCCGGCTGTGTCTACCAACACAAACTCGTGTCCGAATTTATTATACAACGTCTGAATACTGTCTCTTGTAGTTCCTGCAACATCTGTTACAATATTTCTTTCAGCATCAAGCAATGCATTCGTCATTGTAGATTTCCCTACGTTTGGACGACCTGCAATGGTGATTTTTGGCAATCCTTCAAAAGGATCTTTATAATCTGTAGTTGGGAAATCTCTTACAATATCATCCAAAATTTCACCTGTTCCAGAACCTGTTGCAGAAGAAATAGTATAATATTTTTCGATTCCTAACTGGTAAAATTCCGTAGCATCAACCTCTTCTTTCGCTGAATCTACTTTATTGATTACGATATAAGTAGGTTTATTTGATCTTCTCAGCATTTCGTGGATCTCGTGATCCGTATCGGTAAGACCTTCTTCTACATTCAACATAAAAATAATTGATGTAGCTTCGTCAATCGCCAATTGCACCTGCTTAGAAATTTCTCCCTGGAAAACATCATCGTTATTAACGTCATAACCTCCAGTATCAATTACAGTAAAATCTACACCATTCCAGTCAGATTTTCCGTAATGACGGTCTCTGGTTACACCAGCAGTAGAGTCTACAATAGCCTCTCTTCTTTCTAATAAACGATTAAATAACGTGGATTTTCCTACGTTGGGACGCCCAACAATAGCAACAATATTTGACATAAAAAATGTTTAATAATCCTTCGACAAAGCGATAGGACAAGATTATCAATGAGTTACTCCAACTTTTGGAGCTCAATTTTTTGCAAAGATAAGCTTTTATTATTTAAGCAATAAAAATCTCTCTGATTGTGAATTTGATATTTTTAAATAGTTGTTTTTTACCATTCTAATTTTGAATGAACTTATACTTAATCACAGTAATAACTAAAGCAAAAAAAGACAGTCAAACGACTGCCTTCATAAAAATATGATTTATAAGCTATTTTAAATCAAATCGGTCTAAGTTCATTACTTTCGTCCAAGCTGCCACAAAATCTTTTACAAATTTCTCCTGAGCATCCGAACTTGCATACACTTCAGCTAATGCTCTCAATTCAGAATTTGAACCGAAGACTAAATCTGCACGACTTGCTGTCCATTTTGGCTGTCCGCTTGATCGGTCAGTTCCCATATACAATTCGTTATCTTCTGAAATAGCTTTCCATTGCGTTCTCATATCCAAAAGATTTACAAAGAAATCATTTGTTAGAATTCCGGGACGCTGAGTAAATATTCCGTTTTTAGAACCATCGAAATTGGTATCTAAAGCACGCATTCCACCAATCAAGACCGTTAATTCCGGCGCAGTAAGCGTCAACAATTGTGCTTTATCAATTAATAAAGATTCTGTAGAAACAGAGAATTTTTTCTTTAAATAATTTCTAAAACCATCTGCTGCAGGCTCTAAATACCCCATTGACTCTACATCTGTCTGCTCTTGGGAAGCATCCATTCGACCCGGAGAAAAAGGAACAGAAATATTTTGTCCGGCATCTCTTGCTGCTTTTTCAACCGCTGTACTTCCTGCCAAAACAATTAAATCTGCTAATGAGACTCTTTTATTTCCAGATTGAGAATTATTAAAATCATTCTGAATATTTTCCAAAACAGATAAAACTTTCTGCAACTGAACAGGATTGTTTACTGCCCAATCTTTTTGCGGAGCCAAACGAATTCTTGCTCCGTTTGCTCCTCCTCGTTTGTCACTCCCTCTGAAAGTTGAAGCTGAAGCCCAAGCTGTAGAAACCAATTCAGAAATACTTAATCCAGAATTTAAAATTTTTGATCTTAAAGATTCAATATCAGAATTATCTACCAATTCATGATTCACTTCAGGAATCGGATCTTGCCAGATTAATTCCTCAGCAGGAACTTCAGAACCTAAATAACGAACTTTCGGTCCCATATCTCTATGTGTTAGTTTAAACCAGGCACGAGAAAAGGCATCTGCAAAAGCATCAGGATTTTCAAAAAAGTTTCTTGATATTTTTTCATAAACAGGATCAAATCTTAACGAAAGATCCGTTGTAAGCATAGTTGGTCTGTGTTTTTTATTCGGATCAAAGGCATCAGGAATAATGTTAGCTCCGTTTTTCGCCACCCATTGATGAGCTCCTGCAGGACTTTTAGTGAGTTCCCATTCGTTTTCAAATAAATTTTTAAAGAAAAGATTACTCCATTCCGTTGGTTTTTCAGTCCAAGTTACTTCTAATCCACTTGAAATTGCATCAGGACCTTTTCCAGATTTATAAGAACTGTTCCATCCAAATCCTTGCGCTTCAATTCCGGCTGCTTCAGGCTCTTTGCCTACATGATCTGCAGGACCTGCACCGTGAGTTTTACCAAATGTATGTCCACCTGCGATTAACGCAACTGTTTCTTCATCATTCATTGCCATTCTTCCGAAAGTATCACGAATATCTTTTGCGGCTAAAATCGGGTCAGGATTTCCGTCCGGCCCTTCAGGATTTACATAGATAAGTCCCATTTGCACTGCCGCCAAAGGCTTTTCAAGATTTCTTGAATGATTAACTTCAGAATCATCTTCTGCTGGAAGAACACCGTGACCTTCAACACCCGGAGAACCGTGTGCATAACGAAGATCTCCTCCTAACCAAGTTTTTTCCGTTCCCCAATATACATCCTGATCCGGTTCCCAAACATCTTCACGACCTCCTGCAAAGCCAAAAGTTTTGAAACCCATTGATTCAAGAGCAACATTTCCCGTAAGAATTAAAAGGTCTGCCCATGATATTTTTTTGCCATATTTTTGTTTGATTGGCCAAAGTAACCTTCTTGCTTTATCTAAACTTACATTATCCGGCCAGCTGTTTAGCGGCGCAAAACGCTGTTGTCCCGCTCCTGCTCCACCTCTTCCGTCACCTACACGATACGTTCCTGCGCTGTGCCAAGCCATACGAATGAACAAAGGTCCGTAATGTCCAAAATCTGCAGGCCACCAATCTTGCGAATCGTTCATTAATGCATGAAGATCTTTTTTTACACTTTCTAGATCGAGACTTTGAAAAGCTTCAGCATAATCAAAATCTTTTTCCATAGGATTTGATAAAGATGAATGCTGTCTTAGAATATCAACCCTTAATTGATCTGGCCACCAATCTTTATTGTTGGTTCCGCCTCCTGCAACGTTTTCTTTTTTCATAGTTCCGTTATGAAACGGGCATTTACTAATGTCGTTTAAATCATTTTCCATTTTAGTTTAATTTTTTATGTTGGTTTAACGTTTTAATAATTTTATTTGCTTTACAACTATGCAAACTTACAACGCTTAATCAATAAACACAATCTATCAATAAAATTTTTACAATAGTAAAAAACTATAACAATAACTTGACTATCGATTCCAATTTGCAAAGTCTAGAAAATACATAACAATGCAATTAAGTTAATAAAATTTGGCATTACTTTAGATAAAAACCAAGAATAAGTACCCGTATTTAGAATTATTCAATTTAAAACCTCTGTTTCAAAATTGATCATATTAATACATTGATAAAAATTTAATATCTTTATTAGTTTAGAAACTCAAATCTCAGCGTATGAAAAAAGTAATGATCATTCTTCTTGTCGCTTTTATAATCATCCAGTTTTTTCCGATTGATAAAACCAACAAGCCGTTGAATCCGGGAATGGATTTTTTAAAAATCAAAACCCATACTTCTCCGGAAATAGCAAAACTGATTACCAACTCGTGTTACGACTGTCATTCTGACGAAACTAAATATCCATGGTACACCAATCTTGCTCCTGCTTCCTGGTGGATAAAAAATCACATCGATGAAGGAAGAAAACATCTTAATTTTTCTACATTTGCTACTTACGAGCCGAAAAGACAGATCCATAAAATGGAGGAATGTGTAGAAATGCTCGAAAAACATGAAATGCCTTTGGAATCTTATTATTTGGGACATCAAGACGCGAAACTAACCGAAGCTCAAAGAAAAGAACTGATTACTTATTTTAAAAGAGAGATTCGGGAAACAAAATTTAAAACAGAATAATAGAAATCATGCCGGAAATTTGGGAACAAAAACATATTGTATTTTTTGACGGTGAATGCGGTGTATGCAATTTTTGGGTGCAGTGGATTCTTGAAAGAGATCAAAAAGATCAATTTATGTTTGCTTCCCTGCAATCAGATTTCGGACAGAAATTTTTATCGGAAAGAGGTCTGGAAACAAAACAGTTCAACACACTCTACCTTTGGAAACCTCATCAATATTATCTCATTAAATCTAAAGCTGTTTTAAAAATTGCCAATCTTTTAGGCGGAATTTATAATTTATCAGTGATCGGAAAATTGATTCCCACATTTATAAGTGATAAAATTTACAACAAAATTTCCGAAAACAGAATGAAGCTTTCGGCTCAAAAGTGCTTCCTACCCGATCAACATCAGAAAAAGAAATTTATTGAAGTCTGATTTGGTTCAGAATTTGGTATCAGATTACTATAAGAAAATCTTAAATATTTTTATTAAATTTTTATAAACATTTAAGTTTTTCGAAGCATTATTTTTATTAATCCATATATTTGCAGACTATGGAATACAATACCCAAAAAACTCATCTCAATATGCCAGAATATGGCAGAATTATACAACAGTTGGTTGAGCGTTGCAAAGAAGTTTCAGACAAAGACGAAAGAAACGAAATGGCAATGGCAATCATTGATTTTATGGGTCAGAGAAACCCACAGCTCCGCGACGAAGAAAATTACAAACATAAACTTTGGGATCACCTCTATATTCTTGCCAATCATGATTTAGATGTAGATTCCCCATATCCTTTCCCTACAAAAGAAGAACTTGCAGAAAAGCCAAAAAGAATGGAATACCCTAAACTTCAGGGAGATTTCAAATTTTATGGAAAAAGTATTCTTCAGCTGATCGAAAAAGCAATCGAGCTTGAAGCAGGCGACGAAAAAGAAGCCTTAATCGAAGTGATTGCCAACAACATGAAAAAGTCGTACAATGTTTATAATAAAGAACATGTAACAGATGATGTGATTTTCCGTCATTTGAAAGAACTTTCGCAAAACAGATTAGACCTTACCGGTATTGAAAGCTTAGAGAAAAGCAAAATCTACTACGCTACCAATAACAACAGGAATAACAACAATAAAAACACAAACAACAAAAACCAACCCGCAAAAAGAAGATTTAACAATAACAACAATAATCATAAGAACAGAAGGTAATGAGTGGAACATTTCAAATAAGAGGAGGAAAAAGACTGCAAGGTGAAATCACTCCACAAGGAGCGAAAAATGAAGCTCTTCAAATTTTGTGTGCAGTTTTGCTAACTGATGAAGAGGTAAGAATTAAAAATATTCCAGACATCCATGATGTCAACAGACTCATTGAGATTTTGGGGGACTTTGGTGTAAAAGTAACCAAAAATGCTCATGGAGATTATACTTTCAAGGCAGATAATGTCAATTTTGATTATATAAAGTCTAACGAATTTAAAAAAGACGGTGCTAAGCTGAGAGGCTCAATTATGTTGATGGGACCGATGTTGGCTCGTTATGGTGAAGCTTATATGCCGACTCCGGGAGGCGACAAAATAGGAAGAAGAAGATTAGATACTCACTTTCAAGGTTTAGTAGAACTTGGAGCAGAATTTAATTATGATGAGGAAGAATATTTCTATTCATTAAAAGCGAAAGAGCTTAACGGAAAATTCATCCTTTTGGAAGAAGCTTCTGTTACAGGAACTGCGAACATCGTAATGGCTGCAGCTTTAGCGAAAGGAAAAACAAGAATTTACAACGCAGCCTGCGAACCTTATCTACAGCAGCTTTGTAAAATGCTGAACAGAATGGGTGCTAATATTTCAGGAATCGGTTCAAATTTATTGACGATTGAAGGAGTAACTCATTTGAACGGAACAGAGCACACGATGCTTCCGGATATGGTAGAAATCGGTTCTTGGATTGGTCTTGCAGCGATGACAAAATCTGAAATCACCATCAAAAATGTCAACTGGAACCAATTAGGAGTTATTCCAAATACATTCAGAAAACTGGGAATTCAGTTGGAACAAAGTGGTGATGATATTTACATTCCGTCTCAGGAACATTATAAAATCCAGAAATTTATCGACGGATCTATTCTTACGGTTTCAGATGCGCCTTGGCCAGGATTTACTCCAGATTTGCTTTCTATTATTTTAGTTGTGGCAACTCAGGCAAAAGGAAGTCTTTTGGTACATCAGAAAATGTTTGAATCGAGATTATTTTTCGTTGATAAATTAATCGATATGGGTGCACAAATTATTTTATGCGATCCGCACAGAGCTACTGTGATCGGTTTAAATCAGGAATCTCCGCTTCGTGGAACCACAATGATTTCTCCGGATATCAGAGCAGGAAACGCACTTTTGATTGCTGCGCTTTCAGCAGAAGGAAAATCAATCATTCATAATATCGAGCAAATTGACCGTGGTTATGAAAATATCGATGGAAGATTGAAGGCTATTGGAGCTGATATTGAGAGAATTTAGTCTAGTTATTAGTTATTAGTTATTAGTTATTAGTTATTAGTTATTAGTTATTAGTTATTAGTTATTAGTTATTAGTTATTAGTTATTAGTTATTAGCAAAATTAATTTTTACTATTCAAATTAAAATATAAAAAGCGTTCAGAATTAATTTTCTGAACGCTTTTTTATTAGGAACGTAAATGCTTAATCTTTAAGCCTTGTCAAGGTTTTGAACCTTGACAAGGCTCTTTATTTAAAATTAATGGAGATCAGCTACCAACCGCCACCTCCACCGCCGCCTCCACCGCCACCGGAAGATCCTCCACCAGAAGAACCGCTGGAACTCGACCCTCCAGAATAGGATGATGAACTTCCTGAAGACCCCGATGAAGAAGATGAAGAACTGCTACTCACCGGAACTACTGTTGTTTCGTTAAGAGTACTTGTAAAAGCTCCTGCAAAGCTATATCCAAAATTATACTGAACATTTTCATAAGGCTGAGCAGAATCAATGGTTTCCTGCAGTTTATCTCTAAACCTTTTACCCCAAATTCCTTCAACTCCAAAAACAATGGCGTACGGAAGAAATTTCTCATATACATCTGAAGTCATTTCCGGAGGATTATGAAATTGAAGCTGATTTTCTTCAGCGGCACTCAGGTACATTTTGAAGCCATCAATCTCAGATTCTATTTTCACTTTTTCTTCGCTTGGTTTATTTATTAAATAACGAAATATTAAAATCGAAATAATTCCGAATATTAAAAATTTAAAACAATTCGATTCAAAGGCTGTAATATCATCAGAATCTGCAAATGCCATGAAAAACATCGGTACTATAAATGTCATAGAAAACATAAGTACAACCAAAAAGATAACCTTATTTCCTTCCTGCCAAGTCAACACCAATACCGCAGCAAAAAGACTTGTAAAAATAATTATAACAGAAGCTATAAGTAATGTTTGAAAGCTCCACGTAATTAAAGAACTTATAATTAAAGCAAGAAAAAAAGTTGCAAGCATTATTTTTATGGCTTGATAAACAATTTTCTTATTAGAAATCTTTTCAACAAAAATTTTATTTTCTTCAGAAATAAATTCTTCAAAATCGTCAACCGCTTTTTTGATTTTAGAATTATAAGTACCGTTTACCGAAACTTCCTTTTCTTTTCCAAATAGCTTTTTTAAAAGCCTCTTTTGATCGCTCTGCAAACTGCTGTTTTCTGATCCCAGCTTTTTTAAAGTGAACATTTTTGAGAGAAAAGTTTTTTTAATGTCTTTTACCTCATCAATATCTACAAAACCTTTTACAGCAAGATCAACAAGATTTGCCGTCACCAAATTAGCATCAAATTCACCTTTATCGATGTATCCTAAAGATGCAGGTGAAAGATTATTTGGTGCATTAAACTGTGGAATAACTACAGGTCTTTCAGGATCTCTCCCATATTTCTTCCAGTTTTTATAGTAGAAAAACAACAGATAAAAACCAACGATAACTAATGAAAGACTTGGCCAATCCCTATTGATCCATTTAGAAAAACCTGAAGGCTCTTTTAAAACACCGGCTTTAAAACCTACAGCTATGGTAAGGTTTTCGTGTGGATTTAAATTCTCAGCATTAAATTCAATCTGTGTAGATGATATTTTTTTGCTGGTACAATTCTGATCTTTACTTCCTTCTCCGCCTGTATAACAAGAATTCTGAATAATATCAGCATTTTTTGGCAAATGAATTATTGCTTGAATGTTTTCAACAGGAAAAGACCAATCGGTTCCGTTTACATTCCAATAAAATTCATCATAGCCTTTGAATTTACCAATCTGATCCTGCGTTTGATAAACAATTTTGTAGGTATAAAAACCTGAGGCAAGTTGCTCATCTTTATTCCCGATATAAATTGTAAAAATACCACCCTCCTTTTTGGTGTGGTAAGGTTCTTTTACACCCTCTTTTTCAATCGCAATGATTTTGTAGTAAACACTTTCTTTTCTGCCGTTAATGTTTCTTACCGTTGGTAAAGCACGAAAAATCCCTCTTTTAATTTCATTTCCATTGGCAAAAACTTTGATGGTTTCTGTTACCGTAACATCAGCATTTTCGGCAATATGAATATCAGAACGAAAAGAAATAATTCTTTCTCTCTGAAAATTAGCTTGTTCAAAATCTAAAGAATCTTCCTCAACGACGGGTAATGCAGCCACCTCATTCTGCGCAAAAACAAGAAAACAGAAAAATAAAGCAATGATTTGTATACAATTTTTCATATCTAAAATTTTACCAGCCGCCGCCACCGCCGCCACCGCCACCGCCACCGGAAAAACCGCCGCCACCAGATCCGGAACCAGAACTGCTTCCTGAACTTGAAGGTTGTGTCGCTGAAGATTGTATAGAATTGGTTAAACTTGAATTGAGCACACTTGCCATCGCAAAATGATTCATTGATGAACCAACATACCAATTGCTTTGATATTCATAAGACATTTTTTTGAGCAGATCGTCGAATTTTTTGCCCCAAATTTCATCAACACCCAAAACCATTGCAAAAGGCAACAGTTTTTCGAAAGACTGTGGCGTCATTTCCGGAGGATTGTGAAATTGAAGTTGTTGATTTTCGGCGGCTCCCATATACATTTTGAAACCATCGATCAAAGATTTTTTTCTCAGTTTCTCTTCTGAAGGACGTTTAATTAAAAACTGATAGATCACCAAAGACATAAAACCTAAGACAATAAAAATATAGCAAATATTAAAATTATTGTCGATCGTAAAATCACTTCCTTTATAAATAAGCATTCCTAAAAGCACGAAAGCAATGACAGGAAAAACCAAGAAAATCTTAAATAAACCAGGAAAAAATTTAAACAAAATAATAGCAATCACAAAAGCTATCGTTAAAACAGCAAGAAGGAAAATTCCTAAAAATACTTTTTCAAATTCCGGGAAAATGGTGAAACTGATAAAAAGCCCGAGAAAATAAACTCCTAAAATCACTAAGATCGGTAAGATCAGTTTTTTATAATTATTCCCTTCGTTTAGCATTTTATCATGTTGAAATTTTAATGCTGATTGAAAGCTGCGAACCGTTTGCTCGATCTTAGGATCATATTTTCCGTCAAATTTTATACTGTCGGAAATATTAGAGAACAAATTATTCATCAGATTAATTTCCTCTTTTGGCAAATTCTGATCTGCATTTTTCAGTTTTTTTACCGTAAACTGTTTCGATTTAAACAAACCAAAAATTCCGGGATCTTCATCTTCAACAATCTGTACATATCCTTTTATAGCCAAATTGACCAAAGCTGCAGTGAGATATTTATTTTTAAAACTTTCATTATGAATATAACCTAATGAAGCCGGTGACAAATCATCGGGCGAGTTGAATTGTGGATAAATAGTAGGCTTTTCAGGATCGACTCCATATTTTTTCCAGGTTGAATAATAATACAACAGCAAACCTAAAAAGATAATAATTCCAGCAATCAGAATTCCGAATTTTTCAAGAAAAGTTGGCGGCGGTGGCGGAACCATAACTCCTTTTTTAAAACCAACTGCAATTGTAAGACCTTCACCAGATCCCAAATCTTTTGCGCTCCATTCAATTGAATGCTCAGAAAGAACTTTAGCCATACAATCCTGAGAAGTGCTTCCGTAACCACCTTTATAACAAGAATTCTGAATAATTCCCGCACCTTGCGGAAGATTTACCTTTGCTGAAATACTGTCAACAGGAAAACTCCATTCGTTGCCATTTACATTCCAGTACAGTTCATCATACTTTTCAAAAAAACCGATTTGCTTTTCGGTGGTATATTTTATTTCATAATTATAATCTCCCGGCGACAAAATGACCTCCTTATTTCCCACATACACTTTAAGATAACCATCCTCAATTTCTTCGTGAAAATCTTCATCAACACCGTCTTTCTTTACCGAAACGATGTTGTATTTTACTTTTTGAGTTCTGTCATTCAGATTTCTTACCAAAGGCAGTGAGCGAAAAATTCCTCTTTTAATATTTTCTCCAAGACTGTGAACTTTTATTTTTTCTGTAATGCTTAGTCCAGAATTTTTATCGACATCAATGTCTGCATGAAAAGACAGAATCTTTTCAGGACCACTTACAAAACCGGTCTGCTCTTCACCAACAGCTACAGCTCCTTCAGCATCCTGCGCAAAACCCAGAGAAAAGAAAATAAGAAAAAGAAATGCTATAAGCTTTTTCATTCCTTAAAATTTTACATTAGGAACTTCTCTTTCGGCAATATTTTCAAGCTCGAAGAATTTAGACTTTTCAAATTTGTACATATTGGCGACAATATTGCTAGGGAAAGACTCTACCAAAGTATTATTTTCTCTTACCGTTCCGTTGTAATATCTTCTGGATTTTTCTATATCGTTTTCGATTGAACTTAGCTCAGCCTGCAGTTGCTGGAAGTTTGCATTAGCTTTCAAATCAGGATATTGCTCTGCAACTGCAAATAAATTTACCATTGCCTGGTTCAGATTTTTTTCTGCCGCTTCTTTAGCTTCCACAGAATCTGCGCCTACTGCCAAATTTCTTGCTTTGGTAACATTTTCAAGAGTTTCACGTTCGTGAGTAGCGTAACCTTTTACAGTTTCAACCAAATTTGGGATTAAATCGTGACGTTTTTTAAGCATCACATCAATACTACTCCAAGCTTCCTGAACGAGATTTCTCAATTTTACGAGGCGATTGTAGATAGATACTCCGTAAAGTAAGGCAATAACCAAAACACCACCAATAATAAGTGCAATCATAATTTTGTAATTTAATTTAGATTAAAAATAATCTTTTTCTCGGAGAATTGAATAAAATCTATAATGAATATTAATTCCGTCACTTCGAGTAGATTTTGAAAAAATCGTATCGAGAAGTTCATAACAAAAGTTCTCGATACAAATTCTTGCAGAATTTTACTCGAACTGACGGTAATCCAGAATAATCCTAACATCAATTAGATTAAAAAAAAATAAAAAAGCGCTCAATAAATTGAACGCTCCTCAAACTATATGGACGTACAGCTTTATGAATACTTTCTGCAGGTATATTCGACAGTGGTATTCAAGAGTTTATTATGATTAAGGAAAAATTCTAATTCCTGAGATTCTTCATCTGTTGCATTGATGTATAGCTGAAATGAGCCAAAATTGTTTCCGTTCATATACTCCACATTTGCGCTTAATACTTTGTAACAAATTCCCATCTGCTGATAAATAGCATTTAAAAGATGATCGAATTTCACTTTTCCATTCAGTTCTACTTCAAGGATCAGTTCTTTTCTGATAAGGTTTACCTTTTTTGGCAAAGCCTGCACATTGGTTGTAATCATAACTAAAACATTTTTGATTAAATAATACTTTCTGAATTACATATTTTTAAATATTTTCTCATTAATTCTTTCACAAAAGTATAAAAAAATATTAGTCCACCAAATTAGTGGACTAATATTTTTTAATTTTAACATAAAAAAAGAGAAGCCTTTCAGTTTCTCCAATTTTTATAAGACTCAAATGAATACAAAAAAGCCACGAATGCACGAATATAATTCATTCTAGTTGAAATTAAATTCGTGCATTCGTGGCAAAAAAAAAGATTATTATAGCTCTTTTATTCTTTCAATTTTATCTGAAGCAGCCAAACCATTTGGGTTACAGCCCACCTCTCCTTCCGGAACTTTTAGATTTTTTTTAGCATAAAACTCTTCCCAAAACACGTTTATTTTTCCAGTTTTAGGATCAATGAAAGTCATTGGTTCTAATGTGAAGACTTTATCTTTTCTAAATGCTCTTTCGATGTAATCTGAACAGTAATAGGAATTATCATCTAAAATATAGTTGAAATTATAAGGCTTTCCCAACATAGAATTTGCCTTTTCGATGGCATCAGGAATATTTTTCTGATACTGAGGTTTTAATCTGTAAGCAACAACTTTTTGTCCGTCATTCGCCTGATCTTTTAGAAATTCATTTAAATTCTGTTTTTGAGAACCACCTTTTGGTGCTGCGTGAAGAACAAAAACACCTGTTTTATCTTTTTGCAAAATTCCGATATGATCAAACGAAGCATTTTTCTGTTTTTGCGTCACATTATTAATTGCACCCGACAAGCCACTTTCTTTTGCCGTAACAAACAATAAATCTCCATTTTTCAAACCTAAAGTCTGAGAATTTTTACAGCTTACAACAAAAAGTAAAATTGAAAAGAAGAGAACTAAGTTTAATAGAAATCTATTTTTTAAGATTGCTTTCATAGATATTGATCCATTCATCTACAGTCATTTTTTTACTCAGTTCGGCAATTAATTCAAAAGGAATTTCATCCATTTTTTTGAAACGGATACATGATTTCCCCATATCCAGTTTTCTTTTTGAATGTTTAGGAAACTCTGCCACAAACCAGTCTAAAAGTTCAGGTTTTGCATACATTCCCATATGATACAATGCAATGAAATTTTTCTGCGAAGCCATTCCCATAAAAGGAAGCGCCGAACCAGGTGTGCAATGATAACCTGCAGGAAAAGTCTCTAAAGGAACATTCCAACCGATCATTCCATAACTTACACCTTTCTCAAAACCCTGAGGTAGATTATCATTAACTGTATCAAACATTTTTTTGAAAACCTCCTGTCTTTCTTCAGGAATTTTTGAAATATAATCTTCTACTGATGTTGATGGAATTTGCATTGTTTCAATTTTTAACAAATTTAAAATAAAGGTTTTAATTAAATCGAAATCTTTAGAAAATAAAAAACAGCCTTACATAAATGCAAGGCTGCTAAAAAAAATAATTCAAAAATAATTTACTTTTTAATGGCTTTCACCGTATTTTGAGAACCGTCTTTGAAATACATGGTAATCAAATAAAGTCCTGAATTTAATGAGCTTAAGTTAATTTCTTTAGTAGGATTTTCAATAAATTTCAATGTTTTTCCTGCTACATCAGTAACTCTTATTGTTTTAACATTTTCTGTTTCAGAAATGAAGATAACGTTGTTGAACGGGTTTGGATATACTGCTAATTTCTTTTTAGTAGAAGATTCAGAAGCGCTTAATGAGTTTTTAGCTTCCCAAGTCACATCATCCCAATAGTATGATTTTCCATCTGCAGTATTCTTCACCGCCAATCTTGCATTTGCCGGCACTGTAGTAGGCACATCTACTGTGTATTCAGCTCCTGAAGTATAGCTTGTATTTGCAAGACTCAAAGTCTCAATATTTACAAATGTTGCAGCATCTGTTGAGCTAGTTACATACCCTACAATTAAACTTCCTGTAGCAGTAGAAACTCTTGCTTTTATTTTTAATCTATGCGTCCCCGCATTAATGTTGGTAAATTCAGGAAGCACAACAATGGTAGGATTCTGTGATGAACTGCTGTACTGATAAAGATTTCTGATACCTGAAGCCGGTGTTGAAGAACTAATCTGTTGAGTTCCATTGGTTGTGATAATTCTCGCCCAACAATCCGGTACAATACTTACAGAAGAACCATACGATTCCAAATCTTCAAATAAAGAAGGTGTTGGTGCACAAGTTGTCTTGAAAGCAACCTGATACGTCCACTCACTCTTATTTATTGTACTACATGAAGAACGTAGCCATAAGTTATAAGTATGATTAGGATTTAATCCTGAAATTGTACCTGAAACAGTATTTGCCGCAAAAGTTCCACTAGGTGCTGTTGTAGAAGTAGGAGCTACTGTGCTTACTGGTGAATAGTAATATTCATAACCACCTGTTGCCCCGGTTAACGGTGCTGTCCATGTTACATCTACTGTATTCGCTGTTGCATTGGATGTAACAACATTTGAGGGATGTACACAAGATGGGATGGCTTCCCATTTTACATCATCATAATAATAACTCTTTCCATCTGCTGTATTTCTGATAGCTAATCGTGCATTTGCAGGTATTGAAGTTGGTACCGCTACAAAGTATTCAGGTCCATAGTTTACATTCGTAATATTCAAAGCCTGAATAGATACAAACGTAGATGCATCTGTAGGATTTGTTACATAACCTACGCTAAGAGTTCCAGGACCAGTGCTTACTCTAGCTTTAAGTCTAAGCCAGTGAGTTCCTGCATTAATGTTACTAAATTCAGGTAAAACAGCAACAGAAGTACTTTGTGTTGCCGTACTGTACTGATATATATTTCTTGTTCCCGAAGCAGGTGTTGTAGTAGAGATTGTTAATGAACCCGTACTCCCTACAAGCCTTCCCCAGCAATCAGGTAAAGTTGTTCCCGCTGCGTAAGAATCAAAATTTTCAGTCATAGATGCCACAGCACCACAAGCTGTTTTAAAAGTTCCTGAGAAAGACCATGTACTTTGAGATGGCGTACCTCCACAATTAGCCCTAACCCAATAATAATAATTCGTATTTGGAGCTAAACTAGGAACTGTAGTTGAAGTTCCGCTGATCCCTGTTAAAATCGGTACAGTAGCACTTGTTGGAGCCGTATTTGTTGTACTGTAATAAATTTCATAATTTGTAGCTGTAGTTCCGGTCGCAGGTATCCAGGAAACTGCTGCTGAATTTGAAGTAAGTGCACCAACAGCATTTAAAGTCGGAGCAGCACATGTTGAATATACATCGGCAGAGAAAGCGAAAATATTTGCATGACCTTGAGCGGTAGATGTTTTTGTAATGGTTACACTTTGAATTAATTTAGACTGATTTGCAGGATCAATAGTCAATAAGTTTTGATAAAGTCTTGGATTTGTTCCACTACCTGATTCCAAAGCATTTGTATTTCTATTTATTCTTCCAAAACCCTGAATTGCAAAGCCAGTATTATCATACCAATCTGAAACAGCCACTCCGGTAAAAGTTTGTGAAGTATTGTCTGTAAAATTAACAACGACAGTTACCGTAGACGAACCACTACCAGTAGTTGCAAGCATATAAAGTTTGAAAGCAGCTTTAGGCGTTGTAAATACCAATGTTCCTGAGTCATTCGTATTGGAGAGTTTTAGTGAGTTGTTTGCAGTATACCCTGCCATAATATAACTCAACCCAGGGGTTGATGCCACGACACTATTGATAATTCCATTTGTCGGCAAGCCATATGTAAGAGCAGGACTTGTTGCCGTTGCCTGAAAATCCTGTGAAACGAAAGCATAAGAAACACCATCGACATCAGTACTCGTAGAAGTTGTCGCAGAACCTACACCATTGGCAATCACATCTGCAGTAAGACCTGATTGAATAGGCATGGTTTGAAAGTTTTGTGCAAGTGCAAGCGAACTGGAAAGAACTCCCAGTACACCCAGCAAAAGAGCTGGTTGATTTCTTTTCATAAATATTTTTTATTAGTTCACTGTAAAACTATGAATTAAATCTAAATACACAATATTAATTTTAAATTATTTTCAAATAAATTAAAATTTAAATAAGATATACGTAATATCTAATCCATTAAGCAACTAATATCCGCTATATTTTAGAGCTATTAACACTAATAACATAATTAAAAAAAACAATACATCACAAATTAATCCTTTCTATTAATATTTCAGTTCGAGCCGAAATATTTTGTTATTTTTGCACATACAAATTTTAGACAATGCCAAACATTTCCAACAGAGCACAACAGATGCCGCCTTCACCGGTAAGAAAACTGGTTCCTTTTGCCTTACTGGCTAAACAGAGAGGTACAAAAGTATATCACCTTAACATCGGACAACCGGATATCGAAACTCCTGAAACCGCTTTGAATGCTTTAAAAAACATTGATTTAAAAGTTTTGGAATATGCTCTTTCAGAAGGAAATATCGAATACAGAAAAGCGCTTACAGAATATTATCATTCTTTAGATTTTACAGATCTTACTCCAGATAATTTCATTGTAACAAACGGTGGATCTGAAGCTTTAAATTTCGCTATCTCTACTCTTTGTGATGACGGCGATGAAGTAATTATTCCAGAACCATATTATGCAAATTATAACGGATTTACAAGCACATTCAATGTGAATGTAGTTGCAATTCCTTCCTCTATTGATACTGGTTTTGCCCTTCCTCCGATTGAAGAATTTGAGAAAAAAATCACTGCAAAAACAAGAGCAATCGTTATTTGTAACCCTGGAAATCCTACAGGATATCTTTACACCCGTGAAGAACTTCAGAAATTAGCTGAAATTGCTTTAAAATATGACATCGTTGTTATTTCTGACGAGGTTTACAGAGAATATGTTTACGACGGGAAACAACAAGTTTCAATGCTTGCTTTCCCTGAATTAAGCGAAAACTGCATCATTATCGATTCTGAATCTAAGCGTTATTCTATGTGTGGTGTAAGAATCGGTTGTTTAATTACCCGTTCAAAAAAGATTCACGATGCTGCAATGCTATTTGCACAGGCAAGATTAAGCCCGGTACTTTTGGGGCAAATCGCAGCAACTGCCGCTCACCAAAACGACGGAGCATATATCAGAGCCGTAAGAGAAGAATATACCCACAGAAGAAATGTTTTGGTTGATTTGCTAAATGCAATTCCGGGAGTTATTTGCCCTAAACCCAAAGGAGCATTCTATTGTGTTGCCGAACTTCCGGTAGATGATACTGAAAAATTCGCGCAATGGCTTCTTGAAAAATACACTTTGAACAATGAAACCATCATGGTTGCTCCTGCAGGAGGATTCTACAGCGATCCTGAATTAGGAAAAAAGCAGGTGAGAATTGCTTACGTTCTGAAAGAAGAAGATTTAAGAAAAAGTGCAGAGATCTTAAAACACGCGCTTGAAAAATATAAATTAGAGTTCAATTTTTAATAGTACAAATATGTCGGCAGTAAAAATAAGTGATTTGAAAATTTTCGTTTCAATGTTTTTACTGCTGATCTTTTTTTCATGCAGTGAAAAAACTGCTGATAAAAAACCAGATTCTAAAACCGAAGAAATCACCTTTATTGGCTTATCGGAAATTGGTGGTCAGTTAGGTTTTTACAGAGTGATAAAAGTTACGAAAGACTCCATTCATTTTGAAACCGGAGCAACCTCAACAAAGAAGCACAAAGAATGGCACTCTGCCATCAAACCGCAGACCTGGAAAAGCATGACTTCTTCTTTTAAAATTAGAAATTTGGACGGCATCGAAAGTTCACCAAGTATTCAACCGATTGATGGTATTGACGAGAGTTTTCAGATTAAAACCAATAAAAAATCTCACGTTTACGTCAACGCACAAAACGATATTCATTACAATCAGTTTGCCCGTTTCAAGCAAGAGCTTTTAAAAATTATTCCTCAGGAATATCAATAAAATTTTATTTTCAAATTAATTCTAAACATTTACTAAATCCAATGCAGGAAAATTTTTCACTAAAACCTTTCAATACTTTTGGAGTAGAAGCAAAAGCAAAATATTTTGTTGAAATAAATACTGTAGAAGAATTAATTGAAACTCTAAAACACTCCCACACTCAACCTCTCCCACTCCTATTCTTGGGTGGCGGAAGCAATATTCTTTTTACAAAAGATTTTGACGGTTTAGCGATACAATTAAATTTAAAGGGAATTTCTGAAGAATTTTTAAATGAAAACGAAGTTTTAGTAACAGCAAGAGCAGGAGAAAACTGGCATAAATTCGTCATATTTTGCCTGAATAAGAATTATGGCGGACTTGAAAATCTTTCTTTAATTCCTGGAAATGTAGGAACCTCACCGATGCAAAATATCGGAGCTTACGGAACTGAAATAAAAGATCATTTTGTAAGCTGTAAAGTTTTGAATTTACAGACATTACAACTTGAAAATTTTGATCTGGAAAAATGCAGATTCGGGTACAGAGATTCTATTTTCAAACAGGAAGGAAAAAATAAATATGTGATTTTGGAAGTGAGTTTTAAATTAACCACTCAAAACCACACCATTAAAACCGAATACGGCGCTATACAATCTGAACTGGAAAATTTAGGAATAATAAATCCAACAATTCAGGATGTTTCAAAAGCCGTTATTAACATCAGACAAAGTAAACTTCCCGATCCGAAAAAAATTGGTAATGCAGGAAGTTTTTTTAAAAATCCCACTATTCCTTTAGCTCAGTTTGAAGATTTAAAATTAAAATTCGATAACATTCAGGGTTATCCAAACGGAAATTTCGTTAAAGTTCCTGCAGGCTGGCTAATCGAACAATGTGGCTGGAAAGGAAAACAAATCGGAAATGTAGCTTCTCATCAATTACAATCTTTAGTGATTATTAACGCTACAGGAAATGCTTCCGGGAAAGAAATTTTTGATTTCTCAGGTTTAATTATTGATTCCGTTAAAGAAAAATTCGGGATTGAATTGGAGCGAGAAGTGAACATTCTTTAAATTACCATTCTTTCATATTATCCATCTGACTTTTGTCAGTTATTTTAATTTGTTCTAAATAAATTTCATATCCGCAAATTTAATTCCTACTTTTGCGGTCGATTTTGCTTTCCATAAACTAAAATAATGATGATCAGGCTTTTAACATTTACAATACTTTTTTTCTTCGGTTCTCAACTTTTATTGGCTCAAAACGAGAAATTACAATTAAGCATTAGTATTTCGGGGGAAAATCAGCAAAAACTGAAAGGCGTTACTGTAAAAAGTTCTCAAAACTCTGCAGTTACGGATGAAAATGGAGTTGCAACATTAGTTTTAAGTGAAGGCAAACATCATCTAAAAATCATTCACTCTAATTATCAGGAAAAAGAGTTTGATGTTACTTTAAACAGTTCAAAAACACTTAATTTCCAGCTTCAACCCGTAGATAAACTTGAAGAAATTGTTATTTTCTCTAAAGAAGGGAAAGGTTTAACGACTAAAACCATTATCGACAGAAAAGCAATGGAACATTTGCAACCCTCAAGTTTTACAGATCTGATGGAGCTTTTACCGGGTGGATTGGCAAAAACGCCATCATTAAGTGTAAATAACCGACCATTGCTTCGTGAAAACAGAGGGGGCCTGAGTAACGAGCCCGGAAAATATGATACTTCGTCACTTGGAGTACAATTTATGATTGACGGGAATGTCGTTAATTCTAATGCAGATATGCAGGTTTCGCTAGACAACAGACAATTTGGATATTCACCTGAAGCTAGAGAAACTGCCACAACCGGGGTAGATATGAGAACAATTTCTACGAACGACATTGAAAAAGTAGAAATTATTCGAGGAATTCCTTCTGCATCTTATGGAGATTTAACATCCGGAGTGATAAAAATCGAAAGAAAAATTGGTGAATCTCCTTTGCAGGCAAGATTTAAAGCAGACGGTTTCAGCAAGCAATATTATGTAGGAAAAGGTTTTAAAATTAATGAGAATTGGCAAATCAGTGCCAGTGCAGATTTTTTAGATTCTAAAGCAAATCCGACAGATGATTTTGAAAATTACCAGAGAATGACCGCATCAATCCGTTCAAAAAAGAAAGGAAATCTTTGGTCTAATCCTTTAGAATGGCGTTCAAATATCGATTTTTCAAGCAATATCGATTCCAAAAAAAATGACCCGGATAATGGAGCTCCTGAGATAGATAAATACAAACAAGCCAGAACAAGAATAAGCTTTACCAACAATTTTGTGTACAGTTTAAATAAGGCCTCATTTTTTGATAAAATTATTTTAAATACTGCAATCAGACAAGGATTTGAAAAAATAGATCAGACAAAACTGATACAATTATCTGGACCGAGATCTTTTTCTTTAGCCACAGAACAGGGAGAAAACGTAGGTGTTTTCCCCGCTCTTCGTTATATCAGCGAATTCAGTACAGAAGGAAAACCACTTGACGTTACAGCGCTTCTTCAAACTACAGGAACAAGAAATACTTTTGGAATTAATCATCAGTATGAAGCCGGTTTAGACTGGAGATATTCTAAAAACAACGGACGAGGTTTAGTTTACGATATGAACTCTCCTTATGCTGCATCATTTATCAACTCAAGACCTAGAGCTTTCAATGATATCCCTGCTTCTAATTTGATGGCTGCATTTTTAGGAGATCAGATGAGCTACGCAGTTGATCAGCATAAATTTACCTTATACACAGGATTAAGATTCTCAAAACAAATAGGAATTGACAATTCTTATGCTATCAGCAAAAAAGTTTTTGTGGAACCAAGATTAAATCTACAATACAACCTTCCACATTTAATGATCAATAATGTTCCATTAAAGACAGATATAACTCTTGGATACGGACAGTTTTACAAGCAGCCTACTCTTTTGATGCTGTATCCGAACAGAGAATTCTGGGATTACACTCAGCTGAACTATTATCACAATGATGCACAATACCGATATGTAAATTTCATGACGTATGTTCAGAATGTTGAAAATAAAAACTTGGAGGCAGCAAAAAGTATCAAAAAAGAAATAAGGCTCGATCTTTATTATAAAAACCACAACTTTTTCTTTACTTATTTCAAAGAAGATATGACCAATGGTTTCCGCCCGATGAGACACACTGTTCTTCACACCTACAAACAATACGATGCATCGCAAGTAGATCTATCACAATGGAATAACGGACCAAATTTAGCAAATACTCCTTACGTTGACCGAAAAACCAATGCCGAATACTTGCTTACTGAAAATGGAAGTGCAATTATTAAAAATGGTATTGAATTCGGATATACATCCCCACGTTTTAAAGCAATCAATACAAGATTTACTTTAAGCGGAGCTTATTTTAAAACACAATTAAGAAACTCTGTTCCTGTCGTTGAAAAACCTTCTGCATCAATAGGCTCAGACGGATTCCCATATTATGGAATTTACCAGAATGATGACGGTTATGTTAATTCTAACATGAATTACAACCTTTTTATCGACACCTACATTCCTAAAATGGATTTAACAATCTCTGCGTCATTCCAAGGAAGTGTATTTGATTATCAAAGAAAAGATCAAAGAATTGCTGCACCTATCTCTTATTACGGAATCGACGGAATTGTACATCCTTTCACCGAGGCAGATAAAACCGACACTTATAAACAATGGTTGGTACGAAATGTTTCGGTAACCGACAACATGCCTAGAGATTATACATTTACAATTGCAGGGAACTTAAAAATCACTAAGAGTATTTATAAGAACATAAAAACATCCATGTTTGTGACAAGGATTTTTAATTACAGTGCACCTTACTATTTCAACAATCTCAAAATTGAAAGAAAAGCAGCCAACCGTCCTTATTTTGGGATGGAACTTACTTATAATTTTTAATATAATAATTTAATATAAATTGACATGAAGAAAAGAGTATTAATACTAAGCTTAGCAGCAGCAATGGTAACCGGGTTTACGGTAACATCTTGCTCAAGCGATGATGATTTCGGAAAATCTGTTTCTCAGACAGGAGTTTTAACAATGAATTTCACAGGCGAAGAAATTGCAACTTACAAAACTTTAGATATTTCAATTAAAGAAATCAACACTGGAGCTGTAACAGAATTTACCATTCAAAATACCAATGCACATTCTCTTGAATTGCCTTTCGGATCGTACAATATTACTGTAAACGGAATTGTTGTAAAAACAGATTCGGAACAGATTAATGTAGGTGTAACTGCAGTTACAGATATTAAAGTAAATGCTACCAATATTACCATTCCGCTTTTAGCTAAAAGATTTGGTAACGATTTTATCATCGAAGAAGTATTCTTCACAGGAGTAAGAACACCGGATAATAAAAACTACAATTCAAGCAGATATTTTAAAATCACCAATAATACCGACAAAGTTTTAGATGCTGCAAATTTAATTATTGGGCAATCTAACTTCTACACAACATCAAACGATAATCCAACACCATATAACATTAATGATTATTTTCCGGTAAAGGCAATAATGATCCTAAAAAGTACTGAAAAAAAATGGGTTCAGCCAGGTGACTTTATTGTTGTAGCTGACAATGCAATAAATCATTCTCAAAACACTTCAACAGCATATAATCTACAGAATGCAGACTGGGAATTTCCATCTACAAATCCTAGTTTAGGACAGGTAGATAATCCAAGTGTTCCAAATGCAGATGTAGCTTATACAGAAATGAATTATAACATGTTTTTCCTTCACAACAGAGGTTTTGAAACATATGTAATTGCTCGTTTCCCAGACGGCGAAAACCGAGACACTTTTCTTCAGAATCAAAAATACGATTATACCTTTGTAAACAGTGCAGGAGTAGTAAAAGCAATGAGCAGATATAAAATTCCAAACTCTTGGATTATTGACGGAGTAAATAACAGCATCCCTACCAATTTTGTTCAGACACTTACATCAGCAAGTATCGATGCAGGTTGGACTTCAGTAGGTTCTATGGACAATGATGCAACACGTTACGGAAAATCTGTAAGACGTAAGGTGATCGGAAAAACTTCTGAAGGCAAAAATGTTTACAAAGATACCAACAACTCATCTTTAGATTTTGTAAAAGATTCTCAACCGAGCTTAAAAAACGGGATTGTACATTAATCTCGGTTTAAAATTTATTTAAAACATATGTTCAATATTAAAACTTCTTTCGCAGCACTATTTGTCATTTGTTTTTCTTTGTTGAAAGCTCAGGACAGTCTTGATTTTTTTAATAAATATCGCAATCAATACAGCGCGGAAAGAAATTTAAAATCTCAGTTTTATTATAATCCGGCTTCCATGTCGGATTATAGTTCTACTTCTTTCTCAGAATTCGGAATTGGTTATCATTCAGAAAAAAAAGATATTTACAGAGAACAGCTTAGTTCTGGAGATAAAGGTTTGAAAATTTACGTCAACTCTTTTCAAAAGCTTAATGATAAAAGAGCGGTTTGGGGAAAGGCAAGCTACGAAAGTCAGAAACAATTAAAAATTAAATGGAACGAAAATCTGGATTTTGACCGTGTTTCACCTTATGTTTTGGCAGATTCTGTAGGCGGAGATTTAAAACTCGAAAGATATTCTTTTGCAGGAGGTTATTCTGAGAAATTCAACCGTTTTACTTTAGGACTTGAAGCTAACTATACCGCACAATTGGGTTACCGCTCAAGAGACCCGAGAATTAACAATACAACCTCAGATCTTTATGTAAATCTAGGTTTAAATTACAATATTTTCAGAGAATATGAAGTCGGCGTTTTTGCAAAATTTAATAAATATACCCAAAACAGCAGCATTTCATTCGTTAGTCTTTTAGGAAATCCTTACCTCTACCAAATGGTAGGATTAGGGTACTCTAACAACTTTTTTAACGGAGGAAAAAATGCTATTGCATTTGAAGAATTAGGTTACCAAGTCGGAGCTCAGATCACTAATAAAACAGGAAAAGATTTTTATATTCAAGCTATTGCTGGAAATTCTAAAAACACCAAAAACATCCAAATAAATAATCAATTTTTTAAAGCTTCAGCTTTACAGAACGAGCAGTTTATTTTCGAAGGTGCAAAATTTTTCAATCTAAACAACCATCACAGATTCGGGATTTTTGCCAATTACTCTGCTTCTGTAAAGACTGCAACTGAGTTTGGTTATTCTATCAATACTCAGCGTACAGAGCGGATTTTCCAAAGAAAAGCTTATCATAATGAAACTTATGCTTCTTTGTTCAAACTGATGTATCAATTCTCAAAAGATGATTTCACATTGAATGCAACGCCATTTTTCAGTCAGCAGGAAATTAAAGAAAGAAGATTATATCCTATTTCAGGACAAAAATTTGTCTACAATTATTTTGGAATCAATGCAGATTTTCAGAAAAAATTAAACAAAAACCAAGTATTGAGTTTTAGTCCCTATTTTACAAAACGAGTTGTAAATAAATCAATTTCTGCAATTACATCAGTTGGAAACACTGCCATCAATGATTGGATTCTTCAGGATTACCAATTTCAGGCAAGCGACATCAGCACTTTTGGAGCATCTTTAAGATACGATATCAAATTGGAGAAGCTTCCGGCATTCTTTGTAAGTACAGAATATCAATCACAGAAAATTCAGAAAAAAAACAATAATTTTGTCGGCGCAAGTTTAGGAATTACTTTCTAAAGCTTTTGAAAATTATAATTTGAAATAAATTGCTGACTTTGCATTAAGAAATTTATCAAAAAAAGAATATTTAATTTAAAATGAAAAGAGGAATTTATTGGAGTTTAGGATTGATTTTATTTATTCTTTGGAGTTTCACTTCAAAAGTCGGAAATGAGTTATCAAACATTCAGGAGCCATCTATTGAGGACATCGTAAAAAGCTACAAAAAAGCCGTTACAGAATGGCCAAAACCCAATATTGACCACGGTGTAAAATGGCAGGAATTTGCAGCCATCAAAACAGATTCTGCTTATTTCACAGAACAAGATAAACCGAATGTTATTTTAGGAAAAATGCTTTTTTTCGATCCTAAATTATCAAGATCCAACCAAATTTCTTGCAGTACTTGTCACGACCCCGAAATGGGATGGCAAGACAGAAGACGTGTTGCCCTTGGAAACGACCACCTTTTAGGAAACAGAAATACCATTTCTCTTTACAACATCGCCGAAAGAACTTCTTTTTTCTGGGACGGAAGAGCAAAAACTCTCGAAGAACAGGCTTCCGGACCACTTGGGGCTCATCACGAAATGGCAATGGATGTAAAAACACTTCCCGCAAAAATCCAAAATATAAAAGGATACAATTCGCTTTTCAAAAATGCTTACGGAACCGAAAAAGTAACGTACGATAAGATCGTAAAAGCCATTGCCGATTTTCAGAAAACCATAAAAAGCCAACCAAGCCGTTTTGATAAATTTCTTGAAGGAAAATACAGCTCGCTAACAGACGAAGAGATTTACGGAATGCATATTTTCCGTACTAAAGCTCGTTGTATGAACTGTCACAGTGGAAAATATTTAACTGATGAATCTTTTCACAATATCGGGTTGGCTTATTACAAAAGAAAATATGAAGATCTAGGTTTGTACAATATCACCAAAAAAGCAGAAGATGCCGGAAAATTCAAAACTCCACAACTAAGAGATCTAACTCTTACTCAGCCTTGGATGCATAATGGACTTTTCGACAGCCTTGAAGGCGTTGTTAATATGTACAACAGCGGAATGCATCAGCTCGACCCCAATGCAGAGAAAAAGTTGGCAGATCCGCTTCATCCTTCAACAGACCCTTTGTTGCAAAAACTAAATTTAAATAAAGAAGAAGTAAAAGCTTTGGTTTCTTTTCTTGAATCTCTTTCAGGAACAAAATACAAAATGAGAAGACCTGAGTTTCCTGTGGAATAATATTAATTTCTTTTTAAAACCAATTCTTCGTTCGTTTTAATAGAATAGCTTATTTTAGTTCAAATATTCTAAAATAGCTATGGCAGATAAAATGCATTCTGACAAAGAATTAAAAAAAACGATTCAGGATCACCTCAATAAAACCCATTATGTAAAAGTTTTCTTTTCCGAAGAATGT
This sequence comes from Chryseobacterium mulctrae, assembly GCF_006175945.1. Taxonomy (NCBI): domain Bacteria; kingdom Pseudomonadati; phylum Bacteroidota; class Flavobacteriia; order Flavobacteriales; family Weeksellaceae; genus Chryseobacterium; species Chryseobacterium mulctrae. The sequence continues at coordinate 3,124,151 of NZ_VAJL01000001.1, read as the reverse complement.
CCGGAAGAGTTTACTTCAGGTTTTATTCTGAATGTATCTGAAAAATTTTTAATGGTCCAGGAATCTCATAATTTTACTTTAGATGGGATTAAAATTATCCCTTTCAATAAAATTTCAGGCACCCGTCACAAAAAATTCGAAAAAACTTCTGAGAAAATATTTTCAGAAGAAGGTCTGATCAATTTCAATCAAAAAATCATCAGCAATACTTCGTTAAAGAGTTTTGAATCCTTATTTAAATCTTTAAAAAAGCAAAATTTTCACTGCATCGTCGAAAGTTCCACAAAAAAGAAAAACATATTTTCTATCGGTGAAATTTTAGAAATAAATGAAAAATCTGTGGTGATTAAAAACTATGATGCTACCGGAAAAATTGAAAAAAAATCTGATAAAATTCTATTTAAAAATATTCATTTTATTACTTTTAATGACCGTTATTCTCTAACGTTTAGAAAATATTTAATTGAATAAATAAAAAACACAAATATGAAAATCGCCATCATCGGAGCCGGAAATATGGGTTTATCTTTTTCAAAATCATTTTTGAAATACGAACTCATTAAACCTGAAAACCTTCACCTGATTACAAGAAGCCAGTCTAAAATATCGAAAATAAAAGAAGAGTTTCCCAAATCAGAAATTTCTGTATTTGAAGAGGTGAAAAATTTGGATGCAGATCTTATTATCATTGGCGTAAAACCACAGGATTTCCAAAAAGTAGCAGAAAGTTTTCAGTTTTCACTAAACGAAAACCAGATGATTTTGTCAATTATGGCTGGGATTAAAATTGAAAAAATCCAAAAGTCTTTACATCACAAATCTGTTGTAAGAGCAATGCCCAACTCTCCTACTCTTTTAGGAATGGGAATCACAGGTTACACTTCTGCGGAAGGAATTTCCTTTAATCAGTTGATGAATATCGAAAGACTTCTGAATAGTACCGGAAGATCTGTTTATTTGGAAAACGAAGATTTATTAGACGGAGTTACCGCTCTTTCAGGAAGCGGACCAGCGTATTTTTATTACATTGTCGATGCGATGATCAAAGCCGGAACAGAAATGGGAATTGATGAAAATTTGTCTAAACTTTTTGTAAAACAAACGATGTTGGGCGCTTATCATTTGATCAATAATTCAGATAAAAATTTGGAAGATTTGATAAAAGATGTTGCATCAAAAGGCGGTACAACGGAAGCCGCACTGAAAACTTTTGAAGAAAATAATTTTAAAGAAATTCTACAGCAGGGAATTTTAAATGCTGAAAAACGTGCGAAGGAATTGAATGGATAAATTTGAGATAATATCTCTCGCAGATTTTGCTGATTAAGCAAATTTTATTCAATATTTTAAATCTGCGAAATCTGTATAATCTGCGAGAATTTTTAAAATAAACAATTCTAAAAATCTCACTTGGATTCCTGCGGAATGACAAAACTTGACGTTGAATTATTCAACTATAAATTTACTGAATCTAGGTTCCAACACTCTTTTAATTTGCCAACCCAGAAAAACGCCAAAAGTATTCAGCAAAACATCATCCACATCAAAGACTCCCAATCTTGAAAAATACTGCAACGCTTCTACAATCACAATGGCAGAAACAAAAGTGATGATGAGACTTTTTAAATTTTTCAACTGTGGAAAAATCCAGCCTAAGAAACCAAAAGGAATAAACATTATCACATTTCCCAAGACAATTCTAATAATATCAAGCCAGCTTATTGTTTCCTGAATAAACCAAATTGTTGAAACAATCGGTTTAATTCTCACAATATTATCTTCATACTGCAATCTTCCCATCCCGAAAAACATCAGATAGAGCAGAAAAATGGTGTATGGTAAAATGATGAATTTATAAAATTTCTTTAACATCATTTGCAAAGTTATTCATTTCAAAAGCATTAAATTTGGTGTGTTAAACTAATTTAATGAAATACGTCTTACTTACGCTCATTTCAGCGATGTTGCTATCGGTTTCTTGGCCGACTTACGGAGTTCCGTTTTTTATATTCTTTGCCCTCGTTCCGCTTTTGATGATGGAACATGGTGTTTCTAAATTTTCAAATTACAGTAGAAAAAGCTGGGTTGTTTTCGGTCTTTCCTATCTGTGTTTTGTAATTTGGAATATTGTTACAACAGGTTGGTTGTATGGTGCAAAAAATCCGGATGGAAGCCATTCTTTACTTGCTGTGGTATTTCCTGTTTTAGTTAATTCTTTTTTATATTCATTGGTTTTTCAATGCTATCATTGGTATAAAAACGCACAAGGAACCTATTGGGGAATGGCTTTTTTAGTAGCAATCTGGATGAGTTTTGAAAAATTCCATATGAATTGGGAATTTACTTGGCCTTGGTTGAATCTTGGAAATGCTTTTTCAGATTACCCGAAGCTGATCCAATGGTATGATACTTTGGGATCAACCGGTGGAAGCTTCTGGATCTTATTGGTCAATTTACTTATATTTTACACCATCAGAATTTGGGAAGCCGGAAGGAAAAGAAAAGATTTAATTATTAATGTTTCTGGAACGGTACTTTTAATCGGTCTTCCGATGATTATTTCATTAATAAAATTCAATAGTTTTAATGAAAAGCCAATTGGTGAAGTCAGTGTTTTAATGTTGCAACCAGATCTTGATCCTTATGGTGAAAAATATTCTAAAGACAGCATCACGATTCAGAATGATCTTTTAGCTTTAGCCGAAAACAACACCAAAGGAAAGATTGATTATTATATCGCACCCGAAACAGCACTTCCCGGAAGAGGTTCTATTTCTGAGACCGCTTTTGAAAAAAGTGACCTTTTAAATAATGTAAAAGGTTTTCTTGCGAAACATCCCGGTTCTGTTTTTACAACGGGAATTTCTTCTCACAAATATTTCTTAGATAAAAATACTGTTCCAACAAATGCTTATCAAATTAATGACCGAGTTTGGGTAGAAAGTTATAATTCTGCAGTACAGATTATTCCGAATCAAAAAGTTGAAGTTTACCACAAAGGAAAGCTTGTTCCGGGTGTTGAAATTTTCCCTTACATGAGTGTTTTAAAACCTCTTTTAGGTAATGCGATGATTAATTTGGGAGGAACGGTTGCTTCATTGGGAACAGATAAAGAGCGTGTTGCATTTTCAAATCCTTATAATAAAGGAAAGATTGCGCCGATTATTTGTTATGAAAGTATTTATGGTGAATTTGTAACTGATTACGTAAAAAAAGGCGCCAACTTCCTCGGAATTATGACCAATGATTCTTGGTGGGGCGTAACAGAAGGTCACAAACAGCTCCTTTCTTATGCAAGAATGAGAGCTATTGAAACCAGAAGAGAAATTGTACGAGCTGCAAACAGCGGGATTTCTGCGCATATCAATGCAAAAGGAGAGATCTTAGGAGACACTTTTTACGGTGATCAGACTACTTTATTTGCTAAAGTAAACCTTTATGAGGGCGAAACATTTTATGTAAGAACCGGAGATCTTCTTTCTCGAGTTTCTATTTTTGCTTTAGGATTTTTGCTGTTTTATTTTCTGATTAAAAGGTTTCAGAATAAAATGAAAAAAGAAAACAAAAAGTAAACTTTTAAATATTGGAAAGTTTCCTATAAATAAAAACCAGCCAATTGGCTGGTTTTCTCTGTTTAATTTAAGTTTAAAAAATCAAATTCAAACTACTATTTACTTGATCATTAGTTTTTGGGTCACCCAGTTGTTGTTAATTTTAATTTTCAGAATATACATTCCTTTTGGAAGATCAGAAACGGTTACCGACTGATCGCTATTAAGCTGTACATTTAGTTTTTTCCCATCTATTGCATACATTTCAACAGCAGTTGCTTTTTCCCCTTTAATGTATACTTTTTCAGAAGCCGGATTTGGATAGATTGACAGCTTCGTTTTCGCTGAAAAATCATTGACACCCAACGTATTTTCTACCGATGGATTAGAATAAACTTTTGACGCATCAATTGATTTTACGCTCCAATATACCTGTTGAACAGAAGGGTCAAGCGTTAAAAACCATGAAGGTGTTGTTACAATATACTTTGCCACATCTTGCGCTCCCGGACTTGTTCCGACTTTAATTTCATATTGTAAAGCATTGACCGGAGTTTTATCATCCGTTGCGCCGCTCCATGTAAAATTAAATGTATTTCCATTTTTGTTTAAATGTAAATTGGTGGGAGCAGTCGGCTTTAGATTTGCTGCCGTAGATGTATTTTTATAAAGTTTGGTGAATGAATTTAAGTCGGGATCTGCCCAGTCGAAACCAGTCATTAAAACATCCAAATGATCGTTTTCGTCATAATCAAAAAGCCTTATATTTCCTGTTCCGCCTAGATTATACAAAGAGGTATTGCTCGCTTTTGTAAAAGATTGGGAAGCCGGATTGTAAAGGAAAACATTCACCGCTCCATCATTATTTTTATCATCACCAATCACCACAAAATCGTAATATCCATCATTATTAAGATCTCCAACATCAACACTTGAAGCAGAAAGCCCTTCTCCGGAAATTGCATGTGTTGTAAACTGCCCCGTTCCGTCATTCATAAAAACACCAAGATATTCGTCATAATTTCCATCCTGACCAATCGCTACCAAATCTAAAAAACCATCTGCATTAAAGTCTGCATACGCTAATTTCCCGCTCGCTAAAGGCAGCAAAGTTTGAGATTCCTGAAGTGTACCATTCGAATTTAGATATACTTTAAAAACAGGATTTGTATCTTTATCATAACCGAAAATAACTACATCCAACAATTGATCATTATTCAGATCTAATACTTTAAAACTTCCATTCTGAGTTCCGGGAAGCCACGATTGAGTTAGTTGAAAACCATTACCTGCGTTTTTGTAAAAACTTAAATCATACACAAAACCGGTTCCGTGTACATATTGAGGTCCGTTGATTGCATAATCCTGTTTTCCATCATGATTAAAATCAAAAACTTCAATAGAGCCATACACTTTTCCGGGAGTATCTTCTACTTTTGAAAAACCAGTTCCATTATTCAGAAAACGATAGTGTTTGTAATTAACAACATCCTGATAACTTAAACCGGTAGAAACAATATCTAATAATCCGTCATTATTATAATCTATAAATTTAATATCTCCTAAATGCGTAACATCAGTTCCTAAATCTCCATATGCAGAAAAAACGCCATTATTATTAATATAAGCTTCATTAAAGGTAACATCTGCACCTCCGTCTGCGTCAATATCTATAGCTCCATTGTATACAACATCCGGCTTTCCGTCATTATTAAAATCACCGATATCACTGGATCCGTAAAAGAAATTTTTTATGTTGCTGGAAACTTCAGAAAAAGTTTGAGCCTGAAACATCATAGGAATAAAAAAAGCAAAAACATACATCTTTTTCATTTTATTTTTATTTAGATTAATTAAAAACAAAGATAATATCAAATATTATTTCAGCGTTCAAATTGAGACTGATATTTATCACATGCCCACATTCGAGAGACTTTAAAGAATGCAAATGAATGGGTAACTCATTAAAAATGATAAATATTTATTATAAAATTTATACAAAGACTTGTCTATCTAAAAAAATCTTCGTTATTTTGCAACCTCAAATATTATACAAATAAGAACATCGAGATATGTCAAGAATTTGCCAGATAACAGGAAAGCGTGCAATGGTTGGTAACAACGTTTCCCACGCTAATAACAAAACGAAGCGTCGTTTTGAAATTAACTTATTGGAAAAGAAATTTTACCTTCCAGAGCAAGACAAGCACGTTACGCTTAAAGTTTCAGCTCATGGATTGAGAATCATTAACAAGATTGGAATCGAAGAGGCTATCGAAAGAGGCATCAGAGAAGGATTGATTAAAAAGAACTAAAATCATGGCAAAAAAAGGAAATAGAGTTCAAGTAATACTTGAATGTACAGAGCACAAAGAAAGCGGTATGCCAGGAATGTCTAGATACATTTCTACAAAAAATAAAAAGAACACTACAGAAAGATTGGAATTGAAAAAATACAATCCTGTTCTTAAGAGATCTACCCTTCACAAAGAAATCAAGTAATTTATAAATATAATTTACCATGGCAAAGAAAGTAGTAGCAACCCTACAAAGCGGACAGTCTAAAAAAATGACTAAAGTCGTGAAAATGGTGAAGTCTTCTAAATCAGGAGCTTACGTTTTCGAAGAAAAAGTAATGAATGCAGACGAAGTTGACGGTTTTTTGAAAAAATAATCCAGAACTTTATTTACAATACAAAAACTACTCATATTTTGGGTAGTTTTTTTGTTATCTTTGCTTTTAATACGCTGGGTGTAGGATGTCTGAAGCTAAATGTTTATAAAATTATACATTATTTTGTAAACATCCAGCTTCCATAATCCTGCATCTGACAATAACTAAATTCCGAAATTCATACAATGAGTTGGTTTAAAAATATTTTCAAAAAAGAAGAAAAAGAAACTTTAGATAAAGGTTTGGAAAAATCGAATCAGGGTTTCTTTGAAAAAATGACTAAAGCCGTAGTCGGCAAAAGCAAAGTAGATGACGAAGTTCTGGATAATCTGGAAGAAATACTGATTGCTTCGGACGTTGGTGCTTCTACAACCATCAAAATCATTGAGAGAATTGAAGAACGTGTTGCCAGAGACAAGTATGTCGGCGTAAATGAACTAGACCAAATTTTACGCGAAGAAATCTCCGGACTTCTTTTAGAAAATCCACACTCAGGAAGCGGAAACATTGACACAAGTAAAAAACCATACGTTATTATGGTTGTCGGTGTAAACGGTGTTGGAAAAACCACCACTATTGGAAAACTGGCGCATCAGTTTAAATCTGAAGGTAAAAAAGTAGTTTTAGGAGCTGCTGATACTTTTAGAGCTGCTGCAGTTGATCAACTTGTCATTTGGAGTGAAAGAGTTGGCGTTCCTATTGTAAAACAGGAAATGGGTTCTGATCCTGCTTCTGTTGCTTTTGACACTGTACAAAGTGCCGTTGCTCAGGATGCCGATGTTGTTATTATTGACACAGCAGGAAGACTTCACAATAAAATTAATTTGATGAATGAACTTTCTAAGATCAAGAGAGTAATGCAAAAGGTTATTCCTGATGCTCCACACGAGATTTTATTGGTTCTTGATGGTTCTACAGGTCAGAATGCTTTTGAACAGGCTAAACAGTTTACAGCAGCTACTGAAGTGAATGCTTTAGCAGTAACAAAATTAGACGGAACTGCAAAAGGCGGTGTGGTAATTGGTATTTCAGATCAGTTTCAGATTCCGGTAAAATATATTGGCGTTGGAGAAAAAATGCAAGATCTTCAACTTTTTAATGGTACAGAGTTTGTAGATTCGTTCTTCAAGAAGAGATAAATTCTTTTTGAAAACAAATCAAACAAATTATTAACATTAAAAAATTAAAATTATGGGATTTATAACATGGATTATCTTTGGTCTATTGGCAGGAGCACTTGCTAAAGTGATTATGCCTGGAAAACAAGGCGGCGGTTGGCTGATAACGATTATCTTAGGTATCGTTGGTGCATTCGTCGGCGGCTTGATTGGAGTATATATTCTTCACTGGGGCGATGTAGATTCTTTCTGGAATTTCAGAAGCTGGTTCCTTGCCATTGGTGGTGCAATCCTTGTACTATGGCTTTACGGAATGGCAACTAGGAAATAAATAAATTCTTTAAAAAAAACAAAATCCCGATTTGAAATTTCAAATCGGGATTTTTATGAACAATATAATTTAGTCAATTTTGATTCTGTAAGGCATTTCCATTTTTACCTCAGATTTTAGTTTCTCGCTGGTAAGCTGTTCTAAAATCTCATAGTTTGCTTTACCAATTTTATTCTTAATGACTCTTGCAGAGATATCGTCTTCATTCAGATCTTCAAAAATCTGCTCAAATGCAGTCATCTTTTTAGGATAAGAAGCAACGTTGTAAGATTTTAGGTTTGCTTTTTGTGCAGCAAATTTTACTGCATCATTTAAAGTTCCCAATTCGTCTACCAAACCGATTTGTTTTGCACGAACTCCACTCCAAACTCTTCCGCCTCCGATGTTATCAATCTGCTCAAAAGTCTGCTTTCTGTTTTGAGTCACAAAATGTACAAATCTTTTATAAGTTCCTTCAACACTTCTCGTCATTAAATTCAATCCATAAGGCGTAAGACCGTGCAATGAAGAATAATAAGCCGAGTTGGCATTGGTAGCAACAATATCAGAACGCACTCCGTTTTTATTGGCAATATCTTTAAAGTAAGGTAACACCCCGAAAACTCCGATAGACCCTGTTAAAGTATTGGGTTCAGAATAAATTTTATCCGCTCCCATTGCAATATAATATCCACCTGAAGCAGCATAGTCACCAAAAGAAACAACCAAAGGTTTTGTTTTCTTCAATTGTTGAAGTTCAAATAAAATTTCGTCTGAAGCATTTGCACTTCCTCCCGGAGAATTAATTCTTAAAACTACCGCTTTTACTTTTTTGTCTTCCTGAAGTTCTTTAATATACTTGATGTACTTTTCAGAATAAATTTCATTGTATTCATCACCGCTATTGATAGAACCTGACGCGTATAAAACTGCTACTTTTTCTCCTGAGCTATCTTTATCTTTAAAAGAATCGATATATTTTTGTAGCGAAACTTTGTTTAGTTTATCTTTTTCAGCAATACTCAGTTTTGTTTTGATTAACTGATCGTACTCAGTTTTCTGAATAAGTTTATCAGCCAATTTATATTTTACCGTTAAATCCGGAATCATTCCATATAAGCTGTCTACAACAGTTTTGAACTCTTCAGCTTTCATTTTTCTTGAGGCTGCCATTTTAGATGAAGTATTTCCCCAAATATCATTTAATAAGGTACTCAACTGCTCCTGATTTTCCGGCGAAATATCATTTCTTAAGAAAGGTTCTACAGCAGATTTAAACTTGCCGTGACGGATTACTTCAATCCCGATTCCATATTTTTCAGCAAAATCTTTAAAGAAAGTTACTTCTGTAGCCAAACCTTTAAGCTCAATTCCACCTGATGGATTTAAATAATACTGATCAGCAACAGAACCTAAATAATAGGAAGCCTGCGAAACCGCATTTCCGTAAGCGTAAACAAATTTCCCGCTTTTCTTGAAATCTTCAATAGCATTTCTCAAATCATCAATCTGAGTAGTTCCTGCGCTAATATGATCGGTTTCAATACTGATACCTTTAATATTATCATCATCTTTCGCTTTATGAATAGCTTTCACAGCATCATAAATCAAAATATTCTGATTTTTATCTTTAATATTAAAAATACTTTGCTGCTCTTCTGTAGGACTATCAATAATAGAAGTCTTCAGATTAATAGTTAAAACAGAATTCTTTTTCACATCCACCGATTTCTCTCCACTCATTGAACTGACAGCAATCATGATAATAAAAAAGAAGAAAAACACGAAGCATAATATAACAATAGCCACTATATTTGCTAATACATTTTTAAAGAAACTCTTCATAAACAATCATTTTTCTATATGTCGCAACATAAGGTGGTTTTGTTACTCGGAAGTAACATTGGCAATCAAAAAAATAATATTGACCTCGCTTTAACCAAAATAAGTGAAGCTTGTTCTATATTAAAAAAAAGTGAATATTTGACATCAGAACCCGTAGAATTTGCCAGTTGTAATATTTTTTGTAATATTGCAACAATAATATCTACTCACCTATCACCTATTCAACTGCTTGATTACGTGAAAAAAATAGAAATTGAAATGGGTCGCCTTACTGATTCTTCAGTTTCGAAAGTTTACACAGACAGAATAATCGACATTGACATTGTGAAGTATGATGAGTTAAAATTTGTATCAGAAAGGTTAGAAATCCCTCATAACAAGCATCTTTTTGAAAGGGAATTTTCTAGGATATTATTAAAAGAATTTATTTAAAAAAAACAAACACATAAAACATATTGTATGAAATTAGGTTTATTATTATTGGCGGTTTTGCCTATTGCTGCTTATGCTCAAGACAGTATTTCCATAAACTCTACAAATGAGTACCCCAATACGTTTTCTTCTGGTTCCGCAAATGTTCAAAAATTTGACAATAAAGCAAGAAGATTCAACGATTGGTCTATTTCTGTGGGTGGAGGTGCAGCATTCATGATGAACTCAGACCTTACATCTTTTTATGACAAAAAGGTTAATTGGGGGTATAACAGCTATGTAAGTATCGACAAACAAATCTCTCACACATTTGGAATAAGCATTGCCTACCAAAGAGGTGAAACAAACCAAAAAGGAATGCAGGAAGGCACACGTGGACAACTAGCCGGTGTAGGAGTTGCAAAAACAAAATACAATCAAATCGCTTTATTAGGAGATGTTAACTTTTCAAACCTTTTGAGAAGAGTTGACAACCATTCTCCATACAGATGGGCTTTCCATGGTTATGGAGGAATCGGCTTAATGAATTTCAACACATCTTTACATGATAATGATGAATTTAGATGGAGTAATTCGCCTAAACGAGTACCCTTATTTATAGACCAAAAGCTTGATATCAATTCATTTTATTACCAATTTGGCGCAGGTTTGAAATACAAAGTTTCAAGACTTATCGATATCGAAGCTAGAGCAATGTACATTATCAGTGGTGATGATGAATTCGATGGCGGAGGATGGGCAGGTCCAGCAGATTATAATCCTACAAGTGGTAACTCTAAATATAATATGATTAATGATAAAAGATCAGATAATATGTTAACGGTTAATTTAGGTGTATCATTTAAATTAGGAAAACATATGTCTCATTTAGCTTGGCATGATCCTTTACAGGAAGTTTATTACAGAACTAATGTACTTGAAAATACAGCCAACGAATTAGTTGTATGTGAAAAAGGAGACAATGATAACGATGGCGTTTGTGATGACTGGGACAGAGAGCTGAATACTCCTGCAGGAGCAAGAGTTGACGGTGCTGGTGTAGCATTGGATATGGATCTTGATGGGGTCATCGATTTATACGACAAATGTGTTACCGTTCCAGGATCTCCTGACAATAATGGTTGTCCTGTGAACTAAACATTCAATAAAAATTCATTTAATTAACTAAATAAATAAAAATACATACTATGAAATTAAGTTTAGCAATTGTCGCCTTAGCATTAGCTGTTCCTACAGTGAGCTATGCACAAGATTCAATAGCCGTAGTTTCTACCGACGAGTATCCAAATACATTTTCATCTGGTTCTGCCAATATTTCACCTTTCACTCAAAAGTCCAAAAGATTTAATGATTGGGCAGTGTCATTTGGTGCAGGTGTACCCTTGCTGCAATCAGGAGATTTAACGTCTATTAAAAACGGTAACGGTAAAAATCTTTTTGGTTATTCTGCTTATGTAAGTGTTGACAAAGCAATTACCCATGCTTTCGGAATTAACTTACAATACGACAGAGGAGAAACCAGACAAGGTTGGTTTAATACAAAAGATCCTGCCCCTTCTGCTAATTTAAATAAAGTTGGTGCAAGAACGCAATATGACGCAATCTCTTTATTAGGTGATATTAACTTTTCAAATCTTTTAAGAAGAGTTGATAACAAATCTACTTACAGATGGGCATTACATGGTTATGCAGGTATCGGTACAATTGCCTATAGAGCATATCAAAAAGACGCAAACGGACAAAGATTAATGACAGAGATTAAACCATTTAAATTTGGTTCATTCTTTGGACAAGCAGGAGCCGGTCTTAAATTTAAAGTAAACAGAAGATTAGATCTTGAAGGAAGACTAATGTATGTTTACACAGGTGATGATGAATTTGACGGTGGTGGAGCTCAATACAGCGCTATTAATCAAAGAGAAGAACAGGTTTCTGATAACTTCTTCAACGCTACCATTGGTCTATCTTTAAAATTAGGGAAACACGAATCTCACCTAATGTGGCACGATCCATTGCAGGAGATTTATTACAAATTAGATGTTTTGGCTAATAAAAACCAGGATATTGAAGTTTGTAAAAAAGGAGATGCTGATAATGATGGAGTTTGCGACGATTGGGACAGACAGCTTGATACTCCTGCAGGAGCAAGAGTTGACGGTGCTGGTGTAGCTCTGGATGCAGATTTAGATGGAGTAATCGATCTTCACGATAAATGTGTAACAGTTCCGGGACCTGTAGAAAATCAAGGTTGTCCATTGACGCCAACTACTCCGGTAGGACCAATCGATGAAACAGTGACCAACATGGAAGGAATTGAGTTTGATTTAAATTCTGACAGAATTTTACCAAACAATACACCAATTCTTAACAACGCTGTAAACTATATCAATTCTTCAAACGGTACTTATACTGTAATTGGAGCAACTGATACCAGAGCTTCTGACGAATACAACCAAAAATTGTCTGAAAGAAGAGCAAACAGTGTAAAAAATTATCTAATCAAAAACGGTGTAGATTCTTCTAAACTAAACGCTGTAGGTAGAGGTGAAAAAGACCTTAAATACCCAGAGTGTGATCCTGCTACTAAATGTCCTGAGTGGAAAAACAGAGCAAACAGAAGAGTTTATTTCGAAGCTAAATAATAAAAACTTCTTATTATAAAATGAAAGCCATGCATTGCGTGGCTTTTTTTGTTTCAATACTTTCCTTACATTTACCTTATGATTTCCGCTAAAGATTTTAATGAACTTAAAAATAAAACCCTTAAGCATTTTTGGGGTTATGATCAATTCAGAGATTCTCAAGAGCCGGTTATTGATTCTGTTCTCAATAGAAAAGACACCTTAGTTCTTCTTCCCACCGGTGCCGGAAAATCATTATGCTATCAGCTTCCCGCTTTATTACAAGAAGGAACTTGTCTTGTCATTTCTCCATTATTGGCGTTGATGAAAGATCAGGTTAACCAATTAAAATTCAGAGGAATTGAAGCTGAATATCTAAGTTCGGAATTGGATGAGTTTGATGCTGAAGTTATTTACAACAGATGCAAAGACGGTTTAACAAAGCTATTATATGTTTCACCTGAAAGACTTACCAACAAGCTTTTTCTTCAGCAAATTGAAGAAATTCAGTTATCATTTATTGCGGTGGATGAAGCGCACTGTATTTCAGAATGGGGCCAAGATTTCAGACCAAGTTATCAGAATATCAAAGATTTTAGGAAAAACAATCCTGAAATTACATGTCTTGCATTAACAGCAACAGCAACTCCTAAAGTTTTAGATGAAATTAAAACTAAGCTTGAACTTAAGAGTCCTAAAATTTTTCAAAAAAGTTTTAAAAGAGACAATATTAAACTATTTTCTGAAGAAATTTCAGACAAGTATCAAAAGGTTTTTAACATCCTTAAATACGCTAAAGAATCGGGAATTATCTATGTGAGAACCCGAAAAGATGCAGAATTACTCACCGAGTTTCTTCAACGACATAAAATTCAGAATGTGGATTATTTTCATGCAGGATTATCAACAAAAGAAAAAAACGAAAGACAAAATTTCTGGAACAGCAGTGATCAAAATGTATTAATTTCCACCAATGCTTTTGGAATGGGGATCGACAAAGACAATGTACGTTTCGTCATTCACTTCTCCCCTTCTCAGTCGATTGAAAATTATTATCAGGAAATCGGTCGTGCCGGAAGAGATGGCAAAAAAAGTTATGCATTTATGCTTTGGAATAAGCAGGAAATTTCAAATTTTGATCAGATTTTAAGAAATCAAATTCCCAATAAAGCAGAGTTTTTAAAAATTATTTCTTATCTCTATTCTAAATTTCAGGTGGCTGAATTTGAGCTTCCAGAAAAGGTTTTTCAGTTAAATACTTCAGGAATTCAAAGTTTTACTAAACTTTCAACAGCAAAAATAAAAAATGTTCTGAATTTCCTCCATACTCAGGAAATTATTTTTCACAACAGTAACAAAAGCTTATCATCTCTCGAACTTCTCATTAAGCCTGATGAAATTGATCAGCTTCCACAGAAAGATGCTTATTTTATTGAACTTCTTTTACGTTCTATTTCAGGAATTGCGACACACAAAATAATGTTTAGCGAGCAGAATGTAAGCAATAAAATAGGCGTGAGTCTTCATCTAATTAAAGAGCGCCTGAAAGAATTACAGCAGAAAAATTATTTGGAATATATTGATGGAGCTTTGGCGAGTGTAAAATTTCTGAAACCACGAGACGAAAGAGCTATCAACGGATTATACTGGAATCTTTTTGAGCACATTCAAAAAAATAAAATCCAGAAATGGGAAGAAATGAAATTTTTCATCGAAGACAATCAATATTGCAAAATGAAATTGATTCTCTCCTATTTTGGCGAAAAAAACACTAAAAACTGCGGACAATGCACCGTTTGTGAAAAAAACAAACAATCTATTTTTGGCAAAAATGTTTCTTTGGAAATCATTAAAGTTTTAAATAAAAAGCCCGCAACCATTGAAGAAATTTCTATACAGCTACAGTTTCATTCTAAAGAAAATATTTTAGAAAATCTTATTTTCCTATTAGATTCCGGAAAAGTAAAAATGCTGAATTTTAGAACCTATAGTTTAGTGTAAACGCATCTTTGTGATTTCGACCAAGGGGGAAATCTGCTTTATGAGAGATGCTTCGACTTCGCTCAGCATGACACCGTTAGTAACATTCAGTTTTAAAATGTTTAAATTATTCAATCTTTAAATATTTAAATCAACAAAGATTATCTTTGCACCATGAAATCATTGAAAGTCGTTTTTTTAGGCACTCCAGAGTTTGCAAAGACTGCATTGGAGGCCATTCACCAATCTCATCATGAAGTTGTAGGCGTTGTAACCGTTGCCGATAAAGCAAGTGGACGCGGACAAAAGATCAATCAATCTCCTGTAAAAGTTTTTGCTGCAGAAAATAACATTCCTGTTTTTCAACCTGAAAAATTGAGAAACCCTGAGTTTTTAGAGGAATTAAAAAAACTAGATGCTGATGTTTTTGTTGTTGTTGCTTTCAGAATGATGCCTAAAGTTTTGTTTGAAATGCCTAGAATGGGAACTTTCAACCTTCATGCTTCGTTGCTACCTGATTACAGAGGTGCTGCTCCGATTAATTATGCTGTAATTAATGGAGAAGAAAAAACAGGCGCAACTACGTTCTTTATTAATGAAAAAATTGATGAAGGAAATATTTTATTACAGGAAGAAATTCCGGTTTTGGAAAATGAAAACGCAGGAAGTCTTCACGACAGACTAATGGAAATGGGTTCAAAATTGGTGGTAAAAACTTTGGATGGATTGGCAGAAAATTTAATCATTGAAAAACCTCAACCCGAAGTTGAACATCCAAAAAATGCTTACAAAATTTTCAAAGAAGACACCAGAATCGACTGGAAGAAAAGTTCAAAAGAAGTTCATCAGTTTATTTTAGGAATGTCACCTTATCCAGCAGCTTTTACCACTTTAAAAATTGGTGAGGAAGAAAAAGGATTAAAAATATACAATGGAAAATTTGAAGTTTCAGATCATGGAAAACCTGTTGGAAGTTTAGAGATTTCAAAAAATGATTTTAGAATCTATACAAAAGACGGAATGTATTTTCCTTTAGAATTACAATTGGAAGGAAAGAAAAGAATGAATATCAAAGATTTTCTAAACGGGTTTAGAAATTTTGACGAAATAAAAATGGCTTGAGTAAATCAAGCCATTTTTTTATTGTGAATTGTGAATAGTTAATTTTGCTTCGCAAGTAAATTGAAAACGCAATCAAAAAATTGACTACGAAGTGAATTCACCATTGACCATTCACATTTTAAAGTTGAACCATCTCTGTCACCTCAACATCATAACCTCCAACCTGAGGTTTTACGTTAGGATTTTGAGTGATTACTTTAAATTTATTAATTCCTAAATTCTTCAAAATCTGAGTCCCGATTCCGTAATCTCTGTAGTTAAATGCTGCAGTAGGATGCTTTTGCTGTCCATCCTGATAATTTAAAAACTGTTGCAATTTTCTTAGTGTATTTTCAGAATTTGAAACATTATTGATGAAAATAATTGCTCCTTTTCCTGCTTCATTTACCATTGATGTTACTTTTTCCAACAATGGTTTTTCACCGTTATTCAATCTGGTTAAAACATCAAAATAAGAATCAGAAGATTGAACTCTTACCAAAACAGGCTCGTCAACGGTCCAAGATCCTTTTGTTAAAGCAAAGTGAATCTGGTCATTTGAAGTTTCTCTGAAAGCACAGAAATCAAATTCTCCATAAGCAGTTTGCACTTTTCTTTCCTCAATTCTTTCGATTAAGTTTCCTTTTTTAAGCTGGTAATGAATCAAATCTTCAATAGATACAATTTTCATATCATGCTTCTGAGCAAAGACATGTAAATCCGGCAAACGAGACATAGAACCGTCTTCGTTCATAATTTCACAGATTACACCACCTTCTTTTAAACCAGCCAAGCTCGTTAAATCAATTGCAGCTTCTGTGTGACCTGCTCTTTTCAAAACACCACCTTTTCTTGCACGAAGCGGGAAAATGTGACCTGGACGCATGAAATCTGTTGGTTTAGATTTTTCATCCATCAAAGCTAAAATAGTTTTCGCTCGGTCTCCGGCAGAAATTCCGGTAGAAGTACCGTCACCCAAAAGGTCAACAGAAACCGTAAATGCAGTTTCTTTAGGATCGCTGCTTCGGCTTACCATTACATCTAATCCTAACTCATCACATCTTTTTTCTGGAAGCGGCATACAAATCAACCCTCTTCCGTGAACTGCCATAAAATTAATTAACGCAGGTGTTGTCAATTCGGCAGCACAAAGAAAATCACCTTCATTTTCTCTGTCTTCATCGTCTACCACTATAATTATTTTACCATTTTTAAGGTCTTCAATCGCCTCTGGAATAGTATTTAGTTTAATATCTGACATTTTTACTTTAAATTTTCGCAAAGATACTCAATAAAATAAGCATCAACAATTAATATGAGCGGTTTGTGCAACCGCTTTCGCTTAACTATAAAAGTTGCAGAAGATTTTGACACATTAATCACATAAGTTTTTAGCTAAAGCTTTGAAAATATTGAGAACACATAAGTTTTCAAAATATTAGATTTTCATTTTAAACTTAAAAAAAACTGTATCAATCTGTGAAATCTGCGGGATTTAAAATTAAAACAAAGAATCTGTCGCTTTTTTTATAATCTCATACGATTCCAGTCTTTTTTGATGGTCATAGATATGAGAATTGATCATCAGTTCATCCACCTGATATTTTTCCTGAAAGTTTTTAATCTGTTCAGCAATTTCATCTTGGTTTCCAATAAAACTAAATTTTAATTTCTGTAAAACCATCGATTTTTCCATCGCTGACCAAACCGTATCCATATCTTCAATCGGTGCCGGAAAAGGTTTCCTGTCGTTTCTGATAATATTAATGAACGCCTGAAACAATGTCGTAGAAAGAAAATGTGCTTCTTCAGAAGTTTCCGCAGCAATTCCGTTCACACAAGCCAAAATAAAAGGTTTATCTAAATATTTTGAAGGCTCGAAATGTTCTCTGTAAATTTTAAAAGCCATATCCATTTGTTCGGGAGCGAAATGTCCCGCAAAAGCATACGGAAGTCCTAATTCTGCAGCCAACCAAGCGCTGTCTGTGCTTGAACCAAGAATATACATCGGAATATCTAAACCTTCACCGGGAATTGCACGAACCAAAGCGCTTGAATTTTCTTTCGAAAAATATTTCTGTAATTCTAAGATCTGTCTCGGAAATTGTTCATTGATGATTGCCGGATTTCTTCCCAAAGCTTGAGCCGTTAAACCATCTGTTCCAGGAGCTCTCCCCAAACCAAGATCGATTCTTCCCGGAAAAAGTGATTCTAAAGTTCCGAATTGTTCGGCAATAACGAGCGAACTGTGATTTGGAAGCATAATTCCTCCTGAACCCACTCTTATTTTTTTTGTTCCGTTGGCGATGAAACCAATCAGAACTGAAGTTGCGGAACTTGCAATACTTTCCATATTGTGATGCTCGGCAAGCCAGAATCTTTTATAGTCTAAATTTTCAGTGTGATTTGCTAAAGACAAACTGTCCTGAAAAGTATCGTGAATGGTTTTCCCCTGTTTTACGGGAGCCAAATCAAGCACGGATATTTCAAAATGTTTCATATTGATTTGTTTATTTTTTCAAAGATGATAGATAATCTTCTTCCCCGATTTCATATCATGAATTTGAAAGAACAAATTTAAAACTAATAAATTGCATTAGTTACTTTTTGTAATTGATGGAATTGATTGGTGTGTTGTGGGAAAAACTATTGGATTTTTTAGATAAACTATATTTTAAATTATAATATTTTAAAGATTATCATTATCTTGGGAATGATTTTAAGCCATTAAGGATTGTCTATTTTAATAAGCTTTTTAACTATAAATACTTATGAAAAAAATTTTACTCTTCGTCACTTTAACGCTATTAGTAAGCTGCTCTTTTAATCAAACGTTTTCAAATAGAGAATCTGATAGAGATGATGCAGAGAAAATTTCAAAAAAATTTTACAGGGAATTGTTACAGGGCACAAATAAAGATAAAATCTACGAGCTATTTAGTGACAAATTTTTCGAGGTTACTAGTAAAGATCAATTAGATAAGCTCATATCAGATTCGCAACAAGAATATGGCGTTATCAAAGAAAATAATTTAGAACATTGGGAAACTTTAGTCGTAAAAGGCTCAAACTCTAAAAGCGAGTATCTTCTCACTTATAATGTAACTAGGGAATCTGGTACTACTAAAGAAACATTTTCAATGCTTAAAGAAGACGAAAACATAAAAATTGTGGGGTATCACATCAATTATATTTTGCCGGATGAATAATTTTACATTATCAAAAACTTTTTAAAATTAATTATAATCATGCAATCAAAAATAATGTACATCGAAAACAAATCTAAAGGTCATCACGGATTGGCTTGGATTGGTTTTGCAGAGTTTTCAAAATCTGGTCAAACAGTTTATTTTGATGGAAAAGCATTCGATCTGCAACATATTGGGATAATAACAAAAGAAAGTTCAGCAGTATTTAAATAAAAAAGGATTCAGTTTTAGCCGAATCCTTTTATTTTAATTGTTATTTTTCTCCTTCTGATAGGTAAAATGATTAATCAAAATCCTGATTTCATTAAATTCAAAATCATTTGGTAAAGCAGCTTTCCAATCGGTTAGATTTTCTTTAGGATCTCTGTGAAACATTTCCTTAAACGCTTTGATCTTATCGGAAGTAATCACTCTTGCAATATCTAGCAAACCCTGTTCTGCAAATTTTGCCAAATGACCGATTACGGTTTCTTTTACCAAACCTCTTTCCATGGCAATTTCGGAAATCGTTTTTCCTTGTTCAAACAATTGGAAAGTAAGAACCTGAGACGGAACTTTTGCAATTTTCATGCTGACTTCCTTATCATTTTTTTCATCCAGAAGTTTGGTTTCCAGCAAATGAATTTCTTTTAGACTGTTCAGGTATTCTTCAATATCTTCGAGCCAGTTTTTAAGCTCTTCATTGTATTGTTTTAAACCTTTTGCGCCTTTTATTTCAGCATAAAATTCTTTCAGTGGATTAAAAACTTTGTCTCTGATCTCGGTAAAAAAGAAATTCACCGCACCTTTTGATTTGCTTTCAATCTCACTCCAATCTTCTTTCTTTTCAATAAATAAATTGACTTTCTGGAAAATAATACGCTCCAGTTTTTCGAAGATCTTACCTAGATTCAAAACATCACGTTTTAACTGAATATAAAGCTGATTCGATTTTGTACGGTCGATACTTTTGGTAACAATTGAAAGATTATTCCACTGCTCTACTTCTTTTAAAAACCATTGACAATCTACTGTACGAAGTACTTTTCGGATGCTGTAATCGTATTTTTCCTGATTTAAAATACTTTCAACATTATCATTTGCCTGCGTTTCCCCCTGAAATTTCAGAATCCGGTTGTCTTTAAAAATAACTTCAGGAGTAATTTTAGATTTTAAAACAATTCCTTCCAACGTTCGGCAACGTGACAACGCAACATAAACCTGACCCGCTGTAAAACTTTTTCCGGCATCAATAATCACTTTATCAAACGTTAAACCCTGACTTTTGTGAATCGTCACCGCCCAAGCTAATTTTATCGGAAACTGCTCAAAGCTTCCCAAAACTTCTTCTTTAATATTTTTATCGGTATCGAGAGAATATTTTTTCTGTTCCCAGACTTCTCTTTTTACGGTAATCTCTCTTTCGCTTCCATCAAGAATAACTTTTACTTCGTTTTCATCTAAAGAAGAAATCTCGCCTAATTTACCATTGAAATACTTCTTTTCACCTGTAATATCATTTCTGATAAACATGACTTGAGCTCCGACCTTTAATTCTAAAAATTGCTCATTTGGAAACTGATTTTCTTTAAACTCACCAAAAAGCTTCGCTTCATAAGACTTTGGACTTACTTTTATATCTTTCAGTTTTTCCTGATTGATATCGTCTGCCATTTTATTGTGCGAACAGAGATAAACGTAAGGATCTTCTCCCGCTTCGAAACCCGGATCATATCTTTCGTTTAGATGATTAAAATCAATATTGGCAACATCTCCGTCACGAATCGCATTTAATATTTCTAAAAATCCCTGATCGGTTTGACGGTAGACTTTGGTTAATTCAATCGTCAGTAAAGGAATATCTTTAATCGCCAAACTATCGAAAAAGAAAGGCGAATTATAGAACATTTTCAAGACATGTTCATCTCTCACCACTGGTGGAAGCTGATACAAATCTCCGATGAACAACATCTGAACGCCACCAAAACGCTGATTATTTCTACGGATAAATCTCAAAGAAAAATCCATCATATCCAAAACATCGGCACGCAACATCGAAACCTCATCAATAATCAAAACCTCAACTTCTCTTAACAGTTTAAGTTTATCTTTTCGGTATTTAAAATGCTGCTGAAGGTCGATAATATTATTGGCCAAACTACTGTCAATACGGTCTGTTGTTGGTAAAAAAGTACGCAAAGGCAAACCAAACATCGAGTGAATGGTAACTCCGCCTGCATTGATTGCAGCAATTCCCGTGGGCGCTACAACAATGTGCTTTTTTTTCGTTTTCTTTACAAATTCGTTTAGAAATGTAGTTTTCCCCGTTCCTGCTTTTCCTGTAAGAAAAACACTTCGGCTGGTGTATTCAATTAAGTCAAAAAAATGATTGTTCATCGCTTGCAAAATTACGGAAAATGTGAATAGGCATAAACTTTGATTTGCTTAAAAAAATTAATTTATGAAAAACTCGATCATTAAATATTCAACCATTGCGTTAATCAGCGCATTTACAATCAGTTCATGTGCCTCATCAAATTCTGGCAACACCACAAATTTACCCATAGATATTGCAGACAGACCTGCAGATGAAAGCAGCAAAAAATATGATGAAGCCAATCTGGATAAATTAAAAAGCATCATAGAATCTGAAATCGCAAAAGAAAAATGCACCGCAGCTTCTGAATGGACTTTTGCACCAATGGGATCTAAAGCTTGCGGCGGACCTGTTTCATATATTGCTTATCCCAAAAAATTGGAAACTTCAGTTCTTAGAAAAATTGAGCATTACACACAAACCATGTCTGATTTCAATAAAAAATATGGTATAACATCAGACTGTATGATGGTAGCAGAACCTACAGGTGTGAGATGTCAAGCTGAAAAAGCAGTTTTGGTATATTAGTAGATAGTTGATAGCTAACAGATTGAAATTTGAAATTCAAATTTCAAAAATATATAAAGAAGTTAAAAAAAGGTCTGAAATTATTTTGTTTCAGACCTTTTCAAGTTTTGGCTAAAGCCATCTCTATTAATAAGAAATATTATTTAGAATAAGTGAATACTAAACTTTATACCAAGAGGAATATTTCACATAATTATCTGCAATTCTATTCACTTCGCCTTCCAGAAGCGCTGCAGAAATATCTTTAATTTTTCTGGCAGGAACACCGCCCCAAACTTCACCAGATTTTATATGCGTTCCTTGTGTTACCACAGAGCCTGCACCTACAATAGAATTTTCTTCAATTGTACAGTCGTCCATCACGATAGAGCCCATTCCAATTAAAACATTGTCGTGAATTCTGCATCCGTGAACAATTGCATTGTGACCAATTGAAACATTATTTCCGATCTCTAAAGGGAATTTTTCGTACGTACAGTGCAACATCGCATTATCCTGTACATTCACTTTATCACCCATCGTAATATAATGCACATCGCCTCTGATTACTGCATTGTACCAAATGCTACAATCTTTTCCCATCGTTACATTTCCGATAACCGTTGCTGTTTCTGCCAAAAATGTATTTTCACCAATTTGCGGTGCCTTTCCTAAAAGTTCTTTTATAAGTGCCATATATTATTTTTATATTTTAAATTCTTTTAACGGAATCCAATAATAGTTTTCTTTAAAAATTTGAAATTCAGATTGATTTATTTTTAAGCGATCAAATTCATTTTTATTTAAAATCAATCCATCAAGATATCGTTTAGCAATATAATATTCAGGAGGATGCTTTCCTGAAATAGAAGAGGTATTACTATCTCCCTCCGAAACATAGGAATAACCAAAAGTAATCTCTCCAATTCCTCTTACATTTAATTCTTCAATAATGATATCATTTCCCATTAAATAATCTCCTGCTTCTAATTCGAATAATGCGGTTTTGAAGTTTATATTTAAATTCAATAATTGTTTATATAAAAAATCCCTAATCTCATAAAGTAAAGTCTTTCAAATAAAATATCTCTTCCATCAAAACTATCAGTGCTTAAACCGTAAGGTAGTAATTGAAGTACTATATCATCTGAATATTCAAGTTTATGAACCTCCGTACTCATTCTAACTTCAGTATGATTACTCAATTTTAATATTTGAGAAAATTTATTTTTACAATCATTTACTAAGTTTTCATTTTCAAAAACAATTCCTAATGAATAATACCAACCCATAATTTTTAAATGATGTTAATAGCAAAAATCTAACTCTCAACCTCCAGCTTCTAACTTCTAAATCCGTATTTTTGTACTCTCAAATTTAACGAAAAAATGCGTACGATACTTATAGAACCTACCGAAAACCCAAAAGTGATGAAATTTGTAGCTGATTACAACTTGATTCCGGGGTCTTTAGAGTTGGACAGAGATTCAGATATATCAGAAATTCCTTTGGCACAAGAGCTTTTTAATTATCCTTTTGTTGAAAGAGTTTTCATCACTGCTAATTTTGTAGCAGTTGCAAAACAAGATACTGTAGAATGGGAACATGTTGCAGAAAGTCTGAAAAATGTAATTGAAGACGAGCTTTTGGCCAACCCGAGAATTTATCTTCAGAAGAAAAAAGAAATGTTTCAGATTTATGCTGAGATGACTCCGAATCCTAATGCAATGAAATTTGTATCAAGCAAAATGCTTATGGACGGTTTCGTGGAAGTAAAATCAAGAAACGAAGCTCAAGGAGTTCCTTTGGCACAAGCGATTTTTACTGAATTTGATTTTGCTCAGGAAGTCTTTATTTCAGACAATTTCGTAGCTGTTACCAGAGATAATTCTGTGGAATGGCACCAAGTAATGATGGCTGTTCGTGGTTATATTGCAGAATATCTTCAAAGCGGAGGTGAAATTTCTAATATTGAATCTCAAAGACACGAAAATCCTGTAGAAAAGATCATCAACAGAGAATATACTGATGATGAGCAGAAAATTTCAGATATTTTAAATGAATATGTAGCTCCTGCTGTAGAAAACGATGGTGGAAAAATTTCTTTGATGGAATACGACGCTGCAAACAAAACGGCAAAGATGTTGCTACAAGGTGCTTGTTCAGGATGCCCAAGTTCAACCGCAACATTAAAAGGAGGAATTGAAAATATTTTAAAACAATTCGTTCCTGAGTTAGTTGAACACGTAGAAGCTGTAAACGGATAAAAATATTAGTAATGAGTAATGTGCAATCAGCAATGCATTACTCATTACCAATTACTCATTACTTATATTTATGAAAGGAATATTATTAGTCAATCTCGGCTCACCAAGATCAACGTCTGTACCCGATGTAAGAGAATATCTTGATGAGTTTTTGATGGACGAAAAGGTAATTGATTACCGATGGTTTTTCCGTGCGCTTTTGGTGCAGGGAATTATTTTAAATACAAGGCCCGCAAAATCTGCAGAAGCCTACAAAACGGTTTGGACAGATGAAGGTTCTCCATTGATTGTGATCACTCAGAGAATTCAGAAAAAACTTCAAAAGCTGGTTGATGTTCCGGTAGAAATCGGGATGCGATATGCACAACCGAGTATTGAAGCAGGAATTCAAAAGTTGGTTGACCAAGGAGTTTCGGAAATTGTCCTTTTCCCTTTGTATCCGCAATATGCGATGAGTACAACAGAAACGGTGATTGAAAAAGCCGAGGAAGTAAGAAAAAAGAAATTCCCGGGAATTAAGATCAATTACATTCAGCCTTTTTACAACAGAGAGATCTACATCGACTGTCTTGCAGAAAGCATCAGAGAAAAACTTCCTGAAAATTTCGACGCATTACAGTTTTCTTATCACGGTGTTCCGGAAAGACATATTTATAAAACAGATCCTACAAACACGTGTAATCTGAATGATTGTTGCTCCAGAGAAAACAATCCGAGTCATCAGTTTTGTTATCGCCATCAATGTTTTGATGTGACCAATTCTGTGATTAAAAAATTAGGTTTACCGAAAGAAAAAGTGATGGTTACCTTCCAATCCCGATTAGGAAAGGACAAATGGATGGAACCTTATACTGATGAAACTTTAGAAACTATTGGTAAAAAAGGAATTAAAAACCTTGCCATTGTTTGTCCGGCTTTCGTTTCTGATTGTCTCGAAACTTTAGAAGAAATTTCTGTAGAAGGAAAACATCAGTTTGAACACGGTGGTGGTGAAAATTTCCATTACATCCCTTGTCTGAACGATGAAGACCGATGGATCGATGTGGTAAAAATACTCTGTGAAGAAAAACTGAATGAGTTTTATTTAGTTTAAAACTTATTTAAAAAAATATATTAAAGACATTTGAGAGATCAGATGTCTTTTTTTATTTATTTTCAACAATACCCCCTAAAAAAACAATCAAAATAAAATAAAAATATATTTCTTGAGAAATAATTTAAATTTTAACAGGGGTTAATTTTGTATTTTGATATTTTTTCATACTTTTACCCTATCAAAAGATAGGGGTTACTTAAAATTTTTACAATGATGAACACAAGTTTAGAAATATTAAAAAAGAAGATTGAAAATTTCACTCCGGAACTTGCAGAAGCATTCATTAAGATCGTCGATAATTTAGATACAACTGTAAAATCTAATGTTTCACAATTTCAGTTGGATGAAGTCTCTAGCAGAATTGAATTTCATGCAGAAAACCCAGCAACGAAACTTGATTTTTTTGAGAACATTTCTGAATTAGAAAAAATCTGCGCGTAATGAAAGTTTTGCTATCATCGATTGCAAAAAATGACATTAGAATGCTGATGCGGGTTTTCAATGCTGAGGAACAGAACAAAGACAAAGATTTCCTGAATGATCTAAAAGAATCGATCAATATGATTTTGAGTGATCATCAAAAATTAGATATAAAAAACAGAGAACTTCAGGTTTATAAAACGGAAAATTTCCCTGTACAGATTTATTATTTATTTGAAGACAACGACAGTCTTTTTATAACGGCAGTTTTTAAGGAAAGCAATTAAGAATTCCTTTAGTATAGAACTTTTTTGACATTATTATATAGTTTAATTTTTCTGTTGATGTCTTCTCTTAAGGCATTAAACACTTTTAACAGAACCTTCCAAATGTGCAAGTTTGGAAGGTTTTGTATTTTAAATTATAATCTAAATTTCAGAAAGTAAATACATACAATATTATCTTACCGGCGTTCTGAATTCTCCATATCCAGCCAAACCATCATAATTTCTACCGAAAGGTTTGTAATATAAAAATGCCTGATAAAGATTTTCCGTCTGCCAGAAATTACCATTGATCTCCCCTAAATTTAAAGAACCATTTGCTTCTTTCGTTGCTAAAATATAATTGTAAAAACCTTGCTTCATATACACTTTAGCAACATATTTTTTTGCCGCTTCATCATAATGCATTTGGAATTCTTTGGTTGCTTTAAAATCATTAAATCCACCTACAACATACAATTCTTTATCTATCGGATCAGAATCTATCGAAAAATGCACCCATGCATAATCAGCTTCACGAGTCGCATCTCTTTCTAATCCCAAATCATTTCTTCGGTAATACCAAGCTCCGTTTACATCCGGTTGATATTGATAATTTAAAGGATACGCCCAAACCGGATGAAGATACGTTTGGTTAACTCCGTCAACAATTCCAGTTTCACGCACCATATCAGCTGCAAGTTTCATGTTTTTATTATCAAAATAATAAAACTCGTTATTTCCAGGAAAAGCAAGACCCAACTGTTGAAAAAGTAATTGATTTCCCATCGTTGCGCTTGGTTTCTGATTCGTAATCTTCATATTCGGGTTGTTATTCTGCATCACCGTAAGTGTCATTGAATTTACATTCGAAGTAAGATCTCCGGCTTTTGAAACAGCCTGTACTTCTACCCTTTGGTTGATATTTGGATTTTTCGCGTCTGCAATTCTAGAAATATTCAATGCTAAATTCACATTCTCTTCCACAATCGAAAATCTTCTTTTGAAAAGCGGTTGATCAACCGAGCTTTTGTAAACAATCAATTCAAAATTTCCTGAAATTTTTGGTTGCATTTTCTCATTCGGAAACTTTAAAGTATAATGAGTATAAGCCTGAAGCGTATTAAAAGAATACTGAAACTGATCCAGCAAAGCGTTCATCGAACCATTGGCAATTTCACTAAAAAAAAGATTGTCATCTTCCCAGTTTCTGTCGAAATGTTTGATGGTATAACGATACAATTCACTTGAATTGGTTAAATCGTCAAAACTCAACACCAATTGCTGATTCATCGTGATAACCGGCGTTTCGTCATTGGTCTGAGGATTAAACAACTGAATACTTTGAATGTTCTGCCCGAAAGCCAGCGAACCTAAACTGAGTAAAAATATCTGCAACGTTTTCATTATGACGAAGATAACGAATCTCTAAAGAATATTGTATTTTTGATAAAAAAATATTCAGAATATGTTTCAAATACAGGCCTTCGTGTTCAATTTTGCAAGTGAAAATACTTACGTTCTTTTTAATGAAAATAAAAATGCCTGGATTATAGATCCGGGAAATATAAACGAGCAGGAAACCAAAGCTATCGAAAGTTTCATTACAGAAAATGAATTGAAGATTGAGAAAATCATATTGACTCACGCACATATTGATCATGTTTTAGGTTTACAATGGGCTTTTGATACGTTTAAAATTCCGGTAACGATGCATCAGGAAGATCAGGAAGTTTTAGATATGCTTCAGGCAAGCGGAGCGAGGTTTGGCTTTCAGATTCCTGCAGTAAAAGTTGATACCGAATACATCAATGAAGGTGATGAACTGGATTTTGATGGAGAAAAATTTAAAATCTATCATGTTCCGGGACATTCTCCGGGAAGTGTGGTTTATCATAATGAAACTCAAAAATTTATGATCTCCGGTGATGTTTTGTTTGAAGGAAGCATCGGAAGAACAGATCTGTACAAAGGAAATTATGATCAATTAATCGATGGAATTAAAACTAAACTTTTTGTTTTGGATGATGAAACGCAGGTCTTTTCAGGACATGGAAATCCCACAACGATCGGTTTTGAGAAACAGTATAATCCGTTTTTGAGATAAAATGACACCAAAAAAAATATATTACTTACTTTTTCTCTTTGTTTTTTTCATAACAAGAGTAAATGCGCAATTTGTAGGATATTACAAAATGGATGATGAAGGTTTAGACATACCAACTTATTCGTTATTTATATTACCCGACAACAAATTTTATTTTTTCAAATATGGCAGCTGGAAAACTGGAAAATGGAATGAAATTGATAAGGAAAATATAGAATTAATTGAGATTAAATCTGAAATTCCTCCTATTGAGGTTTATGGAAAACCTGATGAAAATAAAAAGGAAACAACTACCATCAACCTATTTGGTTATTTAAACGGACCTCTTAAAACTTATGCTTTCATAAACTTTTCAAAAGATACTATTTCTCCGAAAAAATTTCAACCCGTTTTTAACGTTGATGAAAAATTGAGAGAAAACAGTTATGTAATTACCAAAAAAAAATGAAGGTTATAATTGGCTTACATTTAGTATTCCTGCCAACAAAAATAAAGTAAAATATGAAATCAGTTATCCTTTAGATGCAGTGAGTTATGCATTTCCAGTTGATAAAAAGTATAATTACTATTACATCATAGAAAATATAGATTCTGTTCTACAACCTGTAACCTTAACACTTACAAAACAAAATAATGCCTATTATATTGGTGTTGATAGATATATAAAACAAAAAGAATTGACGGCAGCTGAAACATTGAAAAAAATTGAAGATGCCAAAATATCGGTCGAGAATGAAAGTTACAAGAAGAATTTCGGAACCAAAATCCCCTACAAATCTGTAGAAAAAACCTTTATAAGTGAAACTTCAATTCTTGATTCACCAAGTGGAAAATAGATAATCACAAGATTTTTTTTAACAGATTAAAAAAAAATAAAACCGCCAGAAACTCTCTGACGGTTTTATTTTTATATGAAGAAACTAATTTAAAAGTCTAACGTAATTGAAGCTCTTACAGCTGCACCCATAATTGGTCTTGCCATAATTGTTCCGTCACCAGATGGAGATCCTGCTCTTGGATCACCTTCTGTAATTCCGATGGTGTTGAAGATATTCGTTCCATCAACCGCAAATCTGATTTTTCCCAATTGATAAGAAGTTCCTGCTCCCACTTCTGAAAATGATGGTAATGTCTGCGCGTTTTTCTCATCCTGGAAACGTTTTCCGTAATAATTTACACTTGCATACGCTCTCCATTGCTTTGTGATATTCACAGCCGGAGCAATATTAAAGTAAAACTTAGGCATTCTTCTTACCGTATTATCATCATAATTAAATGTCGTTCCGTCTGCATTGTTTCCTACAAAATCTTTGTATTTCGGATTTTGAATGGTTCCGTTGAAAGTTACTTCCAATAAATTATTAAACAATCTCGCATAACCTTCTAATTCCACCCCAAAATTGGTGGTGTTGGCAAATTTATTTTCTGAAGTTCCATCAGAGAAAACATCGGTAAACGATAGATTTTTCAACGTAGAATAGAACGGAATCACCGCAATATCAAACGTTCTTGAGTAATATTTATATCCAACTTCCAGCTGATTGGTCGTTACTGGTTTTATCGCTGAAAGATTCGTCATATTATTGTAATACGCTTCTTCATTCGGAGACCTGAAACCATTAGAAAAACGAGCATAGACTGCGTTTTCTGAATTAATTTTATAATTTAAAGCCGTTGTAAAAGAAACTCTGTTGACATCATAATTCCAATAGGTGAATTTATTTCCCAAAACTGACATGTTATCATCTGCAGTGGTCGTTAAGAAACTGTGCGTTCCGTCTGTCGTTAAACCTGAATTATTTAAATTTCCTGAAGTGGTGTTTACGCCATAACCTTTGTAGAAATCACGACTGTAACGAATTCCTCCGTTGAAACTTAATTGATCTGTGATATTGTAATCTAAGTTCGCATATAGATCATTCAAACTTCCCTGAACCTGAGAATCCCTCAACAGGAAAGACATTTCTGTAACTCCATTGTATGTTTTAGAATAACCTGTACTGTTCGGTGTAAGTGAAGTATCAACTAAATTTAACAACTCCGGATTATCTGAAGCAGTTGCTAAAATATTGCTCCAGTTCCAATTTTGATGAGATTTCCAGTTAGATTTATAGAAACCCGCCGTTACATTTCCTTTATCAAATTTATAGCTGAACTGTAAGTCGTTTACAAAATTATTCATCTGTTTATCAATCGCCCAAAAACCTAATTTCTGAACAAAAGCCGGATTCATAACCGCACCAGAACTTACGGAAGAATATTGGAAATTATTACCTGCAATTCCATAACTTCTTGCAAAATCTGCAGCTGAAGTTGGTCCTCCGGAAGGGAAAATTCCGGTATAATTCATATTGATATTGGTGTATCTTGTTTTATTTAAAACAGAGAAATTCCCACCCAAATCATATTTAAATTCAGCTCCCAAAACATCAACTTTCGGATGAATTCCGTCTTCTAAATTTCTGCTGAAAAATCCTCCACCCGCTTGTGGAATATTTAACTGACTGATATTTCTATAGCTGTACGTTCCATAATTAGCATCAAAACCAGCAAATTCTTTCAGATCATTTCCATTTTGCACCAAAGGAATCGGAAGATAGAAAGTATTTCTGTCGTCTAATTTTTTGTAATACACTTTTGCATATCCTTTGTCGAAAACATATTTCAGATTCATTCTTATTTGTCCGCCCTGATTAGCTTTAAAACCAGTTTTTCTGATTCCGTCATCTGTTCTGTAAAAACCTCCTACATTAAAAAACAATTTATCCTGCACCAAAGCTCCGCCAACATTCACATCAGTACGCATCAATCCGTAAGTACTGGTTTCCAGTTTTGCCGTTCCTTTGAAATCATTTCCGCCTTCTTTGGTAATAAAATTGATCAAACCTCCGGGAGAATTGGTCGCAAAAATAGATCCTGAACCTCCTCTTAAAGCTTCCAATCTGCTTACAGAATTATCTACACGGAAAAAATTATCAGCATTCGCAAACTGTAAGGCTCCATCTTCAAAAACCGGAAGACCATCTTCCTGAACCTGCACAAATTCATAAGCTCCAGCTGAAGGAATTCCTCTTGCAAAAAGGTTATTTCCTACTTCACCACCCGAAGTTTCAACCGCAAAACCGGGAACTCTTTGCAACAAAGCTGCTGCGCTGATCGGGTTTTGTTTCTGAATTTCCTTTGCACTGAACGTAGAAATTGCAGTACTGGATTCTATTTTCTTTTTAGGATTTGAATTTCCCGTGATTACCACCTGATCAATAGATGCAGTTCTTGTAGAATCCTGTGGAGTTTCCTGAGCATACGTATTATTGAAATAAAGCGTAGCAATTCCGGCAAGCAAAAAAATTGATTTGTTTTTCATAGCCAAATTGTTTTTTATATAGTTTGTTTTTAATTTTGTTTTAGTTTTTTTTTAAAACATTAAGGAGATTTAAGATTTTAAGTTGAATTAAGGAAAACATCAAAGATGTTTCATAAGCGCTTAATTATTCAACAAAGTCAAATCTCTTAATTGCTCTTATCGAAATTCATCATCTTAATTCATTAATGTTTAATTCCGTTTTAATTTAAGATAAACACCATTCGTCCATCCGAAGCCGTCCTGATTGGGATATTCTCCTCCACCTGCAACAGTTTCTATATCTAAAGCATTGTATTTTTCCATCAATTTCCCAGTATTCCTGTAAACTCTTTCAACATTTGAAGACCAATTGCTTTTAATTTTTTCAGCCAAATCATCAAACCCATAATTTTTCATCGATTTAAAACCCAACCATTGATAAGGCGCCCAAGCATTTGGGAAATCCCATTGCTGACCAGAATTTTTGGTCGTAGTAACCAATCCACCTTGATAAAGAAATTTTTCTTCAATATTTTTAGCAACCGATCTTGCTTGATTTTCAGTCGCTAAACCAAGAAATAAAGGATAAAGCGCTGCAATATGTTCAGACGAAGTTTTTGTATTTTTTTTCGTGTGATAATCTTTATACGTTCCGGAGTTTTCATCCCAGAAATATTTATCGATCATCTGTTTTCTGCCTGTCGCTCTTTCTGAATAATACTTTTCTTTTTCAGATAAATTTTGAAGCGATGAAGATTTTGCTAAAGTGTTTTCCAAATGCCATAAAAGACTGTTTAGATCAACCTGAGAAAGATCTAAAGTTTCAATTGTCTGAATTTTATCTCCGTCTGCAAACCATCTGCTTGAAAAATCCCAACCCGATTCACAGGCGCTTCTTATGTTTCTGTAAAATTCTTCATTTGCATTTTCACTATCTTCAATATCAATTAAATAACTTTCGGGACGCGGTTCATTTGCTTCATCGAAATACCTGTTTAAAATATCTCCATCAACTGTTTTCACCACTCTTTTTATATTTGAACCGTTATCCAGATCTTTTTCACCATTCATCCAAAAAGCATATTCCTTCTCTAAAGTATCGTAATATTTGATGTAAATATTTTCATCTTTCGTTGTTTCAAAAAGCAAATCGAGCATCAACGAAAAATAAGGCGGTTGAGAACGACTTAAAAAATGAGTTCTGCTTGCATTTGGTACAAAACCGACAGTCTGAATTAAATAAGAACAATTTTCAATGATATTTTCCATCATTTCTATTCTTCCAGAAGTTTGCAAACCCAACATAATGAAATAGCTGTCCCAATAGAAAAATTCGTTGAAACGACCTCCCGGAACAACATAAGGCTTTGGAAGTTTTAACAAAGTTCCTTTTTCTTCATAAGCTGTTCTGGTCAATTCGTCCCAAAGTTTTTCGATATGCTCATCAATCGGTAATTGTGTTTCTCTTGTAATTGAAATTTTAGTTCCCAAAAAATCGAAATTAGAAAGTATAAATTGTTTTAAATCAAAACCTTCTGCATTTTTTTCATTTTCATATTTAGAATTAATTTCAGAAACAGAAAATAATGGAACCGCATCTGTCATTGTTTTTTGGTCTTCAAAAATCTGAGACCTTTGAACCTCATCAAAAAGCGTCTGAATTTCGTTGATGTATAGTGAATTATTCATCTTTATTTTTTAGGATTTATTTTTAATTTATTCATGATAATTGCAGAAACAATCAATAGCGAAAGTGGAATTAATGAAAGATAAAACGCCTGTTGTCCACTGAATTCCTGAAATACAAAACCGGTTATGATAGAACCTACCGTACCTCCGATCGCAGAGAAAACGACAATTAAACCAGCCATTGCGCTGTGCAAATATTTTGGGATCGATGCTAAGATCACAGAATTGATACTCGGATAAATTGGAGCCAACAACCCGCCCATTAATGGAAATAAATACACGACGAGCGGAGCATTGAACCAATTGGTATTTGTATTAATATGAATGTTATGAGTTAATGGTAAGACCAAAAGAATGCTTATTGCAAAGCCAACAACACAGAAAGAAACCACATAGATCCAGCTGAATTTCTTAGAGAAAAAGCCCGATAAAAATCGTCCTAATGCAAAAGCTCCTGCTAAAACTGCTCCTGCCTGAATAGACATCGAAGTCGGAACTTTTAAAATTTCTTTATAAAAAGTGGGAGTCCAGGTCTGGAAACTTTGCTCCACCAAAACAAAAAGGAAAGCGCACAGCAAAAAGAACAATACTTTTTTGTAACTGAATAAACTGATGCTGTTTCTTAAATCTCCAAGCAAATCGGTTTTCTCACTTTTCGCATCACTTTCATTGAGCTTAGTAAAAAATAAAAACAAAAATGACAAGGTAGAAACTCCACCCAAAACCCAATAAACATTAAGCCAATGCGTAGATTTGGGATTATGATCGTCGATAAAAAGGCTGAATAAAACATTTCCCGCTAAAACTCCAATCATGAAAAATCCTTCCAGATATCCCATAAAACTTGAATGTTCTTTATCTGTATTGGTTACCAGTCCGATTGAAGTAAAAACTGAAATTTTGATCAATGCGAAAGAAATCCCAACAATGGTAAACAATAATTTGAAAAACCAGAAATCATTGGCAAAAGGCATCACAAAACATATACAGCTCACCAAAAACAATGCGATCAACATTGATTTTTTAATTCCTATTTTTGGTAAAAATGATGCTAAAATAAATGAGCAAATTGCAATCGGTAAATCTTTAAAACCCTCTAAAACACTAGCCGAAGATTTTGTAATTCCGAAATTTTGCTGCATCTGTAAAATAACCGTTCCTACCGAATTCAAAAGAATGGCAAAAACGAAATAGTTTAAAAACAGAACCGCCTTGATGTTGAAATTTTTCATTAATTAATTTCTTGGTGGCTAAGATAGAAGCATTCCGGTTAACGTTAATTTAACACGGTAAATGAATATTTGAACTGTATTAATATAATTCTTATTTTAGACAACAAAATAAGGTTAATTAAATGAAAGTTACTTTTGAACGAGTGATTCCCAATGAAAAGAGTTCTTTCCGCACGATTCATAATAACTCTCCTATTTCAGAATTTAAATGGGAATATCATTATCATCCCGAAATTGAGCTTGTCTGCGTACTTTCCGGGAGCGGAACACGCCACGTCGGTTACCATAAAAGTAATTATACCAATGGCGATTTGGTTTTGATTGGTTCAAATATTCCACATTCCGGATTTGGTTTAAATTCGATCGATCCACATGAAGAAATTGTACTCCAGTTCAAACAGGAAATTTTGCAGTTTCCAGAACAGGAAGTTGAAGCAAGATCGATCAAAGACTTACTGGAGCTTTCTAAATATGGTATAAAATTTCACCGAAAAATCAAAAAAACAATGATTCCAAAACTGAGATTGATGCTGGAATCTGAAGGCTACAAAAGATATTTACTGTTGCTTGAAATCCTTTTTGAACTTTCACAATCTAAAGATTATGAGCTTTTGAATAACGAAATTATGCCTTACACCATCATTTCAAAAAACAAAACGAGGCTGGAAAATATTTTCACTTTTGTAGAACACAATTACGACAAAGAAATCAATATTGAAGATGTTGCTAAATTGGCCAATCTTACACTTCCGGCATTCTGTAATTTCTTTAAAAAGGCAACTCAGATCACCTTTACGGAGTTTGTGAATAGATACCGTATCAACAAAGCATGTTTATTAATGGCGCAGGACAAAAGTATTTCTGAGTGCAGCTACAGTTGTGGTTTTAACAATGTTACTTATTTCAATAGAATGTTTAAAAAATATACAGAAAAAACACCTTCAGAGTTTATGAAAAATTTTTCACACAATAAAGTGAATGTAGATTTGAAGGTTGAAGAAACTAAAATAAAAATTGGATTTTAAATTGTGGATAACTCTGTGGATAAAATTGTGGATAACTTTCCGCTATTACAAGTTATTGATTTTAAATAACATAATTTTAAAAATCGCTAAGATGATATTTTCCTCATTGTTGATAACCTATAAAGATATCAACAATTTTCCACAAGATCTATTTCTATTAAATACAAGATGCAGCGACGATAGAGAATTAATTATAGATTCATAGCAATATTATTCAATCTTACACCTCCTCTTTTCTATTATTTCTTTTTAAACCCCACTAAAGAATTTGTATCCCGGTATTGCATATTTTTTTATTGATGACAAACAAAAAAAACACATCCAATAAAGTTAGAGCCTTAATTTTAATCGTCTTATCTATTTTAATAAAACATAAAAATATATTCAAAAGACATCTTGAGAATTTATTTTAATAAAAATTAAATATGATTTTAAAATTCAAAAAACTTAAAATAAAATTAGTTTTTAAATTGGGGATAATGATGTGGATAAAATTGGGGATAACTTCCAAATATTACAAAATATCCATCTAGAAGCTATATAGAAGGCTATTTTTAAAAATAACAAGATTCTATATTGTTAGTAACTTATGAAGATATTAATAATACTTATCTAAAAACAACCTCCATTTATGGAAAGTAGAATTACAATAAAGAAATCAATAATGAAGTTATCAACCAATTGATCAATCCTACAACTTCCTACATTTTTCAGAAGCATTTCAAGTCAAATTTACATAGCCAATAAGCCGACAATAAAAAAATATATTAGTGCTGACAAAGGATAAAAGTATATCAAGATCACTAATACAAATCTATCTTTCAAATACTTAATAATTTTAATAATACGCAAAAGTAAATTTAAAAAGGCGTCTTATGAACTGAGGAATAATATATCATGTAATAATTCTAAAATTAAAAACAAATTTTAATCGCATTTATCAACAATAAATTGTGGATAAGCCTGTGGATAACTTTGTGGATAACATTTAACATAATCAACAACAGACTACTTATCAATTAGATAAAATTAAATTCCTCAATTGAAATTAGAAAAAAATAATCAATTCTAATTTTTATTAAATTTTATAAATTAAAGATTTTCAATAAGTTGATAAAAAAGAAAATTTTCACACTAAGATAGTTGTGGAAACTATGTGGATAAAATTGTGGATAACTCTAAAACAGTCTGATTATCAATAACAATATATGAAAAAAAGCTATCCCAAAAAGGACAGCTTATATATTATTTGCAAGAAAAATTAACCTGCAACAATTAACTTACAATTATTTCCATTTAATATTGCAACCCATGCTCGGTCTCTGAATTTCTTCCTGAGGCTCACCGATTAAAAGATTTTCAAAAGCAATAATTAAATCTTCTCCAGTCACTTCTTTATGATTTCCAGGTCTTGAATCATCCATCTGACCTCTGTAAATAAGGTCTAATTTATCATCAAAGAAGAAAAAATCTGGTGTGCAAGCTGCATCGTACGCTTTTGCAATTGCCTGACTTTCGTCATATAAATAAGGAAAGTCAAATTTTCTTTCGATTTGAAACTCAATCATTTTTTCCGGAGAATCCGCAGGATATTTTTCTACGTTATTAGAATTGATCGCGATAAATTCAATTCCTGCCTCATTATAATCTTCATAAAGTTCGGTTAGCTTATCAATAATGTGCAGTACAAACGGACAGTGATTGCACATAAAAATCACCAATGTACCTTTTTCACCTTTCAAATCATCTAATGACTGAACTTCATTGCTTTTTGAAGGATTCGGAAGTTCAAAAAACGGAGCTTTTGTACCTAATGCCAACATATTTGAGGGAGTATTCATATCTTTTTTATTTATCCACAAAGATAAAGATTTCTTTTCTTATCTAATAAGGAAGACCGAAGATGGATGATGAAAGTTTAAGCAGTTTTTTTGAAAAAAATCAATCAATCGAGTTAGACTATGTAATCTATCTATTTTTACAATAATATTAAAACTTTATCTTCCAGCTCCCATTCTTTCAGCATTCAGTAAATGATAATAGTTCACCAAATCTTCCATTAAAAATTAAATTTAAAAATTTGTTTGGAAGATGTATTTAAAAGTTTGTAGTTTTGCTAACACTGTTAGTATATAAAATCATGGGTTTACATGAACGTCGTCAAAGAGAAAAAGAATCTATCCGTGCAAATATTTTGCAGGCAGCATTCACTTTGGCTAAAACTGACGGTTGGGCATCGCTTTCTATTCGTAAAATAGCTGATGCGATTGAGTACAGCGCTCCTGTTGTTTATGATCATTTCGAAAACAAAGAAGCGATTTTATATGAAATTTCTATCAACGGATTTCATTGCCTTCAAATAGAATTATTAAAAGCTCAGAAAAAACACGAAAGTCCAGAAGATCAGTTGACAGCAATTGTAGATGCTTATTGGAATTTTGCCTTTAAGAATAAAGAATATTACCAATTGATGTTCGGTTTGGGAATGCAGTGTAGCGGAAAAGGTTTAATGAAAGAAGAATTTTCGTCTTTTCAGGATATGATTTTCGACTGTACTTATGAAATTATCAAGAAAAAAGGATCAAATGAAGACAGTGCTTGTCACTCTTCTCATGCTTTGTTTTCTGCAGTTCACGGATTGATTTCGATTATGATGATGAGAAATGATGATATTCCTTCAACAATGAATAAAACGACTTTAGACGAAACAGTTTCGGCTTTTATTAAATCTTTGTAAATTTTTTTTGAACTAAAAATTAACACTGTTAGGAAAAGTAACACAAAACAATTAACATAATTTAAATTAAAAATAAAAGACTTTAAAAATGAAATACGATTTTTTCACATTATTTCTTGCCATTTTTTTTCCTTCTCATTAACACTGTTAAGAAAAATAACACCAAAAACCAATCAAACCAAAACTTAACTTCAAAATTGTAATCATGGAAATGACAATCTAAACCACCAGTTAAAATCAGGTTATTTTTTTGACTTCTCAATTAACACTGTTAGAAAATATAACATGATTTAAAATAAAAACAACATTACTTAAATTAACACTTTATTAAAAAATAAAACTTAAAATGAAAACAACTGCAAAAGCAAAATTAATCGTACTTATATCGAGTATCATTCTTTTACAAAATTGCACAAAAGCAGCAGAAGGCACCAATGCCGCTCCACCCGCTCCAGAATTGCCAGTTTATACTGTTACTACATCTCCAGCAACAATATATCAGGAATTTCCAACTGCATTAGAAGGAAAAAATAATGTGGAAATAAGATCTCAGGTTGATGGATATTTAGATAAAA
The DNA here is from genome assembly GCF_006175945.1 of Chryseobacterium mulctrae. Classification (NCBI taxonomy): domain Bacteria; kingdom Pseudomonadati; phylum Bacteroidota; class Flavobacteriia; order Flavobacteriales; family Weeksellaceae; genus Chryseobacterium; species Chryseobacterium mulctrae. The sequence continues at coordinate 3,085,693 of NZ_VAJL01000001.1, read as the reverse complement.
TTTATGTAGAAGAAGGTGCTTATGTAAGAGCCGGACAAGCTTTATTTAAAATAGATTCAAGAGCTTACGGAGAGCAGATGAATATGGCCAATGCTAACTTACAGGTTGCTAATGCCAATATTCAGAAAGCAAAAGTTGAGGTTGACAGACTGGAGCCTCTTGTATCTGCAAAAGTAGTTTCTGAAGTACAGTTGAGAACAGCAAAAGCAAATTACGCCGCAGCCGTTGCAGCAGCTTCACAAGCAAAAGCTTCAGTTGGCGGAGCAAAGATCAATGTAGGATTTACAACGATTACAGCTCCTGTAAGCGGTTACATTGGAAGAATTCCTTATAAAAAAGGAAGTTTAATTTCAAGAACAGATGCCAATCCGTTGACTTTATTATCAGATATCAGCGAAATTTATGCGTATTTCTCTTTAAGCGAACTTGATTTTATTGGTTTTCAGAAAAAATATCCGGGAGCAACTTTAAACGAAAAACTTAAAAATATGCCGATGGTAGATTTGGTGATTGCCGACAACACTACATATCCTGAAAAAGGTAAAATGAGCATTGTTGACGGACAGTTTGATAAAACCACAGGTGCAATCAGTGTTCGTGCCGTTTTTCCAAATGCAAACGGAGCATTGAGAACAGGAAACACAGGCCGAGTTCGTATGCCTCAATTATTCGCCAATACGCTTGTTATTCCACAAGAATCAACTTTCGAAATACAGGATAAAACCTATGTTTATATTGTTGGAAAGGATAAAAAAGTAACCGGCAAGCCTATAACAATTTCTGGAAAAACAGACAGTTATTACTTTATTTCCGAAGGACTTGCAGCAGGTGAAAAAATTGTTTACACAGGAATTGGCGCATTGAAAGATGGTGTTACCATTCAGCCAAAAAACATTTCTTCCGACAGTCTTTTGAAAGCAAGACCATTGTAAAAACCGTTTAAATTTTAACCACAAGAGTCACAAAAGATTTTTTTCTGTCTGAAAAAGTAGAATGCTAAAATTTTAAAGTTCACAAAAACGAAGATCTAAGATTTTCAAAACTAATGTGTTCTTTTTAAAAGCAATAATTAAAACTTAATGTGACTAATGTGTTTAAAAACTATTGTGTTTTTTGACTTCGTCGAATCTTCGATTTGTGGTAAGAACATAGTTTAAACAACATTAAAAAAATAAACTTCTTATGTTAAAAAAATTCATAGATAGACCGGTACTTTCTACGGTTATCTCCATTATACTTTTGCTATTGGGAGCGATGTCGGTTTTCAACCTTCCGATTACTCTGTTTCCCGATATAGCACCACCGAGTGTTCAGGTGACGGCATTTTATCCGGGAGCGAATGCAGAAGTTGTTGCCCGTTCCGTTGCAGTTCCTATTGAGGAAGCGGTAAACGGTGTTGAGAACATGACGTATATGACCTCAAATTCAAGTAACGACGGATCAATGACTTTGAGCGTATTTTTCAAGCAAGGTTCAGATCCAGATAACGCAGCGGTAAATGTTCAAAACCGTGTTTCAAAAGCCATGAGCCAGCTTCCACAGGAGGTTGTACAGGCGGGAATTTCTACTCAGAAAGTTCAAAACAGTATGATTATGTTTATGGGACTTTCGAGTAATGACCCGAAACAATATGACGAACTTTTCTTACAAAATTATTTGAAAATCAATGTGATTCCACAAATACAACGTATTCCGGGAGTTGCTCAGGCTCAGGTCTTCGGAACAAGAGATTATTCGATGAGACTTTGGTTGAAACCAGACAGATTGGCCGTCAATAATCTTTCTCCGCAGGAAGTTTTAGCAGCAGTAAAAGATCATAATCTTGAAGCTGCTCCAGGACGTTTGGGACAAGGAAGCAAGGAAACTTACGAATATATCTTAAAATATAAAGGTAAATTAAATAAAAACGAAGACTACGAAAATATTGCCATCAAATCGAATAGTGACGGTTCATTTTTAAGATTAAAAGATGTTGCAAGAGTAGAATTTGGTTCATATACTTACACGGCAGCGAATAGAGTTGATGGAAAACCGGTTGCAGGTTTTGCTATTCTTCAAACTGCTGGTTCAAATGCCAACGAAATTTTAACGGATATTGAAAAGCAGGTTGAACAGATGAAACCTTCGCTTCCAAAAGGAGTTGAGCCAATTATCATGTACAATTCTAAAGACTTTTTGGATGCATCAATTCATCAGGTTGTAGAAACTTTAATTATCGCATTCATTTTGGTATTTATTGTAGTATATATTTTCCTTCAGGATTTCAGATCTACATTAATTCCTGCGATCGCTGTTCCAGTAGCAATTGTCGGTACGTTTTTTTTCCTTCAATTATTTGGTTTCAGCATCAATATGTTGACATTATTCGCATTAGTTCTGGCCATTGGTATTGTTGTGGATGATGCGATCGTCGTCGTAGAAGCCGTCCATTCTAAAATGGAACAGACAGGAATGCAGGTTGAGCAAGCCACAACTCATTCGATGAGCGAAATTTCCGGAGCGATTATTTCTATTACACTGGTGATGTGTGCCGTATTTATTCCGGTTGGTTTTATGCAGGGTCCTGCAGGAGTTTTCTACAGACAGTTTGCTTTTACTTTGGTGATTGCGATTATGATTTCAGCAATTAATGCATTGACTTTAAGTCCGGCTTTATGTGCTTTATTGTTAAATGATCCTCAAGGAGAACATGGTGAACACGGTCAGAAAAAAGGTTTTGGAGCGAAGTTTTTCAACGCTTTCAACAAAAGCTTCAACAACATGACCCGAAAATACATTTACAGCCTTAAGTTTTTAATTAAAAATAAATGGGTTGCGGTTACAGGTTTAGCAGCAATTACGGCAGCGAGTATTTTCTTGATCAATAAAGCACCAACAGGATTTATTCCTACAGAAGATCAGGGATTTGTTTTGTATGCTGTGAATACTCCTCCTGGAAGTTCATTAGACAGAACACACAGAGCAACTGAGCAGATTGATAAAATCATCAATGGTGAAAAAGCAAAAAATCACCTTTGGGTAGCCGATGGAATGAACTTCATCAGTAATGCCAATGCTTCTCCTTATTCTGCAGGTTTTATTAAATTGAAAGATTACGAAGACCGTGGCGAAATGAAAGATCCCGATCAGATTGCAGCGGCTTTAACCGGAAAAGTAGCACAGGTAAAAGATGCAAACGCATTCTTCTTCAACTTCCCTACCGTACAAGGTTTTGGTAACGTTTCAGGTTTTGAATTTATGTTACAAGACAAGACCAATGGCTCTTTTGAACAATTGGGAGTCAATACTCAGGTTTTCATTGGAGAATTGATGAAACGTCCGGAAATTGCTTTTGCCTTTACAACTTACGCAGCCGGAAATCCTCAATACACAATTGATGTTGATACCGATAAAGCCAATCAGTTGGGAGTTTCTATTACAGAATTGATGCAGACAATGCAGATTTATTATGGAAGTAGTTTCGTTTCAGATTTCAACAGATTTGGAAAATATTACAGAGTAATGGCTCAAGCTGATATTCCTTACAGAACCGATGCTAATTCTATGGAAGGAATTTATGTTAAAAATAAATCGGGCGAAATGGTTCCTGTAAAAACTTTGGTCACTTTAAAAAGAACCTTCGGACCAGAAACGGTTTCAAGAAACAACCTATTCAACGCCGTAACCATCAACGGAACTCCAAAACCTGGTTACAGTACAGGAGACGCCATTAAAGCCGTGGAAGAAGTTGCTCAAAAATCGCTTCCAAGAGGATATGGTTACGAATGGACCGGAATTACCCGTGAAGAGATCAAAACCGGTGGACAAACTGCTTTTGTATTTATGCTAAGTATTTTGTTTGTGTATTTCTTATTGGCAGCTCAGTACGAAAGTTACATCCTTCCGTTTGCCGTTATTTTAACCATTCCTACAGGGATTTTCGGAGTATTTGCATTCACAGGATTAGCTGGAATTGACAATAACATTTACGTTCAGGTCGGATTGATCATGCTCGTCGGATTGTTAGCGAAAAATGCGATTTTGATTGTAGAATTTGCCGTTCAGCGAAGAAAAGCAGGAAAAACTTTAATTGAATCAGCACTTCAGGCTTCAAGATTACGTTTAAGACCCATTTTGATGACTTCATTTGCTTTCATTATCGGTATGCTTCCGTTGGTTTGGACTCAAGGTGCTGCAGCAAAAGGAAATCATTCAATCGGAATCAGTACTGTTGGTGGAATGTTTACAGGAGTTGTCTTCGGAATTTTCATCATTCCGGTGATGTATGTCATCTTCCAATATTTACATGAAAAAATGCCGAGCAGAAAACAAAAAAGACTTCAAAAACAAAAATTGGAGGAAGAACTTTTGGCAACAGCACATTAATAAAAAAAATGATCAACAAAACTTTGAGAAATAAAAATCGTATAAAATTTTTCTTCAAATTTAATTTTAAAGATTTTCTAAACCATTAAGGTTTTTATTAAGAAATTAAGAATATTAAGATGAGCTTCACTTGAAGCACAGTCTTAAAAAATCCATTGATTTTTCTTAACCCAACTTAACTTCTTAAATATCCTCAATGGTTCAAAACAAGCAAAATATTATCTCCTACTAAAGACAACTTTGCTTATCACTCAAAGTTTTGTGATCAATTTAAATATATAGACTTATGAAAAGAGTAAAAAATATAATCATCGCTTTTGGGATTGCATTAGGTGCAGTTTCTTGTGTGCCAAAATTGGCATATCAGGAAACGAAACCCGAACTTCCCGAAACATTCAAATATACCGCAACCGCAGACACTGCAAGCGTCGCAAACTTAGAATGGAAACAATTTTTCAACGATCCCATTTTACAGGATTTAATTGAGAAAGGAATTAAAAACAATTACGATCTACAAATTGCTTTAAAACAGGTCGCTTCTTCACAGGAAAAACTGAAACAGGCAAAATATCTTCAATATCCTGATGTAGGTTTCGGAGTTTCAGCACAAATTTCAAAACCTTCAAAAAACAGCATGAACGGACAAAGCTTAAATTTATTTTTAGGGCAAAGTCATGTTGAAGATTATAATGCAGCATTCAATTTATCTTGGGAAGCAGACATTTGGGGTAAAATTAAAAACCAGCAGGAAGTTTCAAAAATGCAATATTTGCAGACTTATGAAGCAACAAAAGCAATTCAAACACAAGTTGTTGCTGCGATTGCTCAAGGATATTACAATTTATTGATGCTCGATAAACAATTGCAGATTGCAAAATCAAACTTAGATTTAAGCACCAATACCCTTTCTCTTACAGAAAAATTGTGGCAAAGCGGTGATACGACTTCTTTGGGAGTTCAGCAGGCAACCGCTCAAAAGCAATCTACAGAACTTTTGATTACTCAATTGGAACAAAATATTGCGATTCAGGAAAATGCTTTGAGTATTTTGGTCGGTGAAAACCCGAATAAAGTCAACAGAACCATTGAAATGTCCGACACTTCTTTACCACAAGATATTTCAGCGGGACTTCCTGCAGCAATGGTGAGTCGTCGTCCTGATGTTCGTCAGCAGGAATTGGTTTTATTGGAATCAAATTCTTTGGTAGGAATTGCGCAGGCAAATATGTATCCTGCACTGAAAATTACCGCAAACGGCGGAGTAAACTCATTTAAAATTGATAACTGGTTTCAGATTCCGGCATCTTTGTTCGGTTCTGTTTTAGGTGGATTGACTCAGCCTATTTTCCAAAAAAGACAATTGAAAACAGATTTGAATGTTGCTAAAATTCAGAGAGAGAAAAACGTTTTGGCATTCCGTCAATCGGTTTTGAATGCTGTAGGTGAGGTTTCTGATGCTTTGGTCTCTAATGAAAGTTTAAAAGTTCAGGAACAAAAAGCAACCGAACAGGTAACAACACTGAAAAATGGAGTTAAAAGTGCTGAAATGCTTTACAAAGGCGGAATGGCAAATTACTTAGAAGTGATTACAGCTCAGGGAAATTCTTTACAGGCTGAACTGAATCTTGCGTCGGTAAAAAGACAGAGATTAAGCAGCATTGTAGATCTGTACCGTGCTTTAGGTGGCGGTTGGAAGTAGTAAATTTAATTATATTGTTAATGAAATGCGGTCTCTCGGGATCGCATTTTTTGTTTTAAATTAAACATTTATAAACAGTCGCATCATCATTCAGAACGGAACAAAGTTGAGTGAAGAATCTATAAAATATTTGCAGAGATTCTTCCTTCGTTAGAATGACAAAAGATTCAGCAAAAAAACACTTACAAAGTTTGTCATTCTGAGCGAAACGCAGTGTAGCGTGGAATCTAAGCTATTTTTCTAGGTTTTAAAAAAAATTCTTTGTTGAGATTCCTTCAGAATGACAAAGTATACGCTGATTTTTTTTAACGCAAAGTTTTATTTACAAGATGTGTAATTTTTAAGTAGCAAAGATTGGCTACAAAGTCGCTGATAAAAGTAGCTTCCTCAGAATCAATAAAATTGATTCCATTCTTTGCTCCTTAAAAATATTCAGAATAAAAATAAATCTTTGCGTTAAAAAGAAATTACTTTTGAGTTTGCTCATTAATATATTCGATCAAATCTTCAAAATCCTCCTGAGAATATCCCAATTGCAAATAATGAATATCATCCGCTTTTCGATACCAAGTCAGTTGGCGTTTTGCATATCTTCTGCTGTTTTTTTTAATTTCAGAAACCGCAAATTCCAGATCCCATTCTTCATCAAAATATTTAAATAATTCAGAATATCCAACTGTATTCAAAGCCGTCAAATGTTTGAATTTTTCTAAACCTTTTGCTTCATCCAGCAAACCTTTCTCCATCATGATATCCACTCTCCTATTGATCCTGTCATACAGTTCCTCCCTGGGAGCTTCAATTCCGATTCGAATGACATTGAAATCTCTTGAATCTTGCGAAACAGCAATCAATTCAGAATATTTTTTATCTGTTTGCCAAATCACATCAATGGCGCGTAAAAGCCTTCTATGATTGTGAAAATCCACAACCGAAAAATATTCAGGATCGAGTTCTTTCAACATTTCCTGAAGCTTTTCTATTCCTTCGTTATCTAAAATTTCCTGTAGTTTAGCTTGATTCTCCTCATTAGCTTCAGGTAAATCATTCAAGCCTTCAATCACCGCTTTTTCATACATCATACTTCCGCCAACCAAAATGACAGTATCATATTTTTCAAAAAGTTCATTGAGTTTTTTTAAAGCATCTTCCTCGTATTGCCCGATCGAATAATATTCCTCAACCGAAAGATTTCCAATAAAATGATGAGGTGCTTCCGCCAATTCTTCTGCAGATGGAGAAGCCGTTCCGATGATCATTTCCTTAAAAAACTGGCGCGAATCGCAAGAAACAATTTCTGTACTGAAATGTTTTGCTAAATCAATGGCCAATCTTGTTTTTCCAATTCCGGTAGGTCCTACAACAGAAATCAAATTTTTATTTTTCACTTTGCTAATTTACAAAAATTGATTTTCTATTCTTCTGAATTTGCTGGAAGATGGAAGTCTGAAGCTGGAAGTTTATGATTGGGTATAATTTATTCGCAACAATCTTCCCACTTCCTACATCCAACTTCCAGCCAACCGACTTTAGTTAAACTATAGACTTAAATGTTTATCTTTGTACGACAATAAAAAACTATGATTTTATCAATGACCGGCTTCGGTAGAGCCGAAAGTGTTTTTGAAGGAAAAAAAATTTCAATCGATATTAAATCACTGAACAGCAAGAGCTTTGATTTAAATATCAAAATTCCTTTACGTTACAAAGAAAAAGAATTTGAAGTAAGAAAAATTCTCAACGATAGAATCATCCGTGGAAAGGTAGATTGCTACATTAATATTGAGAATCTTGAAGAAACCAATGATGTGAAAATCAACAGAGGTTTAATAGATTCTTACATGAATGAGCTTAAAAATATCGCTTCAGACGGACCTGATTTTGAATATCTTAAAATGGCAGTAAGACTTCCGGATGCGATTACTTCAAGACCCGACGAATTAACTGAAGGTGAATGGGAAGCTTTAGCTAAAATCGTTAATAATGCGGTTGATAAATTCCAGGAATTCAGAAAAACAGAAGGAAAAATTCTTCACGAAGAACTAGAAAGAAATATCAAAAATATAGATAAGTACCTCTCAGAAGTTATTCCTTACGAAGAAGTAAGAATTAATTCTGTGAAAGAACGTTACATGAAAACTCTAAAAGAATTTGAAAATGTTGACGAAACTCGTTTTTATCAGGAAATGGCTTATTTCACAGAAAAATTAGATATTTCTGAAGAAAAAGTAAGACTTTCTCAGCATTTGAAATATTATTCTGAAGTAATGGAAAATGAAGATTTTAATGGAAAAAAACTTGGTTTTATTTCACAGGAAATTGGGAGAGAAATCAATACTTTAGGTTCAAAAGCCAATCACGCTGAAATTCAGAAATTGGTGGTAATGATGAAGGATGATTTGGAAAAAATTAAAGAGCAAACGTTAAACGTATTATAATTAGTTGATAGTTTTTTGTTGATGGTTGTTGGATTTTTTCTACTATCAACTAAAACCTATCAACCAACAACTATATGAATAAAGTTATCATATTTTCAGCACCATCGGGAAGCGGGAAAACGACATTAGTAAAACATTCTCTGGAAGCAATTCCTGAATTGGAATTTTCTATATCGTGTACAACAAGACAGCCGAGAGGAAGTGAAATTCACGCTGTTGATTATCATTTTATTTCGCCTGAAGAATTCAGACAAAGAATTTCTGAAGATGCTTTTGTAGAATTTGAGGAAGTTTATACCGATAAATATTACGGAACTTTAAAATCTGAGGTTGAAAAGATCTGGAATCAGGGAAAAGTTGTTATTTTTGATGTAGACGTAAAAGGCGGAATTTCATTAAAAAAATATTTTGGAGAAAAAGCATTATCCATTTTCATAGAACCACCTTCGATTGCCGAATTGGAACGAAGATTGATCTCAAGAAACACTGATGATGCCGAAACCATAAAAACCCGCGTAGAAAAAGCTGAAGAAGAGCTTACCTATGCGATAGAATTTGACAAAATCGTTATCAATAGCGATTTGAGTGAAGCAAAAATAGAAATAGAAAGTTTAATAAAAAGTTTTATAGGAGAAACTAGAAGTTAGAGATTAGAAGTTAGTAAAAAACACCCGTAAATTTGGGCTAAAAACTAACTTCTAATTTCTAAAATCTAACTTCTATAAAAGAAAAACATTGAGGCTGAAATGAGCACCGAAACATTAGAAAAAGCTAAATCTACCCTTCCTGTAAAAGGATTTTTAGATTTGAAAGATATTGACATTCCTCAAGGAGAAGACTTGGTAAAAGCGATTCTTCAACTGAAAGAAGAAAAAAATGCCGTTATTCTGGCGCATTATTATCAACCAGGAGAAATTCAGGATATTGCTGATTTCTTAGGAGATTCTCTTCAATTGGCAAGACAGGCAAAAGATACAGATGCTGATATGATTGTATTCTGCGGAGTGCATTTCATGGCTGAAGCTGCAAAAATTCTGAATCCAACAAAAAAAGTTGTCCTTCCTGATACAATGGCAGGTTGTTCTTTGGCAGACGGTTGTTCAGGTGAAGGTTTGAGAAAAATGCGTGAGCAGCATCCAAACGCTTTGATCGCAACTTACATCAACTGTAACGCTGAAACAAAAGCAGAAAGTGACATCATTGTAACCAGCTCAAATGCTGAAACTGTGATTGAAGCATTACCAACTGACCGACCAATTATTTTCGCTCCGGATAAAAATTTAGGGAGATATTTATCTAAAAAAACCGGTCGCGATATGATTCTTTGGGACGGAAGTTGCATCGTGCACGAAGCATTTTCTATGGAAAGAATTGCACAGCAGTTGGCAGATAACCCGGATGCAAAAATGATCGCACACCCTGAAAGTGAAGAAGCTGTTTTAAAACTGGCTCACTTCATAGGTTCTACTTCTGCTCTTTTGAATTTTGTTGAAAAAGACGATTGTCAGAAGTTTATCATTGCGACCGAAGAAGGAATTCTTCACGAGATGAGAAAACGTGCCCCACACAAAGAATTGATCCCTGCTTTGGTTTTTGACGAAAGCTGTAACTGTTCGGAATGCTTTTATATGAAGCGAAATACAATGGAAAAATTGTATTTGTGTATGAAATATGAGCTTCCTGAAATCTTAATTGAAGAAGAACTTCGACTGAAAGCTTTGAAACCGATTGAAGCAATGCTAGATCTTTCGAAAAGTATTAAATAACCTGTTGTGCATTTAGGAATTAAACAATAAAAGATTGTTCATTTGGTTCAAAAACCGTATATTTATTTGACTACCAATCATTTAAATACATGAACAATCTTATTCAAAACTACAAAATTATTTTAGAAGAATTGATAAATACTTGCAGTCATATTAAGACTAAACCTCAGATCAGAGTTCCAAAACTTTCTGATTTAGAACTTGTAGCTTTAAATATTACAGCAGAATATATGTCGATAAACTCTGAATTACAACTGTTTAGATACATTTCAAAAACAGAATTAGAACAAAAAATAGAAAGAAGCGTTTATAACAGAAGAAAGCGAAAATTGTTTTTCTACTTAGAAGAAATACGCAGAGTTTTGAGTGCAAAGTTTTCTGATTTTACAAACGTTTTTATTGTTGATTCAACACCATTGGAGATATGTAAAATAAGTAGGGCAAATCGCAGTGGAATTTGTTCCACAGAAAATATTCGTCCGGAATTTGGATATTGTGCTGCACAAAAAACACGATATTTCGGCTATAAATTACATGCTGTCTGCGACAAAAACGGTGTTTTTCATTCCTTCGATTTTTCTCCGGCAAACGTTCATGACATAAATTATCTGAAGGATATAAAAGAAAACTTCAAAAACTGTTTACTGATAGGCGACAGAGGATATATTAGCGAAAAATTAAGGGTTGATCTGTTCAATTACTCAAACATTAAACTTTCTGTTCCAATGAGAAAAAATCAACATGAATTTGTATCGTTTTCGAAAGTAAAATCTAAAATTAGAAAACGGATTGAAACAGCTATATCACAACTGAGCGGACAATTTTTACTACACATCAATTTAGCAAAAACTTTTGAAGGGTTGGCAACCAGAATTACCTCTAAAATCACTTCTTTTACAATGATACAATATCTTAATTTCTTTATATTTAAAAGAAGTTTAAACAAAATAAAAATTAATTTATCCTAAATGCACAACAGGTTTAAATAATAAAAAAGCACTGTCTTCACAGTGCTTTCTTTTTTTTAACGAGGAAAACAGTCTGCGTGTACTAAAACTTTAGACTTACAACATTCTGGTAAAGCATGAAACGCTTCGCATGAACTTGGAAAACCAGGACCGGGTCCGTATGGTCCGGGAGGACAATTTGCGTTGCAAACTGCACCACCATTAATAGCTTTCAATTCTCCTCTGTTTAATTTTTTTAGATTTTTCATATTTATTTGATTTGTTTAGTTATTAAATATAATACTTTTGTTTATATATATAAAATCATGAGTAAAATCTTTTTAGAAGATGTAAAAATTTACGCTTACCACGGCGTTCTTCCCGAAGAAAATATTATCGGAACTTATTATATTTTAAATGCAGAAATTCATACAGATTTGTGGGATGCTGCAGAATCTGACGATTTGAATGATACGATCAGTTACGCAGATATTAATGAGATCATTCATGACGAGATGAAGATTCAGTCTAAATTGTTGGAGCACGTTGCGGGAAGAATCATTACTAAAATGAACGAAAAATTCAGTCAGATTTCTTACATCAAATTAAGAATTACCAAAACAAGTCCGCCAATGAAAGGTGAAATGAAAGGTGCAAGTATTGAGCTTGAAAAAAGTTTTTTATTAGGCGGAATTACAGAAAATGAGTAATTTTCAATTTTAAAAATCAAAACACAGTGAAGGTATTTAAAATATTATTTCTATTGTTTTCTATCAGTATTTTTGGACAAAACAATACTTCAGGTGATGCTATTTACAATTTTCCGAAAATAAAATCGAGCATTACAATGCCGGTAACTATTCCGTTATCGGAAATCAGTAATATGATTAATGCTTCGGTAAAAGATATGATCTTTCAGGATGATTCTTATACCGATAACGACAATGATCAGTTTAAAGTAAAAGTCTGGAAAACCCGACCAATACGATTAGTTGGAGATGCCAATCAAAATATTGCGATTGAAGTTCCTTTAAAAATCTGGGCAGAAAAAGGCATAGGAACTTTAGGAGTTTACACCTATCAAGAGACCACTTTTGAAACCGTAATGTATTTTAAAACAGCTTTAAGTTTTAAAAATAACTGGACGGTAAGCACTTTTACACAACCAATGGGTTTTAAATGGGTGAAAAAACCTGTTTTAGATTTTGGAAAAATTAAAATCCCAATTACTTCTTTGGTTGAAAAAAGCCTGAAAGAACAGCAATACAAATTCTCTAAAACCATTGATCAGCAAATGGCTGCTCAGCTCAATTTTCAGCAGTATGCAGTTTTAGCGTGGAACGCTTTTTCTCAACCTTTCAATATTTCAGAGGAATACAATACTTGGTTGAAAATAACTCCTATCAACGTTAATATAACTCCGCTTAAATTTTACGGAAATCAAATTGACACCAATATCGGTATCGATATTTTTTCAGAAACGTATACCGGAACAAAACCAGAATCTTCTCAACCTGTAAAAGCGGTGATGAATTTTAATTTTATTCCGCTTTTGGCCGATCAGTTTGTATTGCAGACCACTGCGAATATTCCTTTCTCTGAAGCTACTGGTATCGCAAAAAAAACATTTTTAAATAAAGAGTTCGATGTCAGAAATTCTAAAGTTAAAATTACGGATATCAAAGTGTATGGAGAAGCCAACCGTATTATGATAGAAGCCGATACAGAAGGTTATGTGAATGGAACGTCTTTTATTTCAGGGATTCCTGTTTATGATGAAACTAAGAAAAAGATAGTGCTTTCAGACACAAAATTTAAGCTTAAAACATCTAACATTCTTCAAAAATTGGCAACTTCTCTTTTCAAAGGAAAAATTGTAAAGATGATTGAAGATGAATACGGAATTCCCACAAGTGAACTTGAAACATCATCAAAGAAAAGCATCGAGGAAGCATTTAATAAAGAATATTACAAAGGATTAAAAATGAGCGGTAAAGTTTTTAATTTGAAACCTCATCAAATTCTTTTAAATGACTCCGGAATTACAGCTGTAATTGATACGAATGCAAATTTGAGATTTACCTTAAAAGGATTTTAAACTAAAAAAACTAACATAACTATGAGAAAATATTTACAGATTATCGACAGACACAGAGCAACAAAGGGGATGAGATTCGCTAATATTTTAGTTGACAGAATTGCATTTAATTTCATTTTTTTCGCCTTAGGACTTTTAGGGGGTATTCTTGATGGAATGTTTGGAATGTATTATTTCACCAAATTCTTTGATCAATTAGCCGAATTGGGAAGAGTTGCCGATATTATCATTACTAGTATTATATTTTTCTTTTATATTTTTTTAATTTAATATTTTACCAAAGGAAGAAGTCTCGGAAAATACATTACCGGAACAAAAGTGATCATGACAGATGGGAATGAACCTACTTTGAGTGATTATTTTATGAGAAACATTATACGATTGGTTCCTTTTGATGCATTATCTTTTTTTGGAGAAAACGGATGGCACGACAGCTGGAGCGACACCAGGGTCATCAACATTAAAAATTATCAGGCTGAAAGACAGACCAAGAACGAAATTGACAACATCGGATTAAAAGAAATTGCGTAAAAAATTTGGAGAACATTATAATTTTCCTATATTTGCACCACCTAAAAATGGTGCTTTGGCCGAGCGGCTAGGCAGTGGTCTGCAACACCATCTACAGCGGTTCGAATCCGCTAGGCACCTCACAACAAAACCCTAATTCATTCACTAGTAATGTTTTAGGGTTTTTCGTTTTTTAAGTGTGACAACATTTGTGTCAACATTATTGCAAATCAGTAGTTTTGTCGATTAATCTGCTCTTAAAAATACACAATTTGACCGTGGAAAAATCGCTTTATTGGTTCTGGTTAAAACTATTGATTATTAACTTTGGTTTAGGTGTAAACTCATCAAGATCGAATATTTCTCTAAAGTTATCCGTTTCAAAAAAAGACATAATATCCGATACTAAAACCTCTACTTTCTTTGCCTTTAAATATATAGCATACATTTCAGGCGTCCTAATAGTTATTGTATTGCGATCATAAACACTTTTAAAATAACTATCATTCAAAACAATTTTTTTATCATTAAAATTTATCATTGAAGTTATTGTGTAGTTTCCTACAATTCTGTTTGTTGATAACTGCAATTTTTTGACATCTTGCATTACTTTATGAATCATATCTTGTCTCATATATTCCGGAAGTGCAGAAAAATAATTTTGAAAAAAATCCACTGGTTTAAATTTATTATAAAAAATATCTTTAATATCACTTGCAGAAAATTCTAATTTGTGGAATATTTCAATTTCTTTAATCTCTTCATTCCAGGTGTCTAATAAAGTTTGCATCGTCTTAATTTCCTGCAATTCCCCTGTTTTATCATGTGATAAAACAACCGTTATAAATTCTTTTGAATCTTTCATTGATTTCTTATTTAAATTGTTATTTAATTTTCGTTTTATATTTCAAATTTTATAGTATGAATCGCAATTGCAAATCATTATAGTTCCTATTTTCAAATCTTTTGCGATTATGTTTAGGATTGTTTTGAGCATTTCTGATATTATGAGCCAGATAATAGAATTGCGTCTCTTTATCAGCACCTCTTTTATCTTCGGTCAAATATTTTTCAACTAATAAATCATATACTTCAGGTTTATTTTTTACGATGTATCTAAGTCCGGTTACACATAAATATTTACTCCCTTTTCGTTGCATTGAAATATCTAATCCGGTAATTATGCAAATATTTTTACGCATATCGCTATCGCTCCGTCGCCTTTCTACCTTATCATTTTTAACGCTGATATTTTGTTGAACCGGTGCAGATTCCAAGTTTATCAGTGTAGAAGGCATTTGTTCAAAAACATCTTTTTCCCTATTTATAGTGGTTTTCTGTGTGGAATTTGCACTACTTTGTAAATTGAAAAGTTTATCAATAATCTGCAGTTTTATAAGGTTGTGCAGATTACTATTTCTTTGCAACATATTGTAATATTTTCTCTTGATCAAACCAAAAGTATTACGATGTTTTTCAGTGATCAAATCATTCCAAAAATCAACATTATTTGCACTTTGAATAAATTGTACCTCTTCAGGTTTCAGATTGCTAAAACTCGGCATTTGGTTGACTAGCAGAATACTTTCCCATTCATCTAACAATGTTTGATTGAGTGTTTTGTAAATGTCTAGTTTTGTCAAGTCGATAGCGTTCCAGATTCCATATTTTTTAATATTCTTTGCCTGTTTGCTCTTCACTTCAAAACGGAAAGTATTTTCATTAATCTCATACTGCGGAAAATCTGCAAACTGTAAACCTTTGGCGTACGCCTTTATCTGTTTGTAACTGGTTGCATTTGTCTTTTTGAAGTACGCGAAAACTTCTGTTTTAAAATGTGTTTTCTTGTAAAATAAAAGTCCATTGATGAGGTTTTTAATATCTATTTTTGGAATGATATTCAAACCAAATTCTATATTAACGACTTTAAAGGCGTTCATTTCGTTCGGCTCTATTCCAAGATATGTAAGAATGTCAATAACTGTTTTAATGCAGTTTTCAGGCGTGAAATCATTACCATTATGCAGATAATTATTAAAATGGTAATGCGGACTTGTATTCAGTTCCAAATGTCGATATCCAATTACATTACCATTCTCCACTGCCTTACGAAAATCCAAACTCAGTTTAATTCCGAAATCTTTATGCCGTAAAGAATGATAATTATTTGTTTTTGGTCTGCAGACGACAAAATCAGAATGTTGGAGCATCCTTTTAATTATTGTCTGATTATAGGTTAAAAACTTCGTATTATCCAGCATTATTTTTCTATCTTTGACATATTGTAATGGTTGCCACTATTGCATATTTTGAACACAAAGGGAACGGTTTTAATCGTTCCCTTTTTTGTCGATATGGCTTTGCATTACATTTATTATTTTTCTTACTATTCGGGTGCGGTCTGTGGCGTTAAATGGGTAGAACTGCGGACAAATGCGGATGTAAATTTTTTCTCCATCTTCGGGAACAAACGCAACAAACAAAGATTTTTTATCTTTTACTTTCAAATCCGCATAATAAAATCCTGGTACTCCAGCTGGTCGCAATCCCGTAATGGTGCATTTGCTCCAATTGGATGTATCTCGGATTTTAAAAAGGGTTTCTGCTCCTGTTGTAGAATTGTAACCGTTATTTTTTTCGGTTCTTACCATGTCGGAAAATGCTATCTTTTCATATTTAGATAACTTGTATTGTCTGAATGATTTTTTAACCTCATCGAGTTTGTAAATCATTCCGTAATGGTCGGGTGCGTAAGTGGTTGCCGTTTTCATAATTAACTCAATTTGTTTTGGTTAATAATCTGCTCTACTTCATTACGTTTGAAGTATACACGGTTTCCCATTCCGTAACTCGGAATAGTTTTATCCTTTCTCCAACGGTGCAACGTGGATAGGTCGATTTTTAAAAGTTTGCAGACTTCGGAACGTGTAAGATATTCCGTTGGTACTTTGGGCTGGAATTGTACGGATAATTTTTCCGTAAGTTCGGGAATTAAAGTATTTTTTAATTCTGCGATGAGGTCGGTCGGATTTGTTCCGATAAATTGGATTGTACTCATTTGCAATAATTTTTGTTTGTTAATTATTACTGCAAATATCTTTTTATAAAAAAATAAGGGAGTGCAAAAACACTCCCATTTAACTCCCATTGTTTATTGAATGGTGTTTTATTTCATGTCATCTAATAACTGCTTCATACTTTCTAGATGTTGGTAAGAAGTATATTTATCAGTTTGATAAGATGGGTTTTTAGAATTAATATTTAATCTATTTTTATAAACAAACTCGGTTTTATCTGCATCCAACAAAAGTGCTACTATTTCATTTTGTTTGTCATCAGTTAAGTTTTGCATAATAGGCAAGTCAAATATTCCTAACTCCTGTAATAGTGCAAGTTTTTTAGGGTTTGACAATGTTTTTATTTTTTGCAGTTCTTTTTTAGTGTGAGTTATTTGTAATTTTAAAATCTCGTTTAGAATAAACCTGTAGATATCATCAGTCACTAAACGTATTCCAAATGCAATTTCAAATATTTTATATCTAACAAAGCTCCCAAATAAATTTTCCTCCTTAATCTTTTGGTTTGATTTTTGAAAATCGACAATCTCAAAACCAAAATTCGTAAAAATATAATCATCGAACTCTTTATCATTAAAATATTTTTCTAGTGATTCTATTAATATTTCTTCATTGTGCGTAATTACACTCATTTGAGAGTGAATGTCGAAATAAATTTCTGATAATGAGTCTAAATAAGTAAGAAAATCCAATTTGGGATCATTTTTTTTTAGATCCATAAAATCTATTAAATATTCTCTCTCAAGTTTATCTAAATTAAAGTATATTGGAACTTTCATATTTAATTCTCAGATTGCAGTATCATCATTTTTGCTCTAAGTTTTGACAAACCATTTTTATTAATTCCTTTTTCTTGTATTTGTCTTTTAATATATGACTTTTTCAACGCATTAAACTTCCTGTGAAAAGTAGATCTTACGGAAATAAAAATTTCCATAAATTCGTTTTCGCTAATACTTCCTATTTCATATAAAAGTTTGGCGTCCGGAATAATGGAAGATATTTCAATAATTGCATTTATCTGATACTTACTTATATATCCCTCTCGAATTTCTTTTAAGGCAATAGTTTCCGTATCAAAAAAGTTTCTAACATCTTCACGATTAATCAAATTATATTTACAGGGATAGAAATTAATTTGAATGCAAGACAGCTCAATATGCAGTGCAAATGTCTCATAACATCCATTAAATTTTATTACATCAATATTCCCTGTCCCACTTAATGATATTGTTTCTTTAGATTTGTTATTCATGATGTTAATATTTACAATTAAGATATTTTTTGTTAGATAACTCTTTAAATGTTTTAGCCGTCTGCATTGCCCAATCGTCCGCAGTTTTACCAATATAATTGAGAAACATAGATTCTGTTTTATGTCCTGTAATGCTCATCAGCTGAGGTGTGGTAAACATTTTATTTCCGTAAAAATTTGTACTGAAAGACCGTCTGCATGCATGAGAACTTACAAGATTAAATTTTTCGGTTTCTACAATTTCATTTTTCTTCTTTTCTTCGTTGTAGACTTTTCCTTTTATCATTTCGTTGATTCCTGCCAGTTCACAAACTTTTTTAATGTGACGGTTAAACAGTACAGCGTTTGAATCAAAGTTATTTGCGAATATTGGCGGAAAATCTCCATTGTATTTATGTAATATCGTTTCTACCTCATCGTGTAAAGGGATAACGACTTTTTCGCCTGTCTTTTGCTGTTTAATTTCTAAAAATCTAAATGAATTGCCATCGCTGTCTGTTTTGGTGTAAATCATTCGTTTGGTCATTCTTAATAAATCGGATGCTCTTTGACCTAAATAACAGCCTAAAACCAACCAATCTTTTGCAATACTCCAATCTGTATTGATGGTTTGAATATCTTTAATTCTTTCAATTTCATGAAACGATAAAAACACTTTGTACTCTGTATTGGTTGTGCCTGTGCTGAATCCCCGGATCTGATAATGTATTTTTTTTCCGTTCTGTTCTGCATCAAAGATTACGGTCTTTAGATTTTTGATAAATCTTACAGCCGTGGTTTCCATAAGGTCGCAATCTGCAATCAGGTAATTTTTAAAATCTATCAACGTTTTTGCTCCAATATCCTGAATTAAAAAGATTTTCTTTTTCTTTTTTTGGTATTGCGAAAAACGGTCTTTTAGATTATTGTACTTTCTTAAAGTGCAAACGGTGTAGGATGCTGTATCTCTTTTAAAATCTGTAAAGTTCTGCAGATAATTAAGAAATACAGAATCATCTAATTTCACCTCAATACGATTGAAAAACGAATCTATTTTTTCTTTCAACCAATTATTATCTAAAATTACTCCATTTGCAAAATCGGAATTATATTCGTTTAGAATGTTGTTTGATAATTCTCGCAATTGTTTAGCTAGATTTTTGTTTCCGGGATTATTCTGTTTGGGGAATTTTGTATCTGTACTCCAATCAATAGAATTTATAATTAATTCTGTTGATGTTCTTAGCCTTATGTCTCTTGAAACAGATAATTGTACTTGTATTTTTGAATTTACGGACTTTGTGCGTAAAAAATAACTAACAGTTGCCATACTTAAAATTTGAACAACTCAAAAATAGTGATTTTTTAATTGTGTGACAACATTTGTGACAACATTATTAAAATATTATGCAATTAAATAAAATTAAAAACAATTAAAAATAGTTAATTTACAAGTATTTACAATGATTTTGTTGTTTTTTTATAGAGTAAGAAAAACCGTTATTCGGGTACGCTAGGCACCTATAAGCTTTCCTTTTCAGGAAAGCTTTTTTTATTTTAATTTTTGATATCTAAATTAATATCAATCATAATGAAAGAACTCATCAATCATATCAACACTTATTATCAATTGTCTCCTACAACCATTGAAGCTTTACAACAAATTTTCACTGTAAAAACATTCAAAAAGAATGAGATTATTTTAAGCGCTGGAGACGTGGCAAGATATTATTACTTTGTACAATCTGGCTTGTTGGGATATTATACTATTGGTGAAAATGGTAATATCATTTATAAATTATTTTTCGAGGAAAACAGTTTTTGCGCTTCGACTTCTTCTATTATCCAGGAAAGCGCAAGTGAATTTTCTATTGTCGCGCTTGAAGATTCGGAAGTGATTGTTTATTCTGCAAATACATTCAGAAAGTTGATTGCAGAGCATCACGATTTGGCATTATTCCAAATTGCTTATCTGGAAAAGAATTGGGTAGTAAAAAAAGAACCATTGGAAATCAACCTTAAATCGGAAACGGCAAAACTGCAGTATAAAGAATTATATTCTAATAAAAAACTTTTCAATCGCTTGAAACAGCATCAAATTGCTTCATATCTCGGAATCACACCCACCCAGTTGAGCCGAATTCGTAAAGAATTAAATTTTTAGTTTTATCAACATATGTAAATGCTTTTTATCTTTTTACAGGCGAATTTTGCTTTATAATTTTTAAATCAATTAAGATGAAAACAACATTCATAATTATTCTCCCGTTTATTTCGCTGCCTTTTTCTGCGCAAAAAATCATTTCTGAAAAGATTTACAGCCCAAAAATGAAAAAAGACATCGAAACAGTTATCATTACTCCTGAAATCAGAAAAGGAAAACTCTACAAAACAGTTTACATTCTTCATGGTTACAGTGGAAATCCTAACAGAACTTACAAACAGGATATTCCTGATTTAATTAAAAAATCAGAACAGTTTCAGAACATTTACGTTTTACCTGACGGAAATTTCAACAGTTGGTATGTTGACAGCCCAATTAATAACAAATCGCAATATTCAACATTTATTGGAAAAGAATTGGTCGATTATGTTGATTCTCATTATCCAACAATCAAAGACCGGAAAAGTCGTGGAATTTTAGGCTGGAGCATGGGCGGATTCGGAGCCGTAAATGTTGGACTAAAATATAATCAAACCTTTTCGGTTGTTGGAAGCGTTTGTGGAGCTTTAGATTTGACTTACTTCGGAGAGAATTACAAAAATTATCAGGTTGAAGATGTTCTTGGTGTGTTTGAAAAACTGCCGTCTGAATACTTAGTCAATAACAGAGCAGATAAAATGAAAAATGCCGACCAATATTACATTTTCGACTGCGGAACTGAAGATGAGCAAATGATTGAAATGAATCGAAATCTCCACAAACTCTTGACCAATAAAAGAATTGAGCACTTCTATACTGAATCTTTAGGAAAGCACGACACTGAATATTGGAGTAAAGCTTTATCAAATCAATTGGCACTTTTCGAAAATTATTTTCAGTAATGAAAGACCTTAAATCAATTATATACGTTGCTGTCGGGGCTTGTAGTTACGGCGTTTTGGCAACCATCGTGAAATATGCAAACGATTTGGGAATAAAAACCAGCGCTCTTACTTTTCTTCAGTTTTTTGTTGGATTTTTAGTTTTGGTTTTATTAAATCGTTTCAAAAAGAATACTGAGAAAACAGAGAAAATAAAAAACTCATCAAAAATTAAATTGATAATATGGGGAACTGCTTTAGGATTGACGACAACCTTATATTATCTTTCAATACAGTACATGTCGGTTTCATTAGGAATTATTTTGTTGATGCAGTCGGCTTGGATTAGCTTAATTATTGAAATTTTTATCACAAAAAAAAAGCCTTCATTCCATAAAATTATCAGCGTTGTAATTGCTTTAACAGGAACATTATTGGCAACCAATATTTTCAATCAAAATGTAATTATCGATTTTAGAGGAATTTTATTAGGGGTTGGAGCAGGCCTATCTTACAGTATTGCTATTTTTGCTTCCAGCAATATTGAATCTAAAGTTCCAAGCTCTATAAGAAGTCAGTATCTTGTATTTGGAGGATTGATTTTAATTGTATTATTTTGGAACGTTGATATTATTAAAGACATCAAACTTAGTTCTTTACCGTGGGGAATTTTGATTGCCATTTTCGGAACCATTCTCCCACCGCTTTTGTTCACAAGAGGAATTCCAAAAACCGGAATTGCATTAGCAAATATTATTGCAAGCTTAGAAATTCCTGTTTCTATTCTCTCAGCAATTATTATTCTGAATGAATCCGTTGCCACGATTCAATGGATTGGTGTTTTAATTATTTTAATTGCTGTGGTAAGTATTAAAAAAGTAAATTCAAATGTATCTTAAAGCTAGTGTTCATAGTCAATTGCGATTTTTAACATTTTCTTAACTAAACCTTGGCTTCATAATTGAAATTATCATCACATAGACTTTAAAAGTTTTAATAAAATAGAAAAATTTGAGTTATGAAAAATATAGTTTTAGCAGGTGTAATCTCAATATTTACATTGACCGCCTGTAAGAAGGATGATAATAAAGTGGCCGAAAAAACTTTAGAACAGCAGAAATTAGAATTTCAGGCAAGACAGCTTGATATAGAAAAGCAAAAGCTGGCTATTGAAAGAGAAAGATTTGCTTACGAAGCACAAAAAAGAACCGACAGTATAGCTGAAGTTGAAAAAGCTAAAACAGCTGCTGCATCAAAACCTCAGGTAATAAAAGAAACCAAAACAATATACAGAGATGCGCCATCTTCTTCTAACAACGGAAGTCAGGCAAGCAATTCTTCATCTCAAGGTACTACAGCAGCTAAGAAAAAAGGAATAAGTGAAGCTGCAAAAGGTACTGCAATTGGTGTTGTGAGTGGCGCTGCTTTGGGAGCTATTGTCAATAAGAAAAACCGTGGTGGTGGTGCCGTTGTTGGTGGTATCATCGGGGGTGCAACAGGATATACTTTAGGTAGATCACAGGATAGAAAAAGTGGTCGGGTACAGCCTAAATAATTAAATATTTTCAAAAACATGAAAGATTGCTTATTTTTAAGCAATCTTTTTTTATGCTCCTGATTGTATGCTCTTCAATTTTTCTCATAACAACCTTAATGGGTTGGGGAAAACTGATGGAAAATATTTTTGGGAAAAGCTTAAATGGAATTTCAGGGAAAATTTTAACGGGAATTTTCTCTGTTGGATTAATTTTCACAGTGGCATCATTTTTTATCCCACTGAATTTATATATTGAAATTCCTACAATTTTCATCGGACTCTTCTACTTTTTTAAAGACAAACTTTATCTGGAGTATTTACAGTTATCAAAAAAAATCTCAGTCATTTTAGGAATTTTAGCAACTGTCATTTTATTTTCAGCTTCTTTTTATCCTTTTATTTTAGATCATTTCGGTTATTATGTTCCTACCATAAAATGGCTTACAGAATACGGTTTGGTTAAAGGAATTTCTAATCTTGATTTGATTTTGGGACAAATGTCGGTTTGGCATATTTTCCAAGCAGGATTCAGTAATTTCTCAGATCCTTTTTTAAGGCTTAATGCCGTTTTACTTATTATTTACGGAATTTATATTTTCGAAAATAAAAGCTGGATTCAACTGATTTTTATTCCGGTTTTCCTGATTTTTTCACAATCTCCAAGTCCGGATTTGCCCGCAATTTTATTTTCTTTAATTATTCTGAATGAAATTTTATCCGGAAACAAAAACCTGGCTTTCTTATTTGCATTTTCTGTTTTTACATTTGCAATAAAACCAACCGTTATTTGGCTCCCAATTTTCATTCTGCTCTCTATTTTTGTTTCCGGATTTCAGTATAATAAACTTATTTTAGGCTCACTTGTTTTTCTTTTATTCATCGTAAAAAATATCTGGATATTTGGGTATCCAGTTTTCCCTTTAAAAGTTTTCGATTTGGGAATTTCATGGAAACCCAATCATGAATTATTAAAAGCATCATCAGAATTTGCGATTGTAAAAACTTTTGACGAGCAATATTCTTATGCAGAAATTTTAAAATTCTCATGGTTTGATTACATTAAAAACTGGCTTTTCCTAAATGGAATTAAATCGGTAATCAACATTTCCTTTGTAATAAGTTTAATCGGATTTAATATATTTTCCATTATTAAAAGAAATAAAATCACCAGTTTAATTTGTATTTCTATATTGATAAAAAGTCTTTTAATTTTATCTTTTTCCGCGCAATACCGATTCTTTATTGATGTATTTTTCGTTATATTTTTTATAGTTTTTTTCAACAGTTTAAATAAGAAAAATGCGCTCTTCATTTCTTCGGGTTTAGCTCTCATTTTTATTGGTCTTTTTTCATCTCCAAAAATCGTTCAGCAGTTTATTCCAAGTTTTAAGCTGGGTAGAAATTTGACTCCGTTTGAAAAAACACAACTTTTAAAACCTTCCGATTATGAATACAATCAGTATAATTCTTTCAAAATAGGAGGTCTTAAGTTTAATGTTTCAAAAAAATATACTTTTAGTTTTGACACTCCCACTCCTGCAATTTCAGAAAGCTATGTTTTAGATTATCAGAAATTAGGGATATTTCCGCAACATATTGATAAAAACAATCTAAAAAAAGGATTCATCTGGAAAAAACTGAATCCCGAAGAAAAAAAAGAGCTCGACAAAACAATTGAATTCATCAAAAAGAGTTATCTACAAACCGATTAGTAAAGACTTTATTATCTGAATAAAAAACGGTAATTTTGTACTATGTTCAATACTTTAGGTAATCTTCTCAGCCTAACCACGTTTGGCGAGAGTCACGGCGCTGCTTATGGCGGAATCATCAATAATTTTCCGGCAGGTCTGGAAGTCGATTTTGAAAAAATTCAATATGAGTTGGATCGTAGAAAACCAGGTCAGTCAGCAATCGTTACCCAACGAAAAGAAAGCGACACTGTAAAATTTCTTTCCGGAATTTTCGAAGGAAAAACTACCGGAACTCCTATTGGTTTTATGATTGAAAACGAAAATCAGAAGTCAAAAGACTATGACCATATTGCGAATTCTTATCGTCCGAGTCATGCAGATTTCACTTACGATCAAAAATTTGGCATCAGAGATTATCGCGGCGGCGGAAAATCTTCTGCAAGAGAAACCATCAATTGGGTGGTTGCCGGAGCTTTAGCAAAACAACTTTTAAAGGATATTGAAATTAACGCTTACGTTTCTTCTGTAGGTGAAATTTTCTGTGTAAAACCTTATCAGGATTTAGATTTTTCTAAAACTGAAAGCAATGAAGTACGTTGTCCCGATGCTGAAACTGCAGAAAAAATGATTTCAAAAATTAAAGAGATCAAAAAAGAAGGCAATACAATTGGCGGAACCATTACCTGTGTGATCAAGAATGTTCCTGTAGGAATCGGCGAACCTGTTTTTTCTAAACTTCAGGCTGAATTGGCAAAAGCAATGCTTAACATTAATGCCTGCAAAGGTTTTGAATATGGAAGCGGATTTTGTGGTGCAAAAATGACAGGAAGCGAACATAATGATCAGTTTAACACCGATTTTTCTACAAAATCAAATCTTTCAGGCGGAATTCAGGGCGGAATTTCTAACGGAATGGATATTTATTTCCGGGTAGCTTTTAAACCTGTTGCCACTATTTTAAGACCGCAGGAAAGTGTTGATAAAGACGGAAATGCTGTGACTGTGGAAGGAAAAGGAAGACACGATCCTTGTGTTGTTCCAAGAGCAGTTCCCGTTGTAGAAAGTTTAGCCGCATTTGTTTTAGCTGATTTATTTCTGATCAACAAAACACGAAACACTAATCAATTTTAAATTTAATTTTTAGTAATCATGAAAAATTACTGGGATAAAGCCATATCTTTTGAAGAATATCTTCAGATTGCCAACCAAAGACTTGAAAATCCTCCGACTCCGCAAGATGCCGAATATAAAATGTATTACGAGCTTGGAATTCAGAGAATGGATCGAACGCTTAAAAAATTTGTCATCGATGAAGAGCAAATCAACGAGCTGAAATCTAAAAATTTCAACGGGAAAATTTTAATTATTTCTGAAGCTTGGTGTGGTGATGCAAGCGCTACGGTTCCTGCTTTGGCAAAGTTTTTTGAAGGACATAATGAAGTGAAAATCTTCTTAAGAGACAGCGATAAAAGTCTAATCAATCAGTTCTTAACGAATGGTACAGAATCTATTCCGAAAGTGATTATTTTAGATGAAGACTTCAATGTAAAAAATTCTTGGGGACCTCGTCCGCAATTCGGGCACGAATTATTATTAAAATTTAAAGCTGATCCTGAAGCATATCCAAGAGAGAGTTTTTACAACGATCTGCAGGTATATTATTCAAGAAACAGAGGTAAAGATGCCATTCAGGAAATTTTAGAATTACTATAAAATAAATACTATGAAAAAACTGGCTATTTACGTTGTTGTTATCGTAGTTTTAGGTGTTATTTTTTTAGTTCCCGGAATAAGAAATTATCTTAAAGATCAATTTTTCCCGATCGCTACTATAGAAAATGCAGTACACATCAGTGAAGAAGATTATGATGTAGATTTGCAAGGAATCAATGTTCCAAGTACCAATCTGAAAAACTTTAAAAACAAACCTGTTTTTCTGAATTTTTGGGGAACTTGGTGTCCTCCGTGTAGAAAAGAATGGCCTTCAATTCAAAGATTGTACGACAGAAGAAAAGAAAATGTAGATTTTGTTTTAATTGCAATGAAAGACGAGGAAGCAACCGTAAGAAAATTTTTGAAAGAAAATAATTACACCGTTCCTGTATATATTGCGCAAAGCCCAATCTCTGAAAAGATCCTTCCGAAAGCTTTCCCTACAACCTTTCTTTTAGACAAAAACGGGAGAATTTTAATCAAGGAAGATGCCGCAACTGATTGGGATGCAGAATCTATCCACCAGTTTATTGATAATATTATTAAGTAAACTTTAACTAAAATTTAGATTGAGTTGGTACAAATTTTGCGAATTTTACAGAGTTGAAAATCATTTTAAAACAAACACAAACATGAAATATTCAAAACTCAATCTTGCAAAAGAAGCAATTGCCCATAAAGGCTTCTTAAAAAAAATTCCGGACATGTTCAGAATGGTGAATATGTGGAGAAAAGGTAATTATCCTGTAAAGTCGATGGATCTTATTTTACCATTGGTAGGTCTTCTTTACGTCATCTCTCCTATTGATATCATTCCCGACTTCATTATTGTTGCGGGAGTTCTGGATGATTTGGCAGTTTTATCTTTAGCCATTCCAAAATTAATAAGGGAAGTTGATAAATTTCTTCTTTGGGAAGCTGAACAGAAATACAGTACAAACGGGGCAAAAATAATTGACGCAGAAATCGTTTAAATAATTAACAACATCCTTTCGGGGATGTTTTTTTATGAAGAATGAAATGTAAATTCACTTCATTCTCTATTTTTTTAAGTTTAATTCTTCACTTGTGAAGCAAAATTCACGATTGACAATTGACTTTAACATCAAATCCTTAAATTTGCAAAATCTAATAAAAAATTAATGGAAAGTAAGAAAGAATTCTTTTTGGAATGTTACAAACTGGGCATCATCAAATTTGGAAGATTTACATTAAAAAGCGGTATAGAAAGTCCGTTTTATGTAGATTTAAGACCTTTAGCATCAGATCCTAAAATCTTAAAAAACCTCGCCAATTATTTACTGGAAATGCTTCCGTTAGATAATTTTGATCTGATTTGCGGAGTTCCTTATGCTGCACTTCCAATGGCTACAGCAATGTCTTTGGAAAGCTATATTCCATTAATTATTAAAAGAAAAGAAGCCAAAGAATACGGAACTAAAAAAATGATTGAAGGAATTTACCAGAAAGGACAAAACTGTCTTTTGGTAGAAGATGTGATCACTTCCGGAAAATCTTTGGTAGAAACTATCGCTGAAGTTGAGCAGGAAGATCTGAAAGTTGCCGACATTGTTGTTGTTTTAGACAGAGAACAAGGTGGCAAACAGCTTTTGGAAAGCAAAGGTTTCAGAGTTCACACTTTATTTAACATCTCTGAAGTTTGTACTATTCTACAGGAAGAAGGTGAATTGAGCGATGAGGAAGTAAAAAGAATTCAGGATTTTTTAAAAGGAAATCATATTCAGTTTGAAGAAAAGAAAAGACTTTCTTATCAGGAAAAATTTGAAAATGCACAGCATTCTGTTTCAAAAAAATTATTGGAAACTGCTTTAGCAAAAGAATCTAACTTAATTGCTTCAGCTGATGTAACAACCACTCAGGAATTATTGGAACTTGCTGAAAAACTGGGCCCAAATATTATTGCCTTAAAAACGCATATCGATATTATTTCAGATTTCGATTATCAAAATACAATCGTTCCTTTGAAAGAACTGGCTTCAAAGCACAACTTCTTATTAATGGAAGACAGAAAATTTGCCGACATCGGAAACACACAGGAATTACAGTTCACAAGCGGAGTTTTCAAAATTACAGACTGGGCAGATTTTGTAACATCTCAGGTAATTGGTGGTTTCGAATCTTTAGACTGCTTCAAAAATGTAGGTGTTGTTGCGATTATCGGAATGTCTTCAAAAGGAACTTTAACGACGAACAGCTACAGAGAAGAAGCTTTAAAAGTGGCTTTATCTCATCCTAATGTAATTGGTGGAGTGTCTCAGAATGCACTTCCTGAAGAGATTTTACTGTTTACTCCAGGTGTAAATTTAGCAGACTCAGGTGACGGAAAAGGTCAACAATACAATACTCCGGAACATGTTTTCAAAACGCTTCACACTGACTTCATTATCGTAGGAAGAGGAATTTACAAATCGGAAGATCCTGCAGAAGCTTCTGTTACTTATAAAAATGAAGGCTGGAAAGCTTATCTCGCTTCATTATAAAATAAATAATTTACGATTTGCTCTCATTCATTTGGGAGCAAATTTTATTTTAAAGAACTCCCAAAATATTTATTTTTTAATAAATCTTAACTTAAAATCATAAAGAATTATATCTAAAATAAGCTATATTTGATGCTTTATCAGGACATTGAAAAAGTTTAGTATTGGTCTTTTTTTGATTTGGGGGGTTGTACAGGTTTCTGCACAAAAAGATAGCATTTCCATTCACGCAAAATTATCACAGGACAGAAAAACGCTTGTGGTTAATCAGGAAATTGTATATCATAACCATTCCGACAAGGCGCTGAACAGCATCAAACTTCTCAACTGGATAGCGGCATACAACAAAAGAGGCACTTCTCTAGTTTACAGAAAACTGGAAGACAGGAACAACAGTCTTCACTTTGCAAAACAGGAAGAACTTGGAATAGTTTTAGAATTAAATATAAAAAATTCGGGAAACCAACCTGTTCCGGTAAAAACTATTTCTGACGAGAATTTATTTCTTTCTTTGAATGAAAATTTAGAACCCGGAAAAAGTGTTAAGTTGCAATTGCAGTATAAAATGCAGCTTCCTGATAAAAAATTTACCGGTTACGGGACTTCTGAACAAGACATTGCTTTAAAATATTTCTTTATTGTTCCTGATCATTTTGATGCTGATAATATTTCTAAAAGAGATTATCACGATATCGAAGAATCCGTTAATTTCAACACCTTTTGGTCGGTTGATTTAGATGCTCCTTCAAATTCTTTTATTCAAAGTAATCTTCAGCAGATTCAGCCTAATTTATTTAAAGGATATTTAGATTCAGATCCTGAATTTATTATTTCTAAAAATACTTTTCCCACGATAAAAATCGATACAGAAGATATTAAAACCGAAATAAAATTTGGATACAATATCAGTAAGCAGGAAATTCAGAATCTTGAATTTTACCTTCCTTTGCAATTGAAATTCATCAAAGATAAAATCGGATTTATCCCGGAACAGCTTTTTATTTCGGAAAAATTCAGGGCAAAAGAGGACTTTTTCGGGAATAATGATATTAAATTTTGGAAATTCAGGTTTAAATTGTTTTCGGATGCTGAAAATACCGATTTAGATTATTTCGGAATTATCTCAAAAAAAATTCTTGATGAAAGTATTATCACCGATAAACAGGAAAACCACTGGTTCAAAAATGGTTTAAAATCATATCTCGAAATTCAGTATCTGAAAAAATTCTACGGAGATACAAAACTTCTCGGAAACCTTCCTGAGAATAGTATTTTAGGAGT
This sequence comes from Chryseobacterium mulctrae, assembly GCF_006175945.1. Lineage (NCBI taxonomy): Bacteria > Pseudomonadati > Bacteroidota > Flavobacteriia > Flavobacteriales > Weeksellaceae > Chryseobacterium > Chryseobacterium mulctrae. The sequence continues at coordinate 3,055,809 of NZ_VAJL01000001.1, read as the reverse complement.
TAAACCTTTAAAATTATTCCATGCTTCTAGGGTAAAATTACTGGATCGATATGGTTTGGCTTATCAATACATCATGTCGCAGAATCTCGATCAGAAAATTGATGAACCTTTTGCTGTTTTGAGTAATTTTAATGATATGGCGATCAGCAGTTTTGAAACGGGAAGCCTTTTCAGTTATTCTGCCGATAAAATGGGTGAAGAAAAATTTAATCTTCTACTGAAAAATTACATCGCCGAAAATACAGATAAACAGGTTTATCCTGAAGATTTTTTAGATCAATTGGCAAAAGAAGAATCTTCGACATCTTATTTAAAAGGATTTTTGAAACAAAAAAACAGAGTTAATTTCAGGCTTAAAAATTTCAGAGTAAATAACGATTCTCTTAATATTAAAATCGTAAAAAATACAGACGAGGCAATTCCTGTAAGGCTGGAAACTCAAACCAAGAGCGGAGAAAAAACTTCTTACTGGATTGAAACTGCTGAAAATGAAAGGCTGAAAACAGTTAATCTTCCGTCGGAAGATATTTATAAAATTACATTAAATAACGATTACATATTTCCGGAAGCGAATTACCGCGATAATTTTCTTTATACCAAAGGATTATTTTCGAATGCCAAAAAAATTAAATTTAAACTCATTAAAGATATTCCAAATCCTGAGTTTAATGAAATATATCTGAACCCGAGAATACGATTCACCAATACCTATGACAAATTTCTGATTGGTATCAATTTTAAAAACCAATCACTTTTTGATCAGAAATTTTTATATTCATTAACTCCGTCATTCAGTACAGGAACGGGTAAAATGACTGGTTCAGGAGCAGTCTCCTACTCTTTTTTGCCCGCTGAAAGTGTGATTCAGAGATTGACTTTTGGAGTTTCAGGATCATATTTTCATTATGATTATGATTTAGCCTATCAGAAAAACTCATTGTATTCGAATATCAGTTTCAGAAAAAATCCGAGAAGTACGGTAAGCCGTGGTTTAGGAATTTCTTATACTTATTTTGAACGCGATCTGAGTGCAAAAATGATTGCCAATCGTGATTACGACAAGTATAATCTTTGGACGGTTGGTTATGGTTACACCGATAATCAGATGATTCATGAGAAAAGTTTCAGCTTGAGTACACAGGGAATGGAAGATTATAACAAGATTACGGCAGAAGGATTTTACAGATGGGAATTTGCACCAAGGCAAAAGCTTAGCTTAAGACTTTTCGCAGGATATTTTGTAAGAAATGAAACCCGAAACAATACTTTTAATTACGGAATTTCAAGAGTTTCAGATTATTCTTTTTCATACAATCTTTTAGGACAAAGTGCATCGAGCGGAATTTTATCACAACAGTTTATTTTAGCTGATGGTGGCTTTAAATCTTTTCTACCGGGAACGGTGAATCAGTGGATTACTTCTTTCAATGTAGATTCAAGTGTCTGGAAAATTTTCCATGTATACGCAGATGCAGGTTTATATAAAAACAAAAATAATCCGACACAGTTTATTTGGGACAGCGGTGTGAAAGTTCGTTTAATCCCGGATTTTCTTGAAATATATCTTCCAGTGCAATCTTCTTTAGGATTTGAACCAGGTTTTAAAGATTACGGAAAAAGAATACGATATACTTTGATTTTAAATCTGAGCACCATTATTAATGCTGCGAGAAGAGGTTGGTACTAACACAAAAAGAGCTGTCTGATGACAACTCTTTTTATTAAAAATTTTCCAAAAATCTAATCTTTCAAAATCTTCTGAGAAACCGGTTGATTATCTACAAATCCTGTTACGATATAATTACCTTTTTGTAATTCAGCAACATTTAAAGAAACACCATTTTTTACAGAAGCTGTTTTTACCAACTGTCCAGATAATGTGTAAACCTTAATATCTTTCACCTCGGCAGCGAAAATAATCTCATCATTTTTAACCAATGAGTTTTTAATAAACATTGATTTTTTGGAAAGATCAGTTAAATCATTGACCGCTAAAGTTCCGGATGTTGCCTGTGGCGTAGGTAAACTTATTGTAAAATCTACGTTGTTGTTATTGGTATCTCCAGTTGTTCTGGTAATGGAATTTAAAATAGTCGGCGACGGAGCTGCTCCTATACCTTCATATTGGTTAGCCAAACCATACCCTACAAAATCTAAAACATTTGCAGCAGTTGGTCCTGTAACTGCTGTGGCATTACTTGCCAAAGCAACCTTTCCTGAAGTAAGCGCAAGACCAACACCTACCCCAACACTTGGTGAACCGTCTAAATTCAAGAGAACCGTTATGATAAGATTGGGATTCAATAAATTAATGAGCCCTCCTAATCCATCAGAACCTTGCTGAATTAAGTACGTTTGTCCCGGAGTTAAAGTGATATTGGGTAAATTGTTGTACTGGGTAAAAGCTCCTGAGGAAGACGCATATTGAATAGTTGCACCATTTAGGGAAGCTGTAGAGGAACCTATGTTTTTCAATTCTATGAAGTCATTGGTAATGGCAGCTCCTAAAAGCCCGCCACCGGTATAGACTTCATTGATTACAATCTGAGCATTGGAGAATGCTACTATCGAAACAAGTCCGATAAGAGTAAATACTTTTTTCATAATGTGATATTTTGATTGATTCGTAATAATTTATGCAAAATTAATACCATATCAATAATCATATACCACATATTTTGAGTTATTAAAAAAAACTCACTATATAGAACACAAAAAAACCGCCTCAAAGAAGCGGTTTATATGATTAATTTGATTATTAAAAATCTGATTAGTCTTTCAAAATTTTCTGAGAAACAGCTTGGTTGTTTACAGTTCCTGTAACGATATAGTTACCTTCAGCTAATTCAGCAATATTTAAAGTTCCGTTAGCTTTTACAGAAGCTGTTTTTACTAACTGACCTGTTAATGTATACACTTTTACGTCTTTTGCATCTGCTCCGAAAGTAATTTCGTCATTCTTAACGAAAGTGTTTTTAATCATTCTGTATTTTGAAGGTAATACTTCTCCTACTGCTAATGTACCGGTTGTTACAGAAAAATCATCAAAAGCAACAACTGTAGCATTGTTATAAGCACGTACTTGCAATTTCAATGAAACAACATTTGCAGGAGCAACAACAGTTACAGAATGTTGAGTCCAAGCAGTACTTGATGTTAAATAACCATTATTTGGTCCTCTAAGTGGATCGGAAGCTGTAGCAGAATTTTGATAAATTGCTCCACCTGCAGAATCTAAGTAATTTGCCCAGATTCTTGCATCTGTATCATCTCCACTAGCTTTATACCAAAAAGATATTGTGTAAGTAGCCCCTGGAGTTACATTTATATTTTGCTCAAACCCTGTAGTAGCAGTTGGCATATCATATTGCACAGAATTAACCCCTCCGTGTGGAGCTGTAGTAGTAACAGTAGGTAAATAATAAGCCGCACCAGAACCAGGATTAGTTGCCGTCCAACCAGTAGTACCATTTTCAAAACCAGGATTTGTAATTAAGTTTTGTGCATTTGCAAAAGCTGCAACTGCAACAACTCCTAAAATTGTAAAGATCTTTTTCATAACTTAATTTTTTAATTATTAATAATTTACGTAGCAAAATTACGGCATTTTTTCCATTTGGGACAATATTTAGGTTAATTTTCTGTTAATAATGCCAAAACCCGAACTGTTCATATTTTTTAGTTATTTTTACCACTTATTTTAGGAGACTTGCGAAATTCTATTCTGATATTCGTTCTTTTTTTCATGGGCTTATTGCTGAATAATGCTCAAATATTCTCATGGAAAAATCCCAATATCCCCAAAGATTCCATCTCTTCTAAGAATGACAGTATTTTAGCTAAAAAAAAGGACAGCATTCTCGCTTTTAAATTCGGACAGGATATCTTCGCAAAAGACACCATGGATTTTGTGAAAACCAGCAACAGAATTATTGTAGACGAAGCGGTACTCGCAAAAAACGATTCTAAAAGATTTTTAGGCGAATTAAATTCAAAAGGTTCTATTATCCGGGGAATTACTTTTGGTAACAATCAAGGACAGTCTGTTCAAAGCTCGATGGATCTTCAAATTTCCGGCAGACTTTCAAAAGATGTTACGGTATTAGCGAGTATTTCAGATCACAATCTACCGATTCAGGCAGATGGTTATACGCAGACCTTAGAAGAATTCGACAAGATTTATATGCAGCTTAATATTAAGGATAAATCTATTCTTAGAGCCGGACATTTAGATTTGGTTGATTCTAAAAATTATTTCGCCAAATATCAGCGTCGAAGCATGGGTCTTCAGTTTCAGACACAATTTGGAACCGATAATAAAACTTTCGTTGATATTTCAGCGGGTGTGGCACGAAGCGAATTTCACAGAATCCGTTTTCAGGGGATAGAAGGTAATCAGGGACCTTACCGTTTAACAGGGAAAAATGGCGAACAATTTATTACACTGATTTCAGGTTCCGAACAGGTTTTCATCGACGGTATTTTGATGAAGCGTGGGGAAAACCAGGATTATATCATTAATTACAATACAGGGGAAGTTACTTTCACCAGTTTCAGACCGATTTTCCAGCAGAATTTCATTACCATTTCTTTTAATTATGCCAACAGAAATTATTCCCGATATTTATTTACCGGAAAAGTTGAGCATCAAAGAGAAAAATTAAAATTAGGCTTAAACTGGTTTATGGAGAATGATAATAAAAATGCTCCATTGGCTTTAAATTTATCGAAAGAAGACGAACAGATTTTAGCAGACGCCGGAAATGATTTAAACTTAATGTATGCGCCTTCCGGTGTTGTTGCAGAATACGATGTCAACAAAATTCTTTACAGTCTCGTTCTGAATCCTAACGGAAATTATTATCAGTTTTCTACAGATGCCGCGCAAACTTTATATCAGGTTTCGTTCACCTATTTTGGAGCTAACTTGGGAGATTACAAATTAACACAAACCACCAATAACGGAAGGGTTTTTGAATATGTCGGTCCTAATTTGGGAGATTACCGTGCAGTAAGAAAACTTCCGTCCCCGCAAAAAGCTCAGGTGTATACTTTCAACTCTGAATATTTGCTGAAAGATGGTAAAATCGGAGCCGATATTTCGATGAGTAATTACGACATCAACTTATTTTCTTCAAAAGATTCTGATCAAAATTTGGGATATGCTGCAAGAATTTTTGGGAATAAAACATTTACTAAAAACAGCTGGAAAGGAACACCAAGCTTTGAATATCAATACATCGATAAGCAATTCCATATTTTAGACCGTATCAACGATGTAGAATTTTCACGTGACTTCAACTTAGCTCAGGAATTTAACCGATTAACACAAAACCGTTTTATTTTCAGCTTTCTAAATAAGTGGAATAATAAATCGACCTTAAATTACCGTATCAACTATCTTGATGAGCAGGATTCTTATAAAGGAACGAAAAACGACCTTGACTTGAACTGGATCAAAGGAAAATTCAATACAAAAGGTAACTTATCTTACCTTAACACCAATGCCACCCTTCAAGACACAAAATTCATCCGTGGAGGAGCCGGAACCGAGTACACCGGTAAAAAAGGAAGTTGGGCAGTTGGAGGAAGTATGGAACACAATGAAAAGAAATACAACGACACTCAATTGATGGATGTCACGAGTTTCAGCTGGAGAGAGCTTTTCGTTCAGAAAAAAATCGGAGACAGCACAAGAACGAAGCTTTTAGCCAAAATGTACATGCGAGAAAATGACTCGGTACGTGACAACAGTCTTCAGAATACGAACAGGATTTTAGGTTTCATGGCAGAAAGCCAAATCATTAAAACTGAAAAAACAACTTTAAATGCGTTGCTTCATTACAGAAAATTCTTCTATAAAGATGACATTGTAGATGTAAATCAGAATAAAGATTTTGTGGTTGGGAATATTTTGTACAACCAACAATTATTCAAAAACGGAATGCGACTTCAGGCATTTTACGAATTAGGAAACGGACAGGAAGCACAAAGAGAGTTTCAATACATCAAAGTGACAGACGGGCAAGGAATTTATAAGTGGACCGATTACAACGGCGACGGAATACAGCAGCTCGACGAATTTGAAATTGCAGAATACTCCGATTTGGCACAATACATAAGAATTTACACCAATTCGGTGCGTTATATTCCTTCCAATAAAAACAAACTACAGTTGGCTTTATTTGTCAATCCATCGGTTGTTTTCAATTCGGAAAATAAATTTTTAAAACGCTGGAATTTCAACATCTCATTAAACTCTCAGAATTCATTCTATAAAAAAGATAAAGTTTTGGTTTTAAATCCTTTTGAAAAAGGCGAAAATCAGATTCTTAAAAATCAGAATATTTTGATGTCGGCACAGTTCAACCCTACCGAAAAATCAGGCTGGAACGGAAATTACCGTTTTATACAGAACGACAATCTTATTAATGCAAACTTCAGTAACGAAGAGCGAAATCAAACTTCCCATTTTGTGAATATCGGATATTGGTTTAATAAAGAATTCAGAGTCGATTGGGAAAACTCCGTTCACGATTTAAAAAATTCATCACAATTATTTGCAACAAGAGATTACAGGCTGAATAATTTTGAGACAAAGCCAAAAGCCACTTATAAATTCACAGACGCTATTCAGGCAGAATTCTCATCGGCTTACCGTGAAAAACAGAGAAAAGACGGCGAAGAATTACTGAAAGCATTCGATATCACAGGAACGATTCAGTGGGAACGCAAAAAAACATCAATCAGAGGAAACTTCTCATTCATCAACAACGATTTTACAGGAAATAGCTTCAGTATTGTAGGAAACCAAATGCTTGATGGTTTAAAGCCTGGAAAAAACCAGGTTTGGAGTGTTTTTATTCAGCAGGCGATCAATTCTTTCTTACAACTGAATTTAAACTATGAAGGGCGAAATTCCGGTGAAAGAACCATCCACATCGGAAGTATGCAGGTAAAAGCCAGTTTTTAGGAGCTTTTTCCAGCTCTCCACTCTATCTTTTTTCCCCAGCTAATTCCTCACAACAAAAAAGGATGCCGTTGCGATCTGGGCTATTTTTCAAGAAATTCAGATTAGTAAATCCCTTTAACAAACTTACAAAACCTTGATGACCAAAAACAAAAAAGCCTTGAAAATCGAGTGATTAACAAGGCTTTTTGTAGTCAAAGATGAACAGATTTCGAAACATTTTTATGATGACATACAAATTTTATCAACCATTCCTTTATAGTTTTCAAGTATTTTCAAAATGCGATATTCAATAATTTTTTATTTCGAGAACCCTTTCAATGGTTGATAGTAAATAAGATTCAGTATTTGTAAAATTGATACCAATGCTCCCGATAAATGGATAAATTGTTTTTGAACCAAAAATTCCATATTCATTTTTATGATAAAAATTTCTGCTATATTCAGTGCTCGGGAACAAAACTAATAAGCCCAAAATATTAAAATTTCGACCATCAGTTGAGCCTATACCATGTAGATACTTTAAAGCCAAATCTGGATAATCATAAGTTTCTATATTTTTTGATTTCTTGTATTTAGAATCCAAGATTATAAAAGTATTATCCTCAAATTCAAATATAAAATCAGGCTTTAATTGGTTTCGAATATTTTTTATTGTTGTTAGTGAATCTGGTAAATGTTGATAGTAAAAATTCACTTTTCTTTGTCCATTTGAAAGAGTCATTCTATCAAATATTTCACCAGCGTCATTATATTTTATAACTGGCATATAACCCAATTGCATAAAAGTGTCAATAATTTGATAGTAACAAGCACGTTCAAATAATTCATCTAATCTACTTATTCCTTTAAAATATTTGTTGGTATTAGTATAGTTTGCCCCTTTATAAAGTAACCACGTCATTAAATGATTATAGACGTAATAGTAGTGTTCTTTAGACTCAATTTTGTTAATGTTAGAAAAATTTACATCGGTTTTACTAACAGGAATCTCCTTAACAATTACTTCCTTGATTATCGCTAGTTTAAAAGCTAATTCTTTTATAAGCTTTAGCTTTCTTCTATACGAATAAGCCATTACCATATCTTCAAATCTTTCAGAGTCGGTTGAGGTACTTTCAGAAGAAAAAATATTTTTCAATTCAACTAAAAAAAACGATATTTCATTAATAAACCCGTTAACTAATTGGTTCTCTGGATTATCTGTCGTTTCTATAATGTGTGACGTTAAAATATCAGTAGGAAAAAATGTCCTTTTATTAATTAATAGTTTGTTGGGATCATATGAATTTGTTGCAGTTAAAACTTCCAAATTTGTCAATAGCCATAAAATAGAATCTTCGGAAACAGCATTGTAACCATTATATGTCTCAATTAAATAATTGTTTTCTAAAGTAGTTATTTTGTCAATTTGAAAATATAGCAAATATTTATTTCGAAATTCATTAATGAAATTGTCGCAGAAAATCAATAGCCAATCTAATCTATCTTCATCACTAAAATTATTAGCTTGCTGTTTTAATAAAGAAAATTTTGCCCAAATGGAACTTCCTTTACTTTCAACATAAGAAACTAACGATTCGAATTCAAAATCATCAATTTTTGAAGAAACTACATTTAATTTAATTGTAGAAATCTGCTCGTAATTATCTTTTGAAACTAATACGATATCACATATTCCAATAGGATAATTTATAAATAATTTATAAAATAAGATATTCTGAATAAAATTTGGAATTGAAAATCTTGCCTTATATAGATCAAAGACTTTATCAAAATCCTGATTTTTAAAATAATTTCTTACAGAATCTTCTTTAACAGTATAGAAGTACTGTCCATCAATAATTTTTACAACAGTTATTTCTACCGGAATATCTGTTATTAATAAACAATGATTTTCTAGTTCAACATTTGATTGCACAATGAATGTAAAATAATCAACTTCATTAATTATCTCATTCATTTCAATGCGAACTGTATTCTCCCTTACATTTTTATAACATAAGATTTCATAATCCATTTTAATAGTAGACATATTTAAAATGCTTCAAATCTTTTCCTCGTTCTAAAATTTTCCCCAACAAAACTGATGACTTGGTCATACCTTTATCTTCAAGGATACTTTTTAACTCTTTCAATGATTGTTCAAAATACTCACCCCTTCCATTTACTAGCGGCATAATATGCTGAGAGACTGCAAAATCTAAGGCAGTATAAGAATTCCCTTCTAAAACCCCTGTAGCAACTTTACAATATTTTTTGATCAAAATCTCTTTACGAGGACTAATAATAATGCCGCTATTATTTGATTCAATTTTTTCTTTTATTTGTTGAAAAAGTTTTTTAATCAACTCCTCATCTGATTTCCATTTTTGTGTCTCAGGAAACAATTTTTGTACATCATTGAAGTCAAATACATGATCATTTTTTATGTCAGAAATTGCGTTTTCAATTACTGATAGTGGTTTATCAATTTGAATAATTGATGCTCTGTCAATTAAACGATTTGATAATGATTCTGTAGTGTGATCATGATTTATTGTAGCAATAAACCTAAACCCCTCTCCAAAAGTAATTTCTTCTTGTTCATGAGTTTTTATTTTTTTTGCATAATCTCCATCAGCTAATTTTATAAAATCAGACCAATAATGTTCCATAGGACTTAAGTTGGCTTCGTCCAATAAAACAATATAAGGCGAATTTAAATTTTTATTAGATTTCATCAAAGCCAGTCTTAACCCTGTTTTTGAGTCTTGATATTTACCTGTAAGTGGATTGTAAAAACCCAACAAATCTCTAGATGAAGTCCATCCCTTCGCACAATTAACCTCTAAATATCCAAAGCCTTCATTTAAACCATATGCTGTTGATAATTTATTTACTAATGATGTTTTTCCAACACCTGGTGCTCCGGCGAGTATTGTGATAAAAGAATGGTTAATAGTTATTATTAAGTTTGCGACATCATTAAAAGATAAATCTCTATTTAGATTTTTTAATCTTTTTTGGATTTCAAATATATAAGATCTTGCAGTAGTTATTTCTTCTGGTAGCTTACTTAAAACCACAGATTCAATGCTTTCTGAATTATCATTATTAGTATGATTAATATTTATTCCATTGAGCAAATCTGTATACATTTTAGCATCTGCTAGTTTGGCTGTATGTACAGAAACGTCACTATCAAAACTTTGTTTTATATGTCTTATTGAATCTTGAATTTTTCTCTCTGTATCCTCTAACTTTTTGATTTCTTCATCAAAAATTTCTTTTTTAATTTCTAACTTCCTCAAATCATCTTTCAGCAATTCAAAATTTTCTCTATTTTCAATGATTTCTTCGAGATTCTGAAGTTTTTCAGGATGATTTAATACAGATGCAATATTGGGATAGCTATTTTTATCTATTCCTTCAATATCCTTCTTTTCTATTTCTTGTAATTCAATTTCAAGTCGTCTTTTATCATCTTTTAGCTTTATTATTTCCTCACTCTTAATTATATCATTGTCTTCAAGGGTTTTTAACTTCTTTTCAATATTTTCTATCTGTGTATTTCCAGTTATATCCTCTACAAATCCTTTATCATAAAGTTTATTTACTAAGCTTTGAATAATTTTACTTTCCTCTTCAAGTTTATCAATAAAAAATAAATACTTCTGCCATTTTAGTTGATCTAAACTCGAACTAAATAACTTATCTATATCCCCAATTTCGTCAAGAAAATCGAAAATTCTTAAACCCTTGTTATTTAGTTTATTTAACACCCAAGAATGTAAAATTTGTATCGGAGTATATTCAATTTTTTCTCCCAAATTCTCAATAATGACATTAGTGAAATCTTTGATGTAGCTATTTCCATCAAAATCTGTAAGTATATTTCCAGATGATAGATGCTTGTTTAGCTTAAAAATAACAGATCCGTCATATTCAATGTATGCATCCAAAAAATCTCGGTACATTGATGTATCATAATCTTTATTTTTAAATGTTGCAGCTTTTAAATCAAAATTATCTCTTTCAAATGGACCATATATATTATTCTCTTCTTCAACTATTAGAAAAAACACATCGCTATTTATACCTTCATCGGATATAAGTCTTTGTTTTTCAATATTAAAATGATTATTGTAAATTGGAATATATTGAATTGGGGTAACAGCAGAAAAATAATTACTGATACCCATATTGTAGTTTATTCTTTTCTGAGAAGCATTATAATCATTTATTCTCTCCGCAAACATATTATCGTCGTTAATGAAAAATCCATTATCGATAACTATGAGTTCTGTATCAATGTCTCTATCGAGTAAATCAAAGTCACTAATAAATATATAACCGTTATTCGGATAATCATCTTTCGATACAGGTTTGTGATGATCCGATTCATTGATTTCAAACACCGGTTGTATGAAGCCATTTCTACTAGAATTGAAACGCTTAATTTTTTTGGCTAATAATTTCATTTAAATTTAATATATAAATACAAATATATAGTAATTAGTGACAATCATATTCAAATATTGCCTATGTTAATAAGGTTATTTAGATATACCTTATTAACTCGAATATAAGAAAATGAATAATTGACATTTCTATTTGTGACTTAAATATATACCAATAATAACTGGAAAATTTGAGTTATAATAGTAAAAAGCGTCTAAATAAAATATTAAAATGCAAGAAGTCCGCTAAAAAGCGGACACCTTACATTTTTTTTCAAAAAGAAAAAGAAGCTAATTTCCCCCGAGTAGTGCATCACGAAAATTAGCACCTTTCAATTTTTTATTATGAGAAATTATTTTCTCAAGAATATTATTGATGCTAAGTTCCTGAAGTAAACTTCGAAAAACTATATCCAATGATAAGGCTTATCCTTTCTATTTAGATAGCAGTGCATCTCCTCTTTTTTAAGTTCGGGGAAAAACTCTATAGCTTTATCAATTGCATAATTTGGCAGGAAATGGATTTCGTCACGAATTGCTTTGACTACTTTTTCGTAAGTATAAAATTTTACAATTCTATCAATGTCGTATTGATTACCACGTTCAACAATACGGGCAATAATTGACTTATAGGCTTTATCTAGATCCATCGCATCTAAATCAAAATCCCAAAAAAATGAAGGATCAATATCAAAGCATGGTCTTTTTTTATTTCCTGTTTTCATAGTATAAATATACTGAATAATAGTGATATATAAAAGTTTAACACTTGAATCCACGTCCCTTTTGTTTATTATTTTGCTCTTTGATTTCAGTAAATTTAAGTAATGGGTTATGAACTGCTTTTTTTAGTCTCTCTTCTATCTTTTGCCAGGTTATATCTTTACCTTTTATCATCTTGACTTGCACATTCCTATCAATACTGTCGTGATGTAGTAAACTTAAGGCAGCAAGTGAGGGATTTCCTCCATACTTTTTTTGATAAAAATCAAGATAAGTCTTAAGAGAATTGTGTTCCAATAGAAAATGCATATCAACGAAATCTTTTATTCTGCTTCCATCTTGAAATATAGCGTGAAGTTTCATGGCGCCTATATTCTCAAGGGATGCCAACCTAATGCCTTCTTTTGTTATTATTGTAGGCAATTGCCATTGATACTGATGGGCAAGGATATCGACCTTGATTTCAGATATTTTCAAAAGCAATGTATTTTCAAACTTATTTTTAACTTCTACAGGATAGTTATTCGAGAGATAGTTTAGGATACACTTCTCATTAAACGGTTTAGTTGTAAACAGATCAATATCAATACTTAAACGATGACCAAGCATTAGACTGAGTGCAGTACCACCTACCAAGGTAAAATCCTTTAGTCTTTCCTCTTTCATCAGTTTTTGAAGAATTTCCCACATTTCCTTACTGACAGTTTCTTTATGTACCATATTGTCATTTTTCAGAAAATTAATTCTGAAAATGAGGTATGACTTTACAATGGCGTTGCAAGGAACTATTTGTCTTCTATTATCAATGAAAGTCTAGATTATCAGCCTTTTATTGATGGATATATTAATAAATGGAATTACAATTTTTGTCTGTTGGTAGTTAGTACCTGCATACTGATACAGCCAACTTAAATTTTAGCATAGTTTTTTTCTTCCTAAAATTCTATTTTAAGAATGGATTTATTGTCTGTTAAATGTGTGCGATTTTACAACTATGCGGAAAAGTTAGGAGCTCATTCGCAACTTTGAAAGTCCTGACGTCCTAACAAAGTTGCTACTTCGCTCTACGAGGCTAACGGAATTGGTATTTACATTCATTTCAATATTTTACTAATACAGTATTGGAAAATCATTACCGTATTTATACTGATATTTCATAATGTATTTTTTACGATCTTTATCAAACAAATTAACTACGATTACGGATATCCGTAATTATTGTATAATTATTAAAATTATTTTAGCATAATCAAATTTTTAAATTTTATGTGTGTAAATTCCAGTGATATTGACCACCCAATTTCAATTCAAAGTGACCAGGTAATTTCGGTTTAAATTGACCACCCTTAAATTTGATAAAAACTCTTGCTTTTCATGTGTCAATTAATATTCAAATATAATAATTAATTACTCCCTGCTAACTCTTCTCTTTTTTCTCATAGATTCCCCCTGGAGTTCCAGGCGGTGAGACTGATGGATAAGTCTGTCCAGAATAGCATCAGCTATGGTCTTTTCGCCAATGATGTCATACCAGCCTTGCACCGGGATCTGTGATGTCACAATGATGGACCCGTTGTTGTGACGGTCTTCTATGATCTCCAGAAGGGTTATCCTGTTGGCACTGTCCAAAGCCTGAAGACCAAAATCATCAAGGATGATCACATCCTGCCTTTGTAGTTTTGCTAGTTCGCGCAGGTATGACCCGTCTGCTTTTGCCATTTTTAATTTGGCAAACAGCCTGGAAGTATTAAAATAATTGACCTTGAAGCCTTCGATACAGGCCTGGTAGCCCAACGCAGTTCCCAGGTAACTTTTACCCACGCCTGTACTTCCTGTGATCAGGATGTTCTCATTTTTCTCTACGAACTCACATCCTGCAAGACGCATTACCAGATTACGGTCGAGATTGCGGGTGTCATCGAAGTTGACACTTTCAATACTGGACCTGTAATGGAACTTGGCATTTTTGATGCTTCGCTCTATGCGTCTGTTGTGCCTCTCATCCCATTCGGCATCGATGAGCATCGATACAAACTGGTCGAGGGTATAATGGTCTGTCCTTCCGCTTTCAATAGCGGTCTTAAAGGCATTGTGCATGCCGTAAAGCTTCATTTGCTTCATTTTGCTCACTGTCGGTTCGTTCATAACTGTTGGTATTTAATGATAATATTGTTTTCCTCTGATGTTGCCGTGATCAGGCAGTTCCTGCTCCTTTTCTTCTTTTTCCGGATCGATCATCTGATCCAGATTGTTCTCCAATATCTTCTGCACGGTCTTAAAGCTGTAGATCTTAAAATCCAATGCCCGTTTACAGGCATTGATCAATCGTTCCCTGCCTACTTTCTTTTCGAAGTTCAGGATCCCCAGGCAGCTTTTGTAGGCCTGCTCGGGATGATTGCGACTGTCGATAATTTGGACAATGTATTCTCCCACTGCGGTATCAATACTATTAGCCCAATCGATAAAGCGGGCAGCGCTCCATCCGGCAACGAACTGGTGGGTGCTGGCCAGATGTTCTGTAATGGTCGTGTAGACATAAGGCTTGTAATTGCGTCTGTGCATGGCGATCCTGTTGTATTTATAGTAGATCTCCACGGTGGAAGAGGTGTATAGGATCTTGATCTTCTTCTTGATATACTGGTACGGGACACTGTAGTAGTTCTTATCCTGGCTCAACTGTACGTGCCCGTTCTGCATCACTGTTGCAAAGGATTGGTACCTGATCTCAAAACGACGCTCAGGCAGTGGGCGCAGCTGCTGCTTCTCGTCCTCCAGGAACAGCTCGTAGCGGGAGTAAGGACGTCCTGTGAGCTTGCGTTTGTTATGGGAGTCCAACAGGTCCCGGATCTCAAGATTTAGTTCATCCAGGCCGCAGGCTCCCTGTTGAAGGTTGGCGTAGATCCTTCTGTACAGGATCTTGACCGCTCCCTCTACCAAGGATTTATCCCTCGGTTTGTAAGCCCTGGCAGGCAAGATAGTCGTCTCATAATGTTCGGCCAGATCGGCCAGGGTCTCATTGATGGTGGGTTCAAAACGGCTGCTTTTGATCACTGCGGATTTTAAGTTATCAGGAACGATCGCTGCCGGTGTGCCTTCAAAAAAGCGGATGGCATTTTCTACAGATCGTACAAAATCTTCCTTCTGCTGGCTCATAGAGGCTTCAGCATACGTGTACTGGCTTGCTCCCAGGATAGCTACAAAAAACTGAGCTTCTTTAAGCTCCCCGCTTTCCTTATCAATAATGGAGAGTGTCTTTCCTGCATAATCGACATACATCTTATCACCGGATTTGTGATTCATATGCATCACAGGGTTCACACGTTTGCCCCAGACCTTGTAATGATGCCGGAACTGTGAACTCTGAAAACCATCAGGATGCAGTACAAGATACTGCTCCCACATATGATGGATAGTGATCCCCACCTTTTTGAGCTCACGTTCCATCTTGGGAAAAAAATCGTACAGGGACTGTAGTTTGGGGCTGATGGTGTGAACCGTGTTATTGGAAAACAAAAGTTCCAACTCGGCGTCTGTCTTGGCATTGATTGCATCAGGGCTCAAGCCCAGGATCTCATATAATGAGATGTATTTCTTAACGGTATTTCTGGAAAGGGATAGATAGCTGCTTATAAATAACTTGCTCTTTCCAGTGCTGTAGAATTTTATGACTTTTCTAATTTTACTCATGTCTGTTATTTTATTTGCCATAATCCGCTTTTTTTAACGAATATATGACGCTAACATCATGAAAAAACCAAGTCGTTTTTATCTCAAATATAACCCAGATAACAGGTGGTCATTTTAGACCGAAAAGTGGTGGTCACTTTGCTCCGAAATCAGTGGTCAATTTACTCCGAAATTAGGTGGTCAATTTGACCGTCTTTTCCAATATTGGGTACAATCAAAATTAGCATTATCAAGGAAAGATATTGATGGAAACAGAGTAACCATCGAAAATAATTATCGTAGTCGTTCTCTGTTTTTTATTGGTTTAGGTTGTTACCTATCTCCAATTGATGAATTAATAATTCCTGAGAATGGCACAATTTCAATCAATTATCCATTGACCCCATCAAGAGTAAGTTCTTTAAGTACAAGAACAACACATCCCTATGTTTTAAAAAACACTCAAGAATTGCTTGCCGAATTAGGGTTATCTACAAGAATACATAATCCTTATACATTTAAAACTAAAGGAGAGATGTTTGTTGAATGTACAAACCAAACATTTATACAAAGTATTTTTCAAAATTCGGTGTCTTGTGGCAAAAGAGGCAGAAAGCAAAATTGGGAAGTAAAAACAGGTACCCAAGAATGTGGAATCTGTATGCCTTGTATTTACAGACGAGCTGCTTTGAATAAAGCACGATTAGATAACGAAAATCATTATGGCAACTTTATTACCAGACCAAATTCACGAAGCTACAGTACAGATTTACCCGCATTAATAAGTTATTTAAAAAAAGATATTTCTTTGGAAAAAATGAAAAGAGATTTATTGGTGAATGGAAATATTGAAATTGATAATCTTCAACAATATGCGAATATGGTATTAAGGTCTAAAGAAGAAGTTTTACAATTGTTTAGGGAGAAAGGAAATATATTTGTAAAATCTGAGCTAGGGATAAGATGATTATCGATACACACTGCCATATAGATTTATATCAGAATCCAAGAAAAATTTTACAGGATTGTGTAAAAGCTAATATCACTATATTAGCAATGACCAATCTGCCAAGCCATTTTGAAATGGGGTATTCTCATTTCCAGTCATTAAAAAAAATAAGATTGGCTTTAGGAATGCATCCATTAATGGCTGATTCGCATAAAAAAGAGTTTAATTCATTCTTAAAGAATATTAGTAAAACATCATATATTGGAGAAATTGGTTTAGACTTTTCTAAAGAGGGTGTCTCAACAAAGGATATTCAATTAGATACTTTTTCTAAAATATTAAAGGCTATTTCAGGGCAAAAAAAAATCTTAAGTATTCATTCCAGAAAGGCAGAAAAAGAAGTTTTAGAGCTTCTAAAAAAAAATAATATAAGGTCGGCAATTTTTCATTGGTATTCAGGTGGGCTTACTCTAATTGATGAGATTGTTCAAGAAGGTTATTACTTTTCAATTAATCAGTCAATGATAAAGTCAATGTCTGGCAGAAAGATAATTTCGAAAATACCAAGGCATCTTATTCTAACAGAAACTGATGGTCCTTTTATTAATGTGAATAATTCTCCGATTATACCAGGAGAGGTAAGAACTGTAATTTCATTTTTAGCCAGTGAGTGGAAAATAAATGAAAACGACGTAGAAAATCTCATTTGGTCAAATTTCAAAAGCATTGTATCTAGCCTGAAATAATAATATTTTATTTCAAGACATTCTTTGCCATTTAATACTCTTTTAAGTCAAAAGTTTTTGATTTAAAAGAGTATTTTTTATTTAGTGCTTGTGAAGACTTCCATTAACTTTAAGTCAGCAAAAGCAGATTCTGAAACCCATAACTTCAGAAAGAAAACATTCGATTATATTCGAAAGGATTTAATAGCTAAAAACGAATATTGTGTAAATCGTCAGCAAAAAGTAGACACTATATAGTATAAAAGTTAAGGAGTGTTTTCAAAAAAAGAATTACATTTAATTATGGAAACACCTAAAAAGAAAAGTTCCGAAAAATTCATAAAAGACATCCGTAAAAATACAAGGAGGATCTTTACAGCCGAGCAGAAAATTTTAATCGTAATGGAAGGGCTTCGTGCAGAAACTTCTGTAGCGGAACTATGCCGACAGCATAATATTGCCCAATCTCAGTTTTATTCCTGGAACAAAGAATTTATGGAAGCCGGTAAAAAACGACTCAACGGCGATGTCATTAGAGAAGCCACGAGTGATGAAGTGTCGGATTTGAAGAAAGAGAATGCCCGACTGAAGGAAATGGTTGCCGATTTGGTTCTGCGCTATGACATTGTAAAAAAAAGCTTAGACATGCTGGATTGACCCATAAATACAGAAAGTTTATGAGATTATCAGCAAGTGAGAAATACGAAATTATTCAAGAAGTTACTACGAGTGAAATTGGTGTAAAACGAACCTTGGAAAGCTTTGGGATTGCAAGAAGTACTTTCTATAAGTGGTATCAGAAATACCTTGAAAACGGCTACGATGGCTTGGAAACGTCCAAAAGAACATCTAAAAGACAATGGAATAGCATTCCGGAAGAACAAAAAGATTTGGTAGTAGAAATCGCTTTGGAACATACAGAACTTTCCTCAAGAGAACTGGCGCACAAAATTACCGATGAACAAGGTATTTTCATCTCAGAATCCAGTGTTTACAGGATTTTGAAGCAACGGGATTTAATCCCTGCACCGAATCATTTTTTACTTTCAGCAGCAAATGAATTTAAGGATAAGACAGAATTTGTGCATCAAATGTGGCAAACAGATTTCACTTATTTTAAAGTGATTGGTTGGGGTTGGTACTATCTGAGCACTGTTTTAGACGACTACAGCAGGTATATCATCCACTGGGAACTCTGTGATTCGATGAAGGCTGAAGATGTGAAAAGAACAGTAAATACAGCGATTGAAAAAGCAAAATTAAAGTCTAAAGCCAAACCGAAATTACTCTCAGACAATGGTTCCTGCTACATATCAAACGAACTCAGAACCTACCTGAAAGACGATTTGAAGATGAAGCAGGTTCACGGAAAGCCGATGCATCCGCAAACCCAAGGGAAAATAGAACGATACCACAGAACGATGAAAAATGTGGTAAAACTCAATCACTTCTATCATCCTGAAGAACTTGTGGAAGCTTTAGAAAAATTCGTAGAAAACTACAATAACAAGCGATATCACGAATCTTTGAAAAACCTTCCTCCAGCAGATGTGTACTTCGGAAGATCTGAGCAAATTTTGGAAAAAAGAAGACAAATAAAATCGGATTCAATCCGAAAAAGAAGACAGTTGTATTTTCAACAGAAATTTATAAATTTATAACCCTAAATACTCCTTAAGGATTTATTCCAAAATGTCCAAGTTAGTTTGAAGACGTACAGCATAAGATTAAATGGAATTGATTCAATTTTCTTTGAATCATCTTTAACAAGTGCCTCAAACTCATTATAGATTTGTATATTATCACTTAGTAGTAATTGAGCAATTTGATAGATAGCATTATCAAATCCTTCGGTAGCAACATAAAAGGCTCTCTTTTTGCTTTCATTTGCAGAAAGGATCAGGTTTTTGACTATTTCACTTTTGTTTTCTTTATATCCACACCAATATAATCTACCTCCACCTTCTTTTGTATATAATTCTCGCAGAGTATTCATAAGAGAATTATCCCTACCACTGTATCCAAAAACAATAAGATGTTTATCCTTAAGATACTCGATCATTTTTTCTCGAAATACTTCATCTTGAGTCTTCAACTCACTTTCAGTATTTTTTAAATCTCCAAACTTAAAATCCCCGTGAAGTTTTAGAATTGGTAATTCGCTACTATTTTGAGCACGATTGATAATTCTGGAAGTATTTTCTAACGTTATATCGATTGATTGAAAACGCTGCGATATACATGCATCTCTCATTAAATCGTCGAAATTAGTTGTCCAAACCGTATCAACAAAACCTGATTTGGCTAATAATGCTGTTGCTTTGTAGCCAATAGAAGGTTGAGCATTAGAACAAATTTTCTGAAAATATTTTCTTCGGTCTTCGTCAATGGGAAAGCACTCGTTTGCATAAAAAGAATATTCGATTTCAGATTCATTGGGAGGAAATCTCCCTTGATTATCCAGCCAATTTTGTATGATCTCTTGATTTTTTTTATTCCTAAAGTTTTCAATTAGCTCATTTGAGATATTATTACTGGTTTGATAAATCATTTTTTTCCATTCCCAAATGCAATCATAAGCTGATTGAATTCCGGAGGTTATTGAACTACCTGCACCTAAAAGAAAAGCATATTTGTCATTTTTCGAAATAATTAATGACCTTTTAAACTTATCAAAATCTAATTCCATCGTTCAATTTTTTAATTATTAGTTTAGTTTTTAAATTTCAGTGCAAGCTTGAGTATTTAAAAGGCTCAACTACAAGTTGAGCCTTTCTTATGAAAAAGTAATTATCCCTAATTACTTATTCTTTATTTAAAAGTTTTTCGAGGGTTTTGATTTTATCATCCTTTGCCTGCAAAAGTTCAGCATTCAATCTTTTAATTTCATCTAACGCTTCAATCCATTTCTCGACAGGATTAACATTGAATGTAGGATAGTAATTATATCCATTTGATTGATCATTAAATGTGTTTGATATAATATTAACAGCTTGTTCTTCATCAAAGTTTTGGAAAGCCTCTACAGGAATTTTAAGAGTATTTGAAATTGCTTTCAACAGATCATCTTCGATCACATCTTTCTGCTCCAACAGAGAAATTTTCTTTTGATTCCATTCCTCGCCTAAGTCAAATGCCAAAGCTTCCTGCTTGATTCCAAGCATTTCTCTAAAGCGTTTTACATTTCTTCCTTGATGTATTTTCTGTTCCATAGCGGTTATCAAAATTTTAAAGGCTTAAAGATAAAGCCATTTCTATTAATTCGTCTGAATTGTAAAGTTAAAAAATTATCCTGTAAAATATCCCTTCCAACGGATATTTTATTCGCTAAAAGAATAGATTATTCAGTCACAACAAGAGAATTTAGTTCTCACATTTCAAAACCTATTCTAATGAAAAAGATTAAAATATCTATGGAGACGAGTTTCTGGGCAACATACGAAATTAAAGATCCTTTTGAGCTAATCAACACTTTCTTTAACTACTGTACTATAGACAGCTATAAAAATACACTCAACGAGGTTATGCTGTATGTCTACAAAGCTGAGGTCTGTAACAAAGAACGTCCGGGAGACGTCTTCGATTTTCATACTGCTGTCAAATCATTTATAAGGGGAGCGTATCTGCTAACATTCAAATCTAAAAAATGGAAGGTAAAAGAAGCTCCCAACGAATGGCAGATCATAGGTCAAGCATCTTTAAACAAAGAAGAATATCAAGATCCATTTCTTGTGTTCGAGAAAGCATTCAGATGTAAAACGTTGGACGAATATGAGTTTTTCTTGAATGAAATTGTTCACGTGTCACTTTCACCTTACAGGGAAGAATTTGATTATGACCTTATCACTCCTCACATTTACCTTGTTAAAATGCTGGATGCAGCGCAGGTATTGAGTGAAAGAGGTGTCACAAAGATCAAAGATAAATTTAAGAATAATTCTGAATAATATATCCCTTTCCGGAATAGGATATCTTTCAGTCCTTTTTCAACTTTACTAAAGCAAAATTATAGACATGAAAAAAAACACACCCTTTAGTAAAGAGAAACAGCTTGTACAAACAAGAGAGCAAGCTGAAATCGCATTAAGTATTCTGGTTCAGAATTCTCAAGGAGAAGATCTTGAATTTGGTATATTCTGCCTGCGTGACCAACTGAAAAATCCCAGACTTACAGAACTGCTCGATAGCTATCCTGATTTGATTCAAGAATACGAATTGGAGAAATTATTATCAGGAAAGATTGAGATCAAAGATGCAAGCAGGCGGGATGTCAAGACGGCAGGACTGCTGTCCTGCCTGTTATTACTCATTCATTTTTACTTTGACAAGGATAAGGGTAATTTGAGTAAAGGCAAGGTCGATGATGTGACTCAATTTGATAGCATAAATTATATAATGAATGCAATCACTTCCGAGGAATGTATTAATGAGCTATTCCTACTAATACTATCAATAGTAGGAATTGATTACTTTAAGAAATATCAAGAAAATATGAAAGACCCTGATTTTGTTTTGAAACAGACTTTGGGATTTGACAGCGATTCCGAAATGGGTGTACATATCGATATGATGGTATGGTATGGTTTGCCTTGGTTCGCTTATTTATTGAGGCTATCTTTATATGCTACGATAGTGATTATGAAACTAAAAACGATCAGCTATGAAAACGCTAAAGAAATCTCAATTTTCAGTTCTCGCCAACGAGTTCATGGAAAACACATTGAATCAGCTTGTAAACAACTATTCAATTGTTCAGATATTCTACAAGCAGGAAAAGAACTCAACTAAATCACACCTGCTCATCTCCGTTTCTAAAAATGCAGATGCTATAAAATTACAGTCAAAAAAATGGGTTGCCGAAGTCAGAGAACAATATCAGGTCTATATTTACTTCATTGATTATTCAAGACTGGATTACCAATTTTCTAAAGGTCACCCATTCATAGAATACCATTGTCATCAGTCATCAATGATCTATCAGAAAGAAGATTCACGTTCTTCACTTTTAATCAATAGAAACTGGAAAAAATATCACAAAAAGTTCAATCGGTACGAAGATACTTTTCACCACGACCACGAGATCCATCAGTTGCAGGTCGAAAGGCTGATCGCTGAGAATTCCTACAATAGTGTCTTTACTTCTTATGAAAAACTGATCGAATATGATCTTGAATATTTGGAAGAATTATTTACCGGAAACAGGACATTTGACATTGATCTGAACAAAAGGATAAATAAACTGCTGATCTACATTCCGGAACTCAAACAATATTTTGTTAAAAAGAATCAGTACGAATATTTTATCACTGAAATTTTTGACGAAACAAAGAAGTCAATTGAAGAGGATGATATAATCTACAATTCAGAAATGTTTGATTCGTTGCGCATCATTTCGGATTCATTATATACATTTATCACAGTTAGATTCTACAATTTGAAATATCTTATCAAAAATCAATACGAGAAGATATGTAATGCTGGTGAAGGTCTATTTCCAATCGAGGAATCTAAAAAAGATGAAATTCTCGAGAAGGCTATTGACAGAATATTGACCTTCGCAGAATTGGAACAGATCTATTTTTTTCATCAAACAACCTATGGAGATGTGAAAACTTACTATTTCCTGCTAATTGGTCTGAATGTAAACAATGAAAAAATTAAAGCCATCACACATTCTTTGATGAGCCTTTTTGGAACTCAATACAGGTTTTTATTGGTCGGTCACGATCGGTATTGGATTCAAAAGAATCTCCGTGAGTTCCAGAGTTTCTTTGTTTTCATTATGCAAGGTAAAAATCTCGTCTATTCCTCAGATCAGTATCATCCGGAACCACATTGGGAAACGCCACATCATCCACAGCACAATGACCTGTATTTTTATTACAAAAGCACATTGGGAAGTTCATTGCAGTTTTATAAACTGATTGATGGTGAAAAAGAAAATTATCAAGGGGTAGATAATATCTTTGCTTTATTTCTCTTGTCCTTTTGTAGAACATACATCTACGCAAAAACCTACTATCTGCCAAATTATATGACCACCGAAGCCCTTTGGCAACTATGTATCTACGCTGATATGGACATACATAAATACCACTATCTCTTTGATCAATTCTCTACGAACATATTTTCTTTTACTGATTATAATATGAGCGTACATCACAGTATAGCAAAAGTTAACACTGAGAAAGCAGATCAAATGAAAATGATTGTAGACAAGTTGATGGATGAGCTCAAAGAAACTGTTGTTGATGGTAAATTGCTAGATGATTTTAAGATAAATTTAATCTGCGATAAAACGGAGAGTGCAATACTATCAGAAAATAAAATAGACCTTTAAAAAATAAATTTTATCTAATTAAAGACTTTCTGTGCCTAACTATGCAGTGAGATACATATCACGGAATAAATGGAATTTCTCTGAATTATTTTTAGGGAAATTCTGCATTTATGTCTAAGGCAAAAGAAATCAAAAAAATACCGATAGAGGAAGTTATTGAATATTTCCGAACTGAAGGTATGGAGCTGACAGAGGAAGAAGCTGAATTGATAATGGAGTTTCTTTACAACCTTACACTAATGGTCATTAAAAAGTATTTCGATACTGATCAGAAATGATACTCCATAGTGGAATATCCATCTGGTAAATTTGAAATTTATTATTTGACCATAATTACTATTATTCCAAGGAATTAAATTTTAAAATTATGAAAACAGCAGATTTATATATACGTGTATCGACAGATGAGCAAGCGGACAAAGGTTATTCACAGAGAGATCAGGAAGAACGTCTTAAACGTTATTGTTCACAAAATAATTTGATTGTAGGAAATGTTATTTATGAAGATCATTCTGCAAAATCTTTTAACCGTCCCGAATGGAAAAACCTTCTGACTGAACTTAAGAAAAAAGGTTCTAGAACCAATGTTATTTTATTTACGAAATGGGATCGTTTTAGTAGAAACGCAGGCGATGCCTATCAGATGATAAGCATCCTCTCCAAGTTGGGTGTGGATTTACAAGCCGTTGAACAACCGCTTGATCTTTCCATCCCGGAAAACAAAATGATGTTGGCTATCTATTTGGCTGCGCCCGAGGTTGAAAATGACAGAAGAGCACTCAACGTATTTTATGGAATGAGAAGAGCTGTCAAAGAAGGGCGTGTTATGGGAAAAGCCCCATTTGGTTATGCTAACAAGATAACCGAGAATGGTAAAAAGTATATTGCAATCAAAGAGCCGGAAGCAACAAAAATGAAGTGGGCATTCAATGAATTGGCTAAAGGAATCTATACAAGCAATTCTATAAGAACAAAAATTAATGAGTCTTTGAGGAAAGGTGTCAGCAGAACATCTTTTCATATAGCTATTCGTAACCCGATTTATTGCGGTAAAGTATTTGTTCCAAAACATAAGGATGAGGAATCCTGTTTTGTTGACGGTCAACACGAACCTTTAATCAGTGAGGAACTTTTTGACAAAGTACAAGAGATACTGGATGGAAAGAAACGACCTCAAAGACCGAACACAAAAATCACTGTTCAGGAAAATTTTCCACTTCGTGGATTTTTAACATGTCCCAACTGTGGTAAAACAGTTACCGCCAGTGCTTCAAAAGGTCGAAGTAATAGATACTATTATTATCATTGTAATTCTATTTGCGGATTCAGAGAAAGAGCAGAGATAGTCAATAAAGTTTTTGAAGATGGATTAATGACATTAGAAATGAATGCACCAGTTAAAAAATACCTTAAAAAACTTTTGACTGAAAATTATAAGAACTTCATTAACGATCCATTAAAAGAAAAAAAGAAAATATCTGACGAAATCGATATTTTAAATAACAAACTATCTTTTGCTCGAAACAAGTTTCTTAGTGAGATAATTGATGATGATGAATATCTAGAGATTAAAAGAGAATGTAAAGAGCAAATTACAAAGTTAGAAGAAAATATTAATAAAAGTTCAGTGCCACAAATTACCAATATAGATAAACTGCTCGAACAAGCCTTAGAGACACTTCAAAATATCGGAAAACACTATCAAGAAGGAGAAATTGAGGTAAAGCGTGCAATTATTGGTTCGATATTTCCTGAAAAATTGGAATTTGATGGAAAACATTATCGAACCGCCCGAATTAACTCAATAGCACACTATATATTTCAGATAAACAATGAGTTAGATGGTGTAAAAAAAAAGAGAAATGATCATTTTGATCATTCCTCCTTGAATGTAGACCCACAGGGATTCGAACCCCAACTGATGGTACCAAAAACCAGAGTGCTACCGTTACACCATGGGTCTGTTTTATTTTGGTGATGCAAATTTAAAGCTTTTTTCTTTATTTGCAAATCATTTTTTAAATTTTCTTTAAATTTACAAATACAATTTAACCCCGTGAATATGCTGCTCGACTTCAATGATCTCGAAATTAATAATTTACATACTGAAACCGATTTCGAGAAAAAAGTGATTTTTTTTCTCGAACAATGGTTCTCTGATCCAAAAAAAGTAAAAGTACAGACTTCAGGTTCTACAGGCGTTCCTAAGATCATTGAAGTTGAAAAAAAAAAAATGCTGAATTCAGCAAAAATGACCTGCAATTTTTTAGATTTAAAAGAAGGAGACACTGCTTTAATCTGTTTACCCATTGAGTACATTTCAGGAAAAATGATGGTTGTGCGAGCTATTACTCGAAAGCTAAAGCTTATTATTTCAGATCCTTCTTTAAAACCTCTTGAAAATTTAAATGAGAACATTGATTTTTGTGCAATGACTCCATTGCAGGTTGAAAACTCATTAGATAAAATTCACTTCATAAAAAATCTCATTATTGGCGGCGCCGCTGTTTCCGAATCTTTAAAAAAGAAAATTTATCAAACACTCTTACACTCCCACTCTCCCACTCAGATTTACGAGACGTATGGAATGTCTGAAACTCTTTCTCATATTGCTTTAAAGAAAACCTACCCTACTCAGGACGAATACTTCAGTGTTTTTGATGGTATTGAAATTTCAACCGACGAAAGAAACTGCCTGAGAATTTCTGCACCCCAACTTAATTCTGAAATATTGCTGACGAATGATTTGGTTGAAATCAAAAACCAAAATCAGTTTAAATTTTTAGGAAGAATTGACAATGTAATCAATTCAGGAGGTGCAAAAATTTTTCCTGAACAGCTTGAAGCTTTAGTAAAAAAGGAAATTCCTAATGAAGTGGTATTTTTAGGAATTAAAGATGAAAGTTTAGGACAGAAATTGATATTAATTGTTGAAGGATTTGAAGGCGAGAATCTCAAATCTCAAATCTCAAATCTCAAATTTGAAAAGTCGTTCCATAAGCCGAAAGAAATTATTTTTGTGGATGAAATTCCGAGAACGCCGAACGGAAAAGTAAATCGTTTGGAATTAAAAAGTATTTTTGAGGTTTAAGAATTATATTTATCCGTTTAAACCACCCCGTCTTTCGAACAAAGTTCGAAATCCACCCCTCCAAAGGAGGGGAATTTGAGTCGTTAAAAAATATTATTTATGAAAAACTTCACCACAGAACTCACTTACAAAACTTCACGAAGCAGCGGTGCAGGTGGACAAAACGTGAACAAAATAGAAACTTCTGTAACGGTAATGTGGAAGGTATCAGATTCTGATCTTTTTAATGATTTTCAAAAAAAATTAATTACCGAAAAACTTAAAAACCGAATTAATCTGGATGGAATTTTACAATTGACTGTTTCAGAATCACGAACGCAGCTGCAGAATAAAAAAATTGCTACAGAGAAAATTCTGGAAATTGTGAATGATTCTATCATTATTCCTAAAACGAGATATAAAACAAAACCTTCTAAGGCTAAAGTTCAGAAAAGATTAGATACCAAGAAGAAACTTTCTGATAAAAAAGAAAACAGACGTTTTAAATTCTAAAAAATAAAAACTTAACCTTCTTGCGTAAGGGATAGAAGTGGAAATCCTTTTTTGACTAAAAAAGATTGCAACGGATAGCCCGACCCTAGCTGCGGGTGAAGTTTTGGCAAGGGATACGCCTAAAAACTGTTTTAAAAACTCTGTGAACTTTTCGCATCCAACATCTTTCATTATCTTTGTGAAAATTTTAAAATAATGAGCAAACCGATTACTGAGTTCATAGAAAAATATTATCTGCACTTCAACGCAGCAGCTTTGGTAGACGCATCTAAAGGATATGTTGCCCACCTTAAAGAAGGCGGAAAAATGATGATTACACTTGCAGGTGCAATGTCAACTGCTGAATTAGGAAAAATTTTGGCTGAAATGATTCGTCAGGATAAAGTTGATTTTATTTCTTGTACAGGGGCAAACCTTGAAGAAGATCTGATGAATCTTGTAGCGCATTCTCATTACGAAAGAGTTCCTCACTACAGAGATCTTACAGCTCAGGATGAGTGGGATTTGTTGGAAAGAGGTTTAAACAGAGTTACAGATACTTGCATCCCTGAAGAAGAAGCTTTCAGAAGACTGCAGAAGCATATTGTAGAAATCTGGAAAGATGCTGAAGCAAAAGGTGAGAGATATTTCCCGCACGAATTTATGTATAAAATGATCCTTTCTGGAGTTTTGGAGCAGTATTACGAGATTCCAAGAGAAAATTCTTGGATGATTGCTGCGGCTGAGAAAAACTTGCCAATCGTAGTTCCGGGATGGGAAGATTCTACAATGGGTAACATTTTTGCTTCTTACTGCATCAAAGGTGAATTAACGGCTACAACTATGAAATCTGGTATCGAATACATGACGTATTTGGCAGACTGGTACACTAAAAACTCTGCAGGAAAAGGAGTTGGTTTCTTCCAGATTGGTGGAGGTATCGCAGGAGATTTCCCAATTTGTGTGGTTCCGATGTTGTATCAGGATATGGAAATGCATGATATTCCGTTCTGGTCTTATTTCTGTCAGATCTCAGATTCAACTACTTCTTACGGTTCTTACTCAGGAGCAGTTCCAAACGAGAAAATTACTTGGGGTAAATTGGATATCACAACACCGAAATATATCGTTGAAAGTGATGCGACAATCTGTGCACCATTGATGTTCTCTTACATTTTGGAAAACTAATTTTTACAATTAAAATTAATTATATTTAAAAGGCTTATTTATTAAGCCTTTTTTAATTTATAAAAATTTCATTATCCGCAAAAGAGACAAAAGAATTCATTAAAAAAATAGAAATTCAAAAGTTTACAAAATATGAATGCATTATTTGTCTGATGTTTTGTAAGCTGTTGAAATACTTCTTACATAAAAATCTTTTGATTCTTTTGCGGTTAAAAAAACTAAAAACTTTTATTGTTTATCCTTTGGAAGCTCTTCAAAAAAATAAATTCGATGCTTTAACCGGAATGCGCGCCATTGCCGCAATTATGGTATTTGTCTATCACAACCGAAAATATTGGCGTTACGATTTACCTTTTGAAATCATGCGTTTTATCAGCGAATGGCACATCGGCGTGACTGTATTTTTTGTTTTGAGCGGATTTTTGCTCGCTTATCGATATGAAGAGAAACCTTTAGAATCGAAAAAATCTTATTTAAAATATATTCTTCTCCGGATTGCGAGAATTTTTCCGTTGTACTGGATTTTGCTGAGCTGTTATTTTATCGATACTTCATATTCCAAAGGGGTTGATACTTATTTTCTGCAATACTCATTGTTTTATTCACTTTTTGAAAGATATTCTGTCTCAGGAATTGTGCAGGCTTGGTCGTTGACAGTTGAGTTTTTCTTTTACATTTTAGCTCCGTTTTTATTTCTATTATTAAAGAAAAGCTGGAAATATTGTATTCTTTTTTTAATCGGATTTTTTCTTTTAGGATGGGGAATCGGCTTCGGGCTTAAAGAATTCAACGGAAATCCTAAAGGGTTTTTATATCCTCTCCAATTTATGATTGGAAGTACATTCTTTGGCAGAAGTTTAGAGTTTTTCTTCGGAATGTTGCTCGCTTATTTAATGAAGAAAGAAAAAGGAATTCAATTTTTAAACAAGATTAAAAAACCGACACTTTGGGGTGGAATTTCCATTCTTATTTTCACAATTTCTATTGCGTTTTTTGCCAGAAATAATTTTGTGCATGGTGTAGAACGTTGGGAAGGAAGACTCATTCATGAGTTGTTTTTACCTGTTGCAATTGCCGTTTTCTTTTGGGGGTTGATGACCGAGAGAACCTTTGTTTCAAGAATACTTTCTACTAACCTGTTGTGCATTTAGGAATTAAACAATAAAAGATTGTTCATTTGGTTCAAAAACCGTATATTTATTTGACTACCAATCATTTAAATACATGAACAATCTTATTCAAAACTACAAAATTATTTTAGAAGAATTGATAAATACTTGCAGTCATATTAAGACTAAACCTCAGATCAGAGTTCCAAAACTTTCTGATTTAGAACTTGTAGCTTTAAATATTACAGCAGAATATATGTCGATAAACTCTGAATTACAACTGTTTAGATACATTTCAAAAACAGAATTAGAACAAAAAATAGAAAGAAGCGTTTATAACAGAAGAAAGCGAAAATTGTTTTTCTACTTAGAAGAAATACGCAGAGTTTTGAGTGCAAAGTTTTCTGATTTTACAAACGTTTTTATTGTTGATTCAACACCATTGGAGATATGTAAAATAAGTAGGGCAAATCGCAGTGGAATTTGTTCCACAGAAAATATTCGTCCGGAATTTGGATATTGTGCTGCACAAAAAACACGATATTTCGGCTATAAATTACATGCTGTCTGCGACAAAAACGGTGTTTTTCATTCCTTCGATTTTTCTCCGGCAAACGTTCATGACATAAATTATCTGAAGGATATAAAAGAAAACTTCAAAAACTGTTTACTGATAGGCGACAGAGGATATATTAGCGAAAAATTAAGGGTTGATCTGTTCAATTACTCAAACATTAAACTTTCTGTTCCAATGAGAAAAAATCAACATGAATTTGTATCGTTTTCGAAAGTAAAATCTAAAATTAGAAAACGGATTGAAACAGCTATATCACAACTGAGCGGACAATTTTTACTACACATCAATTTAGCAAAAACTTTTGAAGGGTTGGCAACCAGAATTACCTCTAAAATCACTTCTTTTACAATGATACAATATCTTAATTTCTTTATATTTAAAAGAAGTTTAAACAAAATAAAAATTAATTTATCCTAAATGCACAACAGGTTTTCTACTAAATTTTTTATTCTTTTAGGAAACGCTTCTTTTGTCTTTTATTTGATTCATCTCAGCTATTTTAATATGAAGCTGAAATCTTATTTTTATTTACCCGACCGTAACTTTGTAGCGTTGTGGATTTGCTCAATCATTATTTATTTGTTGATTGAAAAGCCTTTATATGAAGCTTGCAGAAAATTGATTGCTAAAATTAAATAGTTTTTTCTCTCGCTCCTGATATCACTGATTTTTTTAAAAATTACGGATTTAAGTAAGATTCACTGTTGTCTTTAAGAATCAATAAATTGATTATATTAAGTTTAATTAAGCAAATCGTTTTAAGATCTCTGTAAATCTGTGAAATCTGCGTGATATCATTTAATCTAAAGAATTCGTAAGTACAAAATAACGGTACGCTAAAATTCCTTTTTGAAGTTTGGTCAGTTTCAATGGATCTTTATCGCTCAATTTAGGTAAAATTGCTTTATTTATTTTATTCAGAAATCTGAAAATGGACTTTTTCATGACAGACTATTTTGAGGTGTTATTTTAAAACATTCAAAAATTGTGCTGTTTTGCATTAAGCTGGATGATGGACGTTAGAAGCAGGAAGTTTTAAGTAGTAAAAAAATAATTGTCTACACCTCTGCAGACAATTATTATTTATAACCCATTATTTATTATCAATAATTATGGGTTTCCGTACATATTAGATTCTCCACCGTCGATTGCGATGACCTGTCCGGAAACGTATCCGTTTTCATCACTTAAAAGATAGACAACCAAATTACCAACATCTTTCGGATCACCTAATTTTCTTGTGGGATTTCTAGACGCATATTCTTTCTCTGCAGCTTTGGGATCAGAAGGATTTACCTGATTGAAAGCTTCTGCAACCATTGGTGTCAAAATCGCACCCGGAGCAATTGCATTCGTTAAAATATTATCTTTACCATATTCTAAGGCTGCATTCTTCGTCATTCCGGCTACAGCGTGTTTTGTAGCAACATACGCAGTTTGGTTTAGAACTCCTCTGATTCCGCCAACTGAAGCGACGTTTACGATTCTTCCGCCTCCGTTTTTCTGCATTTCAGGAATTACATATTTCATTCCGTAATACACTCCCAAAAGATTGATATCAATTACTTTTTTAAAAACATTAATATCATAATCGATTAATGGAGCTTGCTTTCCTTCAATTCCGGCATTGTTGTACAAACCATCAACTTTCCCGAATGCTTTTACGGTTTCGTCTACATAATTCTTTACATTTTCTTCAACAGAAACATCAGCAGTGACTGTAATAAACTTACTCTCAGGATACTTTGAGGACAATTCTGCTTTTGCTTTTTCCAAAGCCTCTGCATTATAATCTACCAAAGTAAGATCTGCACCTTTTGAAGCTAAAGCTTCTGCTGCAGCCAATCCTAATCCCATTGCAGCACCTGTTACGATTACTGCTTTTCCTTTAAAGTTTGACATAATATTTGTATTTATTTCATTGCTTCAATTTACAACAATCATACCTTTCATTTTGTTGATGTATGATAACATTTCATTAATTCAAAAACCATTTCATAAAATAAATACCCGTATAATCTTAAAAAAGAAAGCCAAATTTCTTATTTTTGATTGTAAATATTCAGGAGATGAATGAAATTTTCAAACAACAAGTCTGGGAAATTACCAAATTGGTACCCAAAGGAAGAGTGACGAGCTATGGCGCAATAGCCAAAGCTGTAGGTCTTCCTAATCATTCACGTCATGTTGGTAAAGCAATGGGAGGCTGCCCTAAAGACGTTCCTGCTCATCGTGTAATTTCAAGCTCAGGAACATTATCCGTTCCGGAATTTCAGGAAAGATTGGAAGCTGAAGGAATTGAAGTAGAAAACTTCAGAATAAAAAATTTCAAAAAACTATTTTGGAATCCTTTGGACGAATTGTAAAATTTATCGCTTCAAAGAAAATGTAATGTTCATTTATTTTTAAAACAACAGTTCAGCAATAAAAAGTAACAGTTCAGTGATTTAATATTGCATAAACCTCCTATCCTCTTTATATTTGCTTCATAATTAAACAATTCTATGAAAGCAAAAACTACCATCACATTTTTATTCATTATCCTTACTCAATTTTTCTATGCTCAAATTGATGATAAATTTTATCAGCCCAGTAAAGAATTAAAACCTATAGAAAATTTGAAATACGAGGAAATCAGTTATCCTGTTGATAAAGACACCATCACTGCTATTGTTCTAAAACCAAATTCTGTAAAGCCAAAAGCTACCATTTTATTTTTCCACGGTGCAGCCGGAAATGTTACAACCTATACTTTTATAACAAAACCTTTGGTTGAGGCAGGATTTCAGGTTATCATGGTCGATTTCCGAGGATATGGAAAGTCTACAGGAAAACCAACCCACCTTAATGTTGCCGAAGACGGACAAAAGTTTTTTAATTATATAACAAGAAGAAACGATGTAAAAAACACTAAAATCATCATTTATGGAGCTTCTTTGGGATCTCAGGTTTCTACACATTTAGCGAGAGCCAATAAAGATAAAATTTCCGGTTTGATAATTGATGGCGGAATGTCTTCATTCGCAGATATTGCTGCTGTTTTCGCTCCACAATTTAAAGATGCACTTGCAAAAATGTTATCTTCCGTCTATGCTGCAAAAGAAGATATAAAATATACAGAAGGACTTCCAAAGCTATTTATCTATAGCAAAAATGATAAAACCGTTCCTTTTTCTCAGGGAGAAGAAATTTATAAAAATGCTTCTGAACCAAAACAGTTTTTTGAATTTACAGCCGATCACTTGAGTGCTGTATCCGAAAAGCCTGCAGAAGTTGTAAAAGCAGTTGAAGCTTTGATTAAGTAATGCTTTAGACAATAAATAAGAGTTTCGGCGGCGGCAAAGCCGCCGCCGAAACCACAAAAAAATCGGGCACAACAAAATTGTGCCCGATTTACAATATAAATTAGTTTAAATTACTTCTCCAGTTGCTTGTAACTTCTCTGAATAAAGTCTGTCAACTCTTTTCCTTTCAACAGATTTTGAGAAAGTTTAGCCAAGTCTAAAGCGTGTTTAATTTGAGAGCTTTTCTCCTCAGCGTTTTCATTAGCAAGAATTTTAGTTGCAAATTCACTGTTAGAATTTACCACCAAATTATACATTTCAGGGAAACCTCCCATACCGAACATTCCACCGCCTCCGGTTGCCTGCATATCTTTCATTCTACGCATAAATTCGGGCTGGGTAATGGTAAACGGAGCGTCGTTGCTGTCTAAATCTTCCAGCTGAACAGTGAATTTTTTATCATTAATAGATTCTTCAACATTTTTCTTTAATGATTCTTTTTCAGTTTCATTTAATTTAGAAATTGCCGGTTCGTCTTTTTTAATCAAGTTATTGATGTGATCTGCATCAACTCTTGCAAAAGAAATCTTCTCTTTTGAAGTTTCCAATTTTTGAATTAAATGCGGAACAATTGGTGAATCTAAAAGAATAACTTCATACCCTTTATCTTTAGCTGATTGAATGTAAGAATGCTGTTCGTCTGCATTTGTAGCATAAAGAATCACTAAATTCCCATCCTTATCGGTTTGATTAGGTTTAATTTTTTCTTCTAATTCATTCCAAAGAAAATATTTTCCGTCAGTTGTTGGGTAAAGTGCAAATTTGTCAGATTTTTCAAAGAATTTATCTTCGGAAATCATTCCGTATTCGATAACGATTTTAATATCGTTCCATTTTTTATCGTAATCTTCGCGGTTTTCGTTAATCAACGAAACCATTTTATCGGCAACTTTTTTCGTGATGTAAGAAGAAATTTTCTTCACTGCGCCATCAGCTTGCAAATAAGAACGAGAAACGTTCAACGGAATATCCGGAGAATCGATCACACCTCTCAACAACATCAAAAAGTCAGGAACAATCCCTTTCACCTCATCAGTTACGAAAACCTGGTTTTGGTATAACTGAATCTTATCTTTTTCAATATTTAAATTATTCGCCAATTTCGGGAAATATAAAACTCCTGTCAGATTGAACGGATAATCAACATTCAAATGAATATTAAATAACGGCTCTTCAAACTGCATCGGGTACAATTCGTGATAGAACGCTTTGTAATCTTCGTCCTTTAATTCGCTTGGTGATTTCGTCCAAGCCGGAGTTGGATTGTTAACAATATTATCAACCTCAATTGTTTCAGCAACCGCATCTTCTGCAGCACCTTCCGGTAAAGGAAGCGTTTCAGTTTTTGTTCCAAATTTAATTGGAACAGGCATAAACTTGTTGTATTTCGTCAACAATTCACGAATTTTTCCTTCTTCCAGAAACTCTAAAGAATCTTCGGCGATGTGAAGGATAATTTCAGTTCCTCTGTCGGTTTTAGCAGTAGTCTCTTCTAAAGTAAATTCAGGACTTCCATCGCAAATCCAGTGAACCGCTGGTTCGTCTTTAAATGATTTTGAAATAATTTCTACTTTTTCTGCTACCATAAAAGCAGAGTAGAAACCTAAACCAAAGTGACCGATAATTCCCGAATCTTTAGCTGAATCTTTATATTTTTCTAAGAATTCTTCAGCTCCTGAAAATGCAACCTGGTTGATGTATTTTTCAACTTCTTCAGCCGTCATTCCTAAACCTTGGTCGATGATGTGAAGCTTTTTGTTTTCCTTATCGATTTTTACCTCGATTTTCGGATTTCCATAGTCTACCTTAGCTTCACCAATATTGGTTAAATGCTTTAATTTTAAAGTAGCATCTGTTGCGTTTGAAATTAATTCTCTTAAAAATATTTCGTGGTCGCTGTAAAGAAATTTTTTAATCAACGGAAAAATATTTTCCACCGAAACATTGATATTTCCTTTTGTCATTGTATTTAATTTTTAAATTTGATTATCAATTCTCAAAAAAAATACCATTGAACGGAAAGTGACAGATTGGCATTTTATGGATATGAAATTTTAGTTACTGTCAGTGTAATTGTATAGATTTGCCTTTCGACGTTTCGATGTTTTTAATTGATTCGACAGATTTTTTTTGATTTAAATAAAAATCCACCCAGATAAAGATACACTTGCGGCTTGAAATTAAATTGTTGATTTTTAAGCAATTAAACAAAATTAATACATGAATAATACATGGTGTTTTGTGTACATTAGGTTTCCTTAACGTTACTTTGCTCGTTATAAATTAACTAATATACTTAATGAGCACCAGAAACATACATGATCAGATAAAGGCATTCAATATCCTCTCTCTATGGCGGAAGATATTCAGTGTTTTTCTGGTGCTCTTTCTTCAAAATCTGATTGCGCAAATTAGTATTAGTGACGAAACAAAATTGTATGTTAGTAACGGAACAATTATTTACGAAGCAAATGCAGAACCTGAAAAGATAGTTGCAAAAGGGAAAATTTTTGTATTTGGAGAAACAAAAATCTATCAGAAAAATTCAGAAAATAATTTTGAAATAGTTCAGCAAAAGACTTCCCAAGAAAAAAGTAAAAAAGAATATGCTTTAAAAATTGCTCAAATTCAAAAAGAAAAAAAGCAAAAAGAAAAAATTGCTTCTGTAAAAACTTCTATAAATAATAAGAAAGATTTTTTTTCTAATCAAAAATCTGAAACTTATTTTTCTTTCTCTGCCAGTTTTTCTAAAATTTCTGTTCCTGTTTCTCAATTTAATGCAAAGCAAATTATTAGTTCTGAAAACGACAACACTTCTTTATCTTATAGATGGAGCAAGATGGCATCAGAACATTTTAAGAGCGCCGAACTTCTTACTGCTCAAAACAAGTCTGCCTTTTCGGTAAGACCGCCGCCTTTCTTGGTTTAAAATATCGCTTTTTTACAAATTATTCTTGTCTTTCTCTGTCTGAAAATAGATAGAGCAGAAATTCTATTATTCAAATTAAAAAAATGAAAAAAAATCTATTGTTAATAATATTAATCTTTTTTACAGGATTATTTTACAAAGCCCAAGATATAGCTGTGAATATTTCCGGACCCAAAGCAATCACTACAGGTGGTTCAGTAACTTATAAAATTTACGTTACTAATAACAGTACAACAAATGCAACAAACGTAACTGTTAAAGCTTCAAATGCTGCGAATATTACAGAAACTACCATAAGTTATGCTAATGGACCAGGTAACGGAGGTTCTTCGACAAATCCAAGTGGAGGAACAGTTACTTTAGCAAATCTTCAAGGGGCTAGTGGTATAGTTATACCAAGTTTACCAAGTGGGAGTGCTGGTGTATTTACTGTAACGGGAACAGCAAGTAGCACCGTTGCTAATATAAATTATACCGCTACAGCTAGTTCTGGTGGAACCGATACCAATTCCGCAAATAACTCAGTAACATTTGTAACAAATGTGTATGCTACGGCGAGTTGTGGTAGCACAACTACATATACTTTAAATTTAGCACAAACAGCCTCTAACAATTCGATTGCGTTTAATGGTGGAACAATCAATCTTTATTATACAAGAACTGGAGGTACTGCAATTGCAGGTTTAGCTGATCCACTGATTATCCCTGTATCTTACAGTGATTCAAATAGTTACTCTGGAACAGATCATCGATGGTATTCAATAGTAAACGAGACTGGCGGAACAGGCGATGGTGTAAATCTAGGTTTGGCTACTTATGATAGTAATGCTAATGCTGCTACCCAAATTGCAGATCCTGGAAGCATTTACAATGGTTTGCCTGCATCAAATATTGAATCTAGTGCTATTCCTTATGTGGGTAATGGTGCTATTGACGGGACAATTACTGAAGCTCTGCGATTAGGTACGATTAACCAATTAGGTACATTTACATTAAATTTTGGAAACTTAACCTTGCCTTCGGGGGTCCGTATAACTTCAAAAAATTTAATTATACAAGGTCGAGGATCAGGAAATACTAATGCCTCTACTACAGCGTATGTTTCTGGTTATTATGCCAAGCCAATAATTCAGAATGCTGTACTAACTGGAACTGGTAGTGTTACATCCGATACTGAAATGGAGTTTGGGCAAACTTATACTTGGCGATACACTGCTTTTGCAACTACTGGATTTCCCAGACAGCATAATAATAGAAGAGGGGTTGTTTTTAAAAGTGGTGTGATAACTTTTACTACCGCTGCAGCAATACCAACCATAACAACCACAGCGGCTACTTGTTCCGCTAATGGAACTGCAACTATTTCAAATTACAATGGAACGCCTAGTTCTTATACATTTTCGCCGACAGGACCAACCGTAGCAATGGGAGGTGTAATTTCTAATTTGACACTTGGAACCACTTATACTGTTACAGCAACTGTTAGTGGTTGCCAATCTAATGCTAGTGCGGAATTTAATATTGCAGCTCAACTGGGATCGACAACGATTCCAAACTTTAATGATTTTGAATCGAGCGCCTACCGGTATTTTTATGATAACACTGATAATATTGCTTCTTTCGGTATTAAGTGTGGCGGTGGTATTACGGCAGACCTGACCACATTGGCGCTTAGAACTGCCGTATCAGGTAGCCCAATACCGGCAACTCCTTTACCGGTAGGTACCACTTTAACCTGGCACAGTGCAACACCTGCAACAGATGCCAATCAAATAACTGATCCTTTAACAGCAGTGACTGGTGCAACAAGAAAAATTTATGCCGCTTTTAGAGGTGGTGTAAACTGTTACTCGCCTACAAGAGAAATTAGTATATATGCGCCAATTTGTGCCACTGATGATGATTATACAGCAATACCGATTACTTATGGTGTTGGTGGAACATTACCATCTGTATTTACCAATGATACCTATAATAATGTAATTATTTCGACAATGCCACCTTCAAGTGTCGGTTTTAATTATTCCATATGGATACCGGCAAATGCAAATATCAGTTTTTCTACTGGAGTTATTACTGTTCCTCCAACCGTACTTCCGGGTATATACAGTTATTCCTACAAAATAGCGGATAAAGATCCAGATGGAATTGTAGATAGTAACGCTAGTTATGCTTCCATTACTTTTAGAGTAATAGCTGATAGCGATGGTGATAGTATTCACGATGACGCAGATGTAGATGATGACAATGATGGTATTATGGATACTGCAGAATGTAGCAATACAATCACAGATATGGCAAATGCATATTCTGGTGGAACATTATTAAATATTGTTCCATCTGATTTCGGATTAGCCTTAAATGTTAAACACCAAAATGTAACCAAAGATTTAAGCGCAAAATTTGGTTATCCTGCCAACTCAGGAGCGGTAATCATTAATATTACAAATGCTTCTGTACATCCCATAACAGATGCTTGGTGGACAAAAAACGGAGAACAACCTTCTAGATGGAATGTTTCCGGGAAAATGAGTGCATTTGTTCTAATGTCTCAAAATCCGGAATTCTATAGTAATGATAGTAAAACAATACATATTTATGATGCCCAAACAGTAACTCCAATCACGCTTCCGGGTATGGTAAATCAAACAGCAATAGCAGGACAATGGAGTATTTTAGATACTTCAATACAAAAAACGCTCAATAATCTTGATAATAATACTTCAACCAACGAATACGGTAACTGGAGATACGCCAATATGAATTTTGGAGCAAAATCTTTTGGCTTTTCTACCACTACAGCATTTGGAGAACCAACCTATGCTGTAATGATGTACTTGGAATGTGATTCAGATAATGATGGCATACCAAACCGTTTGGATCTTGACAGTGATGCCGATAGCTGTGCTGATGCTATGGAAGGTGATGCAAATATTACTTTATCACAATTGATTACAGCTACAGGAACACTTTCTGGAGGAAGCACAACAGTAAATCAGAATATATGTACAACTTGTGTCAGTACAAGCGGTAGCAATATTGGTCTGCCTCAGTTTACAACAACACCAATCGGCTACAGCAATACTACCGGGCAAAGTATTGGAAGTTCACAAAATGCATTGGTAAATGGGTGTATATGCTATGAAGATCCTTCATTAGTAACGGGAGTAACTTATCCTGTAAAACATGGTATTACCATATTAGGAAGAGCAGGAAAAGATCATGGAAACTGGCCAATGATCAGAAATTCCGCATACACTGCGCTGGAAAGTAAAACGAAAGGCTTTGTCATTACAAGAAACAGTAATCCTGAAGGATCAATTACAATTCCAACAGTTGGAATGATGGTGTTTGATACGGATGAAAACTCAGGAAAAGGATGTCTGAAGATTTACACAGGAGGCGGAGCTGGAGAAGGCTGGAAATGTTTCAATACTCAAGGATGCCCTTAATAGATAAGTGTAATAACTCCTTCATTCAATAAAAAAATTTATTTAAAACAAAACCTCATCATTGCCCTCCTCTCTGCATCGAAGACCAGAATCTCCTTATACCAAACACAATAATATTTAGAGACAGAGGGTATGATGAGTAATAAAATATAAAAAACAATGAAATTAAAAATTAACGAATTCAAAAATCATATAAATATGAATATGAATAAAAAAGTAACCATTTTATTATCATTTTCTATTTCTATCCTCTCTTTTTCACAGGTGAGAATAGGAGCAATAAATTCCGTTGGAAATATAACCAATACTTCAGTTTTATTGGAATTTGGTACAGATAATGACAAAGGAATTATCCTTCCCTATGTCGAAATATTACCTTCAGGAACTAATAATTCAAAAGGAGGCACCCTAATTTTTGATGTTTCAGTCAATTCAGAATATAAGATAAAGGTAAAGAATGAAAATACAGGCTGGACAGACCTTAGTATACAATCTGGATATTCTGCTGCAGTACAAAACGTAGTTAAAACGCCCCAAGCCTTACCTCTTATAGATCAATCTGGTGCAAAAGCCGTTATCGGTGATGCGAATACTACAACAGATGGTGTTTTAGTCCTTAATTCTTCGGATAAGGCAATGGTATTACCTATCGTTTCAAGCTATACCCAAATAAAGAATCCATCTCCCGGTATGGTGGCTTTTCTTCAGGGAACTAATGCTGGAGAGCATCGTTTAATAGTATTTAATGGTCAGAAGTGGACATTTTGGAAACCATAAATACAATAAGATTTCAGCGCAAGATTTAACAAAAAAATACAATAATGAAAATAGATTTAAAAAAAATTCATATCGGGGAATTGATTGAAAAAGGAGTTGCAGAAAGCGGGATACAAATGTCCCGTATCTGTAGCTTCCTTAAATGTAATGAGAATGATGTAAAAGAAATGTACAATGCAAAGAAACTGGATACCGAACTTCTCCTTCGCTGGAGCAAACTTCTGGAGTACGATTTTTTCAGATTGTATTCTCAGCATCTTATACTATATTCTTCAAATTCCACAGTCCAAAAACGAGTTGGAGAACGAAAAAAAACTACCCTACCAGAATTTCGCAAAAATATTTACACAAAAGAGATTTTAGATTTCATTCTTGAGATGATAGAATCTGGTGAAAAAACAAAGCAGCAAGTAATAGAAGAATACAGAATTCCCAAAACAACATTATACAAATGGATCGGCAAATACAGAAGCTGAAAGTTCTACTCAAAAACAACCTGGGTAAAACAGAAGAAATTTGTCGAGAATGGGATAAGCCTGAAAAAATTATCTGGATATGGATGATGTTTGCCCCTACACCCAAAAAAGAAAAATCATTTTTAAAGATAAAATAATCTTCGTGATAAAGGCTGACAGAATCTCAGATATTATAATAACAGAGTGTATTCTTGGGATAAAGTTTTTCGGCATTTAACATAACAATGGGGAGAAACCTACTTATGAGATTATTAACTTTTTTACAATTAAAAAAAACTACTTATGACTCCTGATTATAAAAGAATTTACACAGATCTTCTTGAAAAGAAACTACCATCCCGATACCACGAGTTTAAAGATAAAC
Source organism: Chryseobacterium mulctrae (assembly GCF_006175945.1). NCBI lineage: Bacteria > Pseudomonadati > Bacteroidota > Flavobacteriia > Flavobacteriales > Weeksellaceae > Chryseobacterium > Chryseobacterium mulctrae. Next base: position 3,014,216 of record NZ_VAJL01000001.1, on the reverse strand, counting down.
TCGAAAGAAAAGACCTTAATACGCTCGATATTATCCGAATTAATCAATCAATTTTTGGGAGTTCCAATAGCGAATCTGAAGCTTTTAACCAAAAACACCGCTCCTATAACAAAGCCACAATTTTACAGATTTTAGATTATCAAAAAGCGCATAAGCTTAGTAATATTCAACTGGCTCTTCACTTCAAATTAAGCAGAAATACTGTGAGTAAATGGAAAAAACTATTTCCATAATCAACTTTTAGTTCGAGCAACCTTGAATGTTTTAATAATAATTAATTTTTTTTAACCCTTCCACAAAAGATAATTCTGCAACGAATAAGGATTTTGTAAGTTGAAATGTATAAAAACAAAATACTGATTTTAATCTTTTTCCCTTACTTTTTTTCTCTTAATCTCTAGAAAGAGACTCTTTGTTGATACCCGGAAAATCAGCGGCAGAAAAAAGATTCAGGAACTCATTCAATTCAATGAAAGTATTATTTCTTAAAAGAAACTCAGGAACTAAAACAAAAAATAAACGCATCTTTTGATGAGGTTATTCACCTTGCAAAAACCAACAGTTCTGAGTTTTTCACACGTTTTCGGGAAGTTTATCCGGAAGCTTTTAGAAATAGAAGCAAAATTCAGAGTTTCAGAGCTGACACTTTGTACTTATATATATTTGGGATTCAGCTCAAAAAACATTGCACTTTATACTTTTAAATCTGTAAATACCGTACGAAGCAGAAAATACAACCTGAGAAAAAAACTACATATTTCTCCTGAAGAAAATATGGAATTGTGGATAAAGAATGTAAATTGATATTAAATCTAAAAGTTTTTAGAAGTAATTTGTCAGAGATTATTTTTATTACATTTGAGAAATGTTTTCTTTAAGGACAAAAATATTTAATGCAAGTAATAAAACTCATCATACTTTATTTATTAATTTTCTCCGGCATTTCTAAAATGCAGGCGCAACAATATTCTGAAAAAGAAATAGATTCGTTACTCAATAAAGAAGTCGATCAACATTTCAGATCTGGTAAACTAGAAGAATCTTTAGTTTTATGTAAAGAAGTCATCAAACAATATAATCGCATAAATAATAATGATAAATCTGCAAAAGCTTATTTATCTGCAGCCAATATTTGCAGTAATCTTTTTAGGATAAAAGAAAGTTTACAATATCTGGATTTAGCTCTCGAAAAAAATAAGGAAGTAAATAATCTTGATTCAGAGGCCAGAATTTATGGAGAATATGGAAGGAATTATTATCAGCTTGGCTTCAAAGGAAAAGCATTAGAAAACTACGATAAAAGCATCTCTCTTACAAAATCTGCCGGATTAAAAAATGGTAACTTTCAGCTTCAGTATTATTATGGTCTAAGAGCAAAAGTATATGAAGAAAGTGGCAACATGAAAGCATTCTATACTGATTTAAAAAATGCACATAAAGCCAAATCTAATACTTTTACCTCAGCACGGCTTGCAAAATACTTTATCGGTACAAAAAATCTGGATTCTGCAGAATATTATCTTAATCTTGGCGAACAGTTTGTAAAAAAAGGTAACGTTCCTTTATACCAAATCTGCATACTTAAAAGAAATTACGGAAGGTACTATTTTGAAAAAAAAGAGTATCAGAAAGCCATCTCTTTTTATGAAGAATCGCTTGCTATAGCAAAAGAACTTAACAAGCCACAAGATGTGAGAGACACCTACAAATTGCTTTATGAAGCCTATAAAACAGTTAAAAATGAAAAGAAAACCATTGAGCATATAGAAAACTACACCGCAATAAATGATAGTTTAAAAACAATAAACACTCAAATACAAGAAATACCAGTAACAACTTTTATAAAAGAAAAGGAAGTAATCGCCGAAAAGTCAAAAAAAAAACTTTACATCATAATATTCTGTATCATTATTTTATTTGTTTGTATTTTTTTATTTCTAAGAAAAAATTATATCAAAAAAAGTCATGAGAATGAAAAACAGCTCTACAACAAAGAAGAAGAAAATATTAAGTTGCAACAAAAAGTAAACGAATCTTTTGATGAGGTAATCGATCTTGCAAAAACCAACAGTCCTGAATTTTTCACCCGATTCAAAGAAGTTTATCCTGATATTATTGCTAAACTCATAGAAATAGACCCAAAACTGAGAGTTACTGAACTTACTCTTTTGGCATATTCTTATCTTGGATTTAACTCTAAAGATGTTGCACTTTACACTTTCAAATCGGTAAATACTGTACGAAGCAGGAAGTATAATTTGCGAAAAAAGCTTAATATTCTACCCGAAGAAAACATGGAATTATGGCTGAAAAATCTAAGGGAATAAAAGAAATAAAAAAGACAGCCATTTAGCTGTCTTTTTTATTTCACTTAGAATAAATTACTTTTTGTTAGCAATTTCTTCTTTTACTTTATTTTCAAGTTCTTCTGCTAATTCAGGATTGTCTTTCAACAAATCTCTCACAGCATCACGACCCTGCCCTAGCTTAGTTTCACCGTAGCTGAACCAAGAACCACTTTTCTTCACGACCCCCATATCAACCGCAGTATCTAAGATCTCACCTGTTTTAGAAACTCCTTCACCATACATAATGTCAAATTCTGCCATTTTGAAAGGTGGAGCCACTTTATTCTTCACCACTTTCACTTTCACGCGGCTACCGATAGCTTCATCACCATTCTTAATTGGTGCGCTTGCTTTTCTGATATCTAATCTTACAGAAGCGTAGAATTTCAGCGCATTACCACCGGTTGTCGTTTCAGGATTTCCGAACATTACACCAATCTTTTCTCTCAACTGGTTGATGAAAATTACCGTACATTTTGTTCTGTTAATAGTCGCAGTTAACTTTCTTAATGCCTGAGACATCAATCTTGCATGAAGACCCATTTTAGAATCTCCCATTTCCCCTTCGATCTCTGCTTTTGGAGTCAATGCCGCAACAGAGTCAATTACCACAATGTCGATTGCTCCTGAACGAATCAAGTTATCAGCAATTTCCAAAGCTTGTTCACCGTTGTCCGGCTGAGAAATAATAAGATTTTCTAAATCGATTCCTAATTTTGCAGCATACCCTCTGTCGAAAGCGTGCTCAGCATCAATAAAAGCAGCAATTCCACCTGCTTTTTGAGCTTCTGCGATTGCATGAAGCGTTAATGTTGTTTTCCCTGAAGATTCTGGCCCGTAGATCTCAATAATCCTTCCTCTTGGATATCCGCCAACACCTAAAGCGATGTCTAATCCTAATGATCCAGACGGAATTACTTCGATGGTTGTATCAACTGCATCATCTCCCAAAGTCATTACAGTTCCCTTTCCGTATGTTTTATCTAACTTGTCAAGCACCAATGCAAGTGCTTTTTTCTTATCATCTATGTTGCTCATATTATATTAAAATATTTTATCAAAAGTACATATTTTAAATTTTAAATGCTAATATTATTTGTCTTCGGATTTAGTTTTTAGCGTTAAAAAATGATAAAATTTATTCCTTTAAAAAAGCAAAAAATCAAGATAGTTTTTTTTAAAATATTGACCTTTTTTGAAGCTTGATCCCGCTTTCCACTATATCTTTTTCGCCATCGCTTTTTAACAATCCAACTCAGAAAAAGGATGTCGCTGCAATCGGGGCTATTGACAAGGGTTATTTACAAAACACAGATTTTGGCTAAAGCCAAATTGAATTGCTTGTTTTAAAAACGGGCTAAAGCCCGTTTCTATTGATATTCGTAAAATTTCACATTGTTCAATTCAAACTTAAGGTCATTAAAATTTCCAAAATTAATTCTTGCAATCATAAATTTTCTGTGACGAGAATTCCCCTCCAAAGGAAGGGTGGCGAAAATTCTTTAGAATTTTTGACGGGGTGGTATTCAACATTGCTTTTTTTAGCCCTGATTGAACGGCATGTTTGAGCTCTTTTCTTTATTTTGTGCGGAGCGGCTTTGCCGCTCCGCACAAAATAAAGAAAAAGCGAGTAGTGAAAGCAGGATTAAGCTTCTAACTATGAAGAATAAGGAATAAATAGGCAATAAATAATCCATTAATGGAAATTTGAGTTCTGGGTAATTCTCAGGTAATCCTCCAAAACTTTCATCTGATCTTTATTGCCTTTTTTTATTCTTGCTTCACGACTTACCGTAGAATCATATATTTTATTGATGAGCTTCTTTGTAATAGGAAAACCTTTTTTCAACGGTACATCAGGAATCTGAAGTCTTTTGCAAACCTCATCATCCAGCAAAAACCAGGTGCAACAAATATGTAAATACCGTAGATTTTTTCTTTGAAAACTATATTTTAAAATAGGATTTTCTAAAGATTCATTCAGTAAAGAATGTGCCAACAAAACCGAATCTTTGTCTGAAGACGGCTGAACAGAGGTCCATAAATAAAAATATTCTGTCGCCTGTTTTTTATCATTGGGAAGAAGATTTTCGGGAATTCCGAGCAAATATCCTACATATTTCCAAAGGTGAAAAAGCCCTTTCTCTTCCTCTTCAGAAAAAGTATTGCCAAATTTATGAAGACTATGAAGGAAAACGAGGCTGAAACCAATATAAGTTGCCATCATATCCCAAGAATTGATGGGTTCGCCCCAGTTTTCAGTGTCCCAACTTTTGTAATGTTTTTTGATCGAAAGTCTTGCATAAGAATGGATAAGTCGAGTTTTGATAGCAAATTCGTAACCTTTTTGATGAATTTCTAATGCATCATATCTTGTGACGTTTACCCAAAAATCAAGTGTTTCCGAAAGTCTTTTTACGGCACCTTTTTTTAGAGCTTCGGTTGCAACTAAAGGTTTGTTGAGATAAGCATAATCGTAACCGCCAATTAAACAATAATCTCTGAGCGAAATTAAAGAATCGAGATTACTTCGCATACATAGCTCTGCTCCTGCTTTTATTAAATTATAATCTAGCCAGTCGGGAAGTTTTTGCGTTTGTGCAAAAAGTTTTTTAACACTTTTTGGAGCATTATCATACTGTGAAATTCCATTTCTGATATACTGTTCGATTTCCCGTGATGCCTCACTATATTTTTTGGTAAAATAAACATCTTTTACAACCTCATCTCCTACTTCATCTACATGATAAAAGAAAGGAGAAAATTTTTCAAAGTCTTTAAAACTCACTTCTGCACCAGAAAAATCAATCAATTGTTTTCCGTTTCCTTTCGTCCAAAAATCTTTGAAATGAAGAGAATCTTTAAATCTTGGCTGTAAATTGTAGTCTTTCATCAATGATAAAGGTACAAGTTTTACGCCGAAAACAGCTTGTGAGATTTGTCAGTTGTAGATCAAACTATAAAAGTATTTTAAAATAATTAAGTTTAATGTAAAAATAATTAAAGTGTTAAAAGATATTTTTATTCGTTAACAAAAAAACCGCTCCAAAAATGGAACGGTTTAAATTTATATAAAAGTTTTAAAATTAAGCTAAAACTTCTTTTACTTTGTTTGCAGCTTCTTCTAAAGTAATTGCAGAGTGTACCGGAAGACCAGACTCGTCAATTAATTTTTTAGCTTCTACAGCGTTAGTTCCTTGTAATCTTACGATCAATGGAACCGGAAGGCTTCCCATCGCTTTGTAAGCATCTACAACACCTTGAGCAACTCTGTCGCATCTTACGATACCTCCGAAGATGTTGATCAAAATAGCTTTTACGTTTGGATCTCTCAAAACTATTTCGAAAGCAGTCTGTACTCTTGCAGCATCTGCAGTGCCACCAACGTCTAAGAAGTTAGCAGGGTTACCACCAGATAATTTGATGATATCCATTGTAGCCATTGCAAGACCAGCTCCGTTTACCATACAAGCAACGTTACCGTCTAATTTTACGAAGTTAAGACCAGCTTCACCAGCTTCAACATCCAAAGGATCTTCTTCTCTTGTATCTCTCAACTCAGCAAGATCTTTGTGACGGAACAATGAGTTACCATCCAAAGTTACTTTAGCATCTACAGCGATAATTTTGTTATCAGAAGTTTTCAAAACCGGGTTGATTTCGAAAAGAGAAGCATCAATTCCTACGTAAGCATTGTAAAGAGATGAGATGAATTTTGTAAATTCTTTGAATGCATTTCCTTCAAGACCTAGGTTGAAAGCAATTTTTCTAGCCTGGAAACCTTGAAGACCCAAAGTAGGATCAATCAATTCGTTGTGGATTAAGTGAGGAGTTACTTCTGCAACGTGCTCAATATCCATACCACCTTCTGTAGAATATACGATTGTATTTTTACCTTCAGCTCTATCTAAAAGAATAGAAACATAAAATTCTTTAGTTTCAGATTCTCCAGGATAATAAACGTCTTCTGCAACCAAAACAGAGTGTACTTTTTTACCTTCAGCAGAAGTTTGTGGAGTTACCAACTGCATTCCGATGATGTTTTCAGCATTTTCTTTAAGCTTATCCATGTTTGGAGAAAACTTTACACCACCACCTTTACCACGACCACCTGCGTGAATCTGCGCTTTTACAACCCAAGCCTGAGCTCCGGTTTCAGCAGTCAATTTTTCAGCAGCTGCTACAGCTTCTTCTACGTTGTTTGCAACGAAACCACGTTGGATAGCTACTCCATACTTTGATAAAATCTCTTTTGATTGATACTCGTGAAGATTCATATTATTTTTATTATTTTATTTTAATATTTAAAGGTTGACAAATTTAATAAAAAGACACGGAAGTTCAAGTTTATTAGAATAAAAATTAAGATGATATTTCTTCTTTAATTTACTTTTTGTCTTAAATATTTCTATTCTTCGGCTAATTTTTCCGATTGCGAACCAATAAACGGAATTTTCGGAGCTAAGAAATACCCTGTCAAACTTGCAAAAAGTATCGGTACGAAATACGTAAATCCCGTCAAAGTTCCCAAAATAATCGTTGTACTCATCGGCGTTCTCGTAACACATGCATTGATCGCAGCCATACAGCTTACAATCGCTAAAGTGGTGTCAACTGTCGGAAATAAATGATGAATAATCAATCCTAAAGTAGTTCCCACAAAAAACAACGGAATGATGAAACCACCTCTCCATCCCGAAGTTACGGTAATCGCAATGGCTAAAATTTTAAAAATTAAAATGATAATTAAAAAATTCAGGGCGTAATTCCCATTGATCAATTCATTGATTTCATGATGCCCGAAATATCTCGTTAACGGAAAATAAAAAGCAATTATCCCCAATAAAATCCCACCTACTAAAGTTTTAATATAGATTGGAAAATTTCTGTATTCGAAAACTTTTTTGAAAAATTTAACCACAAAAATGAAAATCCAGCCAAACAAAGTTCCTACAATTCCGAAAGCAGTTGCATAGGCAAAATCATAAACTCCGGTGTAATGATAGGCTTTCAAATCCCAAGTCGCTCCGATTCCCAAATGAATAATTAAAGCAAACATCAGATAACTAAAACAGCTCGCTACCAAAGCAGGAATAATCGCCTTGTAATATTCTACAGCGTGTTTATGATGAAGAATTTCCAAAGAAAATAAACTTCCACCAAGCGGAGCGCCAAAAAGTGCTGTAAAACCAGAAGCCATTCCCGCAATACTTAAAGAGCGTAACTCTTCTCCTTTCAGCCTAAAAAGTTTTCCTAAATAGGTTCCTGTTGAACCCGTAACTTGTACCAAAGGTGCTTCAGGACCTAAACTTCCACCCGATGCCACACAAAAAAGTGACGACAAAATCATGGAAGGATTATTTTTAGGTTCTAATTTTCCTTTATTAAATCTGATGTTATTAACAATCAAATGAATTTCTCCAGGATCGCCAATAAAATGAATGACCAAACCTGCCAAAAGACCTGAAATTGCCATCGTCGGAATCACCATCCAACCTTGGAAGTGATGTAAAAATTCTGTGAAGTGTTCGAGAACAATCCAGTATAATCCGGCGATAATTCCGCCAACCAAACCTGTAATTGCCCACATAAAAAAAGTACGGCTGAATACGAAAGGATTAAACTTAATGGGTTGATCCAAAAGATTAAAAGTTCGTATTAAGCGACGTCTTCTGTTGATTTTCATTTTAATTTATTTTTTAAAATTACAATCATCATTTGTAAAATGCTTCGACTTCGCTCAGCATGACATCTCTAATACACAACGTTTTTGTAGGAATGTCGGTCTGAGCGAAGTCGAAGACTTTCTTATCATTTAAATTTTATTCTTTACAAAATAAAAAATCAGCATCAACCAAGCTAAAATCATAAACAATCCTCCAAGTGGAGTAATTGGTCCTAAAAATTTAAGATTCATTCCCCAATAATCCTGCATACTGAGCATATATATACTGAAAGAAAACAGTATTGTTCCAGCAATCATCAAAATAGAAATCCATTTTTGAGATGAGGTGTCAAATTTTAAAATATACCCTGCAATCAGCAAAAAAAACGCAGCGTACATTTGATATCTTACTCCTGTTTCAAAACTTTCCAGCCTTTCTACAGATAATATTTTCTTTAAAGCGTGTGCTCCAAAAGCACCTAAAATAACTGATAACATGCCATAAACAGCACCGAAGACCAAAGTAATTGTTTTCATTTTTATAATTCTTCTAATTCTAATTTTAAATATTTCTTTGTTTTGTAATCCTGCCAAGTTCCGATGATTTTGTTCCCTTTCAAATCTGCTTCGATTAAGGCTCTTGGTATCCATTGTTTTAGTTCTTCACTGTGATAATCATCTTCTGTAATCGACAAATGATCGTGAACGAATTCTCCTCTCCAATTGATCAGTTTCTTACTTTTATCATACCAATAAGAAGCTGAAAAAGAATCATCTTCATTAATAGAATTAATTAAAACGGTAATCGGATACTTTCCGTCAATTTTTCCTTTATACAGTTTATTACTGAAACTCGTTTTATCAACTTTTTCAGAATCAGATAATAAGTTTTTCGCGTATGAACTCCAATACTTTTCCAAATTTTGGTAAGGAAATTCCACAACATGACTTCCCAATTCATCCAGTGCTCTCATCGCATGATTAGAACATCTTCCGGCAATGAATCTTATTTTATTTTTAGCGAAGTAATATTCAATTCCGTCTAAAGTAAAATCGGTAAAACATTCTTCATAAATAGCAATCTGGTCTAAAACCTCTTCCGAAGGGTTTTTCTCAGATTTTAATGCTGCAAGAAAATCATTTATTTCTTTCTTAATATTTTTCTGAATTAAGCCTTCAACAGTTTTTATTGAATTAGGCTGGAATAAATCTTTGGCATTGATTAAATTTCCCGTTCTCAAATCAAAATTCTTCCAAATATCAAAACCTTCAGGATAGGCTCCTGAAGCTTCTCCACTAATGGCAATACTCAAAATATTTTTAGGCGTTTCCAGCTTTTCCCAACCATAAAAATAAACGTAGTTGGAATATGAAGTTTTTCCTGTAGATACCAATTTCGAAGGATTTCCTTCTGAACCGGGAATATATTCAAGCTGATTTACCTGCAAGAATGTATTGATCTTGTTTTCAACCAAAGGTTTTTCAGCATAAGAAACTTTTGGGAAAGCAAAATCTTCGGATTTCGGTTGCAAATCAGTTATTTTTAAATTTTTCTGTTGCGAAAAACTTAAACCGGAAATCAAGAGGAAGAATAGAATTTTCTTTTTCACTACAGTGGATGTAAAAAATATGAAACCAATCTGCTAAGCAAGATTACACCTCCCAAAATAACAAACATCTTCCAAAACTTTTTAGAACGTCTAAAACCAGGATGATTTGTTTGTTTAAGAAAGATTCCAAAAACAACAAATAAGACAGCCAAAATAACCTGTATCATTATTTTTCTCTTAATCTGTTAAATTCGTTGATAACTTCGTGATGCGTCACCGTTTTATCTTTAAAATACGTCACAAAATGCTGTTTCTCTTCTTCCGTTGCACCCATTTGGTTTAAAATATTCAGCAAATGCATTTTCATGTGACCTTTCTGAATTCCCGTAGTTACCAAAGAACGAAGCGCTCCAAAATTCTGAGCTAATCCTGAAACTGCCAAAATACTCATCAATTCCTGAGCAGAAGGTTTTCCAAGAAGTGCCAAAGAGAATTTTACCAAAGGATGAAGATTCGTCAAACCACCGACAACTCCTACAGAAATTGGAAGATCGATCCAAAATCTGAAAATTCCATTATCTGTTGTACAATGTGTTAAAGAAGAATATTTTCCATTTCTCGCTGCGTAAGCATGTGCGCAAGCTTCGGTTGCTCTGAAATCATTTCCGGTTGCGATAACAACTGCATCAACACCGTTCATAATTCCTTTGTTATGCGTTGTTGCACGGAAAGGTTCAATTTCAGCAATCGCAACCGCTTGTTTGAATTTTCTTGCAAATTCTTCGTTTGAAATTCCGCTATCATCTTTTAAATCTTCAATTTTACAGGAAACCTCAGCTCTTACAATACAATCCGGAGTGAAATTGGAAAGAATATTCATTACAATCTGCAAAGAATTTTTCTCTTCCTGTGTAAAATCTTCACTGATTGCAATTTCCTGCTTCAAAGTTTTTCCAAACTGCTCCAAACATGAATTGATAAAGTTGGCTCCCATAGAATCCACAGTATCAAAACTTGCTTTCAGCTGATAATAATTGGGCATTTCAGAAGTTTTGTCGATCAATTTTATATCTAAAATACCGCCGCCACGATTTCTCATGTTTGCTGTAATCGCTTCTGTTGCTTCAAACAGTTTTTTCTTTAAATTAAAATTAAAAAAATGCTGCAGTTTGTGAGATTCAACATCAATGATAAAATGTGTGTGTCCCAGTTTTTCGGTGTTGATGATGGTTGTTTTAAACCCCCCTTTATCAATCCAGAATTTTGCTGCTTTTGAAGCCGCTGCAACTACTGAACTTTCTTCCACCGCCATTGGCAAAGCAAATAATTTCCCGTCGATTAAAAAATTAGGTGCAATTCCGTAAGGCATATAAAAATTGGAGATTGTATTTTCAGAAAACTCATCGTGAAGTTTCTGTAGATCTGCATTTTCGTTCCAATATTGATTGAGTATATTTTGATAATCCTGGTTTCCTTCGAGATATTCGTTAACAAGCCAGTCTATTTTTCCTTGTTTGGTTAATTTAGAAAAACCTTCTACCGGTTTATGATTCATATTGATAATTTTTATATGTCGTGCGTAATCGTAATTTTTACGATTTCACTCATAAATTAATGACCGTAAATATACTAATTTTGCTTTGGAAATATGTGGATAAGTTTGTTTTAAAAACACTGACTTTTCTCAATTTTGGACTTAATTTTGCTTAAAATCTTATTGAATTTTCCATTTTAAAAATATTTATTTAAATGAATTTTGACCGCATAAAAGAGAAACTCGAAATACTTGCAGATGCTGCGAAGTATGATGTTTCGTGCTCATCAAGCGGTGGAAAAAGAAAAAATAACGGTGGTTTAGGCGACAGTTCAGCAAGTGGAATTTGTCACACTTATACTGAAGATGGACGTTGTGTTTCTCTCCTTAAAATCCTTTTGACCAATCATTGTATTTACGATTGTATCTATTGCATTTCCAGAAAATCGAATGATATTAAACGTGCTGCTTTTACCGTGGAAGAAGTGGTTGATTTAACCATCAGTTTTTACCGAAGAAATTATATTGAAGGCTTATTTTTAAGCTCAGGAATTTTCAAAGATGCCGATACGACGATGGAACGTTTGGTGAGGGTTGCAAAAAAACTAAGAACCGAACACAATTTCAACGGATATATTCATTTGAAATCAATTCCCGGAGCAAGTGATGATTTGATGAATGAAGCAGCGCTTTACGCCGATCGCTTGTCTGTCAATCTTGAAATTCCGACAGAATCTGGACTAAAATTATTGGCACCGGATAAAAACCGTGAAGATATGCTTCAGCCGATGAGGATTGTTCAGAAAGGAATTCAGCAATATAAAGACGAAAAGAAAATCATCAGAAGCACTCCGAAGTTTGCTCCGGCCGGACAATCAACACAAATGATCGTGGGGGCAACCAACGAAAACGATTTACAAATCATTAAAGTTGCCGATCATTTTTACAAAAATTACGGAATGAAGCGGGTTTATTATTCCGGTTATATTCCGGTTACGGTAGATAATCGTTTGCCTTCGATTACATCGGAAGTTCCTGTTTTACGGGAAAACCGTTTGTATCAATCAGATTGGTTGATGCGTTTTTATGGTTTTAAAGCTGATGAAATTTTAGATTTCAATATGCCATTTCTTGATCTGGAAGTCGACCCGAAATTAAGCTGGGCTTTGCGACATCTGGATCAATTTCCTGTAAATCTTCAAACTGCAGATCATAAAATGATCCTAAGAATTCCCGGAATTGGTGTAAAAACGGCACAGAAAATTGTGAGTGCAAGAAAATTTCAGGTTTTAAATATCGACCATCTTAAAAAACTGGGCGCTGCAGTCAATCGGGCAAAATTTTTCATTGATTTTACGTATGGAAATCCATTTTTAAAACATTTAACTGATTTAAATTTAAGGAAGTTGATCATTGGTGGAAGTCAATCGAAATTTCAGAATCAGTTTTCGCAACAATTGACACTTTTTTAAACACGAATTTTACGAATATTTTTTCACAAATAACACTATTATAACTCTAATACTCTCAAACCCTCCAACTTAAATGACCACCCTACTCTACGACGGAAGTTTCGACGGACTTTTCACTGCGATATTTGAAGTTTTTGAATATCGGTATCAAGATGTGGAGATTTGTAGCAAAGAAAATTTCCAGCAGGAGAATATGTTTGCAGAAATTCATGAAGTGATCACCCAACAGGAAAAATCGGAAAGAGTTTTAAACAAATTAGAACAAAATATTGGGAAGTCGGGAATCCATCAATTATTACAGGTTTTTCTTTCTGAAGATCAGGAAATGGAAAATCTTATTTTATCAGCAGTAAAACAATCTATCAAACATCCTGAAGAAAATATATTACAAAATTTTGCAGATAATGATATTTTGAAAATTTCAAAAATATGCAAATCTGTAAGTAGAGAAAGACATCGAATGACTGCTTTTGTACGGTTTGAAAAATTACAGGACGATATTTATTTTGCAAAAATTGATCCTGATTTTAATGTTTTACCTTTGATAAGAAAACATTTTAAAGACCGTTACGCAGACCAAAAATGGATGATCTATGATTTGAGAAGACATTACGGTTTGTTGTATGATCTAGAAAACTGTGAATTCTTTTATCCTGATGAAAAATTAGATTTAAACCAATATCAGCAGAAATTTCACGAAGAAGAAAAAAAATACCAGACCCTTTGGCAAAGTTATTTTACCAAAACCAATATTAAAGAAAGGAAAAACACAAAATTGCATATTCAACATGTTCCGAAGCGATATTGGAAATATTTGACGGAGAAATGGTGAGAAATACTATTCTTACTTAAAAAACATCGGAAAAGATTGAACTCCTACGGAGTTCTAATTGTGGATTTTACTATTATCCTACAAAGGTATCGCTCCTCTGGAGCTGTTGTTGATAAATGGTAAATAAGTTTTGGCTAAAGCCAAACTGATGGAGCAAAAGAAAAGCCGGGCTAAAGCCCGACCCTTTTGATATTTTTTTATAAAATTTTCTCAAAACAGATACTGTTTTCAATTCCTGCATATTGCCCGTAATTAGGAATGATAGCATAGTTACATTTTTTATAAAGAGCAACAGCTTCTGTTTGCTTCTTACCTGTTTCTAATACGGTTTTTTCATAGCCCAATTCTTTTGTCCAAATCTCCAGTTCTTTTAAAATTGACGCTGCAAAACCTTTTCCACGAAACTCAGGAAGTGTAAACATTCTTTTTACTTCCATTGTGTTTTCGTCAATTGGTTTTATCGCTCCGCAAGCAACCGGTTTTTCATTTTCAAAAATAACGATACAGTTTTTCAGCAGAGTAATTTTATTATATTGATCATAAAAAGCATGGTCTTCACCATCCATTTCTGCTAGATAAGCATCCAACTTTTTTACAAGATTTTGAAAATCGGAATTTTCGGAAGTAGTTCTGAGAATTTGCATTTTATTCGGATTTAAAATTTATCTGGCAGATTTAGCAAATTTCGCAGATAAAAATATAAAATCTGCCCAATCTATTTAATCTGCGAAAGATTTAATTTAAAAATTCACTACAAACTTTCTATCATTAATCAGCTCTGCAATCGCCAACATATCTTTTCCGATTAATCGGTCATCTTCCAGTTTATCAACTTTAGAACGAAGAATGGCAAAGTTTTCTTCAATAATTTTTGAGCATTTTGCAGGTCTTCTGAATTCTAAACCTTGTGCTGCAAACATTAATTCAACCGCCAAAATATTTACAAGATTCCCTAAAACCTGATTGAATTTTCTACCAGAAATACTTCCCATTGAAACATGATCTTCCTGACCTAAACTTGTCGGGATAGAATCCGCCGAAGCCGGGAAACAAAGCGTTTTATTCTCAGTAACCAACGCTGCAGAAGTATATTGCGGGATCATAAATCCTGAATTCAAACCTGAGCTTTCAGTTAATAATCTTGGTAAACCGTATTTCCCTTCTAACAATAAATAACTTCTTCTGTCTGAAATATTTCCTAACTCTGCAACAGCTAAAGTTGCATAATCTAAAGGCATTGCCATTAATTGCCCGTGGAAATTTCCTCCTGAAATAGATTCTTCAGCGCTTAAAACGATCGGATTATCGGTTACAGAATTCAATTCCGTTTCGGCCATCATTTTAAGATGTTCAAAAGCATTTCTACTTGCACCGTGAACCTGAGGAACACATCTCATAGAATAAGGGTCCTGTACTCTTTCGCACTCTTCGTGAGCTTTTAAGTTTTCAGAATTCTTTAAAAATTTCAGCATTCTTGCCGCTACTTTTTTGCTTCCTTCAAACGGTCTAATGTCGTGAAGTTCTTTTTTAAATGGACTTGCTGAACCTCTGTAAGCTTCAAGACTCATTGCAGCAGTCATATCCGCTAAATCTAATAAATATTCAAATTTTTCTAAACCTTTTATCGCATGAGCCAGAATAAACTGAGTTCCGTTGATTAATCCCAAACCTTCCTTCGGTCCTAAAACCAATGGTTCAAGATTGTTTTTTTCTAAAACTTCAGCCGTTTCAAAAATTTCGTTTCCTACCCAAACCTGTCCAAGTCCTAAAAGTGGTAAAACCAAATGTGAAAGAGGAGCCAAATCTCCCGAAGCTCCTACAGAACCTTGCTCCGGAACTACAGGAATAATATCTTTTTCAAGCATCAGAATAATTCTTTCAATCACTTCCAAAGAAACTCCCGAAAAACCTTTAGACAACGCATGAACTTTCGCAATCATCATAATTTTTGAAAATTCTTTATCAATCGGTTTCCCTACTCCTACTGCGTGAGAAATAATTAAATTGTACTGAAGCTGAGCTGTTTCATCAGCCGAAATTTTAGTATCACAAAGCGGTCCGAATCCTGTATTGATCCCATAAACACATCGATCTGACTCTACAATCTGTTTTACATTATTCTGAGATTTTAAAATTTGCTCTTTCGCTTCTTTATTTAATGTAGCTTTATTTGGGTCTTTACAGATTTCCAAAACATCATGAAAACTGAAAGTATCTATACCGTATATCATTTCAAAAAATTTGCCTAAAAATACACATTTTGAATCATACTTAAAAAGACTATTAAAGTAAAATATGGTATCCTTAAATAAGACAATATTCAGATTTATAAAAAACTTCGACATCCTTAAAATATTTTATCAAATCATCAATTATTTAGTTATTTTTACCGAAATAATTTAAACTAATATTTATGAAATTTAAAGCTCTATTATGGGCACTTTCATTCACAAGTGCATTCTCATTCGCTCAAGACAAGGTGAAGTATTCTAAGGAAGACATCAAAAAAATGGAAACTTATCTTTTCAATGAAGGTTTCAATATTCCGTCTCCAAAGAAAATATCTACTATTATCATGAAAGACGGAACTGTAAATAAAGGATATTGCAGTAAAGTTGATTCTAAAAAAGGACAGATCTACGAAATTGCCATTAAAGACAGCGCTACAAAAAAGCAAATGACTTTTAATGCTGAAAATGTAAGTGAAATGTATATTTACCCAAGTAACGCTGAAAAAATTGCAAAAGTTGGAAAATATTTTGGAAACATCAGAAACTTCGGAACCAAAAAACTGACAAAAAATACAACCGGTGAAAACATTCACTTTGTGAATCAAACTGTTTCTTTAAAGAATAAAAAAGATGAAAAAGAATTTTTGATGCAGCTTATCAATCCTGAATTCAGCGACATTATCTCCGTTTATCATGATCCGAGAGCTAAAGAAACCGGAGGTGTTTCTTTTGGTGGTCCTCAATTGGGTGGCGGAGTTATTAAATCTTTCTATGTGAAAAAAGGCGACAAAGTAATGTGGTTGCACAAAGATGATTTTGAAGACAATTATGATTTCTTATTTGGCGACAATACAGAATTCATGAAAAAATATCCTAAAAAATCTGTAGAATGGGATTATTTCAGCTTTTTGGTGAGTCAATACACCGAAATGACAAAAGGATAAAATTATTTAATGATAAATCTGAAGCTGTAGAATTTCTGCAGCTTTTTTTGTTGGTATAAAATACATTGAGAATGCTTAATTTTGTGATATGAATCCGTCTTTAGAATTACAGCTTAAAACTTTACCTTCAGAACCCGGCGTTTATCGATATTATGATAAAAACGAAAATCTGCTGTATGTAGGAAAGGCTAAAAACCTAAAGAAAAGAGTACTTTCTTATTTCAACAAAACGCTTTCCGGGTACCGTACCAGAATTATGGTCGGAAAGATCAACCGTCTTGAAACCACTATTGTCAACAGTGAATACGACGCTCTTTTATTGGAAAACAATCTGATTAAAGAACATCAGCCTTTCTACAACGTGATGTTGAAAGATGATAAAACTTATCCGTGGATTTGTATTAAAAATGAAGATTTTCCAAGGATTTTTCTTACGAGAAATAAAATAAAAGACGGTTCGGAATATTTTGGACCTTACGCAAAAGTACGTCCTGCAAAGATTTTATTAGACACAATTAAGCATATTTATAAACTTCGTACCTGCAATTTAAATTTATCTCCGAAAAAAATTGAGGAAGGTAAATACAAGGTCTGTCTTGAGTTTCATATAAAAAACTGTGAAGGACCGTGTGAAGATTTGGAAAGCAAGGAAGATTACGACGAAAAAATCGATGCAATTCGTGGGATTGTAAAAGGAGATTTCCGAAGAGCAAAAGAATATTTGATCAATCAAATGACGAAATATGCGTCTAATCTTCAGTTTGAAAATGCACAGCTCATTAAAGAAAGACTGGATATTTTGGAGGATTATCAGGTGAAACATACCGTAGTAAATCCGGATATTGATGATGTAGATGTTTTCGGAATGACGAGTGATGAGACTGCGGCTTATGTTAATTATTTCAAGATCAGGAACGGAAATATTATTCAAAGTTTTACCACAGAGATCAAGAAAATGCTTGAAGAAACCGATGAAGAGATCATGGAAGAGGCTTTGATAGAAATCCGCCAAAAATTTGATTCTGATTCTAAAGAAGTTTTGCTTCCGTTTCACTTAACCGTTGAAATTCCGAACGTAAAGCTGATTGTTCCGAAAGTCGGCGATAAAAAAAGAATCGTTGAACTTTCTGAAAAAAACGCCAAAGAATACAGAATTGAAAAATTAAAACAGGTACAGATTGTAGATCCCGAAAGACATTCTAACAGAATTATGGCAGAAATGCAAAAGCTATTAAGAATGCCTGTAGAACCGAGACATATTGAAGGTTTTGACAACTCAAATATTCAGGGAACCAATCCGGTTTCGGCATGTGTTGTTTTTAAAAACGGAAAACCGAGTAAGGCTGACTACAGAATTTTCCATCCTAAAACGGTTATCGGTCCTGATGATTTTAAAACCATGGAAGAAGTCATTTTCAGACGCTACAAAAGAATGTTGGAGGAAGGCGAAAGTTTACCTCAATTAATTTTGATCGATGGTGGAAAAGGACAGCTATCTTCTGCTGTAAAAAGTTTAAAACTTCTTGGTCTTTACGGAAAAATTACCATTGTGGGAATTGCCAAAAGACTCGAAGAAATTTTCTTTCCTGAAGATCCTATTCCTTTATATCTCGATAAAAAATCTGAAACGCTTAAGATTTTACAACAAGTACGTGATGAAGCCCACCGTTTTGGCGTAAAACATCACAGAACAAGACGTACCAATTCTACCATAAAATCTGAGCTTGAGGAAATTCCGGGGGTTGGTGAAAAAACAATTGAATTGCTTTTATCTAAACTAAAATCAGTCAAAAGAATAAAAGAAGCCAACCTAGAAACTTTAGAAGAAATTTTAGGAAAATCTAAAGCGAAAGTAATCTGGGAATTTTTCAATGCTGAATAAAACAAAAAATCTCTTATCGATGATAAGAGATTTTCAATTTATTGTTAAAGAAAAGTTTTAAACTCCTCCCATTACATACATGTTTTCCATTGTAGGAATTGTGCTTCCGCCTTCTTTTTCTAAAGTAATGGCAAAAGCCTGCGCATTCGGAATATTGGCTAAAGCTATTTTAGCATCTTTTTCGTCGGTGTACATTCCTGCGCTCACTGGTTTTCCGTCTGCAATTGCCCAAAGTTGGTACTGCATTCCTTCAGGAGCTTTTGGCAAGCTATTCGCCGTTAAGTAAACATCTTTTGAAGTTTTATCCCAATATACCACAGCGTTGGATTCTGGATGTTTTTCAACGCCCGCCAAAACAATTTTAAGCATATTTGGGTTTGAAGTTATCTTCAGTTTTTGCTCAAGATTTTGCATCGCAAGATTCTGAGATTGCTTATCAGACTTTAAACCAGCTAATTCGTTTTTCATTTCGTTTTGGCTGTTCATCCAATATAAATTACCTCCAATACTCACTAAAAATAAAACAGATGCAGCCACCGCAAAGGTTTTCCAGCTGTTACTTTTTTCTACTTTTATTTCCTGCGTTATCTGTTGAGTTTCCATTTTTGGTTCAACATTATTAATAGGAATTACAGGTTTCTCTTCTACAACTTCTTGTTCAAGTTGAATTTTATCCCAGATTTTTGCTTTTAAATCAGTGGGTGGTGTCATTGCCTGTGCAGTTGCAAGCAATTCAAAAGTTTTCTGCGCCTCTTCATAGGCAGCTTTTACTTCAGCATTATTCTTCATCACACACTCCAAAATACCTGCTTCCTCGGGAGAAACAAGACCTAGAATGTAAGATTCTAGAATTCCGGATGATATGTATTCTTTACTATCCAATTTATTGATAATCTTTTAACAAGTCTTTTAATTTAATCAATGCATTTCGCATTTTTGTTTTAACAGTACCTAAAGGCATATTCAGTTTTTCTGATATTTCACTCTGCGTAAATCCTTGATAATAGGCAAGATCAATGAGTTCCTGCTTATCAGATTCCAAACTTTCAAGCACTTTATTAAACCCAATAAAATCTGAATTATTGGTAGTTGTAAGTTCCGCATTCTCATATACGAAATCTGGTAAAGGTTGGTTTTTAAGTTGGTTTTGAAAGCTTTTAGATTTAAGATAATCAATTGCCGTGTTTCTTGCAATATTAATCATCCAAGTATAAAATCTACCTTTCGCAGCATCATATTGATGAATGGAATTCCAGATTTTTACAAAAACATCCTGAATAATCTCTTCTGTATATTCTTTAGACTGAACAATTCTGAGAATTACACCATACAACGCACCAGAATAGTTATCATACAAGTGATGAAAACCAGCTTCGTTTTTCTGTCTCAGCAAAACGATAAGTTCTTCTTCTGAATAATTTGTTTTGATGGTGAATATTTTTCATTTCAAATGTAATGAAATAATATAAATAATGAGAAAAAAGTTTTAAAAATTACGTACCACACAGAATTGATTAAAAAATAATCAATTACCGTTAATTATTGTTAAAATTTAAATTCTTAAATCTAAACCAAACTGATCTTCGTAAATGAGGGTAACAAACAAAATTACTTACTCAATAATAATTTAAAAAATTAAAGAAATGAACACAAGATCAAAAATCGCAGTATTCGGAATGGTGGCTTTATCATTCGCATTCAGTGGAAATGCAGCTGCACAGCAAATGAAAGAAAAAACAGTAATGGTAGGTGGAGCAGCAATGTATCCTTCTAAAAACATTATTGAAAATGCGGTAAATTCTAAAGACCACAAGACATTGGTTGCCGCAGTAAAAGCTGCCGGTTTAGTGGAAACGCTTCAAAGCAAAGGTCCTTTCACAGTATTTGCTCCAACTGATGCTGCTTTTGCAAAATTACCAACAGGAACAGTTGAAAATTTAGTAAAACCAGAGAATAAGGCAATGCTTATAAAAATCCTTACCTATCATGTTTTACCCGGAAAATATAGTGCAAAACAAGTTTGGGCAGCGATAAAAGCAGGAAACGGTAAAGCAATGATGAAAACTGTACAAGGTGAAGAGCTTACGTTCTGGACAAAAGGAAAAGATTTATATGTTACCGATGCAAAAGGTAACAAAGCGAAAGTTACGATTGCAGACGTTAATCAGTCAAATGGTGTGATACACGTAATTGATACGGTGTTGATGCCTTAATTTTAGTTTTTATGGTTTATTTTAAGGAAGGCTTACCTGAAATTTTCGGGTAAGCCTTTTTTATATTTTTTTTGAAAAGTTGTAAAGCTATTTTACAGGTGAAAATACTTCTTTAGAATATTCGTCGTTACCTTTTGGAATTTCAATTACTAAATTTCCATTTTCATAATATCCTGTTGTAGATTCGCCTGAACCTAATTTAACTCTGAAAACATCTTTTTTAGTAGTCTCTTTGAAAGTAGCAAAAGGAACAGAACTGTTTCCGTCTACCAAAATAAATTGAGAAGCATCAATCTGAATTTTCTGAAGACTTAGTTGAACTAAACCTTCGGTAGCTTTCCCAATCGCATAAATCAGTTACTTTGTAAAGTTAATTAAAAAATCAATAGAATGGCTACAAAAAAAAGAGTTTAGACGAGCTCAGAGAAAACAAAATCATCAATCAGGCAAAGCGCGAAGTGCCTGGTTTTACAGAACTTTTAAGCCGTTTTGAACGTACGGTTTCGGTGTTGGGACGCAGTCAGAGCACGTTCAATAATTACTCCAGACACGTCGCGGCGGTGTCGCTGCATTTCGGGAAAATCCCGACAGAATTGGATCCTGAGCAGATCCACGATTACCTTTTTTACCTTCAGAAAAAATCAAGATCACCCTCGCAATCGTATTTTAAACACACGGTTTACGGACTTCGGTTTCTGTTGAAATCGGAAGGTTTGAGCTACGATTATCTAAGTCTTCCGGAAATTAAAAAAGAGAAAAAACTGCCTGTTGTGCTCAGTAAACAGGAGGTTTGGCAGATGTTGTCATGCTGTAAACTTTTAAAACATAAAATCTTAATCGGGTTGCTTTACGGTTGCGGATTGCGCTGTCTGGAGGTCAGAAATCTCCGTTTATGCGATTTGGATTTTTACCGAAAACAGCTGAAAGTGGTTCAGGGAAAAGGCAAAAAAGACCGCTATTTGCCTTTGTCGGAACATTTGATTCGGGGTTTGAAAAAATATATTGAAGCGGAAAAACCGGAAGATTTTCTCTTTGGAGAACCTCGAGCAAATCGTGCAGGTGGAGAATTCGATTCAAGATATTCGCAACGTGGCGTACAATGGGCGGTGAAACAGGCTTCAAAAACGGCAAAAATATTGAAAGAAGTGAGTGTTCATACGCTTCGGCACAGTTTTGCGACGCATCTTTTGGAGGATGGGATGAACATTGTGAGCATCAAAAATCTCCTCGGCCACGAAAACATCGAAACGACCCTCGTTTACCTTCAAATCGCCCAACTTTCTACCCAAAAACTCTTCTCTCCACTGGATACTTTGTTTGAGGAATGCAGAGCGAAGTAGTTGGTTTTGAATTTGTTAAAAGCCAAAATTCAAGCTTTAAATTTAATGAAAATCAACGTTTAGAAATCTCAAAAATACAGTCTGCTCAACCTGAATCTCAACCTCGATACGAAGTCGCAGATGTGTTGAATATTTTAGGTTCAAAACTAGAAAATTTAGGATTAAATTCCTGGCAATTAAGAACTTTATTTGCGTTAAAAAAGTGCCGTACATCGGCTTTGGGCGGTCATATTGACGCTTGTGACGAATGCGGAAATATCAGCATCAGCTACAACTCCTGCCGAAACCGGCACTGCCCGAAATGTCAGGGCAAAAACCGCGAAAAATGGATTGAAAACCGGGAAACCGAACTGCTTCCAGTGCCTTATTTTCACGTGGTTTTTACCGTTCCGGAAGTGCTGAACAAAACCGCACTTCATGCTCCGAAAATGTTGTATGATATTTTATTTGAATCGGCTTGGGAAACGCTGCAAACCTTTGGTGAAAATCGAGGTTTAAAAATGGGAATGATCGCTATTTTGCATACTTGGGGACAGAATCTGAGTCTGCATCCGCATTTGCACTGCATCGTTCCGGGTGGCGGCGTGGATGAAAACGGAGTTTGGAAAAACATCAGAAGCGACGGTAATTTTTTGTTTCCTGTAAAGGCTTTGAGCAAAGTTTTCAGGGCTAAATTTTGTGAGAAGCTGAAGGTTCGGTTATCATTAAAATGTAATAAAAATCAGACGGAAAATGATGAAAATCAATTTGAAAACCGAAAAAATGAAGCAGAAACTTATGAAAAACTCAGACAAAAACTTTGGGAAAAACCTTGGGTAGTTTTCGCTAAAAAACCCTTTGGCAGCCCGAAATCTGTGGTGGAATATTTGGGAAGATATACGCACAAAATCGCGATCAGCAACCAGAGAATCAGGAAAGTTGATGCGGAAAATGTAACGTTGGAGTACAAAGATTACCGCCAAAAAGGCATCAAAAAGCAGATGGTTTTGAGCCATGAGGAGTTTATCCGCCGTTTTGCGATGCATATTTTGCCGAAAAGATTTGTGAAAATCCGCCATTACGGTTTTCTCAGCAGCACATGGAAACGAATGAAGCTAAAAAATCTGCAACAGAATTTAGGCATTCAGCCCAAAGGAAAATTTCCACCCAAAACTTTTCAGCCGAAATGTAGTTGCTGCAAAGTTGGGAATTTGGTAACGATTGCAACGTTCGATTTGCGCGGTCCGCCCCTTTGGTTTTTGGAGATGAGCCAAAACTTTGAAAAGCCAAAAATCTAGCATTTTGGGTAAGGGTATTTATGCCTAAAAGTGAAGGAAAACACGATAAAACCAAGAAAAACCATCAAATTCACCCACAAAAAAAGAGACCTTTCTGAAAGTCTCCTGTATATCTTTAAAATCCTTCGTCGGTAAACCCATAATGCTGAAAAAAGCTCCCGAAGCTTCCGTTCAACAGGGTTTTCATTGTTCGTGCTTCGCACGCAACGAAAACTTAGCTATTTTCCGTTGCTGTATTTTTCTGCCTTTGAAGCTTGAGATTTTTGTTCGCTTACTTTAGGAATTTCCTGTACAGTTTCTTTCACCACTTGAACTTCCTGTTTAAAAGTTGTGTTTTCAACAGGTTTTGAGATAGAAATATTTACTAAAGCTTTAGATAATGCATCTTTGAAACCTTCTTCATATTCTTTTATTGACGAGTTTCCTTTTTCAGAAGAAATCACTTTGCTGTTGCAGTCTTTAAATTCTAAAATAATTCTATTTCTAAGAAAACTACTGTCATTTACGAGATCAGCATTCAGAACGCTACACGGATTAACATTTGCTTCTTCCGGCCATTGACCTCTGTTTTCAGAAATTACTACATATTGTTTAGATTTTAGACTTTTAGTTAAAAATGCGCTAAGTCCGTAATTATTTTTTTTAAAACTTTCAAGCGAACTTGGAACAACAACATATTTATAATCAGAAACTTTCTGTGCATACGAAAGCATCACACAAAAAGATGATATAATAACTGATAACTTCTTCATAAAATTAATTTAAATAAAATAATTAATCATTTCTAAATTCTCCCATATCCAGTTTTAATGAGAAGAAATTAGAGTAAAAATTAGAACCTCCGATTCCTGAATTACTGATTGCGTAATCAAGCGTTAAACCTCTGTAACGAATTCCTATACCTGCGCTTGGCTGAAAAGAGACTTTTCTCTGAAGGTCTTCAATATCGGTAATCGACTGAAATCTGTTAACACCTACTCTTACAAAAATCATTTTCTGATATCCCAATTCTGCTCCTGCATAAGGCGTGATACTTGCAAAATCTGTTGAAAGCAGAGCCGCTGTTTTAGCAAAATCTACATTGATTCCCGCCTCCGGTAAAACATACAAACTGCTGTTGATATTAAATAACTTACTTGCTCCTGCATTTAGCTTCGGCATCGTCAATTCCATTTTATCGGTTGGAGCAGGGTTAAATTCTTCACCATTTACAATGGTAGACAATTCTTTTTGATTCACAGTCCAAAAGTTGACGGTAGTCGTAGCATCACGAAGAACCCCTCCAAATTTCCAGCCGTTATCAGCTTTATAAATAGCACCAACATCAAAACCAAAACCATATCCGCTTGCAAATTTCCCTACATTTCGGTAAACGATTTTAGCATTCACACCAACATCCAATTTCGGATTTCCACCAGGATTGAATGCATAAGAAATGATTCCTGCATAATCTGATTGTGAGAATTTAGTAATTTTATCGTAATCAATATTTCCTTCCGTATCGATTAATTGAGTAGTATTTAAAATATTATCAACCCCTAAACGGACAACAGAGACTCCGAAAACACCAGTTTCCAAAACTTTTGCGTAAGCCAAATAATCATATTTAGCAATAGATTCAAAATATTCTGCGTGCATTGCTGCACCTTGCCAATCTCTTGTAATCCCATTCAAGCCTGCAGGATTCCACATCGGTGAATACACATCGTCCTGACTGGTCATTACGGCACCTCCCATCCCGATTCCTCTAGCTCCGGCTCCGATATTTAAAAATTCATTGGAATATTTTCTGATAATCTGAGATTGAGAAAACCCAAATAAAAGGGAAAATACTAATAATAGATATTTTTTCATCATGTAGAATAGATGCTTAGTTAATGTTTTTTTGTTTTCTAGTTTTTATCAGCGCATTTACAACAATTGCCAAAATCATAACCAAAGATGCAACATAAAATACAGGGCTCATGTGTTCTGATTCTCCAAAGATAAAAAAAGCTAGTATAATTCCGTAAACTGGTTCTAAATTAACTGTTAAAATTAAAGTAAATGGCGAAATATATTTCATCAGCTTCACAGATTCAAACATAGGATATGCTGTAAATACACTTGCCAACAAGCCTATTAACGCAAGATCTCTATAATTTATTTCATCCATCTGCATGATTTGTCCCGTTACCAAATAAAACAGCATTAAAATAAACCATCCTGAAAAGATTTCATAGAAAATAATATTTCCAGAACTGGTTTTTCCGAAAAGTTTTCCATTAAAAACAGAAAAAACGGTTCCGAAAATCGCGCACAAAACTCCGTAAAAAATTCCTTCTTTATACTGAAACTCTGTTTTAAAAATAAGTAAAATACAGGCAACAATCACCGCTCCCATTACCACTTCCGAAACATCTACTTTCCGTTTAAAAACAATAGGCTCCAAAACCGAAGCAAACAAAGTAGATAACGAGAGACAACTTAAAGCTATGGAAACGTTGGAAACTTTAATCGAATAAAAAAAGCAGTACCAATGCAGCGTCATAAAAAAACCAACTCCCGATAATTGTAAGAATAATTTTTTTGAAACTTTAATGCTCTCTTTTTTGTAAATTCTTATAAATGCATAAAGAAATATGGCCGCAAAAAGCATTCTGTAAAATACAAGAATCTGGGCATTTGCGGTAATCAGTTTACCTAAAATTGCTGTGAATCCCCATAAAAAGACAATTAAATGTAATCTGAAAAGTGCTAATTTCTGCATATTGATCCTCTAAATTTTAAACAGACAAATTTACAAATAGCTTTTCATTAAATTTAAAAAAATATAAGATTAGTATCATTATTTCTAATGATAACATCAACTTTCTTGTTCAGGATAAAATTTTATTTAATTTATCCGCTAAATATTAAAATTTGGATATTAAAGAAGTAACAGAATGAGTATAAAAATCCAAAAACCCTGAAAATCTATAGAACTTTCAGGGCCTTCAAATAATAAACTATTAAAAAAATAAACTAGGAACTTAGAGTATTTATATAGAAACTTTCATTTCTATTACTCTATTGTAAAGTTAGCAAAATATGCACCAAAAAAAACGTATCATTTGTTAAAAATATCATAATTTTCTGATAACCAAATCATTAAAATAAAATAAACATATTTTACTACTTTTTCTAAAAATAGTATCTTTAGGCAGATTAAAATATAAATTTCATGGATATTGAATTTAACAAAAGAGAAGATCAAAATAAATTAAAATTATCTGAAATCAATCGTTTGCTTACAGAAATAAAAAAAGGAGGTGGCGAAAAAAGACTTCAGAAACTTCGTGACGAAGGGAAAATGACGGCAAGAGAAAGAATAGAATATCTTCTTGATAAAAATTCAGATTCCATAGAAATTGGTGCTTTTGCTGGTTATGAAATGTATGAAGAACATGGCGGTTGCCCAAGTGGTGGTGTTGTGGTTGTAATGGGTTATGTTTCAGGCAAGCAATGTTTAGTTGTAGCAAATGATGCTTCGGTAAAAGCTGGAGCTTGGTTTCCGATTACAGGAAAGAAAAATCTAAGAGCGCAGGAAATCGCTATGGAAAACAGACTTCCAATAATTTATCTTGTAGATTCTGCAGGAGTTTATCTTCCGATGCAGGACGAAATTTTCCCTGATAAAGAAATGTTCGGAAGAATTTTTAGAAATAATGCTAAAATGAGCGCTTCAGGAATTATTCAGATTTCTGCTGTGATGGGAAGCTGTGTTGCGGGGGGAGCTTATCTTCCTATTATGAGCGACGAAGCAATGATTGTTGATAAAACCGGTTCTATTTTCTTGGCCGGAAGTTATTTGGTAAAAGCTGCGATTGGTGAAAGTATCGACAATGAAACTTTAGGTGGAGCAACAACGCATTGTGCAATTTCTGGAGTTACCGATTATAAAGCTAAAGACGATAAAGATGCTTTAGACCGTATTAAAAATATTATGAAATCTGTAGGAAGCTATGACAAAGCAGGTTTCGACAGAATAGAAAGTTTCCCTCCTAAAGAAAAAATAGATAATATTTTCGGAATTATGCCTGTTTCCAGAGCAGAGCAATACGATACTTTAGAAATTATAAAATGTATTGTTGATAATTCTGAATTTGAAGAATACAAAGCAGATTACGGTAAAAGTATTATCTGTGCAACGGCAAGAATTGACGGTTGGTCTGTAGGAATTGTTGCCAACCAAAGAAAATTGGTGAAAAGCGGTAAAGGCGAAATGCAGTTTGGTGGAGTAATTTATTCTGATTCTGCCGACAAAGCAACGCGATTTATTGCTAATTGCAACCAGAGAAAAATTCCTTTGATCTTTTTACAAGACGTAACAGGATTTATGGTAGGTTCAAAATCAGAACACGGTGGAATCATTAAAGACGGTGCAAAAATGGTGAATGCAGTTTCTAATTCTGTTGTTCCTAAATTTACGATCATTACCGGAAATTCTTACGGAGCAGGAAACTATGCAATGTGTGGAAAAGCTTACGATCCGAGATTGATTGTAGCCTGGCCATGGGCAGATTTGGCTGTAATGGGAGGAGCACAGGCTGCGAAAGTTTTAGCACAAATCCAGGAATCTACTTTGAAAAAACAAGGAAAAGTAATTACTGAAGAAGAGCACCAGGAAATTTTAGATACCATTACAAAAAAATATCAAAAACAGACGGAAGCAACCTATGCAGCTTCAAGATTGTGGACTGATGCAATTATCAACCCTATCGATACCAGAAAATGGATTTCTATGGGTATAGAAGCAGCCAATCATTCTCCGATTACTGAAAAATTCAATTTGGGAGTAATTCAAGTGTGATTTTACTCGATTTTACAATATTTGGCCTCACTTTTAGAAGTGGGGCTTTTTATATTATGTTAAATAATCCTAAAGAATTATAAAGTTTCAAAACACCATACTATTAAGGTAAGATTTTTGTTAACATAATATATCTAAAAACTAATAAGCACTACAACCTCTTTTTAATTACTAATCCCAAAAGGAAACCTATGAAAAGATATTTTGCAGTATTTATTGCCTTATATACCGTCGTTTTATTATACATGATGTTTTACGCATCCGGAAGAGAACCTTCTGAAATTTCTTATATTCAGCATCAGCCGTTTATTACTATCCAGCATTTTTTTAATGACAATAATATAGACAATCAAGCTTTTATCGTCAACATATTTGGGAACATATTTCTATTCAGTCCATTCGGTTGGTTGGGATTATGCATCAAAAAATTCAACCGTTTTATCCCTGTTACTTTGTTCTTTTTAATTGCAATAAGTATTATCGAATCAACACAGTATTTTACAGGCAGAGGCGTTGCAGATATAGACGATGTATTTTTAAATACTTTGGGGATGTTAATCGGCTTTTTCCTATTCAAATATGCAACCTGGAAAAACATTGCCAATATTCAGTTTCATTTTCAATTATTAGAAAACGATTCTACTGTAACAGCTTCTTAGATATAACTTTTTAAGATATGTAAATGTATAATCTAGTAAAACATTATGTTTCTTAGGAGCTTATTCCGGCTATACGCTTTTACTCCTCACGTCGTTGTTTCTCCATCTCTAAATCCTTCCTACTCTCCTACTCACGTTGCGGGGTAACCGCTTCTATCCGAGCTAGAATCATAGTTATTCGATATTAGTTTTGGCTTAATTAAGACAACTAAGTTTATTCAGCTTTAGTTTGTTCATTATATCAGCTTTAATCTCTTTACTTATTACAACTCTAAAATTAATACGCGTCACTTTTCTTGAGCTCAGAGAGGTGTAATTGTGATTATTTGCTACTAAAAAGGTTCCGCTACTGAACTAGCTATTATAAATATATTATGACTAAAGAAAATAAACTGTGAAGAAGAAGTTACTGTTGTAAATGAAATCATGTAATTATTC